>NZ_JBVKAK010000019.1:0-155475 GCF_055639435.1 Streptomyces sp. NPDC039430 | reverse complement strand
GTGAGGGTGAGGGCTTTGCTGGTGACGGCGGCGGCGACTTCGCCCTGGGAGTGGCCGATGACGGCGGTGGGGTGGATGCCGAGGGCCTGCCAGGTGGCGGTGAGGGCGATACTCATGGCGAACAGGGCGGGCTGGACGACGTCGACGCGGTCCAGGGGCGGGTTGTCGGGATGCCCGGGTTCGGTCAGGACCTGCCGTACCGACCAGCCGGTGAAGGGGTGGAGGGCTGCGTCGCAGGCGTCGATGGCTTCGGCGAAGGCGGGGTGGGTGGTGTAGAGGGCGGTGCCCATGCCGTGCCACTGGCTGCCCTGGCCGGGGTAGACGAAGACGGTTTTGCCCTGCGGCCGGACCGTGCCTTCGACCAGAGCGGGATGCGTACCCCCCTCCGCCAGCGCGCGCAGCGCTTCGACGGTCTCCTCCACCGATTCGGCGAGCACTCCGGCGCGGACGTCGAAGTGGGTGCGGTGCAGTGCGGAGGTGGCCGCGACGGCTGCCAGATCGGGGTTGTCCTGGGCCTGCAGCCAGTCCGCCCACCGCCCGGCCTGCTCCCGCAACGCACTCTCTGAACGGCCGGACAGGACGACCGGGAGGCGCAGGCGCTGCCCGCCGGCCGGTTCCGGCGCGGTCTCGGCAGCGGTCTCGGCGACAGGCTCGGCGGCCTCCTCCACGATGAGGTGGGCGTTGGTGCCGCTGATACCGAAGGAGGAGATGCCCGCGCGGCGCACCCGCTCCCCGCGCCGCCACGGGCGGGCGTCCTGGAGAAGCTCAAGGCCGCTGTCGTCCCAGGCGATATGACTGCTCGGGCTGTCGGCGTGCAGCGTCTTGGGGAGGGTCTCGTGCTGGAGTGCGAGGACCATCTTGATGACGCCGGCGACACCGGCCGCGGCCTGCGCGTGCCCGATGTTCGACTTCGAGGAGCCCAGATACAACGGCCGTGCGCTTTCGCGGCCGGGGCCGAAGACCTCCGCCAGCGCGCCCGCCTCGATCGGGTCGCCCAGCGTCGTGCCGGTGCCGTGCGCCTCGATGGCGTCGATGTCGGCGGGCGTGAGACGCGCGGCGGCCAGCGCGTCACGGATGACGCGCTGCTGGGAGGGCCCGTTGGGGACGGTGAGGCCCTGGCTGCGGCCGTCCTGGTTGACGGCGGAGCCCTTGATGACGGCGAGGACCTTGTCCCCGTCGCGCTGGGCCGCCGACAGACGCTTCAGGACGAGGATGCCCACACCCTCGGACCAGCCCGCGCCGTCCGCGTCGTCGGAGAAACTCTTGCAACGCCCGTCCGCCGCCATGCCCTTGAACTGGCTGGACTCCACGAACAGCACGGGCGTGGACATGACGGTGACGCCGCCCGCCAGGGCCATCTCGCACTCCCCGGCGCGCAGCGCGGCCACGGCGGAATGCAGGGCGACGAGAGAGGAGGAGCAGGCGGTGTCGATGGTGACGGCGGGGCCCTGCAGGCCCAGCACATAGGAGACGCGGCCGGAGATGACACTGCTGGAGACACCGGTGCCCTGGTAGCCGTCCAGGTAGGTGAAGCCCGTCTGGTCGTCCGCGTAGTCGGAGCGCATGGCGCCGAGGTAGACACCCGTCCGGCTCTCGGCCAGCACCTCGGGAAGGATCCCGGCCCGCTCCAGCGCCTCCCACGAGGTCTCCAGGACCAGACGCTGCTGCGGGTCCATCGACTGCGCCTCGCGCGGCGGAATCCCGAAGAACTCGGAGTCGAAGGCCTCGATCCCGTCGACGAACCCGCCTTCGTGCGCGTAGCTCTTGCCGGGGGTCTGCGGGGCCGGGTCGTAGAGGTCCAGGTCGTCCCAGCGGGCGGGGAACTCGCCGATGGCGTCCCTGCCCTCGTGCAGGAGCCGCCAGTACTCCTCGGGGCTGGAGACACTGCCGGGGAAGCGACAGGCCATCGACACGATCGCGATCGGCTCGGTCTGCTGCCCCTCAAGTTCCGCGTTGCGCCGCTGGAGTTGCAGCACGGCTGCCATCGCGCGGCGCAAGCGGTCTTCGTTACCGGGCCTGTTCACATCCGTCATCCGACTCGACTCCGTCACTTTCTCCGTGAATGCGACAGAGCCGCATCGCAGGGCGCGACGCGGCTCCGGGGCCAACTCTCTTTTGTCCGGCTCTCTCTGTGTCCGGTGAAGGAAAGAGAATTCAAGATCCTGGGGGATGCGGCTGCTCACCCGCGGAAGTGACCTTGAATTAACGGGGGTTGCCTGAATCCTGGCACACCACGCCCGTTCGAAAAGTGTGACAGACGCCCAGCGGCACCGTCAACGTCGAAGATCTCCGGCTCCCACGGTGTGACCTGGGTTTTTTCGGGTCTGCGCAGGGGCTGAGCAGGGATTTTCGGGCTGCTTGAGGAATAGTGCAGAAATGGTTGGAGCACGGCGACCCGCCGTGTGCTCCAACCATTCTCCAGCTTCTCTGTAGTTGTTTTCGCCGTGTCCGGGTCAGGTGTTCACCGCTGGCCGCCGGTCTTCGCGCGCATGCCGCTCACCAGGCAGCTGAGGCCGAAGGAGAAATGGTCGTCCCAGTCCCGGGACTCGCCGGCTTCGAGATTCGCCCGCATGCGCGGATACTTGTCGCCGAGGGCCTCCAGCATCGGCGGCAGCCACAGCGACTTGACGTCGTCGGGCGCCAGCTCCTCCTCGTGCATCCGCGTCAGCCACTTCACCTCGTCGGCGGCGAAACCGAGGGCGTAGTTCACCAGTGTGCCCACCGCGCGGTAGGCCTGCGGCGGCTTGAAACCGCCCTGCTCGACCAGGGCGATGAGGGCCTCGTACATGGCGAGGGCGTTGGGTCCCACCATGGCGTAGGCGCCGGCGAGCTGGCTCGCCCAGATGTGCTCGCGCATGACGCGGCGCAGGTCGTGGACGATGTGCTCGACCTGACGGCCCCAGTCGCCGTCGGGCGCGGGTGTGAGGTCGATCTGTCCGAACGCCTCGTCGAGGGCGAATTCGAGCAGGGCGTCCTTGGTCGGCACGTGCCAGTAGAGCGACATGGCCGCGACCCCGAGGTCGGTGGCCAGGCGGCGCATCGACAGCGCGCCGAGACCCTCGGAGTCGAGGATCTGCATGGCCGCGGACACGATCTGGTCGCGGCTCAGGGCCGGTTGGTTGCTGGTCGGCTGCCGACGGCGGACCGGCCCGGACAGCCAGATGCTGTCCAGGCGCGGCTTTCCGCTGGTGTGCGTCATGGCCGTCACGATACGCCCGCGGTGTCCTGCGCTTTCTCCGGACCGACGGCCTCCTGCCCGGCGGGTGCCCGCGTGCCGCCCCTGCGCAGGACCACCCAGGCGACGATGCCGGCGAGTACGGCCGTGGCGGCGGCGAAGCGCAGGCTGAGCGAGACGCCGGAGACGAACGCCTCCTTCACCTCGGCGATGACGCGGGCGGCGTCGGAGTCCTGTGCCGCGGCCCCCAGCGCCTGGCCGACCGAGTGCTCGGAGCCCTCGGGCAGGGTGGCGGGCAGCTGCGAGGCGAACTGCGCGGCCGCCAGGCTGCCGAGGACCGCCACACCGAGGGCGCTGCCGAACTCCTGCATGGTGGAGTTGAGTCCGGACGCCATGCCCGCGCGCTCCGGCGGAATGGCGCTCATGAGGGTGTTCGACGACGCGGGCAGGGCGATACCGACGCCGCCGCCCATCAGCGCGAGGCCGACGAGGGTGAGCCCGTACCCGGTGTCGGTGCCGACGAAGCTCAGCACCACCAGGCCCACGCCCATCACGCCCAGACCGCACGCCAGGGTGCCCGGCGCGCCGACCCGTGCGCTCATCTTGGGGCTGAACGGGGTCATCGCCAGCAGCGCCAGCGCCATCGGGATGACGCCGAAACCGGCCTGGAGGGGGCTGTAGCCGAGGGCGAACTGCAGGTACTGGGTGAACAGGAACAGCGAGCCGGCCATGGCGATGGACGTCAGCGCGGCGCTTCCGACGGCGCCGCTGAACAGCGGGTTGCGGAACAGGGTGATGTCCAGCATGGGGTCCTTGGCGCGGCGTTCCCAGACCACGAAGGAGATCATCGAGAGCACGCCGACGGCGACCGGGACCAGCACGCTCGGGGAGTCCCAGCCGTGCTCGGGCACGGAGATGGCCGCGTACACGAGGCCGACGCCCATGAGAGCGGACAGCAGGACGCCGGGGATGTCGGGCCTGCGGACCTGGGGATCACGGGACTCGGGCACCAGGGCGGCCATGGCCACCAGGGCGACGATGCCGATGGGGACGTTGATCAGCAGGACCGAGCCCCACCAGAAGTGGTCGAGCAGGAAGCCGCCGACCACCGGGCCGAGCGCGATGCTGCCGGAGGCGACACCGGTCCAGACCGCGATCGCCTTGGGGCGCTCCTTCTCGTCGAAGACCTGGAGCAGCACGGCCAGGGTGCTGGGCATCAGGAAGGCCGCGCCCAGGCCCATGCCGATGCGGCTGGCGATGAGCTGGGCCGGGCTGTCCGAGAAGGCGGCCACGGCGGAGCCGATGGTGAACAGCACCAGGCCGAGCAGCAGGGCGCGCTTGCGGCCGTAGCGGTCGGAGAGTGATCCGGTGGACATCAGGAGGCCGGCCAGCACCAGGGTGTAGCCGTTCATCATCCACTGGAGCGACGACGTGCTGGCGCCGAGCGACTCCGTGATGGACGGGATCGCCACCGTCAGCACGGTGTTGTCGAGCAGGACCAGCATCAGGGCGAGACAGAGGGCGGTGAGGATCCACCAGCGGTGCGGGTGCGCCTGGGGGCCTGCCGCCGTCCTCGCCTCGGCTTCTTCGTGCGATGAGTTCTGTGTCAAGACGGGCTCTCCCTTGCGAAGTCGCAGCCTTACGGCGTACGTGCAACTTACTGTGTACGAGGACCCTTACACGGTAAGGGAGCGGTGTGCGGCGGGCGTTGGTTTTCGGACACACGCTCAGCGGCGCTCGCGGCGGGACGCCCGAGCCGCCCGGACGGGAGCCGCAGGGGGTCAGGGCAGTGCCACCCACCCTGGCGCACCCGGCGGACGCCGTCGACCGGGCTGGACGCGTCCTCGATCGGTTCTCCAGCGAGGCTCGTGACAGTGGGCCGCCCCGGGGGTGCGAGGCCGCTCGCCGCGCGCCCGTACCGGGCCCCTGCCGGACCAGCGCCAAGGAGGAGCAGATGGGCTGTGCCACGCCGAGCGACGACGGGGGAGCCGCGGAGGCGGCCGCCCCGGACGCGGTCCCCCCGGTGGCGCCGGTCGCGGTGGTCGGCGCCGGGCGCGGCGGCCTTGGCGGGCCGCCGCCCGAAGGGGCCGGGGGACGCCCGTTGTTCGCCGCCGCCTGGGCCGCGATCGAGGACGCGCGGATCGTTCCCGCCGAGCTGGCGGTCCGCAGGACCGGGGTGTTCCTTGAGGCCGGGCACTTCCCGGCGGACACCGCCGCGCACCGCGAACTGGCCCGGTTCCTGGGGCTGCGCGGCCCCGCGGTCGTGGTGCCCGGCGGCTCGGGGAGCGGCGCGGCGCCGCTCGCCGTGCGCAGTCTGCGGGCCGGCCGCGGCGACCTGGCCCTGCTCGGCTGCGCCGTCCCGGGCGAGGGGGCCGGGGTGCTCGTGCTGTGCCGGCTGGCCGACGCGCTCGCCGAAGGGCGCCGTGTCCACGCCGTGCTGGGCGAGGAGCGCGGGGCGCCGCGGGCGGACGGCGCGGGCGCGGGGGACGTCGCCGCGCTGCTGCGGGCCGTGACGGCACCGCACCGCGTCGAATCCGCGCGCAGGTTGGCCGGATCTCGGCTCGTCCTCGCCCCGTCACCCGTGCGCAGGCGCCGCCTGGTCGCGCTCGCGGGCGCCGACGAGGAGCAACTGGCCCGCGCCGTCAGGGCGGTGGCCGGGCGGATCGAGCGGCAGGGCGAGGATCTGCCGGCGGTGGTGGCGGCGGGGGAGGGGCCGCACCGCCTGTTCGCCGCCGCCTCCCGCGCCGACCGGCTGCCCGCGCTGCTGCGGGAACGGCTCGCGCGCGGCGAGGGCGCCGTACGCCGTGTGCCGCCCGCCCTCCTGCTCCGCTTCCCCGACGCGGGGGAGGCGGGCACGGACCCGCTGGGCGGCCGCGGCCTGCTGGCCGATCCGGTATTCCGGGCCGCCCTGGACGAATGCGACCGTGTCGTACGCCGGGTCACCGGCTCGTCGGTCACCCGCGAACTCGCCGCCGGCGCCGGGCATCCCGTGCTGTGCCGGGCGGGGGCGCCGCTGCTGGCCCCCTTCGCGGTGCGGGTCGCGCTCGCCAGGACCCTGGAGTCCTGGGGGCTGCGGCCCCGTGCGACGCGCGGCCGCGGCGTGGGCGAGGTGGCGGCCGCGGTGGTGGCCGGTGCGCTGCCGCTGAGCGAGGGGGCGCGGCTGCTGGCGGAGCCGACCGGGCGCCGCCCGGCGCGGGACGCGGTCGCCGGCGCCCTCGCGCACGCGGCCGGCACCGGACCCGGACCGGTCGCGTTCTGGCCCGCCGGCCAGGACGCCCCGGCCGGACTCGGCGCCCCGCGTGCCGTCCGCCAGGTGCGGCTGGCCCCGTGCCCGCTCGCGGCGCTGGAGGACCTGGCGGGCCGGCTGTGGTGCGACGGGTTCGACATCGACTGGACGGTGGTGGCGGGCCGCCCCCGGCGCGCCGTGCCCCGCGTCCCGGTCCTCGTCACGGTGTCCGGGCGCACCGAGCGGGCACGGGCGCGCAACGCGGCCCGGCTCGCCGGGCACTTGACGGGCGTGGACGGGGCGGCCCTGCTCGACGCCGCCTACACCGCCGCGCACCACCGGCCCCACCTGGAGCACCGCGCCACAGTGGTGGCGGACAGCGCCGGCGAGGCCGTCGACGCGCTGTCGGCCCTCGCCCGCGACGCCCCCCACCCCGCCGTGGTCAGCGGGGCCCCGGACGGCTCCGCGCTCGCCGTGCTGTTCGCCGGGGCGGGGGCGCGCTGGCGCGGCGCCGTGCGGGAGCTGTACCGGGACCACCCGGCGTTCCGGGCCGCTTTCGACGAGGCCCGCACCGCTCTGGACGCGCATCTGCCGCTGCCGCTCGCGGCCGTGGTGTTCGCCCCGGAGGGCGGGGTGGACGCCCGCCTGGCCGAGGAGCCGGAGTTCGCCGCGGCGCTCTCCTTCGCCTGCGAACGGTCCCTGTTCCGCTTCTGGGAGGCGTGGGGAGTGCGGCCCGGCGCCGTGGCGGGGCACGCGGTGGGCGGGCTGACGGCGGCTCACGCGGCCGGGGTGCTGGGCCTGGACGACGCGGCGCGGCTGGTGGTCGCCGGGGCCCGGCTGACGGCCCGGGCCGGGGCCTCGCCGCGGGACTTCCTGGACGCGGCCCGGGACTGCGCGTTCGCGGCACCGGCACGCACCCTGATCTGCCCGGCGACCGGCGCACGGGTCGGCCCCGGCACACGGCCCGGCACAGGCGTGCGCTCGCCCGGCTACTGGCTCCGCCACACACTCGGCCCCGCCGCCCCGGCGGACCTCGCGGCAGCGCTGAGAGCCGCCGGATACCACCGGTCGCTGGAGTGCGGCCCGGTGGGACAGTCCAGGGCGCTGCTGTCCGCACTGGGCGAACTCCACGTCGCGGGAGAGGAGATCGCCTGGCCCGAGGTGTTCGGCGGCACCGGCGCGCTCGCGGCCGACCTGCCCCCCTACACCGTTCCCGCGCCCCATCCGCTCCAGCTCACCGGAAGCGGATGAAGGGCGCGGCTGCAGCCGAAGTCGACCGCCCCTCAAGCGGAAGCCGGTGTGATCGGTAGGCCGGTCGGAGCCTGGACCGGCACCCGGGTGGACGTCCTGGTGCGCGGGGTCTCGTGCCACCGCGGGTCTGTCGCCGATTGCTCAGGAGGCATGCATGTCCGATACGCCGGAGCGGAATGCCGCAGAGGACGCCAAGCGCCGTTTCAAGGAGGCGCTCGAACGCAACAGCCGGGCGTCGAGGGCACAGGAAGCCCACGAGAACGGCCGTGTGAAGGTGAAGAACATGAGCGGCCCGGCCGGCCAGAAGCGGTTCTTCCGCCGCAAGACCGGCTGAAGGGCCCTGCCCGCCTCGTTCCCCCCACGAGGCCGCCCCGGTCCGGTCGGGATCCGACCGGACCGGGGCGTTTGCGCGTCTTCTTCCGCCCCCGCCCCGCCCCCGTCCCCCCGCCCTGCCCGGTCAGCGCTGTGCCGTGAGCCAGGTGATGGTGACGTTGTTGGGGAACGACTTGCGGTCGGTGACGGTCAGCCGGGTCGGGTTGAAGTCGCCGTGGAATATCGGCGTCCCGGTTCCCGCGATGACCGGATAGGTCTTGAGGATCAGCTCGTCGAGCTCGGGCAGGAGCATGCCCGCCAGCCTGCCGCCGCCGCAGAGCCAGATGTCCTTGCCCTCCTGGCGCTTGAGGTCCCGCATCCACGCGCACGGGTCGCCGCCGACGACGGTCACCGCGGGATCGGCGTCCTTGATCGTGCCGGACACCACGTACTGCCGCAGGTGCGCGTACGGGCTCGGGCTGCCCTCGTCGAGCGCCGGCCGGTACGTGCCGTGCCCCATCACCACGGTGTCGAACCGCCGGCCGGGGGTGCCGACGAGGCCGGCGTGCGGCCGTAGCCAGGTGGGGACGGTCTCGGGGTAGCAGGCGTTGACCCAGGCCGCGTAGGCGGCCGCCTGCGCCTGGTCGCCCACGGGGTAGAAATCGGACTCTCCGTGCGGACCGGCGATGTAGCCGTCGATGGAGGCACCGATGTAGTAGACGAGCTTGCGCATCCAGACCACTCCTGTTGAAGTACTTACCTCGTAGTGATCACAGGGTAGTGCGGCGGATGCGGTGGTCCAGCGGTACGTATGTCACCCGGACGGGTGAAGTCCGGCCGGGCCGGCCGTGCGTCCCGGCCGTGACCGCGGAGGAGCGGCGGCCCGGCCGGACAGGGCCGCCGACAGCGCGTTCACGCCGGCCCGGGGGCCGCGGCACGCGGACGCGGGAGCGCCGCACCGGTTCCGCGCGCGGCGGGCGCGGCCGCCCCTGCCGCGGACCAGTCCACGTCGATGCCGTCGCACCACAGCCGCGCCACGAGGTCCTCAAGGCCCTGCCGCGCCGGTACGTCCCGGTGCCCCGTCGCCAGCGCGGCGGACCGGGTGTCGCCCCGCGCGGCGAGCGTCTGCCGGACGGAGAACAGCGCGACCGGGTGCGGGGAGATCTCGACGATCCGTACCGCCCGCTCCCCGGCGAGCCGGTGCACCGCTTCCTCCATGAGGGTCGGCTCGCACATGTTGCGCACCCAGTACGACGCGTCGAGCGCCGTGCCGTCGACGAACCCGTGGGTCACCGTCGACCAGTACGGCACGCGGGTGCGCCGTGTGTCCAGTGTGCCGAGACGGCGGACCAGCTCGGGGGCGATGTCCGCCAGCAGTGTGCTGTGGCCCGCGTAGTCGACGGGAGTGCGCAGCGTGGCGACGCCCCGGCCGGCCAGCTCCCGTTCGGCCGCGGCCATGTCGTCCACCGTCCCGGACAGACACACCTGGCCGGGGGCCAGGTGACTGGCGACGAACACCCGCCCGCCGCTGCGGGCGCTGAACCGTTCGGCCTCCGCCAGCGGCAGGTCGCACACCGTCAGCGTGCCGTGCCCCGAGGCCCGTTCGGCGACGAGGGCGGACCAGGTGGCGATGAGCCGCGCGCCCTCCTCCAGGGACAGCGCCCCCGCGGCGACCGCCGCCGCGGCCTCCCCGATGCTCGCCCCGAGCACGATGTCGCTCTCCACGCCCCAGGCGCGCAGCGTGCGGGCCAGGGCGGTCTGCACGGAGAACAGGACGGGCTGCAGGACATCGGTGCGCACGAGGCTCTGCCCGTCGTCGGCGAGGAGCTCCTCGATCACCGACCAGCCCGTGACGGCCCGTACGGCACGGTCGCACTCGGCCAGCGTGGCGCGGAAGGCGGGTTCGGCGAGCAGCGCGCGGCCCGTGCCGATCCACTGCGGCCCCCCGCCCGAGAACAGGAAGGCCAGCGCGGGACGCCCCCCGGCCGGGGGCGGCGTCCGGTCCTCCAGGCCCGCGAGCAGTCCGTCCCGTACCTCACCCGGCCCCTCCCCGGCGGCGGCCACCCGGTGGGCTCCCGTGCCGGGCACGGCGAGCGCCGCGTCCGGCGCTTCCCCGGCGTCCCACCGCGCGAGGTGCTCCCGCACGGAGCGCCGCAGCGCGGCGTCGCCGGTGGCGGCGACGGGCACGACGAGCCGGCGCCGGGGCGCGGCCGCCTCCAGCGCGACATGGCTGAGGGTTCCGCCGTGGCCGCGAACGCCCACGTACCGGCGCCCGCCCGGCCAGCGGCCCCCGGGCACGGCGGACGCGCCGGCCGCCCCGGCACCGGCGGGGGGAGGGGAGAGCGCCGGGCTCCGGCCCGGTACGGGCCCGCCGAGGCACAGGCCGACGATGGCCCGCAGCAGCCCGATGACGCCGGGCGCCCGCTCCGCCGCGTCCGGCCGGCCGGTGTCGGGCACGTCGAGGCAGGCGACCCCGGGGGGCGCGACACCGGCGGTGCGCCATGCGGCGCGCGCCGGATCCGGCCGCCCCCGCAGGGGAGCGGTGCGGCCGTCGACGGCACTTCCGTGGATCACGGCGTGGATACGGTCGCCCGCGGCGAGCGCGTCGGAGATGCGGCGCAGCACGAGCACCCCGCCGGCCGCCCGTCCGTGACCGCCCGTCACCGGGCCGTCCGGGGGCAGGCCGGCCGCGCCACCGGCCAGCGCGATGCCGCACGAACCGTCGCGCAGGCTCCGTACGGCCAGATCGACGGCGACGAGCGAGGAGCCGCACCCCGCCGCCACGGACAGCGCCGGACGGGGAATCCCGAGCGCGTCCGCGAGCCGCACGGCCCGCACGGAACCATCCGGTGACTGCGGTGACTGCGGTGACTGCGGTACGTCCGGCGCACCGGGCGTACCGCTGTGCGGCCCGGCCCCTCCCGCGGCGCCCGCGCCCGGCACGGGTGAAGCCGTGGCCGGCCCGGCACCGACGAAGACCCCGACGCGCGCGTCCGCCAGATCAACGACGGCGACACGCGCGTGCGCCAGGGCGTTTCGCGCCGAGTCCGCGACGAGCCCGCCCGGCGTGCCGGCGCCTTCCCAGAACGGTCCGCCGGCCTCGCCGGCCCGGCCCCGCAGCCCTTCCCCCAGCACCTCGAAGACATCGGCGCCACCGGGAAGCCGGCAGCCCATGCCGATGACGGCGACCGGCTCCGCGACCCCGCGCGACCCGGCATCCCCCGCCCCGGCGGAGCCCTGATCCGTGAACGCGGAGGAGTCCCCGTCCGTCAGGAAGGCGGAGAGCGCCGCGACCGAGGGATGCTGACACCCCACCCGGGCCGGAACGGCCCGCTCCAGCCGCCGGGACAGCTCCGCCGCCAGATCCATGACCTGCGTGGAGTCCATCCCCAGCTCCCGCAACGGCCGCCGCACGTCCACCGACTCCGGCGCCACACCCAGCACACCGGCGGCCAACTCCCTTACGACGCCGGCGACTTCCCCGGCGGCCACGGCCCCGCAGCGCTCCGCGCCGTTCACCGCGATACGACTCATGTGCCCCTCCCCGCCCTCTCCCGCGCTCTTCTTGTGAGCGTGCCGCGGCACACTCCGCACGACACGCCCGTATGACATGCCTGTATGACGTGCCCGTACAACGGCCCGGCGCGCCCCGGCCGCCGGGCCCGCGCACGTCAGCGATCGCGGCGCGTGACGAGCCCGGCCAGCGCGAGCAGCCCGCGCGCCGCCTCCGCGCCCAGTCCGGCGCGCGACAGCTGCTCCACCGCGTGCTCCCAGCGACGTGCCGCTTCCCTCTCGGCCCAGTCCCGGCCCCCGGCCTCCTCGACCAGCAGGGCCGCCCGCGCCACCTGGTCCTCGTCCAGCGGCCCGGCACCGCCGTACAGATCCGCCAGGCGCCGCCCCGCCTCGCTCCCGCTGTTCAGCGCGGCCACCACCGGCAGGGACTTCTTGCGCCGCCGCAGGTCCCCGCCCGTCACCTTGCCGGTGCTCCGGCTGTCCCCCCAGATCCCCAACAGGTCGTCGACGAGCTGGAACACGAGCCCCAGATGGTGCCCGAACCCGCGCACCCCGGCGACCTGGTGCGGCGCCGCCCCCGCCGACAGGGCGCCCAGCGCGCAGGCCCCGGCGAGCAGTGACGCCGTCTTGCCGGCCGCCATGGCCAGGCACTCGTCCAGGCCCACCCGCCCGCGCCGCTCGAACGCCAGGTCATGGCCCTGGCCCGTGACCAGCTCCAGCAGCGCCCGGCACAGCTCCCGCGTCGCGGCGGAGTTCACGGCCGGCGGCGCCGGCGCGGAGGCCAGCGTGTCGAGCGCGAGCGCCAGCAGCGCGTCCCCGGCGAGCACGGCCTGCGCCTCGCCGAACACACTCCAGGCGGTACGGCGGCCGCGGCGCATGCGGTCACCGTCCATCACGTCGTCGTGCAGCAACGAGAAGTTGTGCACCAGCTCCACCGCCGCGGCGCTGCTCAGCGCCTGGTCGGCGGGCCCGCCCACGGCCTGCGCTGCGGCCAGTACCAGCGCACCGCGCACGCCCTTGCCCCAGCCGTCGTCCGCGGGCCGGCCGTTCTCGTCGCACCAGCCGAAGTGGAAGAGGGCGACCGTCCGCACGGGCTCGGCCAGCCCGTCCACGGCGAGCCGGACCCGCGGCCCGGTGAGCAGCCGGTACCGGCGCAGCAGATCCCACGCCTCCGTCGTGCCGGGAGCCAGTGCCAGGGTCATCGCGCCACTCCCATCAGGCACGGCTCCACGTACTCGACGGGACGGTCCGCGCCCCCGGCCGCCGGGTCCTGGTAGCGCTTGGTCCGCCGCGACCAGTCGAGGTTGCCGCGGATCCAGGTCCGCATGCCCGCCGTATAGGGCACCAGTGACGCCGCGTCACCGGGGCGGGCGCCCAGCAGCTCCTTCTCGGCGGCCAGGAAGCGCTCGGTCCGCGCCGAGATCGCGGCGCACACCTCCGCCAGCGCCCCCTCCCGGTCCAGCCCCCGGTGGTACTGCACGAGATAGGCCAGATTGTGCACCTCGCCCAGCGCGCGTTCCTTGTCCAGCGAGTAGACGTCGTTGGTCCAGCACACCACATCGCAGGCCGCGTCCAGGGCGGCCGTGAACTCCGCGCTGTCGTAGAGGTCCCCGGGCACGTCGATGCCCTCGACGATCTCGATCAGGTCCATGCACACGTAGATGGCGCCGGTGTGCCGCCGCTGCTCGATATACGTCGCCTCGTCCGGGACGGTGCCCCGCACCCGGTTGCCGGCCTCCCACACCGTCGCCGCCGCCAGGCAGTCCCACAGGTGCCGCACGAACCTGCGCCGCCACCGCACGGACGCCTCCGGGGCGGTCCTGCACCACAGGTCGGCCAGCGACGACACCACCAGCGGCACGCCCCGGTCGTGCCGCAGGCCCGCACCGAAGTCCGCCGCCTCCAGCACGCCCCGCACACTGCCGACCAGGTGCCCCAGCCCCTCCCGGTCACGTCCCGCGCCGCCGTCGTCCAGCTGGTCGTCGACCAGGAACAGCCAGGCGAACCAGTCGGCCATCAGCTCCAGCCGCCGCCGGTCCGCGCCCGGATGGACGACCGACACGAACCAGCCGAAGTCCGCCCGGTCGAAACGCCTCGCCGCGGACTCCCGGCGCACCAGACCCGTACGGCGCACCCACTCCGCGAGCTGCGCCCGCGCCTGGTCCGCGCGGGGATTGACCCGGTAGGGGAAGGGACAGAGGATTTCCGGCACGGGCAGCGGATCCGCACCGCCCGCCGTGCGCGCGCTCCGCGTGCCCATCAGCGGCGCTCCAGCCGGAGATGGACGCCGCCCTTGGGATGCAGCGTGATCAGGGCGTCGGGAAGCACCTCGGGCGCCCCCGGGGGCGACACCAGCCGGTAACGGCGGGCGATGGCCGCCATGGCCAGGCAGATCTCGGTCAGCGCGAAGTGCTTGCCCAGGCACACCCGGGGGCCGCTGCCGAACGGGACATAGGCGTGCCGGGGGCGCTTGGCGATCTCCTCGGCGCCGAACCGCTCCGGGTCGAAGCGCTCCGGGTCCTCCCAGAAGTCCGGATGACGGTGCAGCAGATAGCTGTTGACGAGCACCTGGGTGCCGGCCGGCACCCGGTAGCCGTCGATGACGTCGTCCTCACGGGCACGCCGCATCAACTGGTAGGCGGGGGAGTAGATGCGCAGCACCTCGTCGACGATCATCCGGGTGTACGTCAGCTCCGGCAGGTCCTCGAACGCCGGCACCGTACGCTCGCCGAGCACCCCGTCGACCTCCGCGTGCAGCTTCCGCTCCACCTCCGGGTGGCGCGCCAGCAGATAGAAGGCCCACGCGAGGGTGTTCGTGGTCGTCTCGTAGGCGCCGACACAGATGTTGAGGACCTCGTGGTGCAGCTGCTCCAGGTCCATGCCCTTGCCGTCGTTCTCGTCCACGGCGCCGAGGAACAGCGACAGCAGATCCGGCTCCTCGCCGGCCTCCACGCCCTGTGCGAGCCGCTCGCTGATGAACCCGGAGACGAACCCGTCCATGCGGTCGATCGCCCGGCGCAGCCGCACATGGCTGGGAGTGGGGAAGCCCAGCGGCGGGAACGGGAAGCTGAAGAAGTCCCCCAGAACCGTGTTGGCGAGCTGGAAGGCCCGCTCGAACGCCTGGGCCGCGTCCCCGACTTCGGCGTTGAACAGCGACTTGCTGACGATACGCAGGGCGAGCTGGCCGAACTCGTCGGTCACATCCAGCGCGGCGGCCGGATCGGAACGCTCCTCCCAGCGCCCCAGCATGCTCGTCGTCTCGTCCGTCATGTTGCGGGCGAAATTGCTCACGGTGCGCGGAGTGAAGTACGGCGCCATCATGCGCCGCTGGCGACGCCACAGTTCCATGTCGGGCGTGGCGATCAGACCGTCACGCAGCACCGGGCGGGCGATCTTGAAAACGGCCGCGTTCTTGTCGTACTGCTCGCTCTTGTCGACCAGGACATGGCGAATGTAATCCGGGTGATTGAGCATCACCATACGCATATTGAAAAGACGGAAACGGTAAATGTCACCGTGCTGTTCGAGGCCGCCCCGCAGGAAACCGAGCTGGTCGCGCCGGAAAGCACGGATGCTGCCGAGCCCTCTCCCGGAACCAAGGGCGGGTATTTCCCTGAGTGAGCCGGCCCCGCTGCCGCGGACCGATTCGCTGAGCACGGTGGACATGAGCGTTCCCCCTTCATAGGCCCTTGCGTCGCACCGCGATTCGAACTCCGCGGCGGACCGAAGTCAATTGATGTCGACGCGGCCCCTTCAATTCCTCAAGCGGGATTCGAGCCCGGGAGTTCAAGGTGTGCCCAGGAGCGGCCGGCGCCGGGCCGATACGGTGACGCGCCCTCCGGCACCGGGCACGCACGGCAGGGCCCGCGGATCCCCTCCACCAACAGCCAGGAGACATCATGACGGGACAGCCCGGCGCCAGCCGGTGGCTCAGGAGCTTCCAGCCGGCCCCCGAGGCGCCGGTGCGGCTGGTCTGCCTGCCGCACGCGGGCGGCTCCGCCAGCTTCTACCTCCCCGTGACCAGGGCCCTGTCACCGAGGGCCGAGGTGACGGCGGTGCAGTACCCCGGCCGGCAGGACCGGCGCAACGAAACACCCCTCGCCGACATCGGCCTGATCGCCGACCGGATCGCCGCGGAACTGCGCACCGTCACCGACCGGCCGTACGCCCTGTTCGGACACAGCATGGGAGCCATCGTCGGATTCGAGGTCGCCCGGCGGCTGGAGGCCGAGGGCAACGGACCCACCCGGCTCTTCGTGTCCGGCCGCCGCTCGCCCCTGCTCGACCGCGGCGACGAATGGCAGCCCGCCACCGACGACGAAGTCATCAGCGAGATCCGCTCCCTGGACGGCACCCACGGCGCCCTCCTCGACGACGCGGAGATGCGGGACATGATCCTGCCGGCACTGCGCGCGGACTACGCGGCGGTACGCGGCTACCGCTACCGGCCCGGAACACCGCTCGCCTGCCCCGTCACCGCGTTCACCGGCGACGCCGACCGCAAGGCCCCGGTGGAGGCCGTCGAGGCCTGGGCGGACCTCACCCTGGGCGGCTTCGGCCTCCACGTGCTGCCCGGCGGGCACTTCTTCCTCGTCGACCAGCAGGACGCGGTACTGCGCACCGTGGAGGAAGAACTGGCGCGCACCCCGGCCCCGCTCGCCTGACCGCGCACCCCGTGCCGCGCGGTACCGGGCAGGCCGGCCGGGGGCCCCTTTGTCCCCGTGCCGCGTGGAGGCCAGCTCAAAGCCTGGTCGAGGGAGTTCGGGGGCCTTCCCGTATTGGCGCTAGCGTGCTTGCACCGATGGCTGTGAGCTGTCGAGTGGTAGCTCGACCAGGTACGGAGGACACCATGGAGATCAGGGTTCTAGGTCCGTTGAGCGCCGAAGTCAACGGGGGATCCATTGTTCCTACAGCAAGCAAACCGCGGCAGATTCTGGCCCTGCTCGCCTTCTATCCGGGCCGCGTCGTGCCCGTGCCCACGCTCATGGAGGAGATATGGGGCACACACCTGCCGCAGAGCGCGATGACCACCTTGCAGACGTACATCCTCCAGGTGCGCAGGCGACTCGGCACGGCGATGGGGCCGGACGAACCGGGCTCGGCGAAGGAGGTGCTGGCCACCCGCCACGGCGGCTACATGCTCCAGATACCGCCCGAGTCGGTGGACGTGCACCGCTATGAACAGCTCGTCGCCAGGGGACACAACGCCTCCGAGGCGGGCGACGACGAGACGGCGGCGAGCGCGCTGCGCAATGCCCTGGCGATGTGGAACGGCCCGGCGCTCGTGGACGTACGGGTCGGCCCGGTCCTGGAGATCGAGGTGCTGCGCCTTGAGGAGAGCCGCCTGGGCACCGTCGAACGGCGCATCGACGTCGATCTGCGGCTCGGCCGGCACACCGAACTCATCGCCGAGCTGACCGACCTGGTGGCCCGTCACCCCCAGCACGAGGGACTGCACTCGCAGGCGATGGTGGCGCTGTACCGCTCCGGCCGGCAGGCCACGGCCCTGGACGTCTACCGCAGGCTGCGCGCCCGGCTCATCGAGGAGCTGGGGGTCGAGCCGTCACCGCAACTGCAGCGCCTGCACCAGGCGATGCTCGCCGTCGATCCGGCCCTGGACATGCTGTGCGGGCCGCGGCGCAGCTCCACGTTCGACATGTACGCCGTCTAGGGCGTGTTGCGAAAGTCCCGCCTGGCCCGCGACGCCCAGCACGCACGCTCGCGGCGTTGTCGGGATCACCCCAGTACGTCCAGTACTGGGGCGGCCCTCCGCCTTGCGATCGCCGCTCGGCATCCAAAGGAGGAGTCAGGCGCCGAGACGGAGAGAGCGCGGCGAGCGCAGTGCACCGGACGCCGCGGGCCCCGCCCTTCGGGCGGACGGCGCTCCTTTCGCAACACGCCCTGGGCCCGGTCCGGGAAGCCCCTCGTACCCCTCCGCGGGCAGCGGGCATCACCCCCGCCCCCCTTTTTCTTCCGAAGGTGTGGGGCGCGTATACGGCGCCGGGCCGGCCCGCCCGAACCGCTCGCGGCCCGGCCCGGCCCGGCCCGTTCTTGAGCCGGTCTCAAGAGGACTCGGCCATCCTCGGCAGCGCCGGACGCGACGAGGGGAAACGGGCACATGGCCGAGCAGCCTGTACGGCTCCACTGCTTCGCGCACGCCGGGGCGGGGATCTCCTCCTTCCACGGATGGCCCCGCGACCTCGGCGCCGACGTGCGGGCCGAGCCCCATCTGCTGCCCGGACGCGAGTCCCGCCGCAACGAGCCGCGCGTCACCGGGAAGGACGCCCTGCTCGCGGACCTGCTCGACCGGTTCGTCCCGGGGGCGCCGGACTTCTCGGCCCCGTACGTGCTGTACGGGCACAGCCTCGGCGCCGTCGTCGCCTACACCCTGACCCGGGCCCTGCACGAGGCCGGGCTTCCGCTGCCCGCACTGCTCGCCGTCGGGGCCGGCCCGCCGCCCGACGCCCCGTCCGACCTGTCGGACGCCTGCCGGGCGGACGACACGGAGCTGCTGCGGCTGCTCGGCGACGCGGGGGCCGTGCCGGAATACGCGCGGCCCGGCGGGTTCTGGCACCGCGCCGTGCTGCCCGTGCTGCGCGACGATCTGATCCTGGCGCAGGCGCTGCGCGCCGCGGCCCGTGAACCGCTCGCCGACGGACGGCCGCTGCCGGTGCCGCTGCTCGCCGTCGCCGGGGCCGGCGACCCGCTCGCCCCGCCCGGGACCATGGCGGGCTGGAGCCGGTGGAGCCGCCACCCCGTGGTGACCCGTACCGTGCCGGGCGACCACTTCTTCGTCCACGGCCGGGCCCTGCCGCGCCTGCTGGGACGCGCCTGCCGCGTGGTGCGCCGCACCGCGACGACCGTGACGCCGGCCCCATGACACCCGCCACCACGGCGCCCTCTCCGTGAGGCCGGCCCCGTGACGCCCGTTCCCGTGACACCCGCCTCCGTGACACCCGCCTCCGTGACGCCTGCTCCCGTGGCGCCCGTTTCCGTGGCGTCCGCCCCCGTCACGCCCGCCTCCGCGGCCGCGTCCGGCTGAGCCGCGTCCGGCCCGCCCGGCCGGCCCCTCGGCATCCCGGCCCTGTCCGCGGCGGCGGCCGGCCCTCACGGCGGCCCGCCGGCCCGCCGCGCCCGAGCGCCGGCCGTCCCGGCGGCCATCTCACCCCCGCGCACCCTCAAGCGCCTCCGTACCCTCACGCCTTCCCCGGTCAGGGACACCCTGGACCCCCTCTGCGCCCCGGCTCGACCACTCTTCGAACATTCCTCAAGCGCCGCGGCCCACGGTGAGAGTCACGGGGTGCGCCGGCCCCGTACGAACCGCCCAGAGCGCCGAGCCGGAGGAGTGTGCGACATGCCGGGCTTCACCTGTCCCGACCTGCCGGTCGACGGCTTCTGAACCCTCCCGCGCCCCGCGCGGGCCCGCGACGGCCCCTGGGACGCGGCTCTTCCGACGAACCTGAGAAAGAGGTGCTGGCCGTGACGGGACAGCGTGTGCGCCGTACGACCCACGCGATCGAGGTGGCCGCGCCGCCCGGAGTGGTCTACGGACTGCTCGCCGACGTGGAGCGGTGGCCGCTGTTCTTCCCGCCGAACGTGCACGTGGAGCGGCTGGAGTTCGACGGCACCGACGAACGGCTGCGGATGTGGGCGGTGGCCGAGGGACAGATCCGCTCCTGGATCTCCTACCGGGTGCACGACCCGCAGGAACGCGTCATCCAGTTCCGCCAGCACCACGCGCGGGCGTCGGTCGAGTCGACGAACGGCACATGGATCGTCGAGGAACTGCCCGACGGCGGAGCCCGCCTGACGCTGCTGCACGACTTCACGACCACCGGCGACCGCCCCGAGGACATCGCCCGGGCGGAGCGCGCCCTGGACACCGAATCCACCGCGGCGCTGGCCGGCCTGCGGAGCCTGGCGGAACGCTGGGCCCGCCTCGACCGGCTCGTCCTGTCCTTCGAGGACACGGTCCGGGTCCAGGCACCGCCGGAGGACGTCTACGAATTCCTGTACCGGGTCTCCCGGTGGCCCGGCCGGCTGCCGCATATCGCCCGGCTCCACCTCACCGAGAACGCCCCCGGCGTGCAGGTGGTGACGGCGGACACCCGTACCGCCGACGGCGCCGTGCACACCACCGAGTCGGTACGGATCTGCTTCCCGCACGCCGGCCGCATCGTCTACAAGCAGACCGTCACGCCCGCCCTGCTGGCCGCGCACACCGGCGAGTGGTCGGTGCTGCCCGACGGGAACGGGGTGACCGTGGTGTCCACGCACAGTGTGATGCTGCGGGAAGAGGACATCGAGGACGTCCTGGGCGCGGGCGCCGACCTGGAGCGGGCCCGCCGCCACGTGCGCGAGGCCCTCGGCCGCGACTCCACGGCCACGCTCCGGCTGGCCAAGGACCACGCCGAATCCCTCGAACGGCTCGTCTGAGGGCCCCAGGACGGCGCTGCGCGACGACACCGCCCCTGCCGCCGGTCACCCCGTCACCGGGTCCCGCGCCACGCCGCGCCGCCCCCGCCGGACAGCGGCGGGATTTCCTCCCCGGGCACCCCACCTTTCCGGGCGCCCGCACCGTACGCGCCGGGCGCCGCCCGGAACCCCTCGCCGGGGCGGCAGACATCCACCGCTGCTCCGGCCCCGCTCTAGCCGCCCTGGCCAGGGTGGAGTGACCACGGACATCCAAGGAGTGGCATGAGCCCCTACACGATCGACACCGAGGAGTCGCCTGTCGCGGCGGGTCCGCCGACGGCGCCCGCACCGTGGCACCTCGCCCTGGTCCGCGGTGACGACGGCGCCTCCCTCGACTCCGGCCTCGCCGGACTGAAGGAGCACCTCGCCGCCGGACCGGCCGCCGGCGTACCCGTCCGCATCCGCGCCATCGGCAGCGGCGGCGCGCACCGCGGCGCCGTGCTCGCGGGCGGCGGCGCGGTCGCCGAACTGGGCGCCAAGCCCGGCGACTCCCCGCAGTCGGTCGCCTTCATGTTCCCCGGACTCGGCGACCACTACCTGGACATGGGCCGTGACCTGTACCGCGACTTCCCGGTCTTCCGGGACGCCGTGGACCGGTGCGCCACCGCCCTGCGGGGCGAACTCGGCCTGGACATCCGCGAGGTCGTCTTCCCCGCCCCCACCGGGGAGCGGCACACCGCGCCCCCGGTCGACCTGCGCCGCATGCTCGGCCGGGACAGCGGCCCGCGCAGCGAGAACGAACAGCGCCTGGACGCCACCCGCGTGGCGCAGCCGGCGCTGTTCGTCATCGAATACGCCCTGGCACGGCTCTGGGAGTCATGGGGCACCCGCCCCTCCGTGATGATCGGCTACAGCCTGGGCGAGTACGTCGCCGCGACGCTCGCCGGAGTGCTCTCCCTCGACGACGCGCTGACCCTGGTCGCCCGCCGTGCCGCTCTCATCGACACGCTGCCCGAGGGCGCGATGCTCGCCGTGATGCTGCCCGAGGGGGAGCTGCGGCCGCAGCTCGCCGACGGCATCTCCCTGTCCGCCGTCAACGGGCCGGAGTTCTGCGTGGTGGGCGGCCCCACCGACGCCGTCACCGCACTGCAGCGGCGGCTCACCGCGCAGGGCGTGGTGAGCCGCCGCGTCACCTCCACGCACGCCTTCCACACCGCGCTGATGGCCCCGATCGCCGACGAGGTCACCGAGATCGCCCGGACGCTCACCCTCAACCCGCCGCGCATCCCGTACCTGTCCAACGTCACCGGCGAACTCATCACCGACGAGCAGGCCACCGACCCGGCGTACTGGGCGCGGCACCTGGTCAGCCCGGTCCGCTTCGCCCAGGGCCTGAGCCGCGTCGGCACCGGGCCGCTGCTCCTGGAGGCCGGCCCCGGCCAGACCCTGTCGAGCATGGCCACGGTGATCCGCGGCAGCGACGCCGGCACCATCGTCGCCTCGATGCGGCACCCGCTGGAGCGCCAGTCCGACACCGCCGTCGCCCTCAAGGCCCTCGGCCGGCTCTGGCTCGCCGCCGCCGACGTCGACTGGAACGTCTTCCCCGCGGCCGGACTCACCGTCACCCCCGCCGCACCGGCCCCCGCCGGCGCCCGGCCGGGGGAGCAGCAGGCCGGCGCCACCGAGCGCGAGCTGCACGCCCTGTGGGCCAGACTCCTGAAGAGCGACCGCGACCTCCCGCGCGACCTCAGCTTCTTCGAGGTCGGCGGCAACTCGCTGCTCGCCTCCCGGCTGATCCTGCGCATCGGCCGGGCCTTCGGTGTGGAGATGACGCTGCGCCAGGTCTACGAGTGGTCCACGCTGACCCGGATGGCGCAGGCCGTCGACACCCTCAAGGCCGGCCGCGAACTGGCCGCCGCCGAGGGCTCCTCGCACACCAGCGGCTCCCAGGCCCGCTTCCGGCTGCCCAACGGCCTCACCGTCGCGCACCAGAACGAGGCGGAGACCCTCCACTTCTACGAGGACATCTTCGACCACCGCACCTACGCCAAGCACGGCATCCGCATCCCCGACGGCGCCACCGTCGTCGACGTCGGGGGCAACATCGGCCTGTTCACGCTGTTCGCGCACTACGAGGCCGAGAACGTCCGGGTGTTCACCTTCGAACCGGCCCCCCCGATGTTCGAACTGCTCAGCCGGAACGCCGCCGACCACGGCGTCGACGCCGCACTCTTCAACATCGGCGTCTCCGACACCGAGAGCCGGGCGGAGTTCACCTTCTACCCGCGCAGCTCCGGCATGTCCTCCTTCCACCCCGACGAGGCGGAGGAGAAGCACAACCTGCGGACCATCATCGCCAACCAGCGGAAGGCCGGCGGCGTCGACACCGCCGGCCTCGACGAGCACGCCGACGACCTCCTCGACGTGCGCTTCGAGGCGATCGAGTTCACCGCGACACTGCGGCCGCTGAGCGCCGTCATCCGCGAGCAGGGCATCGAACGCATCGACCTCATCAAGATCGATGTGCAGAAGAGCGAGCGCCAGGTCATCGACGGCATCGCCGACGAGGACTGGCCGAAGATCCAGCAGATGGTCCTGGAGGCGCACGACGCCGACGGCGAGGTCGCCCGGCTCGTCGCACTCCTGAAGAGCCGCGGCTTCTCCGTCGTCGCGGAACAGGACGAACTGTACGCGGGCACGGACATCCACAACATCTACGCCGTACGCGGCGCGATCAGCTGATTCGGAGTCGTACGCATCATGGAATTCACGACCGCAGGGGTCGTCGGTGCCGGTGTGATGGGCGTCGGCGTCGCGCAGAACCTCGCCCAGACCGGCCACCACGTGGTGCTCGTCGACGTCTCCGACGAGGTGCTCGACAACGCCCGCAGGGAACTGCGCAACAGCCTGCGCGCCTACACCCTGTTCAACAAGGGCACCGGCGCCGACCCGCGGGAGATCTTCGACAAGATCGAGTTCACCACCGACTACGAACTGCTCGCCAAGGCCGACTTCATCGTCGAGAACGTCACCGAGGACTGGGCCGTCAAGCAGCAGGTGTACGAGCGGATCGACCGTATCGTCAGGCCCGACGTGGTGTTCGCGGTGAACACCTCGGCGATCTCCATCACCCGGGTTGCCTCGGTCACCTCCCGCCCCGGGCGGGTCATCGGCATGCACTTCATGAACCCGGTGCCGATGAAGCCGATGGTCGAGGTGATCCGCGGCCACCACACCACGCCCGAGACCATCGAGACCGCCCGCCGCTTCCTCGCCGAACTGGGCAAGGACTGCATCGTCGTCGAGGACGTACCCGGCTTCGTGTCCAACCGCGTCCTGATGCTCACCATCAACGAGGCCGCGTTCCTGGTGCAGGACGGCGTGGCCCCCGCCCAGGACATCGACCGGATCTTCACCTCGTGCTTCGACCACCGCATGGGCCCGCTGGAGACGGCCGACCTGATCGGCCTCGACACGATCCTCAAATCCATCGAGGTGCTCTACGAGAGCTTCAACGACAGCAAGTACCGGCCCGCCCCGCTGCTGAAGAAGATGGTCGCCGCCGGCCTGCTCGGACGCAAGAGCGGCGAAGGATTCCACTCCTACCGCTGACGCGCCCGCCCACCGGCCGCGAAACCCGCCTCGCACCACCCGACAACGACAGGACGGACACCCACATGAGCACGGACACCCGCACGGAGACGAGGGCCAGGATCGCGGAGTACCTGTCCCGCTTCTTCCCCGTGCACAACCTCAAGGACGACGAGAACATCTTCGAACTCGGCTTCGTCAGCTCGATGTTCGCGATGCAGCTGGTCTCCTTCGTGGAGCACGAGTTCGCCATCACCGTGGAGAACGAGGACCTGGAACTGGAGCACTTCCAGTCCATCAGCGCCCTCGACGCCTTCGTCACCCGCAAGCTGTCGGCCACACGGTAGGGCCGGAGCGGAGCCGACTGCGATGACCAGCATGCTCACCCCGGAACACGAGGGGTACGCCAAGGAGTTCCGGGACTTCACCGAGCGCAACGTCGCCCCCTACGCCGACGCGTACCACCGGGCACAGCGCACCCCGCCCGAGGCGGTACGGCAGCTCGCCGAGGCGGGCCTGCTCGGCCTCGCGGTCCCCGAGAGCTACGGAGGCGGCGGCCGCGACGCCGTCACGCTCGGGCTGCTCGCCGGCGAACTGGGCCGCGCCTGCTCCTCGCTGCGCAGCCTGCTCACCGTGCACACCATGGTCGCGCACGCCGTGCACCGCTGGGGCTCGCCCTCACTGAAGGAGACCTGGCTGCCGCGGCTGGCCAGGGGCGAGAGCATCGGAGCCCTGGCCGTGTCGGAACCGGGCGTCGGCAGCGACGCGGCGGCCGTCACCACCCGCATCCGCCGCGACGGCGACGACTGGCTGCTCGACGGGCACAAGAAGTGGATCACCTACGGCGAGACGGCCGACGTCTTCCTCGTCGTCGGCCGCACCGAACAGGGCCCGACCGCGCTGCTCGTGGAGCGCGGCACCCCCGGCCTGCGCACCGAGCTGATCGAGGACATGATCGGCATCCGCGCCTCGATGACCGCGCACGTGTACTTCGACAACTGCCGGGTGCCGGGCGGCCATCTCCTGGCCAGGCCCGGCCTCGGCGTCTCCCATGTCTCCGGCGCGGCCCTGGACCTGGGCCGCTACACCGTGGGCTGGGGCTGCGTCGGCATCCTCGACGCCTGCCTGGACGCCAGCGCCGACTACGCCGCACAACGCACCCAGTTCGGCACCCCCATCAAGGAGCACCAACTGGTCAGACGCATGATCAGCATGATGTACGCGGACGCGCGCGCGGCCCGCCTGCTGTGCCTGGAGGCCGGCCGGCTGCGCGACACGGGCGACCCCGGCGCGCTCGCCGCGACCTCCACGGCCAAGTACTTCGCGGCCACCGCCGCCGGCCGTGCGGCCGCCGACGCCGTGCAGATCCACGGCGCCAACGGCTGCGGCCCCGACTACCCCGTGCAGCGCTACCTCGGCGACTCCCGCGTCATGGAGGTCATCGAGGGCAGCACCCAGCTCCATCAAGTGAACCTGGCCGAATACGCGTTCCAGGACCGTGCCCTGAGGAGACAGCAGCGATGACGACCGTGAAGTGCGTGGTCTGGGACCTCGACAACACCGTCTGGGACGGCATCCTCCTGGAGGACGAGAACGTCAAGCTCAGACCCGCCGTCGTGGAGGTGCTGCGCACCCTCGACGAGCGCGGCATCCTGCACTCCGTGGCCAGCCGCAACGACCACGACGCGGCCATGGCGAAACTGACGGAACTCGGCATCGCCGAGTACTTCCTGCACCCGCAGATCCACTGGGGCAGCAAGTCCGACTCGGTACGGGCCGTCGCCGAGGCCTTCAACATCGGCCTCGACACCCTGGCCTTCGTCGACGACCAGCCCTTCGAACGCGACGAGGTCCGCTTCGCCCACGAACAGGTGCTGTGCATCGACGCCCTGGACGTCGAGCGGATCCCCGGACTCGCCCGGATGCAGCCCCGTTTCGTCACCGCCGACTCCCGTGAACGCCGCCACCTCTACCACGCCGACATCCAGCGCCAACAGGCCCAGGACCGCCACGCCGGCACCGACGAGGAGTTCCTCGCCTCCCTGGGCATGCGCTTCACCATCGGCCCGGCCGCCGAACGCGACCTGCAGCGCGCCGAGGAACTGACCGTACGCACCAACCAGCTCAACGCCACCGGCTACACCTACTCCTACGAGGAACTGGACGCCTTCCGCCGCTCACCCGAGCACGACCTGCTCGTCGCGGGCCTGGAGGACACCTACGGCACCTACGGCAAGATCGGGCTCGCCCTGGTGGAACGGGGCACGGACGCGTGGACCGTGAAGCTGCTCCTGATGTCCTGCCGCGTGATGTCCCGCGGCGTCGGCTCGGTACTCCTCAACCACCTCATCCGCGGCGCCCACGAGGCCGGGGTACGGCTGCGCGCCGAGTTCGTGGCCACCAGCCGCAACCGCACCATGTACGTCACCTACAAATTCGCCGGCTTCACCGAGGTCGCCAGGCACGGTGAGGTGTCCGTCCTCGAACACGACGGCACACACCTGCGGGACTTCCCGCCCTACATGCACGTCACGGTCGAGAACTGACCGCCCGCCGGCCCGTCGCCGCACCGCTCCCCACGGACTGGAGGACCGACGCCATGACCCCTGCGGTCGCGCGCTCCGCCGGCCCCGCGGAGCACACCGCACAGACCGCCGCCCCGGCCGGGTGGGAGGCGGACGCGCGGGCGCGCGCGGCCCGGCTGGAGGAACTGCTGGGCGACCCGTACGACAACGCCAACCCGCACGGCCTGCACACCCTGTTCGACGCCGACGCGCGCGGCGTGCCGCCGCGGCTCACCGAGCAGCTGCTCGCCGACACCGGCCTGGGCGCCGAACTGGTACCCCTGGAACACGGCGGCCTGCTCACCCGCGCCGACCTCCTCGCCCAGACGCTGCGCCCGGTCTTCCGGCGCGACGTGGGCCTCGGCTTCAGCCTCGCCATCACCTCCCTGTCCGCCGCCTCCCCGGTATGGGCGGCCGGCACGGCCGCGCAGCGCCGGCACCTCGCGGACCTGCTGCGCGGCGGCGGCCGGGCGGCGGTCCTGCACCACGAACTCGCCCACGCCAACGCGATCCTGCGGCACGAGTTCACCGCCACCGCCGCACCGGACGGCGGCTTCAGGCTCGACGGCCGCAAGGACGTCATCCTCGACGCCGCCCGCGCCCGGGCCCGCGTCGTCTACGCCCGCACCGACCCCGCCCGCGGCCCGCGCAGCCACTCGGTGCTGCTCCTCGACGCCGAGGAGGCACCGGGCGGCGGGGAACGGCGGCTGCCCCGCGTCCCCACCTCCGGCATGCGCGGGGCGCTCTACTCCGGCCTGGAGTTCACCGATTTCCCCGTACCCGCCGGCGCGCTCGTCGGCCGGACCGGCGAGGGCGTCCCGCTGGCCCTGCGCACCCTGCAGGTCAGCCGCGGCCTGGTCTGCGGCGTCCTCACCGCCGCCGCCGACACCGTGCTGCACTCCGCCGTACGGGCCGTCACCACCGGCCGCGGCGGCCCCCTCGCCCGCCGCTGGACCAAGCCGCTGGCCGGGGTGTTCGCCGACCTGCTGGCCTGCGACAGCATGGCCACGGTGGTGCTGCGCGCCCTCAGCCTGCTGCCCGCGCGGAGCCAGCTGGCCGCCGCCGCCGTCACCTACGTCGTGCCCGACCTGCTGCGGGAGAACCTGGAGGAACTCACCACCGTCCTCGGCGCCCGCCGCTTCCAGCACCGCAGCCCCGAGTACGGCGCGCTGGACAGGCTCGCCCGGGACCTGCCGCTCGCCGGCCTCGGCCACACCGGCGCCGCCGCCTGCCAGGCGGTGATCGTGCCGCAGCTGCGCGCCCTGGCCGAACGCTCCTGGCTCGCCGAGGAGGAACCGCCGCCCGAACTGTTCCGCAAGGGAGCCGAACTGCCGCCCCTCGACTACCGGTTGCTGGGCGTCGCCGGCGGCGGCGACTTCCTCTCCGCCTCCCTGGTCGGCTCCGCCGCCCGGCTCGCGCCCGCCCGCGGCGCGGGCGGCCGGCACGCCGTCCTCGCGGAACTCGCCGAGGGCTTCACCGGCGAACTGCGGGCCCTGCGCGAACAGTGCCGCACCCTGCCCGCGTACGGCGCGACGCGGCTCGCCGACCCCGCGGTGTGCGTACTCAGCGACCGCTACTGCCTGATCGCCGCCGCGGCCGCCGTCCTCGGCGTCTGGGAGGCCCAGGACGGCACCGACCCGTTCCTCGCCGACACCGCCTGGGCGGTGCTCGCCCTCTCCCGCATCGGGGGCCGTCTCGGCATCCCGGTGCCGCACCTGCCCGACGGCTGCCGCGAGCAGGTGGCCGACGAACTGGTCCGGCGCTACCGGACGGGCCGCGGCTGCGACCTGGACGCCACGCTCCTCGCGCGCTGACCCGGCGCCCACGACACCGCAAGGACGGACCGTTGACGCCCACCGCGCCGACCGGCGCACCACCCGACGAAGCCGGACCGATCACCCGCCCGATCCACGTCAGCGGCCCTGCCGGGCCCTGGCACCCGGTACGGGAAGGCCTGGCACTGCGCGGCAACGCCGTGGTGCACACCACCTGGGGCGAGTGGCTGCCGGCCGCCGTCACCGATCCCGCACTGCGCCCCCTGCTCGGCCGCGACTGGCAGCGCTACCGCAACACCACCGACCCCACGATCCGCTACCGCTTCGTCGCCTCCCGCCTCGCCGTCAAGTTCACGGCCGCGGCGGCACTGGGCACCGAACCGGCCGAACTCGACCTCGCCTACAGGATCGGCGGCCGCCCGTATCTGCGCGGATTCGGCCAGATCGACGTCAGCCTCACCCACACCGACGACCTGATCGCCGTCGGCATCAGCAGGCACGGGCGGATCGGCGTCGACGCCGAACCCGCCGACCGGCCCATGTCGTTCGACCTGCTGCGGCGCCACATGTGCACCCCGGCCGAACGCGCCGAACTGGCCCCGCTGCCCGAGGCGGAACAGGCTGCCGCCCTGCTGCGCCTGTGGACGCTGAAGGAGGCCTACACCAAGGCGCTCGGGCAGGGACTGCGCCTGGGATTCACCGAGTTCGGCTTCGCCGCCGACAGCCCGGCCCTGCTGGCGCCGGACGGCAGCAGCGCCGCACGCGGCGAGTGGGCGTTCGCCACCTACCGGGCCCTCGGCCGCTATCTGATCAGCGTCGCCTGCCACGACACGGGCCTGGACACCGCCGCCGACACCGAGGTGCGCACCATGCTCGACGCGGGGTTCATGGGCGCCGTCGCCGAAGCCCTCGCGGCGGACACCTGACCCCTCCGGGGGCCGGTGCGCGGGCCGGGGGCACGAGAGGCCTTCGCGGGCCGGTCCAGGAACGGTCGAGATCACCGGCCTGAACCCGGCGCGGCATCTACCGTCGTATCACAGACCCAGCGGTCAGGTGGCGCGGACACCGGACGAGGAGGCCGCCATGGCACACGCGGGCAGCCCAGCCGGCCAGTACTCCCGCCCCGCGACCCGGCGGCCGCTGCCCGGCGGCACCCGGCCCGCCGCGGCGCACGCCGCCGCCGGCGTCCCCGCCGCGCCCGTCCCCGCCGCGATGCCCGCGCACCATCCCCGGGGCACACCGCGCCCGCACCGGCGCGCGGACACGGCGGCCCGCGCCACGCCACGGCACGGCACGGACCGGACCCGGGGGACCCGCGGGCGAACGACAACGAGGGCGCCGGCCCCGCCACCGTGCCGGGCCCGCGCGGGCGCAGCCGTACATACACGGGGGACCGACAGGGGGAGGAGGAGTCCGGATGACCACTGACAGACCCCCGTCCGTGCCCCGGCGTGAGGCGCTGACGGTGTACGTGAACCCGGGGCACGGCAGCGAAGGCGCCGCGCCCGCACTGGAGTTGCGCGGTACCGTCGACCCCGGCCGTATCGAGGCAGCCGTGCACCGGGCGCTCACCGCCGACCCGGGCGCACCGGCCTGGCGCTACCGGCTGCGGCGCCACGGCCCCGCGCACCACACACTGACCCTCGACGCACCCGAGGCCGCCGACACCCGGGGCCACTTCCCGGCAGGGCTGCTCGCCGACCTCCTCACCGCCCTCCCGGAAACCGGCCCGCCCGCCGGCTCCCCGCCCGCCGGCTCCCCGCCGGGCGTCGGTACGGGGCCCGCCGCGTACGCCGAACCCGTGCCCCGCCCCGGCGGCACCGCGGACCGCCGCCCGCCGCACCGCACTCCGGCGCCCGCCGGCGCGGCGGCGCGCTACGGGCCGGTGACGAGCGTGCTGCGGGCCGGGCCGCTGCAGAGCGAACTGCTCGCCGACGCCGACGCCCGGCCCGGCACCGCGACCGGCGTCGCCCAGCTCACCTGGGAGTGGCACGGCCCCCTCGACCTGGAACCGTTCGCGGCCGCCTGGCAGTCGGTCTACGACCGGGAGAGCGTGCTGCGGGCGGGATTCGACGACGCGGACCCGCCCAGGGTCGCGGTGCGCCAGTGGGTGGTACCGGAACTCCTGCGGGTGCGGCCGGGCGCCGCCGACTGGACCGACGTCGTCGCCCGGGACCGGGCCCGCGGCCTGGACCCGCGCCGCCCGGGACCGGTGCGCGTCACCGTCCTGGAGAGCCCGGCCGCCCCGGCCGCCGCACCCGGCGGCGGCCCGCCGCACCGGATGCTGCTCACCTACCACCACGCCCTGCTCGACGACACGAGCGCCCGGCTGCTGCTGCGCGGCTTCTTCCGCGCCTACCTGGCCGGCGGCCGGCTGCCCGGCGGCGACCGGCACCCCGACATCGGCGACTACAGCGACTGGCTCGCCGCCCAGGACCTCACGCCCGCCCGCGAGTTCTGGTCCCTGGCCGCCCCGCCCGCCGGCGCGGCCGGCTTCCCGGTGCCCGCCCCGCCCGGCACGGCGGCCCCCCGCACGGGCACGGTCCGCGCCCGGCACCGGCTGTCCCCCGGGGAGGCCGCCGAGCTGAGCGCCTGGGCGGGCCGCTGGGGAGCCACCGACTTCTGCGCGCTGCAGGCGGCCTGGGCGCTGCTGCACCACTCCACGGGCGAGGGCGCCGCGGTGCCCGTCGCGTTCAGCGTGCCCGTGTCCGGCCGCGGCATCCCCTTCGACACCGTGGACCGCATGCCCGGCGCGCTGCGCAACCCGCTGCCGGTGTCCGTCGTCGTCGACCCGCGCACCCCCGTGCCCGGCCTCCTCACCCAACTGCGCGACCGGGCCCTGGACATGGCGGCCTACGAATGGGTCTCGGCGGGACAGATCGAGAGCTGGACGGACACAAACCGCCGGGCCCGGCCGCCGTATCCCGGCAGGGCCGGCACGCTCCTCGAATTCACGGGCGGCCCGCGCCCGTCAGCCGTGCCGGCCGACGACCTGGCCGCGCAGGGCATCCGCGTGTCGGAACCCGTCACGCACGACGCCGACACCGCGTTCCCGCTCGTGCTGAGCGCACACCACGACGCCGCGGGCGGTCTCGTGCTGGGCGTCGCGTACGACCCGTCCCGGCTGCCGGACGCCGACGGCGTCCTCGCGCGGGTGGCCGAGGTGCTGCGGCAACTGCCCCGCCGCGGTGACCAGTACACGACCGTCGGGGCGTTCCTCGACGCCCTGGCCGCCGAAGGGCGTCCCCCGCGCACGCCCGCGCCACGGGCGAGCGCGCGGGCACACCCCGGCCACGACACCGGCCCGCTGCTGCGCACCCTGCGCCCCGCCGCCGGGCCCGGCCAGGCCCTGGTGTGTCTCGTGCCCGCGCCCGGCATGTCCCCGGCGCGCCACGAACAGCTCGCCCCGCACTATCCGGGGCCCGAGGCCCTGGTGCTGCTCAGCGACGCGCGGCGGCCAGCCGAGGCCCGGCTCGCCGCGCTCGCCCCGCTGCTCGGCCCCGGGCGGCGTCTCGTGCTCGGCGGCTTCTCGGGCGCCGGCGGGGCCGCGTACGAGATCGCCCGGCTCGCCGCGCGCGCCGGCGGCGGCCCCGCGCTCGTGGTGCTCGCCGCCGCCGCGACACCCCCCGACGTACTCGCCCGCGCCCTGGCGGCCGCCGCCGCGCCCGCCGGATAGCGGGCCGCGCGGCGCCGGACCGCCCCGGGCAGGGTCACCGGCGCGTGCCCGGCTTGGGCAGCGGACGGGGGCGCGGCTGGGAGCGGGGCTTGGGCTGGCGGATGTGCCCCGGCCGGCCGCCGCGCCCGGCGGGAGCGGCCGGGCCGTCGCCGGGCAGGCCGTGGACACGTACGCGCATGAGGGGCTCCTTCTGGCGGGCCTTCGGGTCGATGCCGGAGAGGTGATCGATGCGTACACGCATGGAGGGCTCCTTCTCGGTCCGGTCGGTGCGCACCGGGCGGCACGGCTGAGCCGCCCGATCCGAATAACTTCGGTTGCAGTACTTTGACGGTAGTACATCAGCTGCAGTGGTGCCAGCCTGTTTTTCCGTCACCCGCCGCACCGGCCCCGGGTCTCATGAACCGGGCCTCACGAAACCGGGCCTCACGAAACCGGGCCTCACGAAACCGGGCCTCACGAAACCGGGCCTCACGAAACCGCCTTACCCAAAGTGCTTCAGTCGTAGTACTTTACTGACCGTGGTAACAGTCGGCCGATGTCATGAGAGGTCCCATGCGCCAGAACCCCCAGCGCCGTACGGCGCTGCTCGACGCGGCCATCGAAGTACTCGCCCGCGAGGGATCACGCGGACTGACCCTGCGGGCCGTCGACAAGCAGGCCGAGGTCCCCACGGGAACGGCCTCCAACTACTTCGCCAACCGCGCGGACCTGCTCGGCCAGATCATGCAGCGCACCGGTGAACGGCTCGCCCCCGACCCCGGGATCCTCGCCGACACCCTGCGCCGGGCCCCCTCGCGCGACGTGGTCGCCCTGCTGCTGCGCCAGACCCACGAACGCATGGAGGCGGACCGCAGCAGCTGGCTCGCCATGCTCGAACTCCGCCTGGAGGGCACCCGCCGCCCCGAACTCGGCGTGGAACTCAAGGAGATCTACGGCACCGCCCTGCGCGACAACATCCGCTTCTACCTGGACGCGGGACTCCCCGGCGACGCCACCGACGTGGTGCTGCTCTACCTCGCGCTGAACGGCATGATCATCGACGACCTGACGGTCCCCCAGGTCCTGCCCGAGTACGCCTCCCAGCACGCCGGCACGGACCTGTTCCAGGAACTGGCCGACCGCCTGCTGGCCGAGTGAGCCGGGCCTCGCCGGCCGCCGGGACCACCGGCCGGCGAGGCCCGGCCCCGCACCCCGGCGACGGGCCGGCGGCTCGGGAACGTCTGAGGGATGGCTGGAGACACGGCGGACGGGCGGCGGTGCGCGGTGCGCGGATCACGGTCCGCGGCGACTCCCGTACGGCGCGATCGAGCCCCCGTATGGCGCGGAAGGGTCGGTGCGCCGGGCGCGGAGCATTTCCGCGGAGGTGGCCGGCCGGCCTCGGAGGGCGACGATGACCAGGTGAAACGCTGAACGGACCGGGCGGCCCGGAATCCCGGCGTACCCGGCCCCGGCCCTTTCCCCCCGGTTCCGGCCGCGGTTGACGCCGCTTCGACGCCGCTGTCACTCTTCTGGCCCGGGTGAATTGTGTGTTCACCTCTGATCCGTGACGGCCGGCTCCCAGCGAAGCCGGCCGGCCGGTCCCTCCCGGCAAGCCGCGACGCTGCCGAGTCCCCGACAAAGAGCTGACGGACAGCCACACCGCCCGCGCGGTGTGGCTGTCCGTCGTGCACGGAACCCGACGGAGTACACATGACCACCGAGGACAAACTCCGCGACTACCTCAAGCGGGTCACCGTCGACCTGCGGCAGGCGCGCAAACAGCTGGGGGAGGCGGCCGAGCGTGAGCACGAACCGATCGCGATCGTGGCCATGGGCTGCCGGTTCCCCGGCGGGGTGCGTTCACCGGAGGACCTCTGGCAGCTGGTCGACGAGAGCCGGGACGCCGTCGGGCCCTTCCCCGCCGACCGCGGCTGGGACACCGGCCGGCTCTACGACCACGGCCTGGCCGACCCGGCCGCCGGCCCTCTCGTGGGCGGATTCGTGCACGACGCCCCGGAGTTCGACGCCGGCTTCTTCGGCATCCCGGACCGGGAAGCCCAGGCCATGGACCCGCAGCAGCGCCTGCTGCTGGAGACGGCGTGGGAACTCGTGGAACGTTCCGGCATCGCCGCGGACACCCTGCGCGGCACCAGGACCGGCGTGTTCATCGGGACTTCGAGCGCCGGCCTGGCCACCGCCGCCGACCCGCCCTCAAGCGACCAGGTCGGATATCTGCTGACCGGAGGCACCACCAGCGTCGCCTCCGGCCGGATCGCCTTCACCCTCGGGCTCGAAGGCCCCGCACTGACCATCGACACCGCCTGCTCCTCCTCACTGGTGGCACTGCACACGGCCGGCCAGTCCCTGCGCCAGGGCGAATGCTCCCTGGCGGTGGCGGGCGGGGTCACCATCATGGCCACCCCCGCCATCTACGCGGAGTTCGGCAAACAGGGCGGGCTCGCCGCGGACGGACGGTGCAAGCCCTTCGCCGCGGCCGCGGACGGCACGGGCTGGGGCGAGGGCGCCGGACTGGTACTGCTCGAACGGCTGTCGGACGCCCGCCGCCACGGGCACCGGGTACTGGCCCTGATCCGCGGCTCCGCGGTCAACTCCGACGGCGCGTCGAACGGGCTCACCGCCCCGAACGGCCTCGCCCAGCAGCGAGTGATCCGGCAGGCGCTGGCCGCGGCCCGGCTCGCCCCCGGTGAGATCGACGCCGTGGAGGCGCACGGCACGGGCACCGCTCTCGGCGACCCCATCGAAGCCCAGGCGCTGCTGGCGGCCTACGGCCAGGACCGGCTCGACGGCCGGCCGCTGCTGCTGGGTTCGGTGAAGTCCAACCTCGGGCACACACAGGCCGCCGCCGGGATCGCCGGAGTGATCAAGATGGTGGCGGCGATGCACCACGGCCGGCTCCCGCGGACCCTGCACATCGACCGGCCGACCCCGCAGGCCGACTGGACCACCGGAGCGGTCTCGCTGCTCACCGAGCCGGTGGACTGGCCGCGCACGGGCCGGCCGCGCCGCGCCGGGGTGTCCTCGTTCGGGATCAGCGGCACCAACGCCCACGTGATCCTCGAACAGGCCCCGGCCGCGGACACGGAGCAGGACACACCGGCCGAGCAGAACACACCGGCGGCCGTACCGGTGCCACCGTTGCTGCTGTCCGCCAAGGACGAATCCGCGCTCCGGGACCAGGCCCGGCTGCTCTCCGGCTTCCTCACCGAACACCCCGGCACCGAGCCGGCCGAGGTCGCGTACGCGCTGGCCACCACCCGGTCGGCGTTCGAGCACCGGGCAGCGGTACCCGCCGGAACCCGCGACGACATACTCCGCGGGCTGGCCGCCGTGGCGAGCGGCGCGGCCGGGGTCCGCGCCCGCACCGGGCGCACCGCGCTGGTGTTCCCCGGCCAGGGCGCACAGCTCGCGGGCATGGGCAGCGAGCTGTACAGCACGTTCCCCGCCTTCGCCACGGCGTTCGACGAGGTGTGCGCCCAGCTGGACCCGCTGACGGCACGGCCGGTACGGGAGGTGGCGTTCGCCGCGGCCGGGACCCCGCGGGCCGCGCTGCTGGACCGGACCGGCTTCACCCAGCCCGCGCTGTTCGCCGTCGAAGTCGCCTTGTTCCGGCTCGTCGAGTCCTGGGGGGTGACGGCCGACTACCTGATCGGGCATTCCGTCGGCGAACTGGCGGCCGCGCACGTCGCCGGAGTGCTGTCGCTCCGCGACGCCTGTGTCCTGGTCGCGGCGCGCGGCCGGCTGATGGAGGCCCTGCCAGGCGGCGGGGCGATGCTCGCGGTCCAGGCGCCGGAAGCCGAAGTCGCGGGCATGCTGGCCGGCCGCGCGCACGAGGTGGGCCTGGCGGCGGTGAACGGACCGCACGCGGTGGTGCTTTCCGGCGCGGCACCACCACTGGAGGAGATCGCCGCCGAGCTCACCGGACGCGGGATCAACCACCGCCGTCTGGCTGTTTCGCACGCGTTCCACTCACCGCTGATGGAACCCATGCTGGCCGAGTTCGCCGAAGTGGCCGCCACACTGGACCCGCGGCCGCCGGCCACCGCGCTGGTCTCCACCCTGACCGGCCGCGTCGTCACCGACGAGATGTGCGAACCGGACCACTGGGTACGGCACGCGCGGCAGGCGGTGCGCTTCGCCGACGGCGTCCGCACCCTCATGGCTGCCGGGGTGACCCGGTTCTTCGAACTGGGCCCGTCCGGTGTCGCCGCCGCGATGATCGAGGACTGTACCGACGAGTGGAAGACCGACGCGGCCGTGGTCGCCGCACTGCGCCCGGACCGCCCCGGGACGCAGACCCTGCCGGACGCCCTCGCCGGACTCCACACCCACGGCGGAACGGTCGACTGGCCGCGCTACTTCGGTGCCCCGCGCACCACCCGCCTCGACCTGCCGACCTATCCCTTCCAACGACGGCGCTTCTGGCCGCGGGCACCGCGGGCGGCCGCCGGCACGGCCGCACCGGGACTCGACACCGCGGGGCATCCGTGGCTGACCGCGCAGACCGCCCTCGCCGACGGAACCGCGAAGCTCCTGCTGGGCCGCCTGTCACTGGCCGAGCAGCCGTGGCTGGCCGACCACCGCGTGCACGGAGCCGTGGTGCTGCCCGGCACCGGCCTGCTGGAGCTGGCGATGACCGCGGCCCGCCGGTTCGGCGCGGGCGGCGTCAGGGAACTCTCGCTGATCACCGCACTGGTGCTGCCGGAAACCACACCCCTGCAGATCCAGGTGATCACCGGCACGGAAACCGTATCGGTGCACAGCCGCCCCGAAGGCGACGAGACCTGGACCCTGCACGCCACCGGCGAACTGGCCACCACGAGCCCCGGCCCCGGCACCGGCACGGAATTCGAGGAACTGCGCACATGGCCGGTGCCCGGCACCGAACCCGTCGGCATGGACGGATTCTACGAGCGGGCCCGCGAACAGGGCCTCGACTACGGCCCCGCCTTCCGGCGCACGGCCGAACTCCACCGGCGCGACGGTCTCGCCTACGGACGGGTGCGGCTGCCCCAGGACACACCCGGCACACCCTTCGCACTGCACCCCGCACTGCTGGACGCCGCCCTGAACGTGGTCCGCGCCGTCACCGAGGAGAGCGCCGAACCGCTCCTTCCCGTCACATGGTCCGACACCGAGCTGTACGCCACCGGCGCCACCGAACTGAGAGTCCGGATCGAGTCCGTCCCCGCCGGGGACGACCGCCGGCTGACGCTGTGGCTCGCGGACGCCGACGGCGAACCCGTGGCCAGGATCGGCGGCCTGCGCCTGCGCCGCGTCGGCGCCGCACAGCTGCGGCCCGCCGTACAGGACCTGTACCGGATCGACCACATACCCGCCCCGGCGGACTCACCGACGGCGCGGACCACCGTGGTGCTGGCCGGCGACGGGACGGTCGCCGACGCCCTGGGCGCCCGGCGGGCACCCGATCTCGACACGCTGATGTCCTCGCCGGCCACCGAAGAGGCACCCGAGCGCGTGGTGGTCGACGCGACCGCCGGCGGAGACATCCCGGATCTCGCGGTGCGCACCCTGGAACTGCTGCGGCGCGGGCTGGCGGAGCCGAAACTGGCGGACACCGAATGGGTCTGGGTGACCGGCGACGATCCGGCCGGGGCATCACTGCGCGGTCTCCTGCGCGTGGCGGCCAACGAGTACGCCGACCGGGAGATCCGGCTGGTCGAACTCGCTGAGCGGCCCGGCCCGGCGCTGGCCAGAGCGCTGGCCGCCACCGGAGAACCGGAGACAGTCGTACGCGGCGGCGACGTACTCACACCACGCCTGGTCCGGGCCGCGGCACACACCGAAGAGCGGCTGCCGCGGCTCGACCCGGAAGGCACCGCGCTGATCACCGGCGGCACCGGCGAACTCGGCTCACTGATCGCCCGGCACCTGGTGCGGGCGCACGGCGTGCGCAGGCTGGTGCTCACCTCGCGACGCGGCCCGGACGCACCGGGCGCCGCCCAACTGGTACACGAGCTGACGGACGCGGGCGCGCTCAGCGTCCGGGTGGCCGCCTGCGACGTCGCCGACCGCGCGGAACTCACCACCCTGCTCTCCACGGTGGACCCCGCGCATCCGCTCACCGCGGTACTGCACCTGGCCGGTGTGCTGGACGACGGTCTGGTGCCGGGGCAGACCGGGGACCGGCTGGCGCGGGTGTTCGCGCCCAAGGCCGGCGGAGCGCTGCTGCTCGACGAACTGACCCGCGAGCGGCCGCCGGCGGCGTTCGTGCTCTTCTCCTCGGCCGCCGGTGTACTCGGCACCGCGGGGCAGAGCACCTACGCGGCGGCGAACACCACACTGGACGCGATCGCCGTGCGGCGCCGTGCGGCCGGCCTGCCCGCCGTCAGCCTGGCCTGGGGGCTCTGGCAGCAGGCGGGCACGGGCATGACCGCGCACCTCGGCCCGGCCGAGCTGGCACGGATGCGCCGCCAGGGCGTCGGGGCGATCCCGGCCGCCGACGGCCTGCGGCTGCTGGACGCGGCGCTGCGCCACAACGAGCCGAACCTCGTACCCATCCGTCTGGACCTGGCCGCCGCGCGACAGGAAGCCGACAGGGGCGAACCCGTCGCCGCGATCCTGCGGGGCCTGGTCCCGCCACCGCTGCGACGGGCCGCGAACGCCGCCCCCGCCGCACCCACCGCCCTCCGGGCGCGCCTGTCCGCGCTCCCGTCGGACGAACGGGCCGGGACGATGACCGGCGTCGTACTGGAGGAGATCGCCGCGGTGCTCGGACTGCCCTCCGCCGTCGTACTCGAACCGGACCAGGCGCTGCGCGAGGCCGGCCTCGATTCGCTGATGGCGGTGGAACTGCGCCGCCGGCTGTCGGCGGCCATGGGCGTCGCACTGCCCTCCACCACGGTCTTCGACTACCCCACACCCACGGCCATCGCCGGTCTCCTGCTCACCAGAATGGACCTGGCCGAGCCGCGCACGAGCCCCGCGTCCCAGGACCAGGACCCGGACCCGGAGCGGTCCGTCGAGGACATCAACGCGGAACTGGACGCCCTCCTCGAAGCGGCCACCGGAATCAGCTGATCACCCGGAACCCTGCCGCAGCGCCGTGACCACGGCGGCCCACGCGCACCCCACCTCCGCGCACCCCACCTCCGCGCACAACGCCACGCCCACCGCGTCCGGCACCCCGGACCGCACCGGCACCCGCCCGAAACAGCTCACGAACCACACGTCCTCGATCACTTCCAGGGGGATTCCCATATGAACCAGTTCGATTCCGGTCATCCGGCGCGGCGGACGGATATCGCGGTCGTCGGTCTGTCCTGCCGGCTGCCACAGGCACCGGACCCGGCATCCTTCTGGCGCCTGCTGCGGGACGGCGTCGACGCCGTCACCGACGTACCCGGGCAGCGGTGGAACGCGGCGGCATGGCACGACGAGGACCCGGCCGCGCCCGGCAAGCTGATCAGCCGCCGCGGCGGCTTCCTGCCCGCGGTCGACCTCTTCGACGCGGACTTCTTCGGGATCTCACCGCGGGAAGCCGCGGCGATGGACCCCCAGCAACGGCTGGCGCTGGAACTGGCCTGGGAGGCGTTCGAGGACGCCGGCATCCTGCCCTCCGCGCCGGGACGCACCGGGGTCTTCTTCGGCGCCATCTACGACGACTACGCGACCCTGGTGGACCGCGCCGGCCCCACGGCGATCACCCAGCACACGGTCACCGGCCTCAACCGCGGCATGATCGCGAACCGGGTGTCCTACGCGCTGGGACTGACCGGACCGAGCCTGACAGTCGACTCCGCCCAGTCCTCCTCACTGGTCGCGCTGCACCTGGCCGTCGAGAGCCTGCTGCGCGGCGAGTCGGACCTCGCCCTCGCGGGCGGCGTCAATCTGAACCTGCTGCCGGAGAACACCGTCGGCGCGACGAAGCTCGGCGGCCTCTCGCCGGACGGCCGCTGCCACACCTTCGACGCCAGGGCGAACGGCTACGTGCGGGGCGAGGGCGGCGGCACCGTACTGCTCAGACCGCTGGCCGCGGCGATCGCCCACGGCGACCCGGTCTACTGCGTGATCCGCGGCAGCGCCGTGAACAACGACGGCTCGGGAGACAGCCTGACCACCCCGGCGGCCGACGCCCAGCGCGAGGTGCTCCGCCTCGCCCGCGAGCGCGCCGAAGTGGCGCCACGGGAAGTCCAGTACGTCGAACTGCACGGCACCGGCACACGGCTGGGCGATCCGGTCGAGGCGGCCGCGCTCGGCGCCGAACTCGGCCGGCCGGACGGTGAACCCCTGCGCGTCGGCTCGGCCAAGACCAACGTCGGACATCTGGAGGGCGGCGCCGGCATCGTCGGCCTCATCAAGACCGCACTCGCCATCCACCGGCGGCAGCTGCCGCCGAGTCTCCACTTCAACTCCCCGAACCCCCGGATTCCCCTGGCCGCACTGGGACTGCGGATACAGCGCGAACCGGGGGACTGGCCGCACCCCGACCGGCCGTTGATCGCCGGGGTGAGCTCGTTCGGCCTCGGCGGCACCAACTGCCACGTGATACTGGCCGACCACCGGCCGCGGCGTGAACCGGCCACCGCACGCCCCGCCCCCGTCCCCGCCCCCGCCGTCCCCTGGCTGCTCTCGGCCCGGAGCGAAGAAGCGCTGCGGGCCCAGGCGGCCCGGCTCGCCGGCCACGTCCGGCAGCATCCCGGACTCGACGCCGAGGACATCGGATTCTCGCTGGCCACCACCAGGACGGCACTGGAACACCGCGCGGTGGTGGTCGCCGAGGACCGCGCCACCGCGGTCCGCGGCCTTTCCGCGATCGCGGACGGAACCGTGGCCACGGGCGTGGTCCGGGGCGAGGCGACCGCCGGAAAGCTGGCCATGATGTTCTCCGGCCAGGGTGCGCAGCGGGTGGGCATGGGCAGGGAGTTGTGCGGCGCGTTCCCTGTTTTCGCCGGGGCATTCGACGAGGTGTGCGGGCGGTTCGACGGGTGTGCGGGCGGGCCGCTTCGTGAGGTGGTGTTCGGTGGTCCGGGGTCGCTGGATGAGACCGCGTTCACCCAGGCGGGACTGTTCGCTTTTGAGGTGGCGCTTTTCCGCCTGATGGTGTCGTGGGGTGTGCGTCCGGATTTTCTGCTGGGGCATTCGGTGGGTGAGGTGGCGGCGGCTCATGTCGCCGGGGTGTTCTCGTTGGACGACGCGGTGGCGCTGGTGGCCGCGCGCGGGCGGTTGATGCAGGCGTTGCCCCGGGGCGGGGCGATGGTGGCGGTCGAGGCGAGTGAGGCGGAGGTTGTGCCCGGTCTCGGTGATCGTGTCGCGGTCGCGGCGGTCAACGGTCCGCGTGCGGTGGTTGTTTCGGGTGACGCGGACCGGGTGGAAGAGATCGCCGGGCACTGGGCGGCGCAAGGCCGCCGTACCCGGCGGTTGCCGGTTTCGCATGCTTTCCACTCGCCCCGGATGGATCCGATGCTGGACGGTTTCCGGGAGGTGGCCGCGGCGGTCGACTACGCCGAGCCGCGGATTCCGGTGGTGTCGAATCTGACGGGACGGCCGGCGGGTCCCGGTGAACTGGTCTCGCCGGAGTACTGGGTGCGTCATGTCCGTGAACCGGTCCGTTTCCACGACGGCGTGCAGTCCCTGCGCGAGCGGGGCGCCGACCGCTTCCTCGAACTCGGCCCCGACGGCACACTCACCGCACTCGTGCGCAACACCGCCGGCGGCCGGCCACCCGCCCTGGTGATCCCCGCCGTACGCCGCGACCGGCCCGAACCCCACGCGCTGCTGACCGCGATCGGCGAGCTGCACGCCCACGGCGTCCCGACCGACTGGGCCAAGGTGTTCGCCGGCCGCGACGCCCGGCGGGTCGCGCTGCCCACCTACGCCTTCCAGCGCCGGCGCCACTGGATCACCGGAACCACCCAGCGGCCGGCACCGCGAACACCCACGGCACAGCACAGCGCGGACACCGGGACGACGGACAGCCGCACCCCCCAGGAACTGGTGGACACCCATGTCGCCGCCGTGCTCGGCCACGCGCCGGGAACGGTGGTCCAGCGCACCTGGCCGTTCACCGAACTCGGCTTCGACTCCCTGTCCGCCGTGGAACTGCGCAACACCCTGAGCTCCGCCACCGGCCGCGACCTCCCGCAGACCCTGCTGTTCGACCACCCCACCCCCGCGGCCCTGGCCCGCTACCTCGCCGGGAAGGACGACGCCCGCGAACCGGCCCCGGCGGCCCCGGCCCTGGCAGCCCCGGCCCCGGTGGCCGACGAGCCGATCGCCGTCGTCGCCATGAGCTGCCGCCTGCCGGGCGGAGCGAACGACCCCGAAGGCCTGTGGGACCTGGTCGTCTCGGGAGGCAGCGGACTGTCCCCCTTCCCGGCCGACCGCGGCTGGGACCCCGACCCGCGGGCCTCCTACGCCAGGATCGGCGGCTTCCTGCACGACGCCGCCGACTTCGACGCCGGATTCTTCGGCATCTCGCCCCGCGAGGCCGCGGCGCTCGACCCCCAGCACCGCCTGCTGCTGGAAACCTCCTGGGAGGCGGTCGAACGGGCCGGCCTCGACCCGGACACCCTGCGCGGCGGACGCGGCGGGGTCTTCGTCGGCGTCACCTCACTGGACTACGGCCCACGCCTGCACGAGGCCCACGGCCGTGCCGAAGGCTTCGTACTGACCGGCACCACCGGCAGCACCGCCTCCGGCCGGATCGCCTACACCCTCGGGTGGGAGGGCCCCGCGATCACCGTGGACACGGCGTGCTCCTCCTCACTGGTCGGCCTGCACCTGGCCGTCCAGGCACTGCGCGCCGGCGACTGCGACCTGGCACTGGCCGGCGGAGCCGCGGTGATGGCCACCCCGGGCATGTTCACCGAGTTCAGCCGGCAGGGCGGCCTGGCCCCGGACGGGGTGTGCAAACCCTTCTCCGCCGAGGCGGACGGCACCGGCTGGTCGGAAGGCGCCGGGATGCTCCTGGTGGAACGGCTGTCCGACGCCCGGCGCCACGGACACCCGGTCCTGGCGGTGATCCGCGGCACGGCGGTGAACTCCGACGGCGCCTCGAACGGACTGACCGCACCCAACGGCCCCGCCCAGCAGCGCGTCATCCGGCAGGCACTGGCCGCCGCCGGCCTCGAACCCTCCGAAGTGGACGCCGTGGAGGCGCACGGCACGGGCACCGCACTGGGCGACCCGATCGAGGCACAGGCACTGCTCGCCACCTACGGACAGGACCGCGAACGCGACCTGTGGCTGGGCTCGCTGAAATCCAACCTCGGACACACACAGGCCGCCGCCGGGATCGCCGGAGTGATCAAAATGGTCATGGCGATCCGCCACGGCGTCCTGCCGAAAACCCTGCACGCGGACCGGCCGTCGCCCAAGGTGGACTGGCACTCCGGCGCCGTCTCGCTGCTGACCCGCAACGAGACCTGGCCGGACACCGGACGCCCGCGCCGGGCCGGGGTGTCCGCCTTCGGAATCTCCGGGACCAACGCCCACACCATCATCGAACAGGCCCCGGAAACCCCGGCGGCCGAGCCCCCGGCCGACCGCGCCACCCCCACGGCCTGGCTGCTGTCCGGCAAGAACCCGTCCGCGCTGCGGGACCAGGCACGCCGGCTGCTCGACAAGCTGACGGCGCGACCGGAACTGCCCACAGCCGACATCGCGCACTCCCTCGCGACCACCCGGACGGCTTTCGGCCACCGGACCGTCCTCATCGGACAGCGCGACGCACTGATCGAAGGGCTGCGCGCGACTGCCGAGCAGCGCCCCCACCCCACGGCGATCGACGGCATCGCCGCGGACGGCGGAAAGCTGGCCATGATGTTCTCGGGCCAGGGTGCGCAGCGGCCGGGTATGGGGCGTGAGTTGTATGAGTCGTTCCCGGTGTATGCCGGGGCGTTCGATGAGGTGTGTGCCGCGCTTGAGGCCGGGTGGGGGGAGTCTCTTCGCGAGGTGGTTCTCGGTGGCCGGGAGTCGCTGGAGGAGACGGTGTTCGCTCAGTGTGGTCTGTTCGCCATGGAGGTTGCTCTTTTCCGGTTGGTTTCCTCGTGGGGTGTGCGGCCGGATTTCGTGCTGGGTCATTCGGTGGGTGAGCTGGTGGCGGCTCATGTGGCGGGGGTGTGGTCGCTTCCTGATGCGGCTCGTCTGGTGGTGGCGAGGGGGAGGCTGATGCAGGCGTTGCCCCGGGGTGGGGCGATGGTGGCGGTCGAGGCGAGTGAGGCGGAGGTTGTGCCCGGTCTCGGTGATCGTGTCGCGGTCGCGGCGGTCAACGGTCCGCGTGCGGTGGTTGTTTCGGGTGACGCGGACCGGGTGGAAGAGATCGCCGGGCACTGGGCGGCGCAGGGCCGCCGTACCCGGCGGTTGCCGGTTTCGCATGCTTTCCACTCGCCCCGGATGGATCCGATGCTGGACGGTTTCCGGGAGGTGGCCGCGGCGGTCGACTACGCCGAGCCGCGGATTCCGGTGGTGTCGAATCTGACGGGACGGCCGGCGGGTCCCGGTGAACTGGTCTCGCCGGAGTACTGGGTGCGTCATGTCCGTGAACCGGTCCGTTTCCACGACGGCGTGCAGTCCCTGCGCGAGCGGGGCGCCGACCGCTTCCTCGAACTCGGCCCCGACGGCACACTCACCGCACTGGTCCGCCAGACCGACCCGGACAGCATCACGGTCCCGGCCACCCGCAAGGGCCGTCCCGAGACCGGCACGGCACTGGCGGCCGTCGCACGGCTGCACACCGAAGGCACCCCCGTCGACTGGCGGGCCGTACTCGCCGGCCACGGCCGCGTGACCGACCTGCCGACCTACGCCTTCCAACGGGAGCGGTACTGGCTCGAACCCGCGCCCGGACACCGGCAACCCGCGGCGGACGACCGGCACTACCGCGCCGTATGGCGCCCCGGCACCACACTGCCCCCACCGGCGCCCGGCGACCACTGGCTCCTGATCGCCCCGGACACCGGCCACCCCCTCGTGACCACCGTCGAACAGGCACTGGCCCACCACGGAGGCCAGGTACTCCGACTCGACGTGGACACCACCCGCCTCGACCGGCCCGCCCTCGCCCGGCTCCTGCGCACAACCGCGCCGACCCCGCCGACGGCCGTACTGTCCCTGCTGGCACTGGACGAACGCCACTTGCCGGACGAACCCGCGGTACCGGCCGCACTCGCCGCCACCACCGCACTGGTCCAGGCACTCGGCGACGCGGACATCGGCGCACCGCTGTGGTGCGCCACCCAGGGCGCGGTGTCGACCGGCACCACCGACAGCGCACCGAACCCGTCACAGACCCAGCTCTGGGGCTACGGCCGGGTAGCCGCGCTGGAACACCCCGAGCGCTGGGGCGGACTCGTCGACCTGCCCGCCGAACCGGACGAGAACACCGCGCACCCGCTCGCCTCGCTGCCGGCGTCCCAGGACGACCAGCTCGCCATCCGGGCATCCGGCGTGTACTCCCGCCGGATCGTGCGCACCCCCCGCGCCCGGCCCGCCGCGAAAAGCCGCCTGTTCGACGGCCTGACGCGGGGCACCGTCCTGGTGACCGGCGGCACAGGCGCCCTGGGCGGACACCTCGCCCGATGGCTGGTGGCCGGCGGCGTCCGCGACCTCCTGCTGACCGGACGGCGCGGCCCGGCCGCACCCGGAGCCACCGGACTCCAGGCCGAACTCGCCCGGTCCGGCGCCAGAGTCACCGTGGCGGCCTGCGACGCCGCGGACCGCCCCGCGCTCGCCGGCCTGCTCGGCAGTCTCCCCGAAGACCGGCCGCTGTGCGCCGTGTTCCACGCCGCGGGCGCGCTCGCCGACGGCATGGCCGGCGCGCTGACCCCGGCCCAGCTCGCCACAGCACTGCGGCCCAAGGCCCTGGCCGCACAGAACCTGCACGAGCTGACCGCCCACCAGGACCTCGCCGCCTTCGTACTGTTCTCCTCGGTCTCCGGCACCTTCGGACTGGCGGGCCAGGCCGCCTACGCCGCCGCGAACGCCCACCTCGACGGCCTCGCCGAGCAACGCCGCGCCGCCGGCCTGACCGCCACCTCGATCGCCTGGGGCCCCTGGGCCGGCAGCGGCATGGCCGCGGACGAACGAGCCGCGGCACGGATGCGCCGGGACGGCCTGCGGACGATCACGAGCACCACCGCGCTCGAAGCACTGCGGGAGGCGGTCGACTCCGGCGAGGCGACCGCCGTGGTGGCCGACGTGGACTGGCGGCGGTTCACGCGGACGGTCCGCTCCCCCCGGGCCGTCCGGGTATTCGGCGACCTCCCCGAGGCCGCCGGGCCGGCCGCCCCCGCGACGGGGACACACCCCCTCGCGTCCCGGCTCGCCGGACTCCCCGCGGCCGAACAGGACCGGACCGTAACGAAACTGACCCTCGATCAGATCGCGGCGGTGCTGGGACACGCCTCCGCGGCAGGCATCGACCCCACCGCGTCCTTCCGCGACCTGGGCTTCGACTCGCTGACAGCCGTCGAACTCCGCAACGCCCTCCAGGAACTGACCGGCACGCCCCTGCCCTCGACCGTCGTGTTCGACCACCCCTCACCGGGCGCGCTGGCAGGGTTCCTGCGGTCCGAGCTGACCGGCGGGGACGAACCGGCCGGTCCGCCCGGCCAACCGGCCGGCCAGCCCGGCCCGCCCGCCGCGGCCACCCCCGGGGACCCGGTGGTCATCGTCGGAATGGGCTGCCGCTTCCCCGGGGACATCCGGTCGCCGGAAGACCTGTGGGCGCTGGTCCAGGCGGCCGGCAACGGCATCACGGACTTCCCCCGGGACCGCGGCTGGGAGCCCGCCGCCGGCCCGGTGCCGCACCGGGGCGGATTCATCGAGGACGCCGCCGACTTCGACGCCGGATTCTTCGGCGTGTCACCACGCGAGGCCCTGGCGATGGACCCGCAGCAGCGCCTGCTCCTGGAGGTGTCGTGGGAAGCGCTGGAACGGGCCGGCATCGATCCGCTCTCCCTGAAGGGCAGCCGGACCGGCGTCTTCGCCGGGACGAACGGCCAGGACTACGCCTCGGTGCTGGCCGACGCGGCCGAGGACGTCCACGGTTACGTGATGACCGGCGTCGCGGCCAGCGTGCTGCCCGGCCGAGTGGCCTACGTACTCGGACTGCAGGGCCCGGTCGTCACCACCGATACCGCCTGCTCCGCCTCGCTGGTGGCACTGCACCAGGCCGTGCGGGCGCTGCAGGCGGGTGAATGCGATCTCGCGCTCGCCGGCGGCGTGACCGTGATGTCCACACCCGGCAACTTCGCCGAGTTCGCCCGGCAGGGCGCACTGGCACCGGACGGACTGTGCAAGGCGTTCTCCGCCGACGCCGACGGCACCGGCTGGTCCGAAGGCATCGGCGTGCTCGTCGTGGAACGGCTCTCGGACGCGCGACGCCACGACCACCCCGTGCTGGCGGTGGTCCGGGGCAGCGCGGTCAACTCCGACGGCGCCTCCAACGGACTGACCGCGCCGAACGGCCCCTCGCAGCAGCGGGTGATCCGGCAGGCCCTGACCGCCGCCGCTCTCGGACCCTCCGAGGTGGACGTGGTGGAGGCACACGGGACCGGCACCAAGCTCGGTGACCCCATCGAGGCACAGGCACTCCTGGCGGCCTACGGCCAGGGCCGGGACACCACGAACCCGCTGTGGCTCGGCTCGGTCAAGTCCAACATCGGCCATACCCAGGCCGCCGCCGGCGTGGCCGGCGTGATCAAGATGGTCATGGCGATGCGCCACGGGACCCTGCCGCGAACCCTGCACATCACGGCACCTTCGTCACACGTCGACTGGACCACCGGAGCGGTCGAGCTGCTGACCGAAGCCCGGCCCTGGCCCGCCACCGGGCGCCCGCGCCGCGCGGGCGTGTCCTCGTTCGGCATCGGCGGCACCAACGCCCACACGATCCTCGAACAGGCACCACCGGCAGCGGCCGTCCCCCCGAAGGCCCGCCCCCTGCCGTCCGTCCCGGTGACGGTGTCCGGCAAAACCGCGCCCGCGCTACGACACCAGGCGCGCCGCCTGCTGGAGGCCATGACGGCCGCGCCCGGCTGGGACCCGGCGGACATCGGCTTCTCCTCGGCCCGGCGCCCCGCACTTGAGCACCGGGCGGTACTCGTCGGCGGTTCACGCGCGGAACTGCTCGCCGGACTCACCGCCCTCGCCGCGGACGAACCCGCCCCCGGCGTCCGCTCCGGCACCGTCTCGCCCGGCCGCCTGGCCATGATGTTCTCGGGCCAGGGTGCGCAGCGGCCGGGTATGGGGCGTGAGTTGTATGAGATGTTCCCGGTGTATGCCGGGGCGTTCGATGAGGTGTGTGCCGCGGTTGAGGCCGGGTTGGGGGAGTCTCTTCGCGAGGTGGTTCTCGGTGGCCGGGAGTCGCTGGAGGAGACGGTGTTCGCTCAGTGTGGTCTGTTCGCCATGGAGGTCGCTCTTTTCCGGTTGGTTTCCTCGTGGGGTGTGCGGCCGGATTTCGTGCTGGGTCATTCGGTGGGTGAGCTGGTGGCGGCTCATGTGGCGGGGGTGTGGTCGCTTCCTGATGCGGCTCGTCTGGTGGTGGCGAGGGGGAGGCTGATGCAGGCGTTGCCCCGGGGCGGGGCGATGGTGGCGGTCGAGGCGAGTGAGGCGGAGGTTGTGCCCGGTCTCGGTGATCGTGTCGCGGTCGCGGCGGTCAACGGTCCGCGTGCGGTGGTCGTTTCCGGGGACGAGGCCGACGTTCTGCGACTGGCCGGGCACTGGGCGGCGCAAGGCCGCCGTACCCGGCGGCTGCCGGTTTCGCATGCTTTCCACTCGCCCCGGATGGATCCGATGCTGGACGCCTTCCACGACGTCGCCGCCACGATCGACTACGCCGAGCCCAGGATCCCGGTCGTGTCGAACGTGACCGGCCGGCCCACCCCCGACATCGCCTCCGCCGCGTACTGGGTCCGCCACGTCCGCGCGGCAGTCCGCTTCCACGACGGGATACGGCACCTCGCCGGCGAAGGCGTCGGCCGCTTCCTCGAACTGGGCCCGGACGCCGTCCTCACCGCCATGGTCGCCGATATCCAGGCAGAGGCGACGGCGGTCGCCGCCACCCGGCGCGGCCGCGCCGAATCCGAATCCGTACTTTCCGCGGTCGCCGCCCTGCACGTCGAGGGAACGGCCGTGGACTGGCCCGCGGTGTTCGCGGGCCGCGGCGCGCACCTGCTCGACCTGCCGACCACCGCGTTCCAGCGGAAACGCTACTGGCCGCGCACCGCGCCCCGGCGCGGGGACCCGGCAGCCTGGGGCCTGTCCGGTTCGACGCACCCGGTACTCGGCGCGGCCGTCGTACGGCCCGACGAGTCGGGCGTGGTGTGCACCGGCGTGCTGTCACTCGCCACGCAGCCCTGGACAGCCGGACACGTGGTGTTCGACTCGGTGACGGTGCCCGGCACCGCACTGGTCGAATGGGCCGTTCACGCCGGCGACCAGGTCGGCTGCGGCCGGATCGAGGAGCTGACCCTGACAGCTCCGCTGACGCTTCCCCAGCACGGCGCGGTACGGGTGCAGATCGGGGTCGGCGCCCCGGACGGGGACGGACGGCGCGCCGTGACCCTGCACTCGTGCCCCGACGGCACCGACGGGCCGTGGACCGAGCACGCCACCGGCCTGCTCGGCCCCGCCTCCGCCGTACCGCCGCGGCCGCTGACCAACTGGCCGCCGGCCGCGGCACACCCGGTTGACCTGGACGGCTTCTACGACCGGTTCGCCGGGACCGGGATCGCCTACGGCCCGCTGTTCCGCGGGGTACGCGCGATCTGGCGTTCGGAGACCGACGTCTACGCGGAGGTGGCACTGCCCGAGACGGACGACGCCGGCGCGTTCGCCCTGCACCCGGCCCTCTTCGACGCCGCCCTGCACCCGTCCCTCCTGCACGGACAGGAAGACGGGCGGGCCGCCCTGCCGTTCTCCTGGAGCGGGGTCCGCCTGTACGCCACCGGCGCCACCACCCTGCGCGTGCGGATCAGCCCGGCGGGCCCCGGCACCGTCAGCGTGCTGCTCGCCGGCCCCGACGGCAGTCCGGTGGCCACGGTGGACGGACTGACGCTCAGGCCGGCCACCCGCCCCGGGGGCGGCGGTCTCGGCTCGCTGTTCCAGCTCGACTGGATCCCGCTGCCCGCCGGACCTCCCGCCGGGCCTTCCGCCGGGGACGAACCGGTCCTCTACCGGGTGCCGTCCGTGCCGGCCGGGCAAGCGGACCGGCCGGCCGCCGTGCGCACGGTGCTGTCGCAGGTCCTGGCCGTGATCCAGGACTGGCTGTCCGCACCGGAACGGGCCACCGGACGTCTGGTGCTGGTCACCCGTGGCGCGGTGGCCGTGTCGCAGGGCGAGGACGTGCGCGACCTCGCGCAGGCAGCCGTCTGGGGGCTCGTGCGCTCGGCCCAGACGGAGAACCCGGACCGCTTCGTACTGGTGGACCTGGACGGGGGAGAGGAGCTGACGGCGCTCGCCGCGGCCTGCGGCGAGCCACAGGTGGCGGTGCGTGCCGGTGCCCTGCTGGTACCGAGGCTGGGCCGGGCGGCCGGCTCCGGCACGCTGGTACCGCCGCCCGGGCCGGCCTGGCGGCTCGCCGTGACCGAGCCGGGCACCCTGGAGAACCTCGTTCTCGCGCCGGCCCCGCAGGCCGGCACGCCGGCAGCGGGACAGGTCCGTATCTCCGTGCGGGCCGCCGGCCTCAACTTCCGCGATGTGCTGACAGCACTGGGGCAGTACCCCGGCCCGGCCGGACAGCTGGGAGCCGAGGCCGCCGGCGTGGTCACCGCGGTCGGCCCCGGGGTCGCCGGGCTGCGTGCCGGCGACCGGGTGACCGGAGTGTTCGAGGGCGCGTTCGGACCGGTGGCCGTCACCGACCAGCGGCTGCTGACCCGTATTCCGGAGGACTGGTCGTTCACCGAGGCCGCGTCCGTACCGATCGTGTACCTGACCGCCTACTACGCACTGGTCGATCTCGCCGGGCTGCGGGCGGGCGAGAAGGTGCTCATCCATTCCGCCGCGGGCGGGGTCGGCATGGCCGCGGTGCAGCTGGCACGGCACCTGGGCGCGGAGGTGTTCGCCACCGCCTCTCCCGCCAAACAGCGGGCCGTGGGGGAGATGGGCCTGCCGGAGGACCGGATCGCCTCCTCCCGGACCACCGGCTTCGAGGCCGCGTTCGGCGCCGTCACCGGCGGCCGCGGGGTCGACGTCGTACTCAACTCGCTGACCGGCGAAGCGCTGGACGCCTCGCTCCGGCTGCTCGGCACAGGCGGCCGGTTCATCGAGATGGGCAAGAACGACCTGCGCACCTCGGTGCGGCCGGACGTGTCGTACCGGGCCTTCGACCTGATGGACGCAGGCCCCGACCGCATCGCCGGACTGTTCGGCGCCGTGATGGACCTGTTCGCGCGCGGGGTGCTGCGGCTGCCGCCGGTCCGGGTGTGGGACGTCCGGCGGGCGCCGGAGGCCTTCCGGTTCGTCAGCCGGGCCCGTCACACCGGCAAGGTGGTACTGCGGATTCCGCGAGAGCCGGGCGACGGGGTCGTGCTGGTGACCGGCGCCTCGGGGGCACTGGGCGGGCTGGTGGCCGAACGCCTGGTGGCCGCGCACGGGATACGGCGGCTGGTGCTGGCGGGCCGTCGCGAGACGGCACTGCGGGAGACGGCGAAACGCCTGGCGGAGCTGGGCGCGACGGCGCACGTCGCGGTCTGTGACGTCGCCGACCGCGCCGCCGTGGCCGAGCTGGTGACCCGGGCGGGTGACGAGCTGACCGGGATCGTGCACGCCGCGGGGACGCTGGACGACGGGGTGGTCGAGACGCTGGACGGGGCCCGGCTTGAGCGGGTGCTGCGGCCCAAGGTGGACGCCGCGACCCATCTCGACGAGCTGACCCGCGGGCGGGATCTGGCCATGTTCGTGGTCTTCTCCTCGGTGTCGGGTGTGCTCGGCGGTGCGGGGCAGGCGAACTACGCGGCGGCGAACACCTACCTGGACGCGCTCATGACGCGGCGCCGGGCCGCCGGGCTGGCCGGGACGTCGCTCGCGTGGGGGCTGTGGGCGAACCGCGGCGGGATGGGCGAGACCCTCACCGGCGCGGACGCCGAGCGGCTGTCGCGCGGCGGTCTGCTCGCGCTGTCCGACGAGGACGGCCTGGCCCTGTTCGACACCGCCTGGGACAGCGCCGTCCCGGTCGTGGTGCCGATGCGCCTGAACACCCGGGCCGCGGACGCCGTGCAGCCGGTGCTGCGCGAGCTGGTGCGGCCCGCCCGCCCGGCCGTGCGCGAGAGCGCCGGGAGCGGGGATGACCCGGCGGACCGGCTCGCCGCCCTGCCCCCGGGGCGCCGCCACGGCCACCTCCTGGACCTCGTCCGGTTCCAGGTCGCGGCCGTCCTCGGCCACAACTCACCGGAGGCGGTGCCCCCGTCGGCCACCTTCAAGTCCCTCGGGTTCGACTCGCTGACCTCGGTCGAGCTGCGCAACCGGGTGCACAAGGCGACCGGCCGGCGGCTGCCGGCCACGGTCGTGTTCGACCACCCGACCCCCGACGCGCTGGTCCGCCGCCTGCTGAGCCTGTTCCCGTCGCAGGAGGAGGCCGGCGCGGGCGCCGAACCGGTCACCGCGGTGCTGCCGTTGCTGGGCGACATCGACCGGCTGCGGGCGTCACTCGCCACGACCGCGGCGGACCCCGACGACCGGTCGAGGATCACCGCCCGGCTGGAAGCCGTACTGGCCGAGTGGCGGAAGGCGGACGCGCCGCTCCTCGGCCCGGACGACGCCGCACTCGACTCGGTCACCGACGAGGAACTGTTCGAGGCCATCGACAACGAATTCAGACTGGCGTAAGCGACGGCCACCCTGCCCCGCGTCCAGGACCTGCCGATACCGCTTTTCCGTCCGAAACCCGGCCTCGCCCGATCCGCGATTTTGCGCCAGGCTGGTTGCGTCGCCCCAACAACCAAGGAGATACATATGGCAGAGACACCGGCGAACAACGCCGACGAGGGGTCGGCCCGCGACAAATTCCGTGAGGCGCTCGAACGCAAGAACAACATGCGCCAGGCCCAACACGCCCACGAAGAGGGCCGTATGAAGGTCAAAGGCATGAGCGGACCGGCGGGCAAGAAGCGGTACATCCGGAGGAAGACCGGCTGACCGGCCGATACGGAAACCTCTTTCCGTATCTGACGGAACAGCAATTCTCGGAGCGGGATCAACGGAACCCCGAATTATTCCCCGGAACCCGCTCCGAGAACACCGGAGGCCGAGTCGGGACCCGCTTCAATTCCACTTGAATCCCCCTCGAATCCGGCTCGAATCCCGCTTGAGGAGACCTGCGGGAAATCAGGGAGGCCGGCCGGCCCGGACACACCGGGACGCCCCGCACGCACCCGCCGCGGACCGCGTCCCCCATCCGCCGGGGTCCAGCCCCGCGCGGCTCCGGGAGGTGCGGGTCTTCCCCGGCGGCCGGCCACCGCCGGCCGCCGGGGAAGAAGGGCGCGGACCGGGAACGAGACCACCCCCGAACGGAAAGTACGCGAAAAGACCTGACGAAGAACTCAGGAAGTAAGGTTCGCGGGGGTGTTGGGGGTAGGGTCGGCGCGTGACCGGGGAGGTCTTCCATGTCCGAGCTGTTCGACGCCGTCGATGCCCTCATCGCGGGTCATGCCCCCCTGCCGCCCCCCGGGGAACGGGAACGGCTGCGCAAGGCACACGGCCTGACCCAGGAGCAGGTCGCCGCCGCGCTGGACGTGCGCCGCGCGACCGTGGTGAGCTGGGAGAACGGCAGGACGGAACCGCGCCCGCCGCAGCGCGAGGCCTACGCCCGGCTGCTGGACAAACTCGCCGAGCTGTACCCCGCCGCCCCCGCACCCCAGCCGGTGAGACCGGAGCCCGCCGCCGCCCCCGCCACCCCGCCCCCGCGGACAGCCGGGCCCGCCCCCCGCACCGCACTGCCCGCCCCCGCGACCGCCCCGGCAGCCGCCACCCGCGCCCCCGTCACCGCCGTGCGCCCCACGCCACCCGCCCCCGCCCGTCCCACGGACACGCCGGGCCCCTCCCCGGCGCCACGTCGCCCGGCCGGGAAGAAAACCGCGGCGAAACCGGCCACGCCACCCGCCGTCGCGGACCCGCGGTTCGAGAACGGGCCGCTCGCCGTCATCGACAGCGACGACGGGCAGGTGTCGGCGTACTGCGCCGGCGGCCTGGTCCTGGACGTACCCGCCACGTCCCTCCCCGCCCTGATCGGCTGGGCTCTCACCGAGGCACGGCTCGGCGCGCCCCGGCTCCACCCCAGCGGGCGGGACGCCGACCCGCTGCTCGTGCTCACCGAGTCCGCGTGCGAGCGCTACGGGCTGCCGGCACGGCTGAGCGACCAGGAACGGCTGTCCGGCCGGCTGCCGGAGGGACACAAGGTCCACAAGCAGCTGACACGGCGCACTGGCAGCTCACGAAGCGGGGCTTCGGCCCCTGGGCGAGGATCTACCGCCCGGCACAGGGCGCCCGGCGCGAGTGCGTCCAGCTGTGCGTCCCCTCCTGGAACGCACTCGACACCCGGCACTGGGGCAACGCCGCCCTGCTGGCGCCGGCCGAACTCGCCCGCCTGCTGGGCACCTACGCGACCCGCGTCGCGACTCCCTGCGGCTCCACCGCCGTGACCGGCCTGGAGCTGATGACGTCACTGCACCCGCCCACACGGGCGAGCGAGCCGGACGCGACGGGCAGACGCCACAGCGAGCACAACCCCGGCTCCCTCGGTAAACACGCGGTGGAGTGCGCGCCGTGCGAAGCGCCGGACGGCCACCCGCTCCTGGCCGGCCTGCCGCGCTTCCACCAGCGCACCCCGGCCGAGACGCTGGTCGAGGAGGCGTACGACTGGTCCCGCCCGCTCACCGATGACGAGTGCCTCCAGCGCCACCTGGTCGGCATCGACGTCAACATGGCCTTCGCCGCGGGGGCGAACGGCGCGATCGTCGGCCTCGGCGCCCCCGCACACGTCCAGCGCCCCGCGTTCGACCCGAAACTGCCCGGCTCCTGGCTGGTCGACCTCTCCCACGTCGAACTCGACCCGCGCCTGCCGTCCCCGTTCACCCCCCGCGGCAACCGGCCCGAGGGCCCGGCCTGGTACGCGACACCGACGGTGGCGTACGCGGTGGAGCTCGGCTACGACGTCGAACCGGCAGAGGCGTACGTCCGCTACGAGAACGGCCGCTTCCTGGACGGCTGGTACCAGCGGCTGCGCGACGCGTACGTCGCGACGATGGCCGACCTCGGCGTCACCGCCGGCCTGTCCCCGCAGGAGTTCCTGACAGCGATGGACGGCTGCCGGCAGCGCGACCCGCACCTGGCGATCGTCCTGTCGGCGGTGAAAGCGACCGTGAAGGGCGGTATCGGCAAGCTCCGCGAACGCCCCCGCGGCGGCGGCTGGCGCCCCGGCGAGCCCTGGCCCGCCCTCGGCCGCCCGACCTGGCGCCCCGACATCCGCGCCGCCGTCATCTCCAGAACCCGCGTCAACATGCACCGCAAAATGCTCAAACACGCCGCCGCCACAGGCCAGTTCCCCGTCGCGGTCCTCTCCGACTGCGCGGTCTACACGGCCGACGGACCGTCCCCGCTGGACTTCCTGCCCTACCGCGACGGCAAGCCCCTGCCGGGAGGCTTCCGCCTCGGCGTGAGCCCGGGAATGGTCAAGCACGAGGGCACCCGGACCACCCTGTGGGCCGAAGGCGTACGCGAGGAACACGGAGGCGAACTCAACCTCGCCCGCTACATCAAGGACGGCCGTGTCACCGCCGAGGACAGCGGGGAATAGCCGATGAGCATGTTCGCGGACAGCCTCGACAAAGCCGTCCAACGCGCCTTCACCCGCCCCATCCCCAAAACAGCCGGCGCCCGGATGCGCTACCTCGTCAGACAGCTCAAAGGCACCCGCGCGGTCGCCGGCCTGCTCGGAGTCTCCCAGCGCACCGTCGAACGGTATGTGAGGGAACAGATCAGAAAACCCCGCAAAGACCTCGCGGCCCGCCTGGAGCGCGAGGTGGCCAAACGCTGGCAGCCGCAGATCAGGGCGAAGGCCAGACAGACGGCGGCCACCAGCGGCGGCATCGTCATCGACACCCGCGCCCGCCTCGGCTACACCGCCGCCCCCGGCACCACCGACGACGCCCGCCTGCGGCACCTCACCGTCGCCCTCCCGCCCCACTACGCCGCCCGCCTCTTCACCGCACAGGAACAAGGCGCCCCGGACCAGCAGTTGCGGCAGATCGCCGCCGAAGCGCTCCAGGAGATCTACTTCAAGGACGGCGGCCGCCGCGCCGCCGGACTGCTCGTCGAGTACACCGACCTGGAGCACATCGAGTTCGACCTGTAAGCCCCCCGCGCCTCCCGGGGGGAGGCAGCCGCTCCCACTCCCGTGCGGAACCGGGCACAACCATCCGTGCCGTTCGCGGGTCACATCACGTGGGAGCAAACCACTCCCGGGGACACAAGGGGGAAATATGAGAATCGCACGTAATGTGGCGACTGTCGGGGCGTTGACCGCGCTGGCGACGGGCGCCGCGACCGCGTTCAGCACCACCGCCTCCGCCGCACCCAACGTCACACCGCAGGGCGTCTGCGGCAGCGCCTACAAGACCGTGAACTCGGCGCCCGTCGGCTCACTGGGCACCGTGTACCTGACGTACAACTCCAAGAACGGCAAGAACTGCGTCGCGACCATCCGCGCCAACCCCGGCGCGGCCACGTACGTGTCCGCGTACATCTACGTCCCCGACAGCGACGAGTGGGCCGGGGACTCCGGCGACTACACGTCGTACGCGGGGCCGGCCTACGTCTACGGCAAGGGCCACTGCGTGAGCTGGGGCGGCAGCATCAACAACGTGTACGTGTCGGTGGAGAACTCCAACTGCGCCGCCCTGAAGGAGCACCGGGTCACCGGAATCCGCTGATCCGCCTCATCACCCGGCCGCGAGTTCCCGCGCCGCCTCGCGCGGTTCGCCTTTACGGACCTTCCCGCTGACGCGTCACCGGGAAGGCGCCCACGGGCTGCGGCCGGCGCGGGATCCCGTGCGGGCCCGGCCCGCACGGGAGAACCGGCCCCGGGGCGGTGTCAGGCCGCCACGGCCCCGGGCGCCCCGAGCCCCCCGGCGAAGAAGCCGGTGAGCTTCCCGACTGCCAACGTGACGTACTCGTCCCTGTCGTAGAGGTCGACGTGGTCGGCGCCCTCGATCCAGAACAGCTCCTTGGGGTCACGCGCCTTCTCCATCGCCGCGACACTGAAGTAGTCGGAGACCGCCTCGGTCCCGGCGATCATCAGCAGCGGGCGCGGCGCGATGAGCGCGATCAGCCCGAACGCGTCGAACTGGGTGAGCAGGTCCAGACTGCGCAGCGCGAACCAGTTCTCCGTACGGGGATGGTGGGCCCGCTCGGTGCGGTAGTACTCCCAGCCCTCGTGGATGTGCCGGGTCAGGCTCTTCTTCACCTCACCGCGCTCGGGCGCGCTCCCGGGATGGATCTGCTGCCTGCGGACCGCGCCGCCGCGTGCCTCCTCGGTACGCGCCGCGGCGGACAGGTCCAGCATCGCTCCCAGTTCGCCGGGCGTCTGGGTGCCGCCGAGCCCGTCGCGGAACCAGGCACCCTCGTCGGCCGCGCTGACGGTCGCGACAGCCCTGATCCGGTGATCGGTCGCGGCGGCCGGGATGACGTAGCCGCCCGAGGCGCAGATGCCGAGCGCGCCGATCCGCCCGGGGTCGACCTCGTCGCGGACACTGAGGAAGGTGACGGCGTTCTTGATGTCCTCGACCCGCCGCGAGGGATCCTCCAGAAAACGCGGCAAACCCTCACTCGCGCCCCAGTGGGCCGCGTCGAAGGCCAGGGCCACGAAACCCGCCCGGGCCAGCCGCGCGGCGTAGAGGCCGGCGGTCTGCTCCTTCACGCCGGTCATCGGGTGCGACACGACGACCGCCGGACGCGGCCCGGCAGCGGGCGCGTCGGGCGTGTAGAGGTGTCCGGCAAGCGCGAGACCGGCACTGTCGAACGTCACATCGGTACGCATGAGCGGTGCTCCAACTCGGTGGGAAACGGGACCGCGGTACCCGGTGACCGCCGTGGCCACACACCCGACCCTCCACGCCGCCGGGCCCCCGGTGCCAGGGAGGACTCTGCCTGTGGAGCGCGGTACCAGGCACCCCGCCGCGTCCCGGAGGAGACTGGCCATATGGACCACCGCCGTGAACCCGCCGACGGCAACGAACTGGGCGAATTCCTCCGTACCCGGCGTGCCGGCCTCGACCCGCGCCAGGCCGGGCTGCCCCACTACGGCGGGCTGCGCCGCGTACCGGGGCTGCGCAGGGAAGAGCTGGCGCAACTCGCCCATGTGAGCTTCGACTACATCGTCCGGCTCGAACAGGGACGCACCCGCAGGGTCTCCCGCGCCGTCCTGGACGCTCTGGCGGACGCCCTGCAGATGACGCCGGACGAGCGCACCTATCTCTTCGGCCTCGCCGACATCTCCCCGCACAGGGCCGCCCGCGCACCGGGACGGCCGGAGGTGGCCCCGCGCCTGCGACAGCTCCTGGACGACATGCACGACGTCCCGGCGATGATCATCCACCGGCGTATGGACGTCCTGGCCTGGAACCGCGGGGCGGCCGCCCTGCTCACCGACTTCGGCGCGCTGCCCCCGGCCCGGCGCAACATCATCCGCCTGACCTTCCTCGACGACGCCTACCGGTCGCTGTACGCCGAATGGCCGGCGGTGGCCCGCGAGTGCGTCGCGGTCCTGCGCATGGAGTCCGGCCGGCACCCCGACGACCCGGACCTCAACGCCCTGATCGCCGAACTGAACGAGAACTCCGCCGACTTCCGTACCTGGTGGGCCGACTACCACGTCGCCGGAGCCCGGCAGCTGACCAAGCTCCTCCGCCACCCCACGGCAGGCGACCTGACCATGGACGTCCAGCAGCTCTCCGTCGACACCCACGCCGACCAGCTGCTGGCCGCCTACACCGCGCACGACGCGAAGTCCCGCGATGCGCTGGGCTTCCTCCTCCAGTGGTCCGGCCCATCCCGCCGTGTCCCCGCCCCGGACCGCGGCGGGGACACGGCCCCCGACGGCCGCTGACCCGCCGCCGCGGCCACCCGGACCCGTACGCGCGCCGCTACCGGTCCTCTGCCGGGCCGGCCACCGGCGCCCCCGCCCCGGCCTGATAGACCACCAGCTGCTGGTGCGGAGCCCCGTTGACCGTGAACGCCGCGCACTCGATGTACAGGTACCCGACCTGAGGATGCTTCAGGTGCTTGCTCTCCTGGGACTTGCTCTTGACCTCGTGCGTCTGCCAGAGCGCGGCGAACTCCTCGCTCCGGGCCGACAGTTCCGCCACCACACCGGCGATGCGCGCCGATTCGGGATCGTGGCCGTAGGCCGCCCTGATCCCGCGACACAGGAGTGCGCGGCCCGCTCCCATTCCTGGTAGAACTCGCGTCCGGCCGGGTCGGCGAACACCATGCGGGCGAGATTGCCGAACCGGCCGAACCCGCTGTGGAGGGCCTCGGCAAGGGAGTTGGCCGCCATGATGTCGAGGGCGGGGCCGACGACGAAGGCCGGGGTGTGCTCCCACCCGTCCATCAGCCGCAGCAGTTTTTCGCCGACCCCCGCTTCGCCCCGTCCCGCGGCCGCTGCGAGACGGTGAGGCAGAGGCGGTTGAGATGGCCGGCGGCTTCCGCGTCCAGTTTCAGCGCCTGCGCCACGGCCTCGACCACCTGCGGAGACGGACTGTCCTCGCGCCCCTGTTCCAGCCTGATGTAGTAGTCGGAGCTGACTCCGGCGAGCAGCGCGACTTCCTCACGGCGCAACGGCGCACGCCCCGACTACGCGGGCATCGGCGTGCTCACGGCCCGGGATCAGCTCCCTCCTGACCGGACTGACCATGAAAGGCACCGACGGCCACACCCGGACGGACACCGTGGTCACCGGCCCCATCCTGCTCGCACTCGTCCTCATGGTGCCGTTCGTCATGATCGAGAAACGGGCCGCCCAGCCGATCATGCCGATGGGCCTGTTCGCCAACCGCGCCTACACCCTGGCCAACACCGCCTCGTTCTTCTCCGCGTTCTGCCTCTTCGTGTCCGTGGTGTTCCTGCCCCGCTTCTTCCAGGAAGCACTCGGCCACACCGCCAGTTCCAGCGGCCTGCTCCTCTACCCCCTCATGATCGCCATGGTGGCCGGCAGCCTCCTCGCCGGCACGCTGATCAGCGGCACGGGCCGCTACAGGCCCTGGCTGCTCGGCGCGGCCGTCCTGGCCGCCGCGGGCTCCCTGCTGTTCACCCAACTCACCCTGGACACCGGCCCGTGGACGATGTCGGCCTGGATGATCCTCATCGGTCTGGGCATCGGCCCCATGCTCTCCGGCCTCAACCTCGTCATCCAGGCGACCGTCGACCCCGCCGACATCGGCACCGCCAGCTCCAACATCACCTTCTTCCGCCAGATCGGCGGCTCCATAGCCCTGGCCGTCGCCGGCACCCTCTACGCCGACACCCTCGCCGGCGACATGAGCCACGGACCGCACCAGGCACAGGCCGCCGCCACCGCCGGCGCCCTGCCCTGGCTCTCGGCCACAGGCGCGGCCGCCACCTTCCTCGCCGTGGCCTTCCTGCCCGCGCCCCGCCGCGGCCTCAAACACAACTCCGCCGGCAACTCACTCGGTGCGCTCGCCTGACACACCACCACACCCCTCCCGCCCCACCACGCATCCACCCGCACACCCCGTAACAGCACACCGGCGGCAGCCCGACTCCCGACAAGAAGGAACCATGACGCCCACCACGCGGAACACCACCGAACCGGGCAACCCGCCCTACCTCTTCGGGCACTACGCCCCGGTAGCCGACGAGACCGAAGGCTTCGGCCTCAAGGTCACCGGCACCCTGCCGCCCGAACTGAACGGCCGCTACCTGCGCAACGGCCCCAGCGCCCGCCCCGGCGAAGACCCCGGGCACCTGTTCACCGGCCACGGCGTGCTGCACGGCGTCCGGCTGCGCGACGGCCGCGCCGAGTGGTACCGCAACCGCTGGGTACGCACCAGCAAACTCGCGGGCGCACCCTACGCGCGCGCGGACGGAACCGTCGACCTCTCCGCGGTAGGCGCCAACACCCACGTGATCCCACACGCCGGCAGACTCCTCGCCCTGGTCGAGAACGGCCTGCCCTACGAGGTCACCGGTGAACTGGAGACGGCCGGCCCCTGCGACTTCGGCGGCCGGCTCACCACCGCCATGACAGCCCACCCCAAGGAGGACCCGGCCACCGGCGAACTCCTCTTCTTCGGCTACGGCGCCAGGCCCCCGTACCTCACCTACCACCGGCTGTCAGCCGCGGGAGAACTGGTGGAGAGCCGGGACGTAGCGGTCCCGGCGGGCACGATGATGCACGACTTCGCCATCACCGAGAACTACGTCGTCTGGCTCGACCTCCCCGTCGTCTTCGACCTCCGGCTGGCCGGCGGAGGCATGCCGCTGCGCTGGGACGACGCCTACGGCGCCCGGCTGGGCCTGATGCGCCGCGACGGCACAAGCGACGTGCGGTGGTCCGACATCGACCCCTGCTACATCTTCCACGTCGGCAACGCCCACGAGGACACGGCAGGACGGATCGTCCTGGACGCGGTCTGCTACTCCCGTTCGGCGTTCGACGCCATGTGGCAGACGATGGGCGGCCATGTCGACAACCCGGTGGCCGGCACCGGATGGACACTGGGGGAGACCCAGGGCGGCCGGATACACCGCTGGCACCTCGACCCGGCCACGGGCACAGCCAGCGAACAGGCCCTCGACGACCGGGGCGTGGAACTGCCCACCATCAACGACGATCTGACCGGGCGCCCCAGCCGGTACCTCTGCACGGTCACCGACGGCGCCATCATGAAGTACGACACCCTCTCGGGCACCTCACGGTCGTACGGCACCGGAGAAGACTCCTCACCGGGCGAAGCGGTCTTCGTACCCGCCGAAGCCGGGCCCGGCACGGAAGAAGACGCCGGATGGCTCCTGTCACTGGTGTCCCACGGCACCACCCGGGGATCGGAACTGCTGGTCCTGAACGCCCGGGACCTGACCCGGGCAGCCACCGTGGAGATGCCGCGTCGGGTTCCCGCCGGAGTCCACGGCAGCTGGATACCGGACCGGCAGGCATGACACCGCACGAGCCACACCACATGAGGGCCCGCCGGCACGGAAGACCCCGACCCCGGCAACCCTCCACCGGGCCGCACGGCAAAGGACCGCAGGGGCCGCCGGTAGCCGGCGCTGTCAGCCGGTTCCGCCGCCCGTGCCGGCCAGGGTGGCTCCCGCTCCTGTGCCTGTCAGGCTCCAGGACTTGTAGCCTGGATCCGGACCGACGCTGAGCAAAGTGCCGTCATCGAAGCCGGGAGACGGGATGCCGTGCCCGGTGACCTCGGCGTCGATGACGGTCTTGGCGAACAGACCGAAGAGCGGTGCCGGAGCCGTTCCCGTTCCTCTCCCGTTCCTCTCCCGTTCCTCGGGACACGCCCTGGGACCGGACAGGGCCTGAGCGGCCCAGGACGGCGAAAGCCTCACCACGGACACACCACCGCCAGTCCTCCGATCCTCGGCCCCGCCTCCGCCGGCTCCACGGACGGTGGCTGCTGGCCTCATGACCGTTTCGGTGGCCATGGAGCGTCCCGGCCTTCGGAGTTGGCGTGGCTTTCTCCCTCCTGCGGCCACGTCCTTCAGATGGCGCGGCGCTACAGGGCGAACGTTGGCTGATGCGGCACTAGAACACGTCGCGCAGGGTCTCCAGGAGGCGGGCGATGTTCGTCTCGTCGCGGCGGTAGTAGGTCCATTTGCCCCGCCGGGTGGCGACCACCAGCCCTGCTTGCCGCAGCATGGCGAGGTACTGCGAGGTGGTTGACTGCCCCAGGCCCGCGCGCTGCTGGATGTCGGTCACGCAGACACCGATCTCGACGTCGCCGGGCTCCTGGCCGGGGAAACTCATCGGCTCCTTGAGCCACACCAGCATCTGGCGGCGGGCCGGGTTGGACAGGGCCCGGAACACAGCCAGCAACTCCGCCTCCGAAAACACGCCGTGATCGTAACGCATGTACATATTGACGATTCGCGATATCTCGATCTAAGTTCACCGCATGTCGACTTCGATGCGTGTGATGGAACTCGTCCGCTTCGGTGACGCGGACACCGCGTTCGCCACCCGGGAGCTTCCAAGACCCGCTCCCGGACCCGGGCAGGTGCTGGTGCGCGTGCTGGCCACGTCCGTGAACCCTCTGGACCTGCAGACCCGGCGCGGCGACTACCGCGACCAGGTGGCGCTGCCTGCGGTGATCGGTAATGACGTGTCCGGCGTGGTGGTCGAGAGCGGCCCCGGGGCAGGCGACTTCCAGCCGGGCGACGAGGTCTGGTACCTGGCGCCGGTGTTCGCCGGGCAGGGAACCTACGCCGAGTTCCACGTGGTCGACCAGGCCCTGGTTGCCCGCAAGCCCGCACGGTTGTCGCACGTCGAGGCCGCCGGTCTCGCGCTCGTGGGCGTGACGGTGTGGGAGGCGCTGGTCGAACGCGCCGGGGTGCGGGTCGGGGAACGGGTCCTGGTGCACGGTGGAGCGGGCGGGGTCGGCTCGGCCGCGATCCAGGTCGCCGGCGCGCTGGGAGCCGAGGTGGTGACCACCGCGCGGGCAAGGGATCACGAGTTCGTCACCGGACTGGGAGCCGACATCGCGATCGACTTCTCGGCCGGTGACTACGTGCCGCAGGTCCGCGCGCTGGGTGGGGTGGACGTCGTGCTGGACACGGTGGGCGGGGACACCCTCGCCCGCAGCCCGGAGGTCCTCGCCGACCGAGGCCGCGTGGTGTCCATCGTGGACATCCCCGAACCTCAGAACCTGCTCGCCGCGTGGGGCGTGAACGCGACCTACCACTTCCTCTTCGTCAGCCCCGGCCGGGCGAAGCTCGCGGCCCTCGGCCGGCTGGTCGACCAGGGCAAACTCCGGCCGGTGATCGGCACCGTGCTACCGCTGGCCGACATCGCACAGGCGCACACGCTGTTGGAAGGCGGCTCCGCCGGCGAGGGCCGCGGACGCCCACGTGGCAAGATCGCCATCGCTGTGCACGTGTGAGCGTGTGGGGTGGTGTCAGCGGGGTGCATTGAGCCGGGGTTCTGCTGATCCGGCCGGGGGTTTGCCGTCTGTCACGGGGTGACCGGCCGCGCAGGAGGCGGCAGCTGACACCCGGACCTCGGCATGGGCAGGGCCGGCCGCTGGACACCGCCCAATCCACACGGGCCTGGCCATTCACCCGTGCGGGATCGCCGGGGCCCTCTCGGTGAGTGGGCGCCCCGGTGCCGGCTCAGTGAACGGAGAACCCGCCGTCGACGAAGACCGCCTGCCCTGTGACATAGGCGGAGGCCCGGCTCGCCAGGAACACCGCTGCGCCCGCGAAGTCCTCTGCCAGACCGTTGCGTCCCACCATCGTGCGCGCGGCCAGCGCCGCTGCCCTCTCGGGATCGGACGACAGCCGTGCGTTGAGCGGCGTCATGACGAACCCCGGCACAAGGGTGTTGCAGGTGACGCCATACGGCGACCAGGCCTCGGCCTGCGACCGGGCCAGTGACTCCAGCGCCCCTTTGGAGACGCCGTAGGCGCCGCTCTGGACGAACGCCCTGTGCGCCTGCTGGGAGGTGATGTGGATGATCCGCCCGAAACCCCGCTCCGCCATGCGGGGCCCGAACCGCTGCCCCAGCAGATAGGGCGCCTCCAGGTTCACCGCCATCGTGGTGTCCCACACCTCCTCGCCCAGCTCGTCCAGCGGGGGCCGCAGGTTGACGCCGGCGGAGTTGACGAGGATGTCGGGCTCCCCGAATGCCTCCGACGCCTCCTCGGCCGCTGCCCGCACGCCCTCGCGGGTGCCCAGGTCGGCGCTCACCCAGGCGGACCGGCAGCCGTCGGCCGCCAACTCGCCGACCGTCGAGACCAGTTCCTCCTTTGTGCGCGCCACGACCACGACGCTCGCCCCCGCACGCGCGAGGGCTCCGGCGATGGCACGGCCGATGCCGGAACTGCCGCCGGTCACCACGGCGGTCCGTCCGTCCAGCGAGAACAGCTCCGAGAGATAAGTCTGCGAGGTCATGCCCGGACCCTAGACGGCAGGTCCCCGGCGACAGCGGTCGGGGCAGAGCGGTCCCGGCGGGGCTCCACGGCCGGTCCCTGCGGAACGCGTCTGCGCCTTCGCGCCGCAGAACCGTCATCAGCTCGGCAAGGCGCGCGGGCTCGGCCCGGTGAACGGGGCTGTCCACGAGGACTCCGACGCTGGGATCGCACCAGCCATACGACGGATCATTTCAGTTGCCGCCATGTCTCCCCGCGACTGATCCTGGGCATCGGGCAAGCAAGGAGGAACAGGATGGGGCTCATGCTCTCCCCCGGAGACGATGACGCGACCAGCCCAGACGTCTCCTGGTCCTATACCGGCTTCCACATGTTCAGGGAGTGGCTGGCCCAGGCGGAGGGTTTCACCCTTGCGGAGATGACCGGATTCGGTGGGGACCGCGTGTGGAGCAGCGTCTCCACCACGCTGGCACCGCTGCTCGACCATCCAGACGACGACGGCTCTCTCGCGCCCGCACAATGCGCGGCCATGCTGCCCAGGCTGGAGGCGATCACCGACCAGCGGCAGCACGAGGACGGGGACCCCGTCCTTGAGCGACGCGTCGACGACGTGCGTCAACTGGTCACCGTCATGAAGTACTGCTTGGAGAAGGAAGCCGAGCTCATCTTCTGCTGATCCGCCGCGGGCTGTCTCCCGCCGGAGATGAACAGCAGTTACGGGACAGCACTTAGCCGCTCTGACGGGTCGGGCTTTGCACAGCCCACTACGACCAGCTCCTGCGGCTCCGCCGCGACCGCCCCACACCCTGAAGGAGAACAGCGTGTCCATGCCCCGCCGGCGAGGACTCACCGGGCAGGCCGCTCGGCCGCGATCGACCAGGCATGCCGGATGCTGAGGCTGCCCACCATCCGGTCCCGGTTCCCCGAGCTCGCCGAAACCGCCGGCCGCGAGCCGATGTCCTACCCCGGCTTCCTCTCCGAGCTTCTCCTGGCCGAGTGCGACGACCGGGCCCGCCGCCGGTCCGAGCGGCGTATCAAGGCAGCTGGCTTCCCTCGCGACAAGTCCCTGCGCAAGTTCGACTTCGACGCCAACCCCCAGCATCGCCCCTGCCATGGTCCTCCTCGCCAAGTGCGAATGGATCAAGAAGGGACTGCCCTACTGCCCGCCGCCGCTCGACGCCAACCCCGGACACCTTGAAACCGGTGCGGAAAGGTCCCGTTCCATGCCCGACCAAGCGGTCCGCCCGCTCAGCGGCCTACAGGCCGGCGCACGAGTCCAGGCCACGGTCACCAGCCGCCGGCCGTGGGGCATCACAGCGAAGATCGACGGATACGAACCGGTCGGTGCCTCGCCGGACGTCATCCGCCGCGGCAGCGAACCCGGCGTGAGCCAACTCGCCCAAGACCTACCGCCGGTGGGCAGCACGAGCGAGCTGGTAATCGGCGAAGTGCGCAAATGGCACAGGGCGCCCTGGGTGTGGGTGGACCTTACGAGCAACTGACCGGTCATCGCTCCTGAGAGCAGGGCCTTGATGGTGAGGTGGTGTCGCGGCTGTCGCCGTGGTCCGTGCGGAGGATGAGGTGAAGCCGGGCAAGGGGCTGGTTCCCTCGGTGAGCAGTCCGGCCTCGCCGGTGACATAGGCGCGTTCCCTCGCCGTCCTGGTAGCGGATGAGCAGCGTGGTCTCGCCCGTCTTGCGCTCCTCGCCCATCAGGCCGGGGAACTGGAACCGGCTGTTGCTGTAGGCGTGCCACTGCGGGCGGGTGGTCTCGACGACGGCGTACTCGCGGGCGCATCGGTTGCACAGCGGCTCGTCGTCGGCGTCGATGACGGTGGCGAAGGTGTCGACGCAGGAGAAGCAGAGGAAGCCGTGGATGTCCCGGTCCCAGCGGGGGATCGGGCTGCACGCCAGGACCAGGTTGCCCCAGGAACCGACGGTCGCGGTGACGATGCTCTGACGGCGGCCGGGTACTCGGTGCAGACGGAGGCGGCGCGGTCGTAGCCGTGCACGGAGATCAGGGCGCGGGCCACGCCTGCTGGAGCACCTTCGCCTCCTCGGTCATGCCGGGGCGGCCGCTGTAGGGGACCAGGGCGCCGAGACCGGCTTCGTCGGCGAACAGGCGCTCCATCTCGGCGAGCAGCCGGTCGCGGGCGGTCTGCTGTGTCTGGAGGGTCGGTGACATGGTGAACTCCTTCTGGTCAGTGGAGGAACTCGCTCGCTGCTTCACCGGCTGCTGCCGGTGGTGGCCAGGCGCAGCGTCTCGGCGGCCAGCTCCATGCGGCGCTCGTGGGCCTGGTCGAGATTGGCGCGCAGCTGCTCGGCGGTCTGCGCCGGCGCCTGGTCGAGGTCGGCCGGCGCCTCCTCCAGCGCGGGGTGACCGGCCTCCTGGATCTGCCGGTAGGCGGCCTCATCCCTGGCGGAAAAGCAGAAGAACGGGCGGCGGCGGGCGGCCTCGGCGCGCTCGCGCCACATGTCGACGGCGATGCGCGCCTCGTCGACCGCGAGGACGTAGGCATGGTGGGCGGCCAGCCACGCGGCGGCGCTGCTCAGCGCCTCCCAGCACAGTTCCACCTGGTGCGGCAGGCGGTCACGCTCGGCGCGGGCGACCTGCTCGTGGGCCAGTCGGTCGCGGACGTCGGCGTAGCGGACGGTGGTGTCCATCAGCCCGACCAGCCTCATGCCCTCGGTGTGGCGGTCGGAACCTTGAGTTCGGGCTGTCGATCGACAGCGGTGGGTCAGGGGCGGCGACGCTGAATGTCAGTCGCCGGTGACTTCAGGAATGCTGCAGTGGCCGCTCGCCTGGTAATCCAAGGTGGATAGCTGTCGGGAAGTGCGGAACCGCTGCCGTGTCGGTGAGCGCGTTGGTGTGTTGCTTCCTTGAGCCGCAGCCGCGCTGGTCGACGAGGACGACCCGAAACTGCGGCGAGAGTGTCGCCTGTACGGGTGCCAAACCCCCGCCGGTGTCGGATCGGCCCTGTTGTCTGCTACAAGGCGTTGTCCGATGTTGCACTTGGTTGTCAGGAGGTCTGGAAATGGGCGAGCTGTACCCGCAGGTGGAGCCGTACGAGAAGGGGATGCTCGATGTCGGCGACGGCAACGTCGTGTACTGGGAGGCCTGCGGAAATCCGGATGGAAAGCCCGCGCTCGTCGTCCACGGTGGTCCGGGATCGGGGTGCGGGCCCGGCGCTCGCCGGTACTTCGATCCGGAGCGTTACCGGGTCGTCCTGTTCGACCAGCGCGGTTGCGGTCGCAGCACCCCGCACGCGAGCGATCCCGCGACCGATATGCGGCACAACACTACCCAGCACCTGATCGCCGACATGGAACTGCTGCGCGAACACCTGGGGATTGACCGCTGGCTGCTGTACGGCGGCTCGTGGGGGTCCACGCTGATCCTGGCCTACGCCGAGACCTACCCGGAGCGGGTGTCGGATATCGTCATCTCTGCCGTTACCACCACCCGGCGCTCAGAGACCGACTGGCTGTACCGGGGCGTGGGGCGGTTCTTCCCCGAGCAGTGGGAACGCTTCCTTGCCGGAGCTCCCGGCACACCGCGCGACGGCGACATCGTCGCGGCGTACGCGCGCTTGATGGAACACTCGGACGCCGCCGTGCGGGAGAGGGCCACGGCCGACTGGTGCGCCTGGGAGGATGCGGTTCTGTCCGGGGAGACGAACGGTGCCTCCAACCCTTACGGCGACCGCCCGCCGGCCGCACAACTGGCCTTCGTCCGCATCTGTGCCCACTACTTCTCCCACGGCGTGTGGCTGGAGGAAGGTGCCCTGCTCCGCGATGCCCACCGGCTCACCGGGATTCCCGGCGTGCTGGTCCATGGCAGGCTCGACATGGGCGGCCCGCTCGACACAGCCTGGGAACTGGCCCGCGCATGGTCGGACGCGGAGTTGATCGTCGTAGGTGACGCGGGTCATCTGGGTAGCGACACGACACGTACGCATGTGCTCCGTGCCCTCGACCGATTCGCCCGCCAGGAATGAGACGGGGCCACCCGGGATTCAGGTAGTCGCTGACGCCTCACGTGCCGTCGACCGCTGGCGTTCTCATGGTGCCCGACACGGCTCCTGGCCGGTCGGCTCGTTGAGGCGTTGGCGGGCGAGGGGCGCGTACTTCACTGCGGTGGTCTCGGAGAGGCCGAAGATCGCGGTCAGGCGCAGCGGGTCGGCTCCGGTGGCCAGGGCTTCCCCGAGGACGCGGTCGGCGCGGACCCTGTCGGGGCTGACGCCGTGCGGGGTGAGCTGCCGATTGAGGAAGTACGCGCTGACGGGGCTGGTGCCGTTCGCCGTTTGCCGGGAGAGCAGGACATACCGGTTGAGGGTGTGGGGCCAGCGTGTTCGTCGCTCGGTGAGCCAGGACCGGAGGGCGGCGCGGGTGATCGCACCCATGGCAGGACGTTACCGTCGATGGTGATGCGTTCTTTGGAGAAGTCCACATCCTCCAGCCGCAGGGTTCGGATCGTCTCGCCCCGGTCCGCGTGGACTGCGGCGAGGGCGACGGCCAGTCGGGCGGCTGATGTCCCGGCGGTTATCTGGACGTGGGTGATCTCGGCGTCGGACATGGGCATCACGGGCCCTGTCGGGCGGCGCCCGACTCGGATGCCCCGCGCGGGGTTGGTGACGCGCCCATACCTCTTGGCGTGGTGAAAGAGAGACCGCAGGGCGATCACGCGGATCGCGTACTGGCTCCCGCGGAGGCCGGCACGTGCCGGAGGGCGTTTCCGGCCCGGGGAGGCCGCGTCCGACGATGCGTCGGCCCCGGTCGGGACAGCTGGCACGGAGCGGGCCCCGGCGCCGGACAGCCGCAATATCGTGGGGGTCCCTTGATACCGCCCCCGTGCACTGAACCACCCGGGACTGGCATCGGTCTTGTCCATCGAGTGGGCATCCATACGTTCCCTCAGGCCTCAATCATCATCGACGACACGATCCCCGAGCGGAGCTGAGGGCCCGTCAGCGGACGCGGCGGTGTTCGTAGACGGTGAGGGACAGCGCGTCCAGGCCCCGGGGCGTGCCTCTCAGAACTTTCTGATCGTCTCGCCTGCCTGCGACGGTGAGGTGCGCCAGGGGGCGCCGTGGCCGGGAAGTACCCAGGACGCCTGCAGTGCGGCAATCTTGTCGAGCGATGCGAGTGCTTGGGCCTGGTCGTCCGTGAAGGGTGCCGGCTGTGGTCCGGTGCGGCCGGTGAGGACGTGCCGGGTGGTCAGGGCGTCCCCGACGAAGACCGCGTCGGCGAGGGGGACATGTACGGCCACGCTTCCCGGGGAGTGTCCCGGCATACCCACAATCGACGGGTTGCCGGGCAGGTCCAGGACGTCGCCGTCGTGGACCTCGGTGGCCTCTGCGACGTATCGGGTCCGGAGGCCGTTCTTGCTCAACAAGTAGCCGAAGAAGCGCAGCGTGGGGCCAGGTCGCAGGGGGCCGACCGTGCTCTTGGGCTTGTCTCCGGTGCGCGCGCGGGCGGCATCGGCGGCGTGGATGAACACCGGCACGCCGTGCTCGCTGCGGAGACGTTCGGCGAAGCCGATGTGGTCGGAGTCGCCGTGGGTCAGGACGAGTCCGCGGATGTCGTCGACGGACTTGCCCAGGGAGCTCAGTTCGCGCTGCAGATCGCGCCAGTGGCCAGGCAGGCCCGCGTCGATGAGCGTGATGCCGTCGGGGGTGTCGATGAGGTAGCACGCCACCACGTCGTTGCCGAGCCGGTGCAAATGAGGTGCGAGCTTCATGGAGACTCTCTCTGGGATAAGGACTGCAGGTCCGATAGCTAATTTACGTAGCTATGATGGCTTCGGTCAATAGCCTTCAGGGAGGAAGTGCGGAGCATGCCGACTCCGGAGAAGACCTCGCTCAGCCAGATCGTCGCCGCCGGCCGTGAGCTGCTGGAGACGGGCGGTCAGCAGGGACTGACCATGCAGAGCGTCGCCAATCGAGTGGGCGTGCGGGCCCCTTCGCTGTACAAGCACGTCGACAACCGTGACGCTCTCCTGGCCGCCGTGGCCGAGGCCACCGTCGCCGACATGACCACTCACCTGGAGGCGACTGACGGCACCCTTGAGGACCTGGCACACTGCTACCGACGGCACGCCCTGAAGTGGCCCGAGGGCTTCCGGCTCATGCATTCGCCGCACGCACCCCCCGAGGCACTCGCCCGCCTGGCCGGCCCGGTATTGCGCATTGCCGGGGAACTCGTCGGCGAGCAGGAGGCACTTGAGGCCGCGCGCATGCTGACCGCTTGGGTCACCGGCTTCATCGAGATGGAGATCAACGGCGCCTTCCGGCTCGGGGGCGACATCGACCGTGCCTTCGAGTACGGCCTGAGCGGCATGCGCCGAGCCCTCACTTGACGTTCGGAGGCGGCTTGTTGGTGTACGGGGCGGAGGCCGACCTGGTGCTTTGCCGGTTTTGGGATTCCGGGGCCAGAATCTGGACTGCGGCCGAGCGCCAGGCCTACGCCAACGATCTCGACGGCGAGCGCTCGGTGCTCGCCGTCCACGACAGAGCCGACCAGGACTCGTCGCTGTATCCCCCCTACCGGATCGACGCCTGGGCAGCGTCCCGTAGTACACACCCCGGCCCAGGTACTGCTCCTCGCCGGCACAGCCGAGCCGGCGGCACTCCGGCGTGCGCATCGAGGAGCTGTGCGAGCTCACCCACCTGAGCATCCGGCAATACCAGCGTCCTGGTGGCGAGGTCATTGCGCTGCTGGTCATCGCACCTTCGAAGACCGACCGCGAGCGCGTGATCCCGATGTCCGCCGAGCCCTTCCACGTGGTCGCCTCGATCATCCGCCGACACGCCCGCACCGGGCGGCCGATCCCGCTGGTGACGCGCTACGACCCGCACGACAAGGTCTGGAGTCCTCCGATGCCGTTCCTGTTCCCGCGGCAGAACGGCACGGTTCCCGCGGTCTTCAACCCCGGCACAATCCAGAAGATGATCGAGCGGCGCTGCCTCGCCCTCGCTGAAGTACATCCCGGCTTCAAGGGGTTGAAGTTCACCCCGCACGACTTCCGCCGGATCTTCATCACGGAACTCGTCAACAGCGGCCTGCCGATCCACATCGCCGCCGCCCTGCCTGGACACCTGAATGTCCAGACCACTCGCGGCTACGTCGCGGTGTTCGACGAAGACGTGATCCGCCACTACCAGGAACACCAGGAACACCAGGAGCATCGGCGCCAGATCCGACCTCTCGGCGAATACCGGGACTCCACGTCCGACGAGTGGGCCGAGTTCGAGGAGCACTTCGACCGCCGCAAGGTCGAATCCGGCGCCTGCGGAAGCCCCTACGGAACACCCTGTCAGCACGAAAATGCTTGTTTGCGATGTCCCATGCTCAACATCAACCCCCAAGATGCTGTCTCGCCTTGACGAGATCGAGACCGATCTCTCGGATCGCCGGGTCCGCGCCGAGCAGGAGGGCCGGCTCGGAGAGATCGAGGGGATCGACCTCATCCTCGCCTTCCTCCGTCAGAAACGCGAAGAGAGCCGGCGGCTGCCTCGCGTCGCGCCGGTCAACCTCGGCATGCCGGGTCTCCGGCCCGCAGGGTCGTGAGCCCCGCTCCGGGGCTTATCGGGGGGTCAGCACACAGAACTCGTGACCGTCGGGGTCGGCCATCACCACCCAGTTGACGTCCCCTTGGCCGATGTCGATGCGCGTTGCCCCGAGGGAGACGAGCCGGTCGACCTCCGTCTGCTGGTCACTGCCGGCCGGTGGAGCGAGGTCGAAGTGCAGCCGTTCCTTCCCCGTCTTCGGCATCAGGGGTGGACCACCCCACGTGACCTTCGGACCACCGTGCGGTGAGCGGATCGCGGTCTCCTGGTCCTGGTCCCAGACCAAGGGCCAGCCCAGCGCTCGGCTCCAGAAGTACCCGGTCTCCTGCGAACCATCGCCCGCCAGCGCTCCGATGAATCCGCACTCGGCGAGGAAGCTGTTGCCCGGCTCGATGACACAGAACTCATTGCCCTCGGGGTCGGCGAGAACCACATGCCCCTCCTCCGGGCGTTGCCCGATGTCGATCTGCCGGGCACCGAGTTGGAGCGCCCTCTCCACCACCTGCTTCTGGTCGTCGAGGGACGTGCTCGTCAGATCGAAGTGCATGTGGTTCTGGCCTGTCTTCCGCTCCTGGGTCGGGAGGAAGCGGAGCCGGAACCCGGTGTCATCGCTGGGAAGCAGTGTGATGCCGTCGGAGGAGTCCTCGGACGTCTCCCAGCAGAGAAAGTCCGCCCAGAAACGCGCGAGACGGGGCGCGTCGTGCGCGTCGAAGCAGAGCGCGTGCAGGTGAGAAGTCATCCGTAGGTCTCCCGGTAGGGGCAGGCGGGCCGTGCTGGAGCCTGCCCAGCCGGTGCCACCCGGTCAACTGATTAACGCCCCGCGCTCGTCCGCTGTCGAGCACGCCCGAAACGGCAGCCCGTCTACGACCTCACAGGCTCGCGAGGAGGCCGTCGAGCGGGGGCGGTGTCCGGTCCGGTGCGAGAGCCTCCACAAGGAGACGGCCGTAGCGGATCTTGCGGCCCTTCTTTGTGCCGAGGAAGCGCCGCACCTGCTGATGCCGGCGCCGGTCGTGCTGTGCGGGCTGGCGCTGGAAGGTCTGCCAGGCGCGGAAGTCGCCCTCGGCGCGGAGGATCTCCTCGACTCCTGCCGTGCCGAGCGCGCGGATGAGTTCGTCCTCCAGATCCGCGGTGCATACGTAGATGTCCTGGAGCGGTGCCTGGGCCCGCGTCAGGCCGCGCTCGTAGAAGCCCTGTTCGCCCTCGTCGCAGAGTCCTGTCAGGCGCAGACCGAGGCCGGGTGGCCCGAGGAGACCGGCATAGCGGCCGACGCTCATCGCCCCGCCCATCGGCACGACACAAACTCCCTCGGCGGCCAGGTCCCGGCCACGTCGGGCGGCCAGCGCCTCGACAGCCGCGAGATCGCTCAGCCCTTCCAGGAGTACCGCGGTCCGTGCCCCCAGGCTTTCCGCCAGATCGCGCGCCGGCCCGTCGGGACCGCCCGCCGCCCAGCTGGTGACCGCATCCTGGAACGCCCTCATGTCCGCCATGGGGCGAGTCTGCATGTCCACCGGTGGCACGGCACGGGATTATTGGACGGCCTCAGGAGCTGCGACGGTCCTCAGGCCCGGTTAGCACCACCCCAAAGCGGAGTGTGATCCGCTACACCACTCGGCCGGACACGACCTGCGTGGCTTCGTTCACGTTCAGCAGCAGCGTTTGTTCACTGGTTGCGGCAGCAGTTGGTGATCAGCAGGCTCGTAGATGTTCACGAGAAATGGTTCTGGCTCAGGTTTTGTGGCGGGTGACGCACTGTCATTGCTCGACATCGAACAGCGGGATGGACGGTGATGGCGGAGCAAGGACTGTGCGAAGGCGGTTGAGGTCGGCTCGCCACTGCTTCCAGTCTTCCGGATCGGCCCAGTTCGAGGCCGGCCCGGCCTCGTCGCTGATGATGCGAGCGAGGGCCTTGTCCGCGAGCGTCCGGAGATCGTCAGGGAAGGCGGGCATGGGTTCTTCAGGGCCGTAAGGTGTGTCGATTGGGCCGCCGCCAGGGCATTGCGCCGCAATCAGTGCGGCTGCGGCCACCGCTTCTTCTCCTTCGATGAGCCAGCCGGTGGCATCGACGGTGCGCGTGAGGACGCCACGGATCAGTGCCTCGCGTTCCTCGGATTTAGCGTCGTCGAGAGCGTTGGCGAAGTCCGCGGCCGTGTCGTTGTCGAACGGGTCAGTGTCCCAGGTGCCCATGTTGATCTCCTCGTGTAGTTGCGCCGGGATCTTCGCATCAGCCGCTGACATTGCGATCACTGTGCGAGCAATACGCGCTTCCGTGGAAGGGCGAAGCCAGCACGCCCGGACATCTGACGCTTGAGCATCTTGATCCGGTTGACATGCCCCTCGACCGCGCCCGAGCTTCAGGGCAGGGTGAGTCCAGCGGTGACGGCATTGAGGTCGTGGTCGATGCCGGCGGCGAGGGTGTGGAGGCTGGGCAGGTCGTCCTGCCGGACAGCGTCGAGCCAGGCTGGCAAGTGTTCGCCCTGGCGCTGGGTGAGCATGACCGCGAAGGAGCGGACGTGTCGGGTGAGGGCGTCGAGCTCAGGACAGTGGGTGCGGACGGTCTTGAGCTGGAGCTGTTCGGGCTCGGTGAGGGTCTCCGGGCGGCTGAGGATCCATCCGGAAACCGTCCGGGGCGACGGTGGCCGGGCGGTCACCGGTCGCGGTGAGGTGCGCTTCTTGTGCAGGTAGGCACGGACGCGCTGGTAGCTGCCTTTGTAGCCGAGCGGCACGATCTCCTCCCACAGCTTCCAGGCGTTGGTGAAACCTTCGTTCCACCGGTCGTCCAGGTAGGGCTTGTAGTCATCGAGGACCGAAGGTCGGTTCTGCCACTGGCCAGTGAACAGTTCCTCCGGGGCCGCAGCCTCGGCGAGCTGCTTGACGGTCCGCCAGGTCATGCCGAGCTGACGCTGGATCGAGCGACGGCTGTGCCCGGCCTCCAGCAGTGCGTGGACGGCGGCGTGCCGGGCCCTGGTGCGGTCGGCGAACCGGTGGCCGGTCGGCCAGGGTGAGCCGGGCGGCTCCTCTTCTGTGGCAGGTTCCGGCTCGGGTTCGGGGGCGGCGGGGACCAGGGCTCGCAGGCAGCGACGGTGCTGGGCGACGGCCCGTTCGGTGGCTTCGCTCAGGTTGTGCCAGAGGTGCCACCGGTCCGCGACCTGGACAGCCTGCGGGGCGCCGGCGGAGGCGCCTTCGGCGAAGAAGGGCGCTCGGTCTCGGCAGATGACCTCAACGCCTGGCCGTTCGGCGAGCCAGGCCGCCAGGCTGGATGCCTCCCGGTCCGGAAGCAGGTCGATGGGGCGGCGGGTTTCGATGTCGACCAGGACGGTGCCGTAGTGGCGGCCCTTGCGGGTGGCGTACTCGTCGACGCCGACCACACGCGGGGCGGCTACCTCGGGCTCGGGATGAGCGTCGACCAGCCGAAGCACCGTGCTGCGGCTGACGGACACCCCGAGAACGCGGGCGATGCGGGCCCCGGCCCGGCCCGCGAGGGCCGGCCCGACTGCGGCCAGGGTGGAGCGCAACCGCTCGGTCCGCTGGCCGTGCCGACGTGTCAGGCCGGGTATCTGCTCGACGAAGGTACGGCGTGCGCAGCCCGAGGTCCCGCAGGCGAACCGACGGACCCTCAGCTGGAGGACAACGCTTCTGCCACCGCTCGGAACATCAGCGGGAAACCGCAGGTAGGAACCATGAACCCGGTTCGACCAGACTCCGCAGACCGGGCACACGGCGCCGTCCGTGATGCATTGCGCATCAACGCGCACGTTCTCGATCTCACGTCCACCGACACCACCGCGACGTCCGTGATAGACGGGAACAACAACTCCTTCAGCCGGAGTGCGACCTCTTCCACGGCTCCGAACTGTCGGCCCAACTGCCCTGTCCACGGACCAGTTTCGGGCGACTTCGCGTACGAGTCGAAGAGGCTCGACTGTCACTCAGAGTGGCCGCGTCACAGAAGTTGAGCCAGAGCCCCTTTAGATCAACGAGGCCAATCGCCGAAGCCGACACCAGCGGACCGCACTTCACCGCCGAAGCCATCCTCGACGCCATCGACCGTGGCACCCGCGACGACGACACCGTCTTTTCGCTTGAGTGGACCTCCGCCGAGATGCTCCGCGACCGGCTCACGATCGCCCGCGCGCGCTCCCTGTTCTACTCCGCCGCCGGAGGGCTCGGCTGGGGTCTTCCTGCCGCGATCGGCCTCAAGCTCGGCCGGCCCGACCGGCCCGTGGTCTGCCTCCTCGGCGACGGCTCCCCGCACTACAGCGTCGCCGGCCTGTGGACCGCGGCCCGCCACGAAGTCCCGGTGACCTTCGTGGTGTGCACCAACACGAAATACCGCGCGCTGGAGGAATTCGCCGAAGAACTGCATGTCCCCAAGGGCGAATACCTCCACATCCCCGACCTTGGCATCCTCGACATCGCCTGCGGCTACGGCCTTGAAGTCCACCGAGCCGAAACCCTTGAGGACCTCACCGAGTACCTCAAGAAGGGCCCCGACGCCACCGGACCGCGCCTCGTCGAGATCCTCCACCGCTGACCCGCCAGCGGTCGGCGCGTCACGGCTTCATCATGTCCGGAGACGATGAAGCCCTCGCCCATGAAGACCATGACCTCTCCACAGGCGACGAGGTCGTCTTCCGTGTCGGAATGGATGTCGTCGGTGCTGAGCGACGACAACGGCTTGCCCGCGCCCGCTGAGCCGTAGAGCGCGATGTGCGCCAGGGCCCGGTGAGCGGTGGAGGACGCGAGCTCGGGCCGTCGGCGTTCCTTCGGCCGGCGGGAGGCCACCTACCTCGTGTACCTCGTGGTCCTCACCGTGGAGACGTGCATCGTCGGCCAGCCGCGCCAGCGACTGATCAACCGTCCGCGCAGCCTCCCGACCAGACGTCCGGGCCGGCCCGGGCCCGCCCCGGCCGCAAGTAGTCCCTATGCTCTCTGAGGCTCAGCCCCTGCTGGTCGCCCCGCTGGCCGGAGAGGGCTGGCCGGACACTGATACAGGAATATGGCTTAATCGAGCCTATTTCTGTCACGTGTTGCCGAAACACGGGAATCTTTGATTCCGCCTAGTACCTGCCGCCCCTTCAACATCTGCCGGCGGGCTAGTTTCAGCCATCAACTGTCGTGCCCAGCCGGGTTGCCGGGCGAGCTCAAGGGTCATATTCACCAAGCGCACGAGCCCATCGAGTGGTGTCCGTGTGGTCGATGAGGATTGTGATGGTTATCGGTCAAGCGAGGCTGTTGGTCAGATATTTCGTTGACGTTTCCCTGGGCGTGACATTAGATCTTCTTTACCGAGAGCGACCCGGCGGATACGCAAGAAACTGGAGGATTCAATTCCGGAATCCAGGTGTCCGGGTTGCCTGTGACAACTCAACGGAGGGGTATTCCATGCGTAAGATCGCTCTCTCGCTCGGGCTGACGGCTGTGTTCGGTGCCAGCCTTGTAGCGACGGCGCCGGTGGCCACCGCGTCCGAAAGCCGTGTGCAGGCGGCGTGTTTCACGCTCTGGCAGACCAACGGCTACAACGACGGTTCGCGCACGTTCTCCGGAAACGACCACGACTTCGGAAACAATAACTGGTCGAACGGTCGCGCCTCAAACAACGACGCGAACTCCGGAAAGAACACGTGTGGCTTCCGCGTGTTCATGTATGACGGCGTCAGCTACGGTGGACAGTCCTACTACCTGCAGGCGAACAGCAACGACTCCGATTTCGGAAACAACAGCTTCTCCAACAAGGCTACGTCCCTCAACGGATTCTAGGGATTAATGCCGGCCGGGGCTGATCGCTGACTCAGCCCCGGCCGGCGGTTCCATTTACGAAGGACAATCCGATGTCTCGCCGGTTTTTACCACTCGCCTCCATAGTTTTTCTTATCTCCGGTTGCTCCGAAACTCCCACAAGAATCGATCGAGCCGAAATCCCGGCACCGACTACGGAGGCTCTGAGGCTCGTATTCCCGTTCGACTCCTATGTGCTGTCGGACAGTGAGACACATGTGACATACGAGGCCGGTGACGTTCTGATGCGCACCTGTATGCGTCAACAGGGACACGACTGGAAAATCGTGAGGACGCCCAAGGGGTTTACGGACTGGCGCAATCGTCTTCATTATGGGCTTATCGAGCCCGGTGTCGCCGCCAGATTCGGATATCACGTTCCCTCAGACCTACAGGCTCCGCCGGAAGTGAGAGAAGTTCTCGCGAAGATTAAGACGCGCCAATCGGCCTTGACGAAGGATGAGGCGCAGGCCGCACAGAAATGCAGGAAAGCTGCAGACGGTCAGCTCACACGTAATGCCAAAGCGCCATTCGCACGCTTCAACGACTTCAAGTCGAAGACCTACGACGAAGCGCAACGCGAACCAGTAGTCCGGCGCGCTATGGCTGCGTGGAGCGCCTGTATGCGGGACAAAAATTTCTCATATCCGACACCCATCGCTGCTGGGGAAGACTCCGCTTGGTGGGCGAAAGACATAAGAGAAGCCTCGGGCAAAGAGATCGCCACTGCTAAAGCCGACGTCGCGTGCAAGAAGAAGACAGGCCTGGTGGCCCGCTGGTTTGACACTGAGAGGTCCCTGGAACAGGAAACGATCCGATCCAATCAGGAGTACTTCACAAAGTTGAAGGCTGCGAATGACCGCTACCTGGAGAATGCCCGACGCGTTCTGCGGGAGCAGTGAGTAAGCGCGGCATCATACATAAACGGCCTGCTCGACAGGGCGCATCGCGTCGTGTCGCTCCGGGAAGGCCAGGCCGCGCGGACCTGGCCCCAGCGAGGGGACACTCGGGGATCCTCAGCACCCCGCGGACTGCGCGCTGCCGGCTCCTCCGAAGACCATAGCCGTGCCCCCTGCTGCCGCAAGGGCGCACTGCGGCGATATGCGGGACAATGCCGCAGTCAATGCAGAACCTCACTGAGTCATTCACCGCGCCCCGGTTTCGAAGCATCGCCGCCTTTCATTGACAGCAGATGCCGAACTGAACACACATGGGGCCCGCTCAGTGCTGTCAGCAGTTCCCCGAGCGTGCATAGACTACGACTTTCGCCCTTCCTACCGTACGGCTGTCGCACTCGACGAAGTACTTATTCAGCGTCGCCCGCTTCGCTTTCTCCTGCCTAGTCTCTTCGACTTCTTCCCTATGAGGTTCCCGCAGAACAATAATTCTCTCCTCCGAGAGCATTCGACTGCGAATCTCTCCTGGAGCGACTTCCTTGCCGTACAACGTATCCGACGTCTGCAGATTTCCGTTGAGCGTGACATCCGAAAAATTAATCTCGGGCGATCCAGGGCCGAGTGTCCACGCTCGCCTGCTGGCAGGGATGAAAACTATTCCATCACCGTTCCTGCCGAGTTCAGCAGCGATTTCCACTACTCCCGTCGCGTTATCACTGCGGCTCCCCGGATTCCTCAAGTCGACTCCGGTAGACATGATGGTGACAGCGCACGCGGTAGCGGTGATTGCACCCGCCCCCCATCGCCATTCCCTGACGCTCCATACCCAGTTGAGCACGACACCGAGCAGTAAAGCCACACCGAGCTGCGAGAAAAGAACATATCGGTCGACATATAAGGGCTTGAAGAAGGAAATAGCCCGCAGCGTCGCTGCGGGAAGAATCATTATGGGGAGCGCAAGCTGCCAGGGAGCAATAGAAGCGCAGCGCTCGACGGGAATCCTGGCACAGCAGAAAGCAGCCACGGTTAGAACCAGGGGAGCAGTCAGATCCCCCCACCGAGTAGGAGAGATCCAGGAAACCTGGTCGGATTGAAGAACGCTCAGCGCAAGAAGGGGAATGATCCCCACAGAAACAAACATTGCAGCCTTTAACCATGCGGCGAGCACCCAGCGACCGGCCTGTGCCAAAAATAGCGTTACACCATGCGCCGCTACTGCGAGAATGGCGAACTCGTGGAGCAGACAGGCCACCAGCGAAGCCACGGCGTACCCACACCAGATTTTCCTTGCACGCCGTTCAACCGCCACCACAAGTAAATACGTCGCCCACACCACCGAGGCACACACCATGGCGTAAGAACGCCCCTCTTGTGAGTAACGCTGAACCATGGGAAGGACAGGAAATACAAGACCGGAAATTATCCCGACGCGAGGTCCGCCAAGCTTGCTCCCCAGTAAAGCGACCCCGCAGGCGGCGAGCGCAGTAGCCATAACCGACGGCAGTCGCAGAGTCAGCAACCCGTCGCCAAACATATAAACGATGTGCATGATGAGGTAGTAGAAACCGTGAACCGCATCAATGTTGGCCAGGGTCTGCCAAATCTCGGAGAAGCTGCGGCGCGCAACTTCGTAAGTGATCGCCTCGTCTTGCCAGACAGTTCCTTCGCGGCGAATCCCCCATAATCCCAGCGTCAACGCAAGAAGGAATGGCGCCCAGACCAATGTGTGACGTGGGGGCTGCCAGCTCTTGGTGACACCTGGCCGCGAGGGTAACCCTGTCATTAGAATGATGCACTCCACTTAGCAGTGAGGAGAGGCGCCCGCCCTAACGGGTTCAGAGCACAAAGGCGACTCAACTGTCCGAACAATAATCTGATTCCACCTCACATGGGATGCAATATGGCGTAAAGTAGATCCTTCCAGCCTTCCAGAGCTCCCAGCAGCCGACATCGCAGCTTTTCGACATCCGCTGGCGCGGCGGAACTTCTTGCCCTAAGGACTCCTGCAGAATGCGGTCCTTGACGTGCTGCTATCCCCACCTACCGCCGGTGCGACGACGAGGCCCGGCTGGACACCGGCAGCGAGTCCGGGAACCGCGGCACAGCGCCCCAACGTCGGCTGTTTTTGGTGCGGTGCCCGGCCCTTGCTTGCGTATAGGGATGGCCCCGACCACGTCTGGTCGGGGCCATCGCGCGTGAGGGGGTCAGTTTCCGGTGCGGAGGTGTTCCTGCCGGGCCCGGACAGGTCGCGCCATGCGGAGCGGACGTCGTCGTCGTTCTTGGTCCAGCGGGTGGCCGCGGGTTCCGGCAGGGGCAGGCCGGCCATGAAGTGGGCGATGTCGGTGAAGTAGGCGAAGTCGCCGGTGGCGGTGAGTTCGCGCAGGCGGCCGATGGTGGCTGCCAGGTCCTGGTCCTCGCCGCGGACGGCGTGGTGGAAGGCGAGTGTGACGTAGCTGTTGTGCATGCTTATTGATCTTGGTTGTGACCTGCCGTTGCTCAGTTGTACTGAGCGGTGTGTCTGTTCCGTGGGGGAGGCTTACGCGGGGTTGAGGCGCCGGGGCGGGTGATTGTGTGGGCTGAGCTGGCTGTTTATCGCTGCGCAGTGATGCTGGGTGTGGTGGCGGTTTTTGCGCAGGGTAGTTGGCGCGCCTTATAGGTGCCGGTGTTGTCGGCTGGTCTTGTGCGGTGGTGTGGGCTGGTTCAGTGGGTGGTCAGGCGTTTCCAGAGCAGGTCATGGTCGGCGGGTGCGAGGCGGGGCAGTTGGAGGCGGCCGGCGAGTTGGTGGAGGAAGGCGGTCTGCTGTGTGCGTGTCAGGGGGTGCGGGGGCAGGCGGTCGAGGGCCGTGGCGAGGGTGAGGGTCTCGGGGTAGGTGATCAGTTCGCGGCAGGTCAGGGTGGGGGAGGCCGGGCCTGGCGACATGCGGGGGTTGGCGGCGGTAAGCCGGTGCAGGCGTGTGTGCCAGCGTTCGTGTACGTGCTGTTGGTGGTCGTACCAGCGTGTCGTGATCGTCGATGCCCAGCTCAGGGAGGTCGGTGTCGGCGGGCGGCGCGCGCGAAGGTGGGCTTGGGTGAGTTCGGGGACGGCTCGGATGTCGAGGGGCGCGGGATGCCTGGGGTCGCTTGAGGCCTGGTGGTGGCGGGTGCAGATCATGATCCGGGGCAGGCCCGGCGACGGGTGGATCCACGCGGAGGCTGCCGTGTGCGGGCTGCGGCCGATGGTGCAGGCGGTGCACGCCGGCAGCGGCTGCAGGGCGGGATCGACCGCGTGCCAGTGGGCGGTGGCCGTGCCGTGCGCGCCGGTGTGGGCCAACGAGGGCGAGGGCGGGCGCAGATGGGGCAGGGCACGGGTGAGGTGTGTGATGGGGATGCGTGCGAAGCCGGACAGGCGGCGGGCGGCTTCGGCGCTCAGGCGGATCTCGGCGGCGGGCGGGGCGTGCTCGGTGCCGGTGACGGTGATGCAGAGACCGTCGAGGAGCTGGGCGGGGGTGAGACGGTAGGTGGCGGCGAGGCGGGTGAGGTAGGAGGCGGTGGCCTCGCCGGGCAGCGGCCGTACGCGTAGAGGGCCCGGCACGGATGGCCACATGGTGGCGGCCCGCACCGGGGGCGATGGCTTGGTTGCGGCCGGGGAGGTCACCGGTTGCTGGGGCGGGTACGGCGGGGGGCGGGGTTGCGGGGCCGGTAGTGCTCTTCGGCGAGATGGTCGAGGGCGATGCCGTCCAGCAGCCCTTTGGCGATGCGTTCGCTGCTGTCGAGGATGGCTTCGATGGCGGCTTGGCGGATCAGGCGGGAGAGGCTGCCGATCCGTCCGGCGGTCCGCTCGTGCAGGTAGGGGGCCAGTTTCGGCAGGCTGCCTGCCCGGTGGGAGTGCAGGTCGAGGGCCTGCTCGAGGGCGGCGATAAGTTCCCGGAACGGTTCGCGCGATCCGGCCCGGGCGGGCAGCGCCCCGCAGTCGATCAGGGAGGCGCGCCCGGCCAGCTGCGCGCCGCGCACCCCGGTGAACACGGCGCTGTCGGTGACGTCGATGCCCGCGTAGACGAACGTGGCCCGCACGCGTTCGGTGAGGTCTTTGAGCCAGTCGGCGGCCTCGGCGCCGCTGGAGGTGCGCGGGTTGAGCCGATGGATCTCGTCGATCAGCACCAGCTTGACCCCGGCCGCGGTGTAGGTGTGGCAGACGGCGGTCGTAATCTGCGTGGTGGTCATGCGTGCGGTGACGGGGATGCCGAGGTAGCGGGCGAACTCCACGGCCAGTGTCTTGGCGGTGGCGCCGGGCGGCACCAGCACGTAGGCGATGGGCACGCTGGTGTCGCCGGGCGCGGCACGGCGGGTGTGGGCCAGGTGGCAGGTCCGGCCCACTTCGAGCAGCGCGGTCGTCTTGCCGGTCGTGGCCGGCCCGGTGACGATCAGGGACGGGCGTGCGGTCACCTGCTGGTGGCGGCCGAGGATCATCAGGGTGCGCACACTGCGCGAGAGGGTTTCGATGGCCGGGGTGCGCACGGTGACGAACTGCGAGTGGTAGGCCAGGCGTTCCTCCGGCGAGCGGGGTGCCTGGCCCGGCTGCGGCGGTGTGGGCGGTGCGGTGGCGGCGAACCGGGCGAAGGCGTCGAAGGTGGTGACTGCCCCTGCGGACGTCTCCTCGGCGGGGGGCGTGGTGTCGGGGCTGATCACCAGTGTTCGGCCTCCTCGAAGGCGTCGTACAGCGCGAATCGGGCCGGCGGTGGGTACTCTTCGCCACCGGCTTGGCTGTCGTCATCGTCATCGTCGTGTGCGCTGGCTTCGATGGCGTCGAGACTGTGCTCGGGGGCCTGGGCGGGATGCTGAGCCGGCGGTGTCTCCGGCGGGGAGTCCGCCGTCTGGGACGGGGTGGCAGCCGCTGCTGCGCTCCCGGTCAGGGGGCGGCTGCGGCGCAGGACCTGGTCGGCGGCGTCGGCGAGGGCGGCCTCGTGGCGCTCGCGGTCGCCGCGCCGGTTGAGGGCGGCGCGGATGTGACGCCAGACGGTCTCGCCCATCGGGGCGTGGACGTGGTCGCGGTGGATCCACGGGACCTCGTGCAGGTGCCCGTCGGGCAGCCGGATATAGACCTGCCGCACGTCGTGCGGGTTGAGGTGGACCTCCCACTTGCCGCCGGGGCCGCTGGGGGAGGGGCGGCCGCGGTGTTCATTCAGGCAGGCGTGGTCGTAGGTGCGGTGGTTGATGCGGATGCCGCGGCCGGTTATGGGGTGGAAGCGCACGGGCAGCAGTTCCAGGTAGTCGGCGCCGGCCAGCGGTAGCGGCACGTACCCGGACGCGCCCAGCAGCGTGCCCCACATCTCGTTCGGGGTGAGGGCCTTCTTCGCAGGACCGGATGGCGCAGGCCCTCGTGGGGGCGGTGCTGCCAGCGGGCGGTGATCCACTCGTCCAGCAGCTCCTGCAACTGGGCCACGGTGAACCGCGCTTCGTCCTCCACAGCCTCGCCGCGTTCCAGGATGTGGGAGCCGGTGTAGCCGGCGATGTGCTGCGCGAACAGGGTGTTGATACTGCCGAAGGTCCGCTCGACGGCGCCTTTGGCGGCCGGCGAGCGGGGCGGCGTCGGCTGCACGCTCGCCCCCAGGGTCTCGCAGGCGGCGAGGAAAGCGGCGGAGACGAAGATGGCCCCGCGGTCGATGACGATCGTCTCCGGCACCACCACCGGCCGCGCCGCCGCTTGCTCCAGCCGCGCGTCGAGGGCGAGCAGCCGGTCATAGGGGACGGCGGCGTGGGCCAGGCGCAGATGGTCGGGCCAGCCGGGCCGTGCGGGATGGGGCACGGCCATCTCCGCCAGCAGCAGGGCGGCGTCCACGGCCTTGGTGCCCTCCTCGCGCAGCACGGCCGCCACCACCGAGCGGGTTGCCACATCGAGAGCGATCGTCAGCTCCGGGCGCACCGGCTTCCCGTCCTCGCCGACGGCTATCACGTCGAGGCGGGTGGTGTCGACCTGCACCAGCTCGCCCGGCCGCAGCGCCACCGTCGGCGTGTACGGCCGCACCGGCGTGGTGGTGGCGGTGCGGGCCGGCCGTCCGGGATGCTCCAGAGGGTCGGCGAGCACGCGCACCAGCCGGTTGAACGTCGATGGCGGCGGCAACTCCATTGCACCCGGCCCGTGGGTGTCGGCCAAAATCTGCCCGGTCAGCTCCCGCAGCCCCTTCAGCGTGCCGGTGGAGCGGCCGCGCTGGCGGCGCAGTGCCTCCAGCACGGCGGCCACCACCCGCTCATCGGCCCGCCCTGTCGCACGCGACGGCTTGCGGCGGGGAATCAGCCCGAGCAGGCCGCTTGCGTGGTAGCGGGCGCGCATGCGTCGCACGGTGGCCCGGCTGACCTGCGGCCAGCCCAGCCGGGCGAGTTCGTCGGCCTTGGCCTGCTCCCGCTCGGCCATCGACCACCGTGCCGGGTCGTATTCGGGCCGGGGCGTCCCCCCGCTTGCCGGGCCGCCGGGCAGCCCGGTCTCGACTTCGCGGATGTGTCGCTGCCAGGCCAGGGCTCGCTCGCGTTCCCGTTCGGGCACCGCTTCCATGAGCCCCCACGGCGGCACCGCGGCGGCGGGGGAGTCCACCACGGCGAAGGCGGGGTCGGCGAACAGGAAGGAGGCGAGCACGGAGGCGGTCTGCCCGTGCTCGTCGACGAGGCGCACCGACGTCCCGGCCACGGCGGCCACCTGCCAGGCGCGGCCCTCGAACGTCACGTACACGCCAAGCTTGACCTGCCGGTGCCGGGCGCCGGCCACCGGGCGGCCGCCGTGTGCGCTCACCACAGCTCGGCCTCCGCCTGCGGGTCGTACACCCCGCACCCGGCGGTATCCCGGGCAACGCGGCCACCGGCACCGCCGCCATCAGCGTCGTGCACCGTCATGGTGTCGGCGATCCCCTCCACGGCCGCGACGTCTCCACTGCGCCCTGCCTCACCGAAACCGTCGGTCGTCTCGCTGCCCGGCTGTGCGCCCGCCCCGCGGAGCGCAAGGACGCCGCCGGTGCGGCGCCGGGCCATCTCGTCGAACGGGCGCAAGGTGTGCTCGCCCTGCACCCACCCGACCGCGTGGAGCAGGCCATCTGGCAGCCGGACGAAGACCTGCCGCGGGTCGTGGGGATGGTGGTGGACCTCCCACCGCTGACCGCGGCCTCGGTGTTTGTCCAGACACGCATCGTCGTAGCGGCGCCCGCCCAGCCGGATCCCGGAATCGGTGAGGGCGCACCGGCGCGCTGGCAGCAGTTCGCCGTAGTGCTGCCCGGCCAGCGGCAGCGGCACCATCCCGGCCACGCCCAGCAGCACCTCCCACATCTCCTTGGGGGCGAGCCCCGCCCGGGGCAGCAGTGGATGGCGCAGCTGCTCTTGGGGGCGCTGGTGCCACCTGACGGTGATCCATTCGTCCAGCAGGTCCTGCAGCTGCGGCATGCTCCAGTACGCCCCGACCGCCTCTCCCGCTGCGCATGCTTCTTCCGCCGTGGTGGCGTGCCGCGCGAACAGGCTGGCGAGGACCTCCAGCGTGCGCACGGCGCCGCGCTTTGCGCCCGCCGTCCGCAGCGGGGCTGGCTCCATGCTGATGCCCAGGCTCTCGCACACGGCCAGGACAGCGGAGGTGACGGCGGCTGTGGACTGGTCGACGATGAGCGTCTCGGGCACGGCCGCCGGACGCGCCGCCGTGGCCTCGATCCGTGCGGGCAGTGACACCAGGCGCCGGGCAGGCCCGCCCGCATGAGCCTGCTCCAGCAGGGCCGGCCAGCCCGGGCGCTGCGGCCTGGGCACGGCCATCTCGGCCAGCAGCACCGACAACTGGACCGGCCCGTCCTGCTGCGGGTGCAGCACGGCGGCCAGCACGCAGCCGCTCGCCGCGTCCAGTGCCGCCGTCACCGCCACCGGCATCACTCCCCCGTCCTCGCCCACCGCCCGCAGACCCAGGCGGGCGGTGGCGATGTGGACCCGCTCGGCGGGCCGCAGCGCAGGCGGCGGGCCGCCCGAGCGGGCCGGGCCGGTGGCGGTGCGCGCCGCACTGCCCGGTGGCTCGGCCGGATCCGCCAGCGCCTTCACCAGCGGGTACAGCGACGAGCGGCCGGGCAGCTTCACCCGGGCCGGCCCGTAGGTGTCCGCCACGATCTGCTCGGCCAGCTCGATGACCTGCAAGGTGGTGGTCTTCGACCGGCCGCGGCGCCGGCGCAAGGCCTCCAGCACGGCGGCCACCACCCGCTCGTCGGTACGCCCGGTGGGCGAGAAGGTGCGCAGGTGGCGCTTGTCAACCAGCCCCCACAGCCCCTGCCGCTGGTAGACCAGCCGCATCCGCTGCACCGTGGTCCGGCTGGCCCTGGTCCAGCCCAGCGCGGCCAGTTCACGCGCTTTGACCTCTTCCCGCTCGGCGAGGGTGAAGCGCTGCGGGTCGTATTCGGGCCGGGGCGCGCCGCCGCTTGCCGGGTCGCCGGGCAGCCCGGTCTCGACCTCGCGGATGTGCCGCAGCCAGGCCAGGGCCCGCTCCTGCGCGGCCAGCGGCACCGTCTCCCACAGCGCCGGGGCCGGCGGCTCCGTGGCCGCGGGACCGGTCACCGAGAAGCCGGGCGCGGACATCAGATGGGGGGCCAGCACACACCCGGTGGCCCCGTCCTCGGCGGCCAGGTGCACCCGCCCGTCGACCAGGCCGGTCACCTGCCAGGTGCGGCCCTCGAACGTGACCTGAGCGCCCACCTCAACACACCGCCTGCCAGGGGCGGTCACCACGCGCTTGCTCAACTCTCCTGCTGCTCCCGCCGTTTCCCGTCGCCTGCGGCCGGGCCGGGCGTCACGAGGGTGTGCTCGCCCAGCGGCCGTGTCAGGTCCGCGGCCAGCCGACCGCTCCACAGCGCGTGGTAGAGCACCGGCAGAGCAGTGAGGACCTCGCCCGCCGCCGCGGCCCCGGCCATCAGCGGCCGTTCAGCCGCGAACGCCTTGAGCACCGCCTGCTCAAGGCCGCCTGCGTCACGGTGGCGGGGATGTCGGTAGCCGGCCAGCCACCGCACGTTCGCCGCCGCCACCTTCTCGGGCGGCGCCAGACGCCGGTAGGTGAACCCCACCGCCCTACACGCCGCTTCAAGCACCGCAGCGGCGCGCTCCGCCCGGCCGGCGGCGGGAGCCGTCGCGGCGGGGCAGTCGGCGAGCAGCGCGCTCCCGTCGGCGTAGCGGGCGAACAACTGCGGCACCCACGTCAGCGTCCGCCCGCTGTCCGGATCCCGCCAGATCAGCCGCACCGGCCGCGCCGACAGCGACACCACTTGCGGATCACGGTCCAGGAGCATCAGCTGCATGCACATCGCCTGCGATCCGTGCATCACATGCCGCCCGGTCGTGGCCGACCACCACCAGCCTGGCCCCCATCGTCGCCCCGGAACCACCGGGAACGCCGCCACCGGCGCCAGCCGCTCGAACCTGAACGCGACGGCGGCCTCCACCCAGCGGCGCTGCACCAGCGCGCCGTCCGCCCCGGCGAACTCCGCCTCCACCGTGCCCGGCTCCGGAACCCGGCAGGCATTGCCCGCGATGGCGGGTAAGTCGTCCTGGCTGCTGTCGGTGATCACGAACTCCACATAACGTCATGTCTGTCCTGCCGCGCAGGCGAACCAGTCGGTAACCCCAACAGTGGTGTGCAGTAAGCCCGTTGGGGTGCGAGCGGGGTCCGGATGCACTGGGGTCAGTGCGAACTCCTGCACTTTCCGGCTGCCTGGCCGGCCTCCTTCGGCACCACTCGCCGAACCCGGAGTGGACCGTGCTGCCAGGGCCGTTGCCCGGCCGCCGCCGGAGACCGCGGTCCTTCAGCACAGCAGCCGCGTTTTCGGCACCAGCGACCCCGAGGAAGCCCGAAAACTCCTGGACGCCGAACTCGCCCAGTCGGTCGCCGCCCGCCTGTGGCTGATCGTGCTCTCGGACAAGCAGGAAACCCTCCTGCCGCTCAAGGACTGGGCAGCCATCGTCGCCGCCGAACTCACCCGCAGAGAGGGCTCGTGGTGAACATCGTCGAACAGTCGATCTCCCAGGCCATGGACGAGCCCGACGACCGGACGATGTTCACCCGGGTCAAAGACATCGTCGCCCGCCACCTGCGCCGCATGGACCCCGGCGCCACCATCACCAAGACCGAGTTCTTCAACCACACCCATGTCCCCGACATGGTCCTCGAATGGCCCGGCAGACCCCGCACACCGCGCCGGTTCATCTACCTGCGCACCACATCCGACCGGCGCGAACTCGAGGACGACCTGCAGCGCCTTCCCCGTGCCGACCGGCCGGTGCTCCTGGCGCTCGGCCAACTGCCCACCGCCCGGCAACAAGGAGATCTTCCCCCGCTGCCCAGCAGCAGCACCGCGCTGCTCCTCGACGCTTCCGCGCTCGGCGCACTCCAGCCGGCCGACGACTCTCCCGGCATCCCCCGTCTGGTGTCCCGCTCCGTCCTCGAAGGCGGCCGCGGCACCCTCGACAAAGCGGCGACCGAGGAGTTCCTGAACACGGTCGTCCAGGGCGCCGAGGCCGCCCGTGCGGGAGAACGCGTTCCCACCCGCGACGCCGTCAACGCCCTCACCGCACGGATGACCACCGACGTCGCCGACCGGATGTCAACCTTCCTCGCCGCGCTCTGGCAGGGCGGCGGATCCACCCTCGCCAGCTTCCCCGCACCCCAGCGAGGCGTCGGCCATCTCGACGAGACGGCCCTGATGTACCTCCTGGAATCCGAGGACATCGCCGACACCGCGTTCTGGAACCGGGTCGTCCGCATGATCAGCCTCCCTATCCTGCTGCGCACCCCAGCCGCCGGCACCGGCAACCTTCAGCACCTGATGCGTGAGGCGATCCAGCTCTGGACCAGCCGCGTCTGCATGATCGTGCCCGGCGCGGCAGACGCGGACATCAGCCCGTGGCGCTGGGCGGTGAAAGCCGGCCAGCTGATCCTGCAGACCCCGCGTTTCCATGTGCTCGTTGCCCAGTCCCGACGCCAGCTCCCGCAGGGACAGGAGCACGACCTGCCCCGCCTCGACGAGGTGAGGAACAGGGCCGACCGCTTCTGCATCCCGCTGACCTCTCTTCGCATGGTCGTCACGGACCGCCACGTCGGATACGGCGGCCCCGGCGACGACATCTCCCACGACGCCCAACTCGACGGCATTAGCGACGCACTGGGATAGGCCGAGGGAGTCATCGAAGCCGATGCCCGCATCCCCTCCGGCGAGACTCTCCAGTGCCTGTTCGGCACCGGAATCGCCAGCGCCCCCGGCGCACGTACCCAGGTACCGCTGGACGCCCTCCTCGGCACAACGACGCGCCTGCTCTCCGATCTCTCAAACGATGAAGCCGAGAAGATCACCCAGCTCCTCGGCGCGCAAGGTCCACCTCCCGACCAACCATGGAGTCAGCCCAGCTTCGACGACGTATAGGACTTACGCGAGGTCTCCGACAGGGCTGCGGGCTCTGACAGAACCCGGTGAGGGCAGGCAACGGCACCGGACTCGTGCTCGCTTCGGCTGCGTCCCGTCTGTCGGCGCCTCCGACGACGGACGCCCGCCCGGCATCGCTGTCCGCCTGTCGGCCGAGTACGCCCGGCGTCTGTTCGACGCCCAGCAGAGCGATGCTGCGCAGAGCTCAAAAGAGGTCGTCGCTGCGGGCATCCAGGAGGTGTGCTTGAAGTACCGCGGGCACCGTGCCGAACAGCTTGAGGTCGAGTTCACCGACATCGACTACATCGACGTGTCGTTCTGATCTCGCAGGGCACCTGAGCGGTGGTCGGCCTGCGGCATATGGTCTGGAGGCGTCGCGCGGGGTCCTGGTGATTTCCGGGCGGTATCAGCTTGCCGGGGCTCTGCTCTCGCTCTGCCGATTGTCAGTGCTCCGTGGGATTCTTTGAGTACGCCAGTGACGGACCGAGTGGAGAGCGTTGAGGTGCGTGCCATGGCCGTGCGTGTTCGGCATACAGATCCACCCGCGCCGTCCGGCTGCCGGTGGTGTGGTGAGGAAAAGAGCAGACACGGCCGACGGTGGGTGGCTTCTGCGGGAGTGCACTCATGGGAGGCGCCTACCCGTGAGCAGCGTCTGAGCAGGATGAAAGCCCGCCGTTCAGCGCGGCTGGCTCATTCGTCCTCGGACCAGTGACGCAGCCCGGCCTCGCTGGCCACCTTGATCGCGTCATTGAACGACTTCACCAGGGCCGGCGGAACATCTGAGGGCTGCCGCAGTCGCTGTGCCAGCTTGACGACCATGCTCTCCTTTTTGCGCGGAGCCTGCTCGGAATGCTGGTACAGCAGGCTGTGAAGCGACTTGCTGAACTTGCCGCTGCTGCGCAGGTCTGCGACATCCTTGGGTGTCCACTGCTGCTCGTCCTTGCGAGGCCATTCGGCGTTCATGGTGTCGGCCCACTGATCGTCGCTGAAGACGTCCTCCAGTTCGTTCGGGTCTCCGAGGAAGAGGCAGTCCTTCTCGGCGAAACCGTACTTCTCCAGACGATTGAGGCTGAACTCCTTTTCCTTGTCGCGGATCGAGTCGCCGTCGACCAGGAACATGACGGTGCGCTTGTGCTTCTTGAGGAATTTGGCGAAGTTGAGGGCGCCGTCGTTGCCGCCGCAGTCCCACAGTGCGATGCCCGCGGACTGGATCGGGTAGCCGAACGCCAGCTTGAACAGTGCCGGCAGTGCCGCGTACTCGGTGGGGCCCTCCACGCCGACGAAACACCGTTCGTGCAGGAGGACACTGTTGCGGAAGCCCAGGGAAACCGCCATGTTCGACAGAAAGCGCCGGGTGTCCTCGTCGGTGTCCTCTGCGCCGAGCGACTGTACGTAGGCTCGTCCGTCCCTGCTGTTGAGATGCACGATGTCCTGGATGTCGACACCGTCGATCAGGTTCAGGGAGTGAGTGGCAACGATCACGGTGGACTGCGCGGCGGACGCCGACACCTTGATCATGTCCATGATGCGACGCTGGTGCTCATAGTCGAGGTGCGTGTCGGGCTCGTCATAGGCGATGATCACACCGCCTGTGACGCCGTCCTCCGCTGCTTCCGACAGAAGCTGCTGGCTGGCCTCCCACAGCGCCAGCGAAATCCGGCGGGACCGGCCCGCCCCGGCCGCAGCCAGTGACACGGCCCGCTGGCCCGGTGCCGCAGCGGTCATCGAGACGCCACTCACAGTCGGCCGGAACTGCACGGTCGGTTCCAGCGAGAAGGAGTCGAAGCCGCACCGTTCCTCGACCAATTTCTGCAGGCGGGCGGCATCGTCCTTGAGTAGGCCGGAAAAATCGGTCTCCAGATCGGTGATCTTCTGCCGGGTCTCCTCACGCAGGGTGTACTCGCGCAACTTCGCCGTCAGGATGCTGCGGACCACGGTGTCGGGAGTCTCCGCGGCATCGCCCCGGAAATAAAGGAGCTGCGGCAGGGCGCTGACGACATGCTCGGGCGCCTGCGCCCAACCGGCAACCGTCGGGGCTGAGGCCGCATGCTCCTCGAGAACCTCGGTCCAGCTCGCTTTGACGTTCGGCTGACCCTCACGCAACTTGACGCCTACATCGGAGGCGAGGCTGCGGAGCTCAGGCACCTTCAGGGAGGAGATGTTCCGTAGTGCGGGGTTCTGCGGTACCTGCGCCAGCCACTCAAGTGAGACGCCTTCGCCTTCGATGTGCCGACGGCGCACCTGGATGGAAGAGGCGAGACCCAGGGCCTTCTTCTCGGCGTCGGACAGGTCGAACCGGCCTTCCACCGTCACCGCGATCGGCTCCGCTGCGTCATCGTCCGATGGCAGGGCAGCGCGCGCGGGTTCACTCTCGGCAAACTGAGAGATGTCACTGTCTGCAAGAGGGCGCTCGCCGAGCAGGAAAGCGATCGCGTCCAGGGTCGCTGTCTTACCGCAATCGTTGTGCCCCGTCAGGATGGTCTGCTTGTGGATCGGGATGCCCTGGACGTCGCCCAGCGAGCGGAAGTTGATGACGCTGAGTTCGACGAGTCGCACAATGCTCCCTTGCTGTACGGCACGGACACGCGGGTGGCCAGCTCTGCAGCCGTCAACGCGCCGTTGAAACACGCCACTTCGGGACGAGGTGGGAAAACTCTAGCGTCTGATGAGGCATGGGAGAGCTGGGATCCCAACGTTGCAGAGGGCGCGTCAGCGTACGAGAGAGACCGAAGATCCCATCCCGGACGACGGGAGCGTCTCTGGCCGCGATGGGAGGGCGGGTCTGAGGCCTTTGGCAGCGGTGCGGCCCGGGAACCGAGGCGAAACTTCGCCGCCCGGAATCCTCTGGGGGGAGTTGAGCAGTCCATCCTCAGGCGGCCTTTCAGGAACACGGTGATGGCGTGACTGCCTGAGGATGGAACTGGTGCGCGGGTGCGGTTGCTCAGTCCTGGTCGCCGTTCAGGCCGCTGCGGTTGGTGATGGTCGCGACGATGGCGCGGGCGTGGTTGGCGATGGCGCGCAGGTGTTCGGTGACCGTGGCAGCCGGCCTATCGGCGCGCGTGCCGCAGGGCCCGGTGGTGTTCGAGGCCAGTGCGACGAGTCCGATGCATCCGAGGAGCGTGGGCAGGAAGCTGCCGATGGTGTTGAGCACGGGGGTTATCCCCTCCAGCTTGACGTGATGTTGGGGCGTGCCGGGCGCCGCGGCACGTCGTCAAGACTGGTTGGAACTCGTGGAGATGGGCAACTTGCATTCTTGCAGGTCATGCCCTTAACGCGAGGGGGTGGGCACGCCGCACTGAAAAATGTGTGATGCAGTTCACAGCGCGAGTTGATGGCTGGTCATACATCGTCGCTGACCGGCTTGTTGGACGCGATCTCATCCGGTGATGCCGGTGTGGGCGAGGAGTCGTTGTTGGCCGGGGTGGAGGGTGCTCCAGTGACTGCGTTGGGCGTTGGCCCAGTGTTGGAGTGTGTCGGGGACGGGTTCGTTCCCGCTGATCGTGGCGCGGTATTGCTGCCAGGTGCGGTGCCAGGTGTAGGGCCAGGGTGGGTTCCACCACGGGTCCAGGGCGGTGAGCGCCTCAATGGTGGTGGTGGAGAGGACACCGGCGCGGGCTTTGCGGCGTTGCTGGCCCAGCCATCTGCCGAGGAGGAAGCCGTCGTGCTGGGTGTGTTTGTCCGGGGTGAGGTGGCCGTGTTGGGCGGCGTAGGCGCGTGCGTGGTCGAGTCCGGGGCTGGCGGGGTAGGAGCGTGTGGCCGGGGCGGGTCGTTCGCCTACGACTGTGTGGGGTGTGATGCCGAGGGCGGTCAGGAGGTTCTGCTGGCCGGGGTGGAGGTGCGCCCAGGACTCCTGCTGGACACGGATCCAGCGGCCAAGGCCTCGGGGGAGGTTCGTGGCCGGTACGCCGTCGGCACCCGCGGTTGCTGTGCGGAGGCGGTGGTAAGCCTGCTGCCATTGCAGGGGCCAGGGCGGATTCCACCACGGATCGATCAGGGTCAGGGCTTCGGCCCGGGTGGGGGAGAGGCGGTCCTGACGGGGGCGTCGTCGTTGCCAGGCCAGCCATTTCCCCAGCGGGAACCCGTCGAGGACGGTGCTGGCGGGCGCGGCGATATGGCCGTATTCGGCCGCGTAGGCGCGAGCTTGTGCGATCGCGGTGTCCAGAAGACCGGGCTCGGCGCGGGGAGCCCGTGGCTGGGCGGCGTGGGCTGTTTCGGCGGTGATACCGATTTTGGTCAGCAGGCGGTGCTGTTCGGGGTGGAGTGTGCCGTAGCCGGTGCACTGACGCCTCAGCCAGCCGACCAGCTCCTCCTCAAGGCCCGGTATGCCGCTACCGCCGTCGTCGGCTGCGGACGCGGATTCTGACCGCTCGCGTACGCGGCTCCAATTGCGTTGCCACTCCAAGGACCAGGTCGGGTTCCACCAGGGGTCGAGCCTCGAGAGGAGCGTGCTGACCGGCCATGTCCCGCCTGCACTGCGATGGTGCTCCCGCGCCTGGTGGCGCTGTTCGCTCAGCCACCGGCCCAGCGGAAACCCCTCAAGACAAGCTTGCAGGGGCGTGGCGAGGTGACCGTGTGCGGCGGCGTACGTGCGCGCGTGGGCCAGCCCGGGGCCCGTACCGCAGTGCTGGGCGATGATCTCGTGGGGGCGAGCGGCGGCGGTCTCGGCGGTGATGCCGATCTCCGCCAGCAGATGCTGCTGCTGCGGATGCAACTGCTTGTAGCCGGTGCACTGTACGGACAGCCACGTGGCCCAGCCGTCACTGCCGTCCGGCCAGTTCCCTTCTGCGGCCCCTTGGTGCCGGTCTCGGGCATGAGCGCGGATCCGGTGCCAGGTGCGCTGCCACGCCAAAGGCCACGGCGGGTTCCACCACACGTCGATCGCGTCGAGCACCTGGAGGTGCGCGGCGGGTTCGTCCTGGCGGCAGGCGAGGCAACGCTGGGCAGTGAGCCACTTCCCGAGCAAAAACCCCTGGTACGAGATGTTCTTGGTGGCCAGGGCCAGACATCCGTGTTCGGCGACGAAGGCGCGCGCACAGGCAACAGCCGTATCGATGCCCGCTGTCCGGCTCGTTCGGCGCGGGCGTGCGCTACAGGCGGCCTGGGCCGTGAGGCCGATGTCGGCCAGCAGACGGCGCTGTTCGGGGTGGAGCGAGCTGTAGTCGCTGCACTGCAAATACAGCCATTCCCCGGTCAGTACGTGGGTGTCGGGGAAGCCGGCGGCGGCGTTGAGGGGGCCGTGGCGCCTGACGTGGTCGCGGGCGCGGTAGTAGGAGCGCTGCCACTTCACCGACCAGGGGATGTTCCACCACGGATCCACCTCCTTCAGGGCGGCGGCCTTTTCTTCAGGCAGGGCCAAGGCGTGGGTCTGCTGGTTGTGCACCCATTTCCCCAGGGAGAAGGAACCGACTCGGGTGTCGCGTTGGGTGGCAAGGTGGCCGTGCTGGGCGGCGTAGGTGCGCGCGTGGGTCAGGCCGGCGGCGAAGGCGCCGTCGGCATGCACGCTGTGGCCCCGCAGCCGTTTCTGAGCCGGCAGACCCTCTGTGTCCGCGGTCTGCTGACGCTGGTAGCCCGCGAGAACGTCGGAGAGAGGCCGGGGCCGGAGCGCCAAGGGGACCTGCCACAGCCGCTGTTCGTCGTCTCCACTGCCGCCCTTGGTACGGATGCACTGGTACGTCCAGGCAAACAGCGGTCCGTGGGTACAGGCGGCCAGACGCTCGGTGAGCCACGGTCGCCGCAAGCGATGGCCCAGCTCGCTGGGCTGCTTGTCTGCGGGGGAGTGTCAGTTGGACCTCGTCATCTGAGCGTCAGCGGTACAGGCTTACTGGCCTGGCGCTTGGCACTGACAGATGGTGCTTACGTGTTGCTGACATGAGTGACGAAAGCTCAGGTCGTTCTCGCGCCGACTGCTATAGCGGGTGTGGAGTTTTCCCTGGCCAGGAGCGTGGCACCGGCGGACACGGCCGAAGTTGAGGAGACTTCGCGGCCATTGGACTGCTTGGCTGGGAGCGGAGCTGCCGGAGTATGGTCCCGGCATGGATTGGGGAGAGGTGCCGGCTTGGGCGGCGTTGGTACTGGCGGCTGGTGCTTTCGTCGTGAGTGTCAAGGCTCGCCAGGACGGGCGGTGATCTGCGGATGCATCAGCCAAATCGGCTGATGCAGCGGTCCGTTCCGCAGAGGTTGCTGAGGCCACGCTGGCTGATCAGCGACGGGCGGCAGAGGAGGAACGTCGAGCGGGGCTCGAGGCCGAGCGTCCTTGCCTGGATGTTCGCGTCGAGTACGTAGGCGGGGATACATGGGCGCTGCGTAACGCAGGGTCCGCTCCTGCCGCCGTTGTGACGGTCGCGGAGCGTGACTGGCCACCAGGCACGGAGCGGCCGGTGGATTGGGAGCTCGCCTGCGGTGAGGCCCGGGTGTTCGTGATGACGGAGGACATGGCGCACTCAGTGCCCACGCAGCTGTGGCGGACGTGGTCCGGCCAGCAGGAACCGGAAGCCCGCCAGGTTCCGCGCCGCCCCGCGTGAGTCCGTGAGGGGTGATGAGTTGCTCGGCCATTCGGTTGGATGGCCGAGTGCAGAGCCTGGCCTCCTGCCGTAGGAAGATGATGGGGACTGGCTCGGACAGTTCGTCAACGGCGGTATCCGCGCTTGAAGTCGGCCTCCTGCCTGGCGTCCTCGTCCTCGATGGCGTCAAGGCGACGCAGGGCATCCGAGGCGAAGGCCCGCACCGCCGCGTTCGCATCGGTCACAAGCGGAGCCAGGGCCGTGCGGCGGGATTCTGGGTCGTTGGGGAGATCGGTGTCCAGGCCGGGCAGAACGATGCCCGCCAGTATCGCGTCCCGGCTGGCAACGTCGATGTCTGTGGCCAGCAGGCTGGAGACGGTTTCTGCCCACAGCGGTGTCTGCCATGCGTGTTGGATGGCGGCAGCGGCCTGCTGGCGTTGGGCCGGTGCCCCCGATGCCCACTGCCGTACGCGCCCTGCCCATTGCTCCGTGCCGCGCCCGAGAGCTGACAGCAGCCGCGCGGCTGCCAGTTCGGTGCGTTCACTGACCTCTGCTTCGGAGCGGGCCCGGTCCAGCTGTCCGAGATAGGCGCTGACCAGCTGCTCGCGCACGGGCGGTGTGAGCCTGGCAAGCGACCGCGCCCAGGCACCGGGCAGCTCATATCCGCCGCCGACGGCCAGCAGCTGTTCAACGAGGACGGCGGCGAACTGCTCGGGGAGGGAAGAAGCGATCGCGACGGCGCCGGAGGCCGTTTCCTCGTCGAAGTGCACCGTATGGGGGATCTGGTCGGCGTGGCCGAGCCGGCGGCGCAGCGCTTCAGCGAACAGGCCCGCCACTTCACTTTCGACGGGGACACTGTCCTTGCCTGCCTCCTGAAGCAGGAAGCCGATGACCTGAAGAGTATTGGGAAGGGCCGCGGGTGGACACTGCGATGCCAGGGAGGCGAGGACCTTCATGCGCTGTGCGAGTGGCTGCTTGCACGGCACCAGATGCCAGTTCAAGATCCACGCCAGTCGGGACGCCACCTCATCACCTGCCGCCGATCCCTCTGCAGCGGATTCCAGGAGCAGGGGGAGCAGCCGCAACTCACGGTTGGGGTGCTCGTCGGCACAGGTGAGTGCTGCGGCGGCCAGGCGAGGATCGCTGACGCGTTCCTCAAGCCAGGGCCAGACCACGTCCGGATGGCGTTGTGCGAGACCGGCCAGCAGGGCGCCCTCACCGGCTAGCGGGGCGCGGGCGATCCTCTCAAGTGCCGTCCGCGGATCATCCGTGCTGACTCCGACCGCCTGCGCGAACGCCGGAAGGGCACTGACCGCCACCCCTGTGACGTTCGGTGCCGTTTCGTCCAGGAGTTCCAGTGCCTCGATCAAATCCACCTCACCGCCCAACTGTTGGGCGGCGAGATGCTGCGCCTCCTGCGCCTCACGCCAGGGCGTCTGATCGTGCAGCGGCTGCAGTACCGCAAGCCGAGTGAGCGCCGTATCCGCCAGTGCCCCGACGGCCACCTCGTCCCCGGCCGCTGCGGCAGCGCTGAGGGTAGTCGGCCGTGAACCAGGGCCCAGCACCGCTTGCGCAGCGCTGCGTCTGACCGGCAACGGCAGCGAGTCCCACCGGGCCGCGATCTGCGCGGTGAACTCCGTCGCAGCGGTATCCAAGATCGCTTCTGCATACGCCGGCATGACAGTGCCCGACAACAAGGGCCGGGCACCCTCACGGCGCAGGCTGCCCGGCAGGGAGACGAGCGTGTGCAGGACCGTCAGGCCCTCGCCGCTGCGCAGCACGGGCTCGTCCAGGAGCGGGACGAGCAGGGCGAGCGCTTCGCGCAGCAACTCAAGCGTCTGCGGCTGGTCCGGCAGGATTGCGGCGTGCAAGGTGATCGTACTCGCCGATTCCGGGCTGCTGCTGGTGCTCTCGACGGTGAGGTGCAGCAGCGGCTGCATTGCGGCCAGCAACACGCGGATGAGGCTGAGAGGACCGCGGACCGCGGCATCCTCCGGATCAAGCCCGTGCGGCGGATAGGCCCCGCGATCGCGCACCCACTGGGCGATGATCCGCAGGACGGTGCCGCGCTGCTCCAGCAGGGCATCGAATCCGCCCGGCAGCGTATGGGCCGGGGCCGAGCACCACCGCTGGATGCCCTGCAGTATCCCATCGCGCCGGTTGGAGCCTTCGGCCGGCAGGGCCGGTTCCATCAGCCAGGCCACGTCCAGCATCACACGCACCGGGCTGGGTACGGTGTCGAGGCTTACGCGCTGGGCGAGTTCGGCGAACCGCTCACCCAGGCGCTGCAGCCCGTACCGGTAGTGCGCCGCCGGGTCACCCTCCCCCCACAGCTGGGGCGACGGTGCCAGCGGCCACCGTTGGACCAGCAGCCCGTGCAGCTCTGCGAGGATCCCGGGAGCCGCGACAGCCACCTCCCCGGCCAGACCCACCACGACCGCCCACGCTTCCAGATCTGCCTCGCCGGACAGCAGCCCACGGACCGCCGATGCCAGCCGTGCCCCGGCCCCCGCATCCGGGCGGTCGTGAGCCGCCTGTGCCAGGATGTTCAGCTGAGACCCCAGTCCCGCCCCACTGAACACGAGGTGTTCACCGACGGGCACCGCATCCGGTCTTCCCGCACCGAGCCCCGCCCTGTTCAACAACACGTCCAGCGCCCGGCCCGCATCCAGTCGCACCCGGCCGCGCGGATCCAGCGCATCGGCGACAAGCACCGGAGCGAGCAGGGCAGGACGCACCGAGTACGGCGCAGCGTCGGCCAGACCCGCGTCGGCCAGATCGTCCAGGAGAACGGAAAGTCGGTAGGGCTCGGGCGGAAGCGCCGAGATGGCACCCGCCAGTGCGGCCAGGTCTTCTGCACCGGCCACGGGACCCAGCAATGCCAAGGCGACCGCCGCGGCCCGATGCTGCTGCCCGGAGTCGTCGGCCGGCAGCCGGCGTTCGGCCATGGCGCGCAGCAGATCCGCCGTACGCGGCCAGTCGAACCTGTTCTCGGCAAGCCCCACCTCACAGGCCATGTGAGCGATCAAGGGGTTGCCCTGAGCCAGGTCAATAACGCTCTGCCGGAAGGCTGCACCCCCAATGCCGCGCCCGGTCACGAGCGCGTCGATGGCTGACCGCTCCAGCGGGCGCAGCTCGACCACCGGACCGGCCCAGCGCTCAACACCCCAGTGCTGCAGCACCCCCAACCGCCGCCCGGGCCGGACCGTCAGGACGAAGCGCACCCGCTGGAAACGCACATCATGCAGCAGCGCCGCAAGACCACTCAGATCCCGCGCACGGTCGGCATCATCGATCAAGACGATCAAGGAATCGTCGATCGGCACCTCCGCGAAAGCACCGGCCTCCAACGCCACGCCGGTGGGCGCGACCAACACCGCAGACACCACCCGAGCCGCCTCGATCGCCAGACGTGTCTTGCCGGCACCGCCCGGGCCCTCCACCACGACCACCCGGGACAACGGCCCTTCCTCCGCCAGTGCCGTCCCGAGCGCCAGCAGCTCCGCCTCACGCCCCACCACCGGTGCAGTCATCCCCGGCACCGACCCGGCAAGGACCTCCACGTACTGGGCGCACGTCGACAACCGGTAGGGCGCTCGAGGACGCACCCCCAGCTCAAGCTCGGCCACCCACCGCAGGCCATCGGAATCCAACTCAGTGGCCAGCTCGGCCAGAGTGACGATCTCCAGGGCAACGCCGTAATCGTCGCTCGCCGTTTTGCGCCACCGCTCCTTGACCTTCTCGGTGGTGGACCGATTCGTGACGTAGATCGCCTTCGCCCGGCGGTCATGCCTGCGGTTCTTCACCAGCTCGGACTTCAACTTGCTCGTCCACTTCTCCTGCAGGCTCACCCACAACACGACCGAGTCGTCCTTGCCGAACAGCGGGCGGCCAAAGGCATCCCGGCCGAGATCACCTGTGGCGCTGGTGATCCGCAACTCAGGGAAGCGGGCCCGCAGCACATGCAGCGCCACCCGCTCAAAGACCTGATCGTCCTCCAGCTCCCGAAGAGCGGTTCTCGCACTGTCGTACACGGGGCAACTCCGCACGTTGAGACGGCCATCCGCGCATGGCAACAGGCCATGCAGAGACAGCTCCCATCGTCCCGCACGGCCGTTCAGTTCACCCGAGCCCCGCTCTGGTCATCACAAACGGAAGGGCTCAGCGGTATCGGTATCGCCCGCAGATCGCCAGCCACTGACGGGACAGCCAGAACCGCGGCATGGCTCTGCCGGGCAGCAGATCCCGCGCTTTGCCTATGTCCGGGATGCGTGTGGGTCGTCTCGGGTAGTGTCTGCGTCAGCCGAGTCCGGGTCTTCGTTCGTAGCGAGGACACCAACTGGCGCTCCAGCTTGCCTCTTTCACCGTCCGGGGACGCGGCCGTACCGTGTCCACCAGCGGGTTCCTGTCTGTGCGCGTGCGCCGCTCGCCCGGTGAGCACCGCGCTCTTCTCTTTTGGAGTCCCGCGATGACGTCATCGCCGTCCGTGGCCCGGGCCATCGACTTCCTGTGCGAACACACCTCCAGCAAGAGCCGCGTGCTGGCCCTCCTGGCACACGATCACGGCCCCAGTTCCCTGGCTGCCGTTTTGACCTGCAAAAACCCCGAGCACGCCGTCGAGGCGACCGGAATCCTGCGCCGGGTCCTGGCGCTGCGTGACGCTGCGGCCGTCGATGACGAACTGGCCGCTCTCACGGCCCAGATGCCGGATGCGCCAGCCGGCTCCCTGCGCCAGGCCGTCGCGCGAGCCGCGAACGGGACCTGGCCCGCCGAACCCGGCGCTCTGTTCATGGCGTCGGATCCGGACCCGGAGCCGTGCGACGACGAGCTGGCCTCCGAGGCGTCCGCCGCTGTGGCGGGCCACCCCCGGCTCAAGGACCTGCCGGGGAAGGTCGTGCGGATCACCCACCTGCGCGAGTTCCACATCACCGACGAAGACGCGCTCCTTCATGCCGCTGCCCGTCGCGGCTGGGAGCCGCTGCCGGCGTCCGAACTCGGTGAGGACGACCCGCGCGACCTGGCCGGCGCGGTGATCACCCTCACCGAGGACAGCGACGTCACAGGGAGCCAGACGCTGGAAGACCAGAGTTTTGCAGAACTCCTGCGGGCCGAGGACGGCGACGAACTGGCCGACTGGAGCGCGGCGCCGCTCGTCACCCGGTTCGTGCACGGCTGGCGCCTGCGCCAGCAGCGCAAAAGGCCCGCAGCCGGTGAGCAGACACCGAACTTCGCCGTCCTCTTCGCTGTCCGGGACTGCCCCTGCAAGGGCGAGGACCCAGACTGCGAGGAGTGCGGCTGGCAGCTCACCCCCCGCACCGCCGACCTGCTCCACACGGCCCTGGTTCTCCTCGCGGACCAGGCCTACGACGACGCACACCGCCTGGGGGACCAGTTCCTGCCGGACGCTGGCTCCACCACCTGGGAAGTCTTCGACCGGTTGCCCCCCCTCACCTGGACAGCCGACCACCGATGGCGGCGGCGCATGGCGCGCGCCTTCGACGACCTGGCCGCAGACCTGGCCCGGGGCAAGTGGCCCGAACCCACTTGCACCGCGGAGGAGATGGCCCTGCATCTGGCCATCGAGGACGCCCCGACCTACCTGGAAGACCGCCCTCAGACCGACGCCCACCACACCCTCCCCGAACACGGCGACGACTACAGCTGGGACGGCTGCTCCGATCTGCTGTTCCAGGACCATGACGTCCTGATGCTCTTCGACCCGAAACTCGGCGGCATCGAAGACCCGCAGGATCCTACGAACCAGTCCATGGGCATGGGCGACCTCAGGGCGGCCGCCTGGTTCGCGCCCTTCGGCAGCCACAGTGTCCGCGATCCCAGGCGAGGCTTCCGCCGGTAGGCCAGCGCCTCACGCCGGGCGACCATGATGCGTTCAAGCCGTGGCGGACAGCTGCGGCTTGGGCGCGGAACTCGCCAGTCGTCCGCCAAATTTGTGCTGTTCTGCAGTGCCGTGAGCTGGCGCGCCAGGTTGTGCGGTGGCATCTCACCCTGCAAGCGTTGATGGCTGGGACGCGGGGACGGCGTGCCGCGTGTCAGGCCGGCGGCCCGGAGGCCGGGCGGTGTCCTGGTCGGTTGAGGGTGACGGTGAGCCAGGGATTCACGTGGACGAGGAAGTTGGTGTGCCCGTTGTCCACCGAGCCCGAAGGACAAGTTATGTGGTTTCCGGGCTCTTTGGGCTCGGTAGAGGTCATGCTGGTGCAGGGTTACAGAGATATGGGGGTGAAGGGCCACTTGCCGGATCAGCCTGACTTGTTCTCCGTTCAGCGGGACGACAGCGCAGACGGTCTTGAACACATATCGCCGTTCGCGGCACCGGTTGCTGCTTCAGCGAACGCAGTGACGGATGATCCGGTGGCTCTGCGCATCGCCGAGACGATCCGGGATGTGTTCGGTGACTTCGGCTCCGAACATGGCCTGAGCCGCGCGGAGATCGCCCAGGCGTGCGCCGCGGTGGCCTCCGCCGACGCATTCGATGCGAGGTTCCGGGTCTTCACCAAGCTTCGTCTGCTGGAGTCACTGCGCGGCAAGGCCCACGACCAGCGGTATGTGTTCAACCCGACCAGCGGCGCTGCGCTGTTGGTCTACGAGCGTCTGGGGGAGGCCGGCGGCGTCCAGGAAATCACCATGCTGCTGGACCGGGCCCGCGAAGGCCTGCTGAACGGATCCCTGACCGAGGAACAACTGGCCGCCAAGATCGCCCAGGCCCGGCGGAGCCTGGCGAACTACACCAACCACCTGCTGCGGCTCGTGCGGACCAGACCCATCGAAGAACTGCTGGGCCAGCGCCACCACCACGCCCACTCCACCTCGCTCGAGGAGGCGAAACACCTGGTCCACGCCGTCGCCGAGCAGTACCCCGCCCTGCGCCCCGCCGGAACCCGCCTGATCCAGGAAGCCCTGCGCTACACGGCCGCCGTCCATGAGTTCCACGACCGGCTCATGCAACAAGCCACCACCCGCCGCGACTTCAGCATGCTCCTTCCCGAGCAGTACGTGACCGCGGCCCGGCGCTCCTCCGTCGATGCGCTGGCGCAGGTGTTCGCCGCGACCGTCTTCGATCCGCCGCACGTCCAGATCACCACGGGCCAGATCCTCACAGCCGCCGCCGACCACCAGCCCCCGCCGCCCCGGCAGCGCCTGCCGCGCCCTCCCACCCAGCCGCCCGGCCCGGATCCGGTCGAGACCGCACGGGCCAAGGCCGCCCTCGCACGGCAGCGACGGGAGGCCACCGTGACCCTGCTCATGGCCGGCAAGGACGTGGCCGACGTCACCGCCCGCCTGCGCGCCCTGCCCTGGCAGGCAGCGGTCCAGCACCTGGTCGACATGCTGCGCGCCGCAGCCGACCCCGCCATCCCGCTCATGCTCGACATCTCCCGCGAGGTCATCGTGGACGCCGCAGGCCCGGTCACCTACGCCTCGCCGGTAACCATGTCCCGCATCCCCGACAGCCCCCAGGACATGAACGACGACGCCGAAGCCGCACCGCAGAGCCCCGATGAGTGACCCCTACCTGCTGGCACGCGCCCGAGCCCTGCGCACCGTTGCCGTCCCGGCGGACCGCACCGAACTCACCCGGCTGCGCCGCGCCGTCGACGATGTGGAGCGCCGTCTGGTGGATATCGTCGCCGCCCCCGACGGCATCCAGGAACTCATGGTCGGCTGGACCGCCGACGTTGAACCGACCAGCGGCGCCCTGGGCGACAGCGACGTCCACCGCACCGCCTCGGCCGTCCGCCTGGTCACCCTGGCCTGCTGCATCCGCCACTGCTGGCCCGACCCCAGCCAGCCGCTGTACCCGGGACAGCCCGCCCCGCAGGAGGACGTCATCGCCGCCCTGACTCCTCTCCAGGACACCCTCGCCCCCCGGGACAGCGCGGCAGTGCTGGGCCAGACCGGGCACTTCCTGACGGCCCTGCGGTTCCTGCGCGCCTGCGGCCACCTCGCGGCAGACGTCGGCGACGGCATGATCCGCCTCGGGCCCATGGTCGCGCTGTGGTCCGAGCGCGACGTGGCCGAACTGCGCAGCGGCTACAACGTCCTGCTCGCTCCGAGGAAGGGGTGAGCCGGTGGACGTACCGGCACTGCACGCCCTGTCCCACAACCGGCGAGCCGATGTCAGAGCGGCGGTCTGCGCCGTGGAGACCGCCATGCTGCCCGTGCCGTCCACCCACTACCGCGCCCTCGCGGAAACCCCGCTGCGCATGGTGGTGGAACAGGTCCTGGCCGCATCCGGACGCACCCTGCTCGCGGTCGGCGGCGGCTACCTCAGCGGCTACAGCGACGAGATCAGACACCGTCTCGCGCACGAAGGAATCGGGGTCCTGCCGCGCGAGGACCGCGCCGTCCTCACCCTGATCCTGCTGTTCAGCGTCGCCGTTCCCCGAGCGTCCGGCACCACCCTGCCCGAGCAGCTGTGGACCCAGGGCGAGCCCGTGCCTCGGGAACAGCTCAAGGGCTGCCAGGTGTCCGACGTCGTCCTCACCGGCGCGCTGCAGCGCCTCACCGATGCCGACCTGGTCCGCCGCACCAGAACGGGCTACGCACTGGGCCACCAGTTCCTGCGGCTGACGCCGGCATTGGGCGCCGAACTGTTCGAGCAGCTGATCCTGCTCGCCGATCCCGACAGCGCTCTCGCCGAATCCATCCGCCGACGCCGCGCCCGCCCCACCGTGCCGACGGCCCCTGCTCCCGACCACGAGGTGCACGACACACCATGACCAGCCCGCCCACCTCCGACCCGTCCCAGGGCATCGTCGGCGACCGCCAGCTCATCGCCGTCCAAGCCTTCGACATCGCACGGCTCACGGCACACGCCGTCCCGATCGTCCCGGAGACCTTCATCGCCGTCTCCGGCCTCGGCCCCAAAGACGACTCCAACGGCTCCGGCAAGACCAGCTTCCTCATCGCCGTCTCCTTGCTGCTCGCCGACCCGCAATGGCGCCTGGAGACCAACGGCGGCCGGCACGCCAGCGGTATCCTGTTCCGCCCCGACGCAGCCGGCGTCGACCAGGCCCACCAGGCATCCCCGGTCACCCACGGCTACATCGTCGGCGTCTTCGCCCACCCGGACGATCCCACCACCAGCTCCGTGACCGTCTGGGTCCGCATCGCGACCACCACCCCATATCTGCAGGCCAATTGGACCGAAGGCCTCCACGTCGCCGACGCCCCCACCGACCACGAGCGCAGCATCCAGGCCGACACCCTGTGGCGCGAGCTGGGCACACGCCAGCTCCTCTCCGCCCGCGCCATGGCCGAGAAGCTCTACGGCACCGCCCCCCGCTGCCTCACCTACCTCGACACCGCCCTGCGCCCACCCGTTCCCTCCCTGCTCAGCCAGCAACTGACCGAGATGGAGCCCCACGACATCGGCCGGTCCCTGATCGCCCTGTCGGGCATGACCCCCCTGCTGGAGGAAGAAGACGGCCTGCGCGGCCAGGCCCTGCAGCACCAGATCAGCCTCGAGAAGGCCCAGGCCGACCACGCACAGGCGCTCCTCGCCGAGGAACAGTTGATGAGAGGCGTGCGCGCCCGCGAGGCCGCCCGCCTCTCCCTCCAGCGCGGCCACGAAGCCTGGCGCCGCTACCTCGCCGCCTCCTACCGCGACGCCCACCACAGCGACCAGCGGGTCGCCGCACGCATGGACGAAGAAAGACAGGCCGCCGAGACAGCCGAAGCCCTGGTGCGGGCAGCCGAAGACCACGTGAACTCGCTCGGGTCCGCCGAAGAACTCGCCGCCCAGAAAGGCAAAGCCCACCAAGCCTGGTCCGACGCCCAACAGCTTGTCGGTGAACTGTCCAAGAAGGCCACGGAGTTGACCACGCGGCAGGCGATGCTGCGGGCTCGGCGGATCACCCTGCTGCCCCAGGCGCAGGGCTGGGACGGCAGCGACTGCACCACCGCGGCCGCCCGCCTGGAGCAACGCCAACGCGAGCACACCAAAGCAGAGCTGCAACGTGGCGAGGCCGAAGACACCGTCACCCGCGCCCGCGCCCACCTGCGCAACGTCGAACAGGGCCGCAGCGGTCAAGCCGGCCGCGCCATCGACCTGCTGAGCGAACACCGCATCCGCGCGCACGGCCTGCTCGACCAGCTCAACGTGGACGAAGCCGCCCGCCCGGCGTGGGAGCCGCGTCTGGCCCCCTGGCAGGACGCGATCGTCGTCGAACCCGAGCACGAAGACACAGCCCGCCGTCTGCTGCATGCCGCCCTGCCCGGCGCACAGATCGTCGCGTCCGACGTGCGGCAGCAGCCCCTGCCAGAGGGCATTCACAGCACCCTGAACGTGGCACACTTCCTCGCCACCCTTCAACAGCGCCTGACTCCTTTGTCCGACGGCTTGGCCGTCCGTGACCAGGAGATGGCGCTGACCGTCGCGGGCGGCTTTCCCACCGCGCTGGCCGGACGCGAAGCCCGGCTCCAACAAGCGCGCGCCGACCTCACAGCCGCCGAGGAAGCCTTCACCAAGGCCACCGAAGCCGTGACCGTCGCCACCGCTGCCCTCACCCTGGCCCAGACCCAGCACGCAGCCGCCCAGGCGGCCGAAGAACTCGCCCGCCTGGACACCCAGGAGAACGACCTCCAGACCAAGATCGACGATCTCGCCGGCCGTGCCACCAAAGCCGCGCGCGACGAACAAGAACTCCAGCAGACCTGGCAGGAGGCCGTGGCCGGGCACGCCGCCCACGAACAATTCCTCACCAACGCAAAAATCACCCTGGAAGGGGCCGGCAAGGCGCTCAAGGAACGCCACCGCAACCTGGCGGACCTTGAGCGCCAGCGCGATCAGGTCGCGGCATCCCGGTGGCAGCAGCAGTGGGGCGCACCCCTCGAAGACGCCGTACGCCTCCTGGACCAGGCACCGGACCAGACCCGTTCATCCCGGCCTACGGCCCTGCGACGGCAGGCAGAGGACGGACTGCGCCGGGCCTACGAGCACTACGGCGTCGACGGCACCCCCGGCGCGGACGTCGGCCAAGACCTCCGCACCGGCGAGGAAATGATGCAGTCCTTCGCCGACACCGATCCCGTCGGCCTTCCCACCCTCACCTTCGCCGACGTGGCAGCCCCGCTCGAGAACCGCCTCGCCGGCCACCGGGACCAGGACGAGGTCGCCGCCGCGCGCATCACCCACGACCAGCACGCCCGGGAGCAGGCGATCGCGGAACTCACCAACGGGGTCGCCACCAGCGCCCGCAACCTGGAAACCCTCCAGGACATGATCGAAAAGCACCTCGACGGTCTCTTCGCCCAGATCAGCGCCGCCTTCAACGACCTCGACCTGCGCAGCGACGGCCACGGGGCCAAACTTGAGCACCTCAGCGTCCGCCCCCAGGGACCCGGCGACTGGCAGTGGCAGGTCACCCCGCGCTGGAAACGCTCCCGCAGCGGCGGGTACGTCTCCTACCGAGAGAACGCCAACAGCGCCCAGGTCAAGGTGCACGCCATCCTGCTCGTCCTCGCGGCGCTCCTGGCCGACTCCCAGACCCAGGGCAGAGTTCTGATCCTGGATGAACTCGGCAACAGCCTTGGGGAGGTCAACCGCAAGGACATGCTCGCCGCCCTGCGCGACGTCGCCCGTGACCAGCACCTGACCATCCTCGGCACCTGCCAGGACAGCGTCCTGGCCGACGCCGCCGATGTCTGCGGGGAACTGCTGTGGTTCGTCCACGCATCAGAAGCCGACATCGTCAACCAGCCCACCAGCGCATGGGCCTTCGACAGCAACGGCGCCCGCACCCAACTCACCGAAGACTGGATCACCGCAGGACGCGCCCATGCCTGACCTCGCCCCCCAGCCCCCACTCCTCATCGGCGAAGCACACGGCCGCGAGACCGTTCCCCTGCGCGACCTGCCAACGGGCATCACTGCCGTCACCCTGCCGCGCATCACCAAGGACAGCGACGACATCGTCCAGGTGCGCGTTCCCAGGGACCGTCGACGACGCATCAACCCCCGGCAGGTCGACCTCGTCGCCGACCACCCCGTCAGCCCCTACGAGCCGCCGCCCACCCTGACCACCCGGCAACTGATCAAAGTCCTGCGGACCAAGAGCACCAAGCGCTGGCCCACCATCCAAGCCGACCTCGGCGACAACGCCTGGCACATCGTGGTCGACCTCATCCGCTGCGGCGCCGTCATCCTGCGCTGCGACGTCGTCAACGCCACCGGCTACAGCCCGCGCTCATGGACCCTGACCCAGTCGTGGGCCGAACTCGCCGAGGACAAACTCGCCGAACTGCAAGGCCGCCAGCACCCCGAGGACCTGCACCACGAACTCCTCGACATCATGTCCGACGTCCCTCAACTCGCCCACGAGCACGCACTGCTGGCCAACACGCCCCCTGGCCGGGTCCTGAAAATTCCCGAGGGCACCGCCACACGAGCCGAGGACTGGCGCGTCTACGAGGTCGCAATCCGGGCCGCCAGCACCTGGTGGCCCGCCCAGAGCACACCACGCAAGATCACCGCCAAAGCACTCGCCGGACGCAGCCTGCGCGACACCAAGAGCACCTGGACCCCAGCCCGGCAGCAGGCCTTCTCCAACCTGATCGGCATCCCCTTCGACCAGGCCGTCGACCAGGCCGACACCGAACTGCGCATCCGCGGCCCCCTGCAGTGGCGCGTCGGCACCGTCATCGCCGACGCGGCAGCCTGCAACCCCTGGCTCGCTCTGCCCGCCCGCGGCGTCCGCGCCCTCGGCATGATCTCCTGCGACGCCCAGGGCATCTTCCTGATCGAGAACGAGGACACCTTCGAACAGGTCTGCAAGATCCCGGAGATCGCCGACACCTGGCTGTGCATCTGGGGCAAGGGCTACGCAACCGACGGCCTGGCCGAATTCCTCCGCGGCCTCGACGGCCTGCCCGTCGCCGCCTGGGGCGACCTCGACGCCCACGGCATCCGCATCATCGGCAACCTCGCCGACCGCATCGGGCGGCCCATCACACCCGTCGCGATGACCGTCAACCTTTACCGAGGCGGCACCAAATACCGCCAAGAGCCCCAAAAACTGGAGGAGAACCACAAGCTCGCCGCCCGGCTCGCTCAGGAGGGCCTCGAGGCCCTGCGCGATCTGGCCGAAGAGATCACCCGAACCGGCGGGCACGGCTGCGAACAGGAGACCCTCTACGACGAAGTCCTCCCCACACTCCCGGACCTGCTGAAAACCGTGCAGAGGCCCGACAGCTGCTGATCATGCGGCACACGGCAGAGCAGGGCGGTTGGGACTGTCTTCCACCGCTTCTGGCCCTCCCGCCGTGGGCGGTGGCTGCCGTGAACGGCAACCTCAGCTGTGCCGTGGGCGCGCAGTGCGGACCGCCGGCACCCAGCTCACGGGACAAGGATGGCGGCGAGCCGGGTCAGGCCGAGGCGGGGCAGACGCTCGGCGTGTGCACGCAGATGGCGTGCCTCGGCGACCAGCACGGGGGCGAACACGCTGTCCCCGGGCTGGCCTATCAGGCGGTGGTGGGCGCGGGCGCCAGCCAGCAGCGGGCGTGCCCAGGCAGGGACCGCGTACAGCGGGCAGCTGCGATGGCCGACTCCGTGGAGCTTGATGGCGCAGACGTCGCCTGTGATGTCGAGGTCGCGGGTGAAGCGCAGGCTGCCCAGGCCGGCCCGGGTGAAGGCCAGCACGCTCAGCGTTCCGGCGATGAGCGGGTGCGCCAGAGCGGCCAGAGCGGCGGCCTCTTCGGACGCGATCTCGATGGCTGGGGCGGCCTGGACCAGCTGCGCTGTGGCCAACGCACCTGCACAAAAATGAGTCCGCCGCCCGGGCCTCATCGACGCCGCCCCGGTCCCGCCCGGCAGCGGGGCGGGCGGTTGCCCCGCAGCCGCCGCCGCTGCCGTCATCGCCGTGAGAGCAGGAGGGAAGGACGGGCGCGCGGGTATCGGTCCCGGCTCGGCGAGCAGCGCCTCGAACTGTTCCCGGCTGCTGATATGGCGCTCCACGCGGGCCAGCGCCGGCGGCAGTCCGCGCGGCGGCTTCTGCCACAGCAGAGTCAGCTGAGCCCCCGTCAACTCGCGCCAGGCGAGCAGCTGGTCGATTCGCCGGAAGGTCAGCAGATGGGCCCGGGGAACCATAACGTGCCGTACCCCGGTCGCGCCCCCCCAGGCCGCCGCGGCGAGCCAGGCCGCGTTCACCGAGTCCAGCCACACATCGGGGGAGTTGGGCCCGGGGGCCAGCCGCTTGCCCAGCGCATACAGCATGTCCTGCGCCAGCGCGGCCGGGCTGCCGCTGGCTGGCGTCGGCTGCACGGTGATGCGGCCTTCCCCGGGCTGGTGGGCCTGCAGCGCGGCCTGGGTGTAGAACAGGTCGTCCCGCTCATCCACCACGATCGTCACGTCGCCGTAGACCAGCGCCACCACCTCCCTTCCAGCCGCGCACCGCACACACCGACCCGGATACGGAGACCTCAGGGCCGGTCCGTACGGCGCGCGAAGTCGGCGGCGGCCCGTACTTCCCGGGCCGCCGCGCATGTGCGGCTGCTGCTACATGCCGCCCAGCTTGCTGTACACCCAGTTGACGAGGTCCTGCTTGACCTCGGTCAGGCCTTTCGTCTTCATGCCGTTGAGCATGTGCTTGGTGATGGTGGCCCAGTTGCGGAAGTTGCCGTGGGCCGCGGCCCGGTCGATGTTGCGGATCATCTGCGGTTCCACTCCGGCCCACAGGGAGTGGAATGCCGGCAGCGTGGCGACGACGTCGTCCTCGGGCATGCGCGTGAACTTCTGCCAGATGAAGATCCGTGACGCCAGCATCGGTTCACGCTTGAGGATCTTGTAGCAGCCATCGCCGCCGGCGAAGATCACCGCGATGTCGGTGTTGCGGTCGTCCCACAGGTGGCGCCAGTACTCGAACGAACTGCGGCCCATCCACTGGGCCTCGTCGCACACCAGCACGCGGAACGTCTGCGACAGCGTTTCCTTCAGAAGTGTGTCGAATTCGATCGGCCGGGTCGGTGGTTCCCCGGGCAGCCCCAGGGCGTGAAACAGCCCGTGGCGGATGTCGCGAGGGGTCGGCCCCGAGCGCAGCTCCAGGCGGTAGGTGTTGTCGGGGGCGATCTTGCGCAGCGCCGAGTTCACCGACATCGTCTTGCCGTATCCGGCCGCTCCGTAGGCGACCATCATGGCCTTGGCGTCGATCGTCGCCTGCACGTCGTCCAGGGTCGTCATGAGCGTATCGGTGGCCACCAGGTGCGCATCGAGGCGGTGAAAGTGGTCCTCGTCCTCGGCGGGCAGCCTGCCGTAGTCCATGTCGCCGCTCACACGTTCTCCTCAGAGGGGTCGTTTCCCGGCTCGTCCGCAGCCGGTGTGACCGGGCGGGCCCAGCCGTCCGGGACGGGCTGGTGCGGGACGTAGCCGGGATCGGCACGCCGCAGGCCTGTGGCGTCCGATGCGGCAAGTTCTGCCTCGGCCTCCGCCTCGGTCAGCGCACCCAGACGCTCGGGCGGGGTGGCGGTGGTGACGGCCTCGAAGCGTTCGCGGCGCAGCCGTGCGGCGGCCTTCATGTCCGCGCGAAGCCGCCGCGCCCTGGCGGTGCGGGCTTTGCGGACCTTGCTGACCTGCTCCTCGCTGGCTGCCTCGGCCAGGACGGCGCTGCCCAGGTGCACGCCGTCCAGGCCGAAGACCTCGATGGTCAGGTCATGATGGGGCAGGTGGCGCACCGCGACGCGGACGCCGGCCTGGCCGACCATCCAGGGGGCGATGTAGTGGCGGTTGCGCCACCGCACGCCCTGCGTGGTGATGGTGCGGGTGCGTCCGTCGTCCTCGAGCCCGAAATGGGCCAGCTGCTCGGCGGTAACGTCGTGCAGGGGAGTGGGGTCGCCCGACCACGCCTGCATCGGGGTGCGGCCGCCCAGCGCCCTGGGCTGGTGCTCGGTGTTCCACCAGTGCACCCACTTCAGCAGCAGCTCCACGAACGCCTCGAAGGAGAGCGCGGGCTCGTCCGGATCCGCGGTGCGCCCGCCGGTGAGCGTCTGCCGGTGCACGTAGCGCGGCATAGAGACGAACAGCATGTCCTCGACCGCACCGTTGAGCGCCTCGACGGTGCCTTTCAGATGCGGGCTGTAGGCCGGGAGATCGACGACGGGCACGGCGAAGGCGCCCAGGGCCGAGGCCACGGTGGCACACAGGAACTCTTTGCCGCGGTCCACCCGGATCAGACCCGGCAGGCCGCCGGCCGGGCCGAAGGGCTCGGCACGGTCCAAGGCCATCCTCAGGGCCGCCAGCACCGCATCTGCGCTGGGCGCGTGGGGCGTCACGGCCACACCCGTGATGACTTTGGTGCCGCAGTCGATGAACCAGGTCACCCAGGGCTGCACGAGTTGGTCCTCGAGCAGCACCCGCACGGGCACGCACTTGTGGTCGCCTTCCCAGGCGGCATTGCGGTGTGTGGCCGGACGCTGCCCGAACACATCAAAGGCCCGCCGGGCGGCCTCCCCCTTGGCGAGCCCGGCCCGCTCCCCAGGCGTCAGATCCCGGCGCAGCGCCCGGTGGATCGTCGACAGCGACGGGGCCGCAGGCAGCCGGGGATCGGCCAGGGCCCGCTGCTTAAGCTCACGGTGCACGGCGGAGGCGTTGCCTCCCCACAGCACCAGCAGTCGCCGGAACTCCGGGGTGACGCTGAACCGTGTCCGGGACGCCGCGTCGACGTGGCCGGTGGCACGTGCCTTGGCGACCCACCGCCACACCGCCCGCTCCGAGCGGCCCACAGCCGTGGCGACCAGCCGCACGTGCGCGCTGGTCAGCTCTCCGTTCTGGTCCAGCGACAGCAACCGTGGCAGCGCGGCCAGCCGCCCCGAGCGGGCGGTGAAAACCGCTTTGCCGGCACCCTGCGTGCTGGCAGAAGAGTCATTCATACGGTCTGCTCCTTACATGGATACGAATCGCGGAGATGTTCCAAGTGCCGTGCCTCCTAGGGGCGTTGGCGGTGTCCGCGAAGGACTGGTGCGGGCGATCCCCGGCCGTCGTCAGGATCGTGACGCGGCGTCATGCCAGGGGAGGCGGGCACGGCGAAGCCGGTAGCCCGCGCCGGGGGCGAGCGTCAGCAACTTCGCTGGGAAGGGGGCGTGTTCCTCGACGGCCAGGCTGCTCCAAGGACCACTCTTGCGCCGGGATACTGGGGATGACCCGGCACTGGCCGTCCTGCTGCGGTGCCGTCGGTTGGAAGGCCGCGGTCGGCGCTGAGCTGAGTTCTTGTCAGCGCCGGCCGCAGGCATGCAGGGACGCCCTGTGATGCGCCGGGAAGGAAGTGCCGGGTCCGCCGGTCACTGCAAGGGGGGAGCGGTCGGCGCCCGAAGAGGCTGTTCGGGGACTGGGAGATGGGGCTCCTCGGCGACTGTGGTGGCCGGTTTGGTACTGCTCAGGTGTTTTCCAGCAGGCGCCGGATCCCGTCCTGGATGACCTCGGTGTGTTCTTGCGGTGTGAGCCAGGCGGCCGTGGAGCCCTGGTCGGTCTTGTTGACGAGCAGGACGTCGTCGACGACATCGGCCACCGGGAACAGGTGGCTGATGACGATGACCCTCTTGTCCTGGGCCACGCTGTCGCTCAGGACGGCGAGGGCGTCGCCCAGGCGGGTGTTGTCCAGTGACCCGAAGCCTTCGTCCAGGAACAGGCTTTCCAGCTTGTTGTGGCTGGTGTTGTGGAGTTCGACGAGCGCCAGCGCCAGCGCGAGGGAGGTCTGGAAGGTCTCTCCGCCGGAGAGGGTCTCCGGGTCGCGCGCGTGATTGGTGGCGCGGTCAACGATCTGGAAGTCCTCGGTGAACGCGTAGTCACCCATGGAGATCTGCCGGAGGATCCTGCTGCCGTGCCTGAGCAGCGAATGGGTGCGCTGATCGGTTAGATAGGTGAGGAACCTCCCGTCGGTGAGCTGTTCGCTCACGCTCTTCCACACTGCGGCCTGCCGGTGGGCATCTTTGAGGGCGGTGTCCAGCGCGTCGGCGTAGGGGATTTGGGACCGTGCGGTACTCAGGTCGGTCTTGGCTTGGTCGTGCGCGGCTTCGGCTTGGATTGTCTTGCGGCTGAGCGGGTCGAGAACGGCGGGGGCGAGCAGGTTGCTCTTCTCGGGCACCGAGAAGCCTGGGTCCTGGTCCGTCTCGTCGGCGGTCGCACCGGCTTGGCAGGTGAGCTCCTTCTCGAATGCGCGGACCTCGTCGACGGCGTGCTGCGCGGCCTGCCCGAGCGTGCCGGTCAGACGCTGATGCAGCGAGGCGAGGGCCATGCAGTAGGTGTCGACGGAGGCCAGGTCGCCTGCGTCCGGGACAGGAGGCAGGTCGGGGGATGCCTTGGCATCGAGAAGGCCTGCGGCATCGGTGGCCGTGTCCGCCCAACGCTCCAGCTGCTTGATGAGATTGCGCGCGGGGGTCTCGACCGTGCGCCGACGGCGTGCGTCCAGGGCCTGGAGGTTTTCGCTGTGCAGCGTGAGGGACTGCCGGGCGTCGTCACGCTCCAGTGTCCTCTGCTCGAGTCGTTCGAGCCGCTGGCCTGCTGCCTCCTTAGCGGAGGCGATGTCTTGCAGGGAGGGCAGTTGTGACGGGGAGGACTGGGCGGGGCGGATGGAGGGCGGTAGTTCGCCGACCTCCTTCAGTAGACTCGCCAGCTCGGCCTCGTACTGCAGCCGGGTCTTGTTCAGCCGTTTGCGTTCACGCTGCAAGCGGCCGCGCTGGCGTTTGACCTCGGCCCGGGCCGCCTCATGTTCGGCCTGCGCCGCCCCCAGCTCCGCCTGGGCGCTCGTGTGTGCCGCGAGGGCCTCACCCTCCGCGTCGCGCAGCGGCTGGGCAAGTGCTTTGACCGCACGGGTGATCTCCGCCCGGCCTACTGGTTCGCCCTCGGCAAGGGCATGCACCTGAGCCGTCGCCTGCCCGCCCAGCGCGTTCAGGGCGGTGGCCGGGGCCGGAGCACCGGCCGGGTGCACCGCATCTACGAGCTCTTGCACCTGGAGCAGGGCTGCGTCCAGGCGCTCGCGGGCGGCCAGGTGTCCGCGGCGGTGCTTTTCGACCTTCCGCTCGGTTCCCTTCAGCTGGGCGGCCGCCTCCGCCTTGGCCTCGACCCCCGCTTCAACGGCGTTCGAGCGTGTGGTGACTTTGCGTCTGGCCTGAGTAAGCGCCTTGCCGTCCAACAGCGGTGGGGGAGTGAAGTTGCTCGGGACGGGCCGGGTGCACACTGTGCAGGCGTCCCCGGGCGCCAGACCGGCACCCGCCGCGTGGGCCGCCTCCCGGCGCTGCAGCGCTGCGAGGTCGTCCTGGGCTGCTTCCAAAGCGCCGCGCCGCTTCTTCAGCTCGCTCTCCAGACCGGCGCTGTGGCCGCGCTGTTCCTCCACCGTCTCGAGCGTCGTGCGCTGCGTCTGCAGATGCCCGGCCGCGGCGTTGGCCTCCTGCAGCGCTGCCCGGACGGCCTCCTGGATCTGTTCGGTGTGCGTGCGTGTCTCGCTCACCATGCGCTCGGCCCGGCCGGCGGCCTCGACGAGGGCCGCGTTGCGCTGCTCGTGCTCTTCCAGTTCCTGCCGTCCCCGAGTGTGCTCCTGGTCGTGCTCGTTGTGCTGTTCCTGCTCCTGCTTCAGCCGCTGTTCGACGGCGTCCAGGCCGGCTGCACGCTCCGGCAGGCGGGACAGGACAGCGAACGCGCTGGACAGGGATCGAAGCGTGTCACTGGCCTGTGCAGCCGTATCCAGGGCGCCCTGCGCCGCCTCCAGTTTCGCGGTCAGGTCGCGTCCGGTGGTCTCCTGTTCTGCTGCCTCGGCATCGAGCTCCCTGTTCTTCCGCGCCAGCGCAGCCGTCGTGATGCTCGCATCCGCAACAGCACGCTCACGCAGCAGCCGCGCCGCTTTGTCCACGCCCGTCTTGCGGTGCTGGTGCCCGACGGCCCGGTCCTGGGCCGCGCGCAGCGCATCCAGTCGCTCGCGCCGGCGGGCGGCGATACTCCGGGTGCGTTCCAGGTCCAGCAGCGCCTGGGAAGCGGCAGCATGAGGATCCGGCAGGAGAATCGCGCGGGCCCTGGTTCCCTTGGTGATCTGCGTATTCAGGCGTTCCAACCGCGCGCCGGCCCGCTTGCGTACACGCTCGAGTTCGTTGATGCCGAAGATGTGCCGCAGGATGTCGGCACGGATGGCCCTGGGGGCCTTGATGAGGGTGTCGAACTTCCCCTGGCGCAGCAGGACCGTGCTGACAAAGCCGTCCCAGTCCAGCCCGATGATCCGGGTCACCGCCTGCGTCACCGCGTCCTTGCCGTCGACCTGCAAGTCGGCGCTGTCTTCGGCCAGGGGCTCGAGCACGGCCTGCGGCCCCTTCTTGCCGTCCGCATGCAGGGTGCGGTGCACACTCCACTCGCGGCCGTTCGCCGAGAACTCGAACGCCACGTCCATGCTGGGGCATCCCTTGCCGATCAGCTCGTAGGCGGCCTTGGGGTGCTTGGACCACGAACACGTCCCGTACAGGGCGAAGATGATCGCCTCGAGGATGGTGGACTTGCCCACGCCTGTGTTGCCCAGGATGGCGAGCAGGCGCTTGCCGGTGAAGTCGATGCTGCAGGTGCCGGCGTAGCTGCGCACGCCCGTAAGGGTGAGCCGCAAGGGCTTCACGATGCCTCCATCCCGGTGTCTTCCAGCGCGGTGCGCGGCAGTTCCTCAAAACCCCTGCTGCCCTTCGACCACGGACACGCCCCGTACAGCGCGAAGGCGATCGCATCGAGGACGGCGGACTTGCCCGCGCCGGTATCGCCGACGATGCCAGGCAGATGCTTGCCGGTGACGTCGATGGTGCGGGCGCCGGGGTAGCTGCGCACTTGTGCGAGGGTGAGCCGCAAGGGCCTCATGACGCCTCCTTCCAGGGGTTTTCCAGCGCGGCGCGCAGCTGTTCCTCGGCCGGGACCGGGGTCAGCGTCTCGTCGTCGAGTTCGTTGAGCAGGTGGAGGAATGCGGTGACGGTTGACTCCGCGGCCTCTGCGTCCACTCCCTCACGTGCCAGGTAGGCCCGGAATGCGTCGGGGAGTTCCGGCTCGTCGCCCAGGTCACCGTCCAGGACGGCGTCGGCGGCCGCCTCCCGCGCCGGGGCGGCGTTGATGAGGATCGCGTTCGGGACGATCTCGGCGATCTTCTGGCTGAGGAGCCCGTCGGGCTCCTCGCCGGTGATCACCGGTTTGAGGAAGGTCCCGTCGTACTGGTCGGCCGCGGCCTTCAGCTCTTCGAGGGTCCCGGTGAAGTGGGTCAGCCGCCGACCGCTGGAGAGTCGGCGCGGCAGCACTCGCACCGGCCGCCCCGGGTCGGCGTCTACGATCACGACGCTCTTGGTCTCGTCGGCTTCACCGAAGTCCATGGCAAGCGGACTGCCCGCGTAGCGGGCGGCGAACTTCAGGCCCTCGATGGTCTGCGGGCGGTGGATGTGTCCGAGAGCGGCGTACGAAACCACCGGAAGATCCTCGGGAGGGGTCTCGAAGGCCTCGTCCACGGCCCGTTCGCTCGGGGAGGTCTTGGCGCCTTTGACGAACACATGGGCCGTGAACATCAGGATGTCCCGCTCGGGGTCGTACCCGTCGTGCAAGGCCTCCGTCAGTTCCCCCTGCAGGCCGCGCATCGCCGCGGCGTAGTCGGCGTACGACGTGCCGGAGGTGGAATCGCGCCGCCAGAACCGGTTCGGGTGCACGAACGGCAGGACAGCCAGCCGGATGCGCTGCTCACCACCGCACACCTCGAAGGTCATTACGCCCCCGTCATGCGCCGGGCGGAGCCGATCGACGAAGAACAGGCCCCGGCCGCAGGAGGGACCGCTCATGAAGTGGAGGAACTCCAAGTAGTCGGGGGAGTCGTGGTTGCCGGCCACGACCACGGTGGGGGCGACGGAGGCGAGTTCGCGCAGGGTACGCATGGCGCGGAACATGTCCCGGACGGTGGGACGGGAGGAGTGGAACAGATCGCCGCTGTGAACGATCAGGTCCGGCTTGCTCTCCTGGGCGATGGCCACGATCTCGGCCAGGACGGCGTCGAAGTCCTCTTCGCGCGGATGCCCGTGCAGGATGTGGCCCAAATGCCAGTCGGAGGTGTGGAGCAGTCTGCTCATGCCTTCATGCGCCCTTCTGGAAGCGAGGCGTAGGAGGACACCGGTGGTGCCTCATGAGCCCGGGACTGTACACCCGAAATCCCTGGAGAAAAACTGGAGGTCCCGAGTAGTTGCCGGTGTCCGGCGTGGACGAGTACCTGATCGCTCTCGAGAAGCGCATGCAACAGCTGCAGGAGGCGGTCCGGCAGGCGCTCACGCAACACGATATTTTCCGAGTGCGCTTTCTAGGTGTGAATTTGACATCTGCTCTATGCGTCTGGAGTGTTCTGTGCGGGGTCAGTGACGTCCCGGACGCGGTCCAGCCGACGCCCGCGCCTACGGTCGCCAAGCCTCATCAGGTTGCGCCCGACGCGACCAGATACACCAGACGTCGGTTTTCACAATCCCTGGGGTAAAACTGGGAGATCCGAGTGGCTGCTAGCATGCGGTCATGGACGAGCATCTGGTCGCTCTCGAGAAGCGCATGCAACAGCTGCAGGAGGCGGTCCGGCAGGCGCTCACGCAACACGACAGCGCTCAAGTGGACCTCCTGGGCGAGGAGTTGGCGCGCACTCGAGGTGCCTGGAACGTGCTGTGCGGGCTCAGTGATGTCGCGGACACGGCCCAGCCGGAGGTCCGGCCGGAGCCCGTGCTGGCAGTCGTCGAGCCGAACCAGGGGGTGCCCGTACGCGACCAGGTCCACCAGGCGCTGGCCCTCCTCACCGTCCCCGCCTCGCCCAAGCTGCTCAGCCAGGTCCACCAGGCGTTCTTCTCCAGCCCGCTGAACACGGCACGCATGACCACCCTGCGCCGCGACGAGGAACGCTCCTTCCGCTCCGCCCCCTACGGTCGCGCCTACTACATCTGCCCCGCACTGACCTCCGATCTGCTCTCACCGGCCCGCGCGCTGCTCGCCCTGAGCACCTGGTCACTGGAGCAGCGCCTGGTGGGACCGCTCACCCAGCGCGTCCACTTCCTCACCTCGGCCCTGCGGCTTGCGGACGCCGCCGAACACCTCGCCGGCGACACCGGGATGCCGCAGCCCGTCCAGCAGCTCCTGCTGCACTACAGCCGCAACATCCACGGCGACACCCCCCGGGGCCCGCTCGAACTGGACGCGCTGCGCCAGGCCGCCGCAGCGGAACTCGAGATCCACGCCGACGACGACGCCGACACCCGCGCCGAAGCGGCCCGGCGCGCACGTCAGCAACTCGGCGACGTGGAGCAGATCTTCGGCAATATCCTGCGCAACACCGCCCGCCTGCACCGTACTTCGTAAACCCACCCCCGCAACCAGCACGGCTGTGCCCTGTCCCGCCAAGGAAAACAGTGAGCTCGCTCGACGCACGACTGGACGTACTACGCGGAACCACCCCGCCCATCCCGCACAACGCACGCACACTGGCAGCGCTGACCGCCAACCCGAGCTGCGACCGCCGCTCCCTGCTGGACGCGGCCGGCATCGACAAAGACGTCCTCGCCGCCCATCTGGACCTCCCGCGGCCGCTGAGAAAATCCCAGCTCGCCCTCGACTACGGCATCGCCTTCGAACGCAAGGTCACCGCCCAAGCCGGAGCCCCCCTGGTGCCGCTGCTCCGCCAAGCCCTGGGCCTGACCCTGCCGGAGGTGTACTACGAGGACGTCAACAGCGTCGGCAGTGATGACGACAAGTCCCCCCTGGCGCTGCGCCGCGCCCACACCCGCTCCCGCATTCTCAGCGCAGCACACCGCAGGCCAAGCCAGCCCCGCACCCTGCTCGACCACCCCGTACTGCGTCTGACCGTCGCCGGCCACCAGGTCTACCTCGAGCCCGACATCATCGCCTTCCAGCGCGACGGCGTCTTCCACGTCGTCGAGATCAAATCCTTCCCCGTCATCCACGGGCAGCCCGACCCCATCAAGGCCACCGCAGCGCTGACCCAGGCCGCCGCCTACGTCCTGGCCCTACGGGAACTCCTTACCGGCGACGGCCTCCCGCCAGACCGCGTCTCCGACACCGTGATCCTGGTCAACCCGCGCAACTTCACCCGCCACCCCACCGCCACGCCCTTCAACGCCCACAAGCAGATCAAGAACCTGAGCCGCCACCTCGGCAGACTGAGGCGCCTTCCCGAACTGCTGGACAAGCTTCCCCTCAACACCACCTTCGACCTGGCGCCCGGCCCCGACCAGAGACCGACCCGGCCCCGCGGTGATCTCGTTGCCGCACTCGCCACCGTGCGGCCGTACTACACCCCCGGCTGCCGCCACCACTGCGACCTGGCCTTTCACTGCCGCACCGAGGCCCACAACCAGGGCAGGACTGCGGCTCTGGGCACCGCAGTCCGCGACGACCTCGCGGGAATCGACACCATCGCCACCGCCCTGGCCCTCACCGACGGGCACCTGCACCCGTCACGGGACCAGAAAGTCCTCGCCCAGGCCCTGCGCCACGCACAGCGCATCCACGCAGGCCTCCAGACGGACACCGCATGATCCGGCTCACCTCACTCCTGCGGATGCGCGCTGCCCACACCGGCAACGCCCAGCGCGCCGGCCAACTGCGCCACCTCCACCTCAGCGACCAGCCGCTGATGCTGCTGGCGCTGAAGCAAACCGGCCCCGCCGCACGACCGCTGGCCATCATGCTGGGCACCGACCCGCACCGCCCCCGACTCCTGCTCGCGCCGCCCTCAGGCAGCACCGCCCCCATGCTCGTCACCCTGGCAGACACCGTCACCGCATACATCGACGACTGCCAGCGGCACAGCGAGCACCTGCCCGCCACCTCCAACAAGCCGGCACGTCGGCGCTACACCGACGCCCCCCAGATCCTCGTCCCCAACCCCCAGACCGTGCAGCACCTGAAAGACCTCGGAGACTCCCTGAGGTTCCGCAGCGCCGACGACCAGAGTCCCGACTCAAGAGCCGTCCAGCGCCTGGGACACTGGCTCACCTATCTCACCGACCGCGCCGACCTCCCCGGCTCAGCCGCCCTCATCCCCATGACCAGCTTCCTCGGCATGCACTGGGTCAGTGGCCAAAGCCCCCCGGAGGACGAGGACCTGGCCACCCTGCTGGCCTGGATCGACCCGCCCCGCCACGCAGCCTCGGGACGCGACGCCGCACACACGGCAGAAGACCCGGCCACCCACCGTATGGCGGGACCAACCACCGACGCCGCCTTCGACAACGACCACCTGGCGCCCCTGTTCGACGCCTACGCCCGCGCCCGGCGCCGGGCCCTGGGCCAGGAGCAGACCCGCACCCTGCAAGAACTCAACCGCCTGCTGGCCACCTACCTGCAGCCCACCTGGGACCTCATGTGGCAGGCCTACACGCTCCTGCAAGCCCTCCCCGAAACCAAGGGCACCGCACGCCGCTGGGACCATGAACGCACCGCATTCACCGACGAATGCCTCTACCTGGCCCAGGACGGACGCCCCCGGCCGGCCCGCGACCACGCCGTCGCCGCCGCCGTCCGCCTGGCCCGCATGGAACACTCAGCCGCCGCCTTCGCCGCCGAACGCGCCGCCGACGACCCCTTCGTACGGGCAGAACTGCGCACCACCGGCGAAGCCTTCGGCGGTCCCGTCACCACCATCGACCCGGAGCACACCCTGCGCGGACCCAGCGGACGAGCACGATGGCGGCCCCGGCTCACCGTGTCCACCCCGGACCCCGTGCCCATGGAACCCGGCCAACTCCTGGCCTGCCACGCCCACCGCAACGCCCGCTACAAGATCTGCCAGGTCACTCCGGCCGACGGCGACACCCTCGTCGAACTCGAGATCACCGCAGGTATGGGCACCATGACCCGCCCCAACCACGCTGTCCTGCCCGAAGCAGGCGCCTTCCTCGTGTTCACCATCGCACCCGATTACTACCGGATGCCGGAATTCCCCGCGCGAGACCAGACACCCTGGACCCACGGCGGGCCTCCTGCCGACCATCCCGACGACAGCGACCAGGGCGAAGGCGAGGAAGAACAGTGACACCGCCCCACCGGCCATCGCCGCAGCAGCAGATGGACACGGCCGCCCGCGCCATCCTGCAGCAACTGCCCACGCTCACTCACCGCGGACTCGTCGTGGACTCCCCGCCCGGCGCCGGAAAATCCACCCTGGTCGCCCAGGCCGCCGACGCCCTCGCGCAGTCCAGCGCCCCCTGTGTCGTCATCGCCCAGACCAACAGCCAGGTCGACCACCTCGTGCGTCGATTCGCCCGGCACCACCCGCACCTGCGAACCGCCCGGCTCATCGCAACGGACCACACAGTTCCGCACGACCTGCAGGCACATCCTGGCATCCGGATCGGCACCCGCATCGAAGTCCTCGAAAAGACGGCCGACGTCATCGTGGGAACCGCCATGAAATGGGCCACGGTCACCGACCGCCGATGGCCATGGGCGATCATCGACGAGGCCTACCAGATGCGCTCCGACACGCTTCTGTGGACCGCCGGCATCTTCGACCGGGCCCTCTTCGTCGGAGATCCCGGCCAACTCGACCCCTTCTCCGAGGTCGAAACCGACCGCTTCCATGGCTTGGCCCACGACCCTTTGAACAGCGCGGTCGCTGTTCTGCTCGCCAACAACCGCAACCTGCCCGTCCACTCCCTGCCCGTGTCCTGGCGCCTGCCGCCCTCAGCCGTCCCCCTGATCAGCAATGCCTTCTACCCCTCCACGCCCTTCCACGCCGGAAGCCGTGAAGCCGACCGCAGCCTCACGTTCTCCCCCCTCGACATCCGCACCCCCACAGACGAGGTCATCGAACACGCTGCCCGAACCGGATGGGCACTGTTCGAACTACCGGCTCGCATCACCGGCCAGCACGACGCCGAAGCCTTCCACGCCGTCCTCGGCATCGCCGAGCGGCTGCTGACCCGGCGCGCCATCACCACCTGCGAGGAAAACCCTGAAGGCCACGTCCTGCTGCCCGGTGACATCGCCATCGGTACCGCCCACCGCAGCCAGGCCCACGACATCCGCGCGCTCCTGGCCCGCGAGTACCCCCAACGGCACGGCATCACCGTCGACACCGCCAACCGACTCCAAGGCTGCGAATTCCGTGTCACCATCGTCCTACACCCCCTCTCCGGCCGCGGCGACGCCTCCGGCTTCCACCTGGAAGCCGGCCGCCTGTGCGTCCTCACCTCACGACACCGCCACGCCTGCATCGTCGTCGCCCGCGCCGGCATCGCCGAACTCCTCGACGCCCACCCCTCCAACGACCCCGTACACCCCGGAGCCACCTCCAAGGTTGCCGACGGCTGGGAGGCCAACCACGCAGTCCTCGCCGACCTGACCGAACACACCATCCGCGCCGGGGCACGGCTCGGCCGCCGACGCGGATGAGCAGCACCCGCCCGCAACAGGGCAGCCCCACAGGTTCCCCCTGCGCCGCAGAACTCACAGGTGCGCTCCGCCTCCTCCTCAGCGGTGGCGATCAGGCTCCTCAGGGCTTCGCCGCTGCCCGGTGGCCCTTCCACGTAGACGCGCAGGCCGCCGAGTTTCTCTTTGAGATCGAGGAGGCGGTAGCCGGGAAAGGCCGCACGGATCTGTTCATGCAGACGCTCCAGCAGCCCCCGCCAGCCCGGCCCCACTGCATGGATCCGCGCGGGGATCTGTAGCGGGTGGGGGCCAGAGGCGGGGGTCGTCAGTCATTGCCTCATTCTCGCGCACGGCGTGTTCCTGCAGGCCTCGGCCCACGCGGTGCTCTCAGTCCCCGTCGTCGTGGGTGCCGTCGTCTTCGGCTGCTGACATGTGGTGGATGCTGACGCCTGTTCGGCAGCGGGAGGCACTGATCATGTCGTGCAGGCGGGTGAACAGGTCAGGACGGATGAGCAGGTCCGCTCCTGAGACAGCGGGCAGGAGAGGTTCATAGTTTCCGTCGTGGACGAGGTGACCGTGCCACTGACGACAGATCAGTGCTTCACCGGCGGTGTCGCTGAGGCTGAACCCGCAGATGCTGTTCGTGGGTTCAAGGTCGAGTGCGGCCACGACGCTGGCGGCGGGGGCAAGTATGTAAGGAGGCAGTCCGAGGCCGCTTCGGCAGCGGGGCGCGTCGACCATGCTGGTGCTGCCGGCGGCGGTGAGCGCCATGAGTGCCTGGTCCGCGGCGCTGATGTGCGCGGCTGCCGACTCGGCCTGCGGGAAGCCGAGTCCCAGCCGCCGCCACGGGCGGGTCCACAACTGCCGGGGGGCCTGGGAGACGGGCAGCGTGCCGGACGGTGGATCACCGTTGAGGGCCTCCAGGCCGACGACGATCTGCAGTTGGCGGGCGGGCCGATCCGGATGGCGGCGTGCAGGGGTGCGCTGCCGCTCGAAGAGACCGATCTGTACCCAGCCCGCATGAGGGCCGTCGTCCACGCGAGCAAGGGCTGCGGCGCCGCCCGGCAGGAAGCGCAGGCCCATGACCGAAGCGAAGCCGGGCGTCGGCCACGGCTTGTCCGCTTGATGGCTGTCGCTGAACCAGGGCGCTGGATCGAGCGAGCACACCAGCACCTCGGGACGGGTCAGGGGGCGGGGAACGCGGGCGAGTTCGGCCCGCAGGGCGGCCCGGGGGTCGTCGCGCAGCCGCGCGGCCGCGTGACGTTCGAAGTTTTGGGCATTGCCGAGGTGTCCGGCTTGGGCGAGTGCGGCGCGCAGGCCGGCGGCGGCGTGCTGCAGAGCGTCTTCGACGGCGGCATGGTCGGCGAGGTAGGCATCGGGAAGCTGGCTGCGGTGTCCATTGGTCAGCAGGTTCAGCTGAGTGCCCATCAGCGTTTCGACCTCGGGGAAGGCATCGGCTACGAGGTCGATGACGGTTTCACGAAGCCCGGGTGGGTTGCCGGCGGCATCGAGGCGATCCCCCAGATAGCTGTCGACGAGGCCGGCCGCATATCGCCGCGCGTCGTTCATGCCCTCTCCTCGGGGTCGGACAGGGCGGCAACGGCGCGTACGAGTGCCGGATGGGCCGCAGTCGCCGGCGGGGAGGGCGGCTGGTGGCCGGCGCGCGCCAGGACGGCGGAGGCCTCGGCGCGGACGGACAGCATGTCACTGCCGCACAGTGTCACGAGCCGGTCGAGGATGGCAGCATCCAGGGGCCCGTCAGACAGATGGCTGTGCAGGACGGTCAGGAGCCAGGTCAGGGGGCTGGCACCGAGGCTGAAGGAGAGGACGTGTGCGAGTGCGGCCTGGGCCGGGCCGGGGCGGCCGGCCAGGAGAACCGTCGCTGCGATCAGGGCGCGGCGTTTGTCGCCGCGTTCGGGCAGGGCGAGCGTGGCCAACGCAAGCCGGCACAGCGCCGTGTCGATGTCATGCTGGGTCGTCTGCTCGGGCACCGGGAGGTAGGCGCCGTGGTCGAGGCGGGCGCGGCCCGGCAGGCGGTGGGCGATGACCTCGTACGCCGCGTCCCAGCAGGCGAGGGCGCTGGCAGCCGGGGGCGAAGCGTGCGGGGGCAGAACGGCGAAGGCCGAGACCAGGGCCTGACTGACGCCGATCGTGCGGTGGTAAGACCCCTCGGCGACGGCGTGGACCACTTGATCTGCGAGGTCGTGGACTGCGGTGGCGGCATCCGCGGTATGCGCCTGCTGCCACAACTCCAGCCGGTCACTACCGGCAAAGGAGCGCCAGCCACCGCCGCCCCGGATCTTGGTGTAGGCGAGCATGCCCGCCGTGGCGGCGAGTGGACCGAAGACGGCGGGGGCGATGTCCTGACGCAGGCTAAGCCCGGCGGCCACATCGGCGAGTACCTCCAAGGGGCCGGAAGCGTTCATCTCGTCGGCGATCCGATACAACAACTGGGCGGCTGCATCTGCTCCCTGGCAGTCGAGGATCTCCAGAAGCCGCCAGCCGACCGCATTGGCCAGGGCGTCTATCGACCACCGCGGGCCCAAGGGGGCGTCGTATGCCTTGCTGCTGCGGTCGCGGACTGCGGCAAGTACGCCGGCGGCACCTTCCGGCAGCGTCGGCCGCTGCTGGGCGTGCAGATAGGCGCCTGTGGTGGGGCGCTTTTCGGAACCCGACCAGTTGCGGGAATTGTTGGTGGGCACGGGACGGGGCGTCCAGGGCGGGCCGCCTTCGCCGCCACAGCGCTGTGCCGCCGTGCGCAGCGCAGTGGTCGGCTCGGCTCCGGCATTTTGCGACACGGCGAACAGGGTCTGGTCGTCGTAGGTAGAAGTGATCGCGTTGGCCAACACCGGCAGGAGACGCAGTGTGTGTGCCGCGTCGTCGGCGGGCAGGTCGGCGAGCCGCGTGAGCAGGGCGATGTCCTGGTCGATGCTGCGGCCGCCGGGCCCTGCCGCGATGCGGAGCGCGGCCAGGACGACGGGATCGGCCTTGTCCGCCTGGGTGGCCAGCAGTTGGTGGTGGACCGCGTCCACCCGGCCATCGGGGAGTCCGGGCTCGGTCAGCAGCACCTGGGCGCCCAACTGCGCGGCAGCCTGCGGATCCAGGCGCGTCAGCAAGCGCCACCACTCGGCAGGCGTTCCCGCCGTCCCCCGCCCGTCGGTACGGTCCGCGACGAGATAGACAAGAGGCTGCGTACGCGCCAGCCGCACACGCGCCTGGGCGGGATCGGCTTGCACCAGCTGGGGCAACGGATCGAGAAGCTCCTCGATCGTGATGTCCTTGTGGCTGCCGTAGGCGCCCAGGTCGCGGGCGGCGCGTTCCCAGCAGCGTTGCGCCTCGTGCGGGTCGTCGCAGGCGAGACTCACGCGGGCCATCTCAAGCTCGAAGTCGGCGTCCTCCGCGTACAGCGCACGGTGCTCGGCTTGCGCCGTGCGCAGCGTGCCCATGAGCTCGCGCACGACGTCGGCCCCGGCCTGGCCGACGCTTGCCGTGAGCAGGGACAGCAGCTCCGTGGTGACCAGAGGTCCGGTTCCGGCCATGCCCATGAGAGAGGTGGTGGTGCCGCGGCTGACGGTCTGCAGGGAGGTGATGCCCAGCGCGACGTCGTTGCCCCGCAGCAGGGCGACGCCGTCGTGCAGCACTTGCCGCACCTGCCGGTGGATGTCCGCAAGATCGCAGGCCCGCGGCCGGCCCGTGAACGCGTGTGCGTGCTGGGCCATTTGCTCGAGTGCCACCCGCACGGTGGCGGACGCGGTTTCGGCCGGGAGGGCGCCCGCCCCGACATCACGGTGCAGGCCGACAGTGGCGAGAGTGAAGCGCAGCCAGGCACGGTAGAAACCTTCGCCGTCCAGAAGGGGGAGCAGCCGGATGGGCGCCTGCGGATCGGCTGCGTGCGCCACCGTGAGCAGTGCCAGCCACCTGCTCACCGGCTCCGACAGGCCGCTGGCACGGTCGGTCAGCACCTCGCGAGTTGCCTCAGTGAGAACAGCGCTGATGTCTCCGGAAAAGACCTCCTCGGCCAGGTCCGCCGCTGCCAGACCATGACGGAGCAGACGCCGCGGGTCGCACGGGCCGCTCGCCCAGGCCGCCGTGGCCAGCGTGCGCGCCGACGGCAGTTCGCCGCCGGCGCTGTCGCGGGCATCGGCCAGATACAGCAGAAGTGCGGTGCGCCGGTCGGAACGGTCGATGAGCTCGACGCTCTCCACCAGCGGAACGAAACCGAGACAGTCCAGCAGCACATCGAGCGCAGGCTCGAACTGCGGCGGGTTCTCCTGGTCAAGGAATTCAGCCACCCGCCGCGCGAGCGGCAGTTCGGGGGCAGAGCGGTCGGTATCGCGGTCCGGCAGCCGGATCCGTCCGCGCAACTCCGCAAGGAAGACGGACTCGTCGCTGTCGGAACCGTAGTGGCCACGCTCATCCTTGCGTGCCTCGTCCCAGGCCGTCAGGTACGCCTCCCATGGGGCGGCGTAACCTGCCCGGTCGACCGCCGCACACAGCTGCAAGCCCCACCGCGCTGCCATCGTGGGCACACCCTCGTACATCAGGCTTGCCGCCACGCGGTCGGCTCCCGACAGCGCCACCAGCACATTCGCATACGGCACCAGGGAGCCCGGCAGGCCCTCGTCCTCGTAGGTCGCCCGCGCCCGGGTCAGTTCGATACAACGCACCAGCGTGGGCCAGTCGTTGCGGGCCGCCGCCCGCCGTGCGGCCACGGTCAGGGTGTGGACGACGGCCTGCGGGGGCTGCAGCCCGGCAATTGCGCGGGAGAGGAAATCGGGCCCGATCAGCAGAGCGAGTTCGTCGTCGCGGCCCAGAGCGGACAGAAGTTCAGGCAGGTGCCGGAAGGCGCGAGGGTCCGTGAAGAACCCCCGCTCGGAGAGCCACTCGGCAGCCCGGACCCGTACCTGGTCGACCCACCCGTGATCACCATCGATCCGCCGGATGAAGCGGCTGAAACTCTCATGATGGATCTTCAGTCCGCCGATGCCCAGCTGCTGCACGACGATCGGTGCCACGCTGGTCAGCGCGGCACCGAGTTGCATTCCGGGCAGCGGGAAAATTTCCTCGAGCTCCGATGCGGTCACAGCGAAGTCGCAGACCGCGAGCATGCTGACAGCAGAACGCTGCCCGGGGGTCAGCCCCGCCAGCAGATAGGCGTAGTAGTCGTCGAGGTCGTGCGCCGACGACGGCACCGTCCTCAACCTCTCCAGAGGATTGCCGGCACCATCCGGCGCCGGCGTCGCTGCCAGGCCCGGGGCAGGGCCAACGGCCTGCCGGCACAAATACGTGGCGTACAGGACGTTGCCTCGAGAGCGCTCCTCAATCAGTGCGACCGCGGCCTCCGCCCGCGCAGCGGGATCGAGCCCCTCACCGGCAGGGGAGGACGCCAGGGCCGTCAACACGCCCAGACGGTCCGCCAGAGCATGCAGTTCGGCGCGGTTGAGCGGGGCAACGGTGAGACGGGAGGCACCGGCGTCGACGGCCTCGAGGTGAGGGCCGGGCTGACTGGCCAGGACAAGCACGACACCAGGCGGCAGTTCCAGGGCGGAGAGGTCCGCGACCAGAGAGGCCGCCGGGTCCACCCGCGGACGAAAGGCGCTGCCGGTGGTGGATCCAAGAACCCGGCTGACATGGTCGATACCGTCCACGATCAGCGCGATCGGCCGGTCCGGTGCCAGACCGCGCGCGGCAGTGACTGCGGCCGTGAGCGTCTCCGGCGTAGCCGCGTAGCGTGGCCTGATCTGCGCCAGCGCCTCCGGAACGGCCGTCCCCAGCTGCTTCAGCAGGCTGCCGATCACGACCTCGGTCAGCACACGCTGCTCACGGTCGATGTCCGCAGCGCCGAGCCAGCAGTGATGCCTCACCGCCAGCCATGTCTCCCGCAGCGCATCCCCGAGCTGCTCACACAACCACGACTTGCCGATGCCGGGAGCACCTGTAACCACCACGACACCCCCCTGCTGAGCAGCGTCCTTCACGGCCGCGACCACACCCGTGAGCACCGTAGGACGTCTCACCTCGGTGGCACGGTCCACGGGGTGCCCCTCACGGACCGATCCGAAGTCGACTTCCAGACCCAGACGAGGAAGCAGGTCCTCGACCATCACGGTCCCCGCCCGGCTGCGCGCCGCTTTGGCCGCCTCGATCAGGGCCAGCGCCACCTCCTCGGGCGTGCGGTGCCGGTTCGGCGGCCGTCCGGCACCGAGTTCTTCGGTGATGCGGTGCAGCAAGGCCGCCTCGGCTGGCCCGGGCTCGCGAATGTTGAGCGAACACGCCGGAAGATCCGTGTCGACGACCAGGGATGCGCAAGCGCGGTTGAGCAGGTCATCACTGACCTGGGCGAGCATCTCCTTCCACGGAGCGTGTGCACGCAGCGCAGCGGCGTCGAAACGGAACCGTTTGCTGCTCAAGCCGTGCAGTGCAGGCCCGGGATCGATGCTCGCGTGGATCGGGCGCAGCACCCGGGTCAGCTCGGGATCCTCCGGCTCCGTGTCGCGCACCACGAGGCGGTGCGAGGCGCCCGGATCCGAGGTGAAGTCGTGGTCCATGGAGGAGAAGAGCAGATCCAGGCGTAGGCCTCGCTTGTCCTTCGTGAAACTCTCCAGCGACAACGCGCGGTCGTGATCCGTGTGCTTGATCTGCAGCCGCTCGCGGCTGCCGGTGCCCCACTCGCACGTGATGTCATCGAATCGGTCCCCGGTAAACATCTTCGTGTCGACCAGCAGGGAATTCGAACGTCCCACCGCAAGGTCCACCAGGCGCAGCGCGGTGAGCAGGTCCTGGTAGGCGTAGCCAAGGTGTGTCGGGCGCAGCCCCATGCTCACCTCCAGCGTGCCTTGCTCACTTGGCACCCCCCATGGTGCGCGTCGCGGTCACCCTAACCTCCCTGACGTACCGGGACGGAACGGAAACCCAGGGGGAGATCGTGTGTGCGAGATCCAGCTGGCCCGAGAACACCTGGAAGGTTGGGCACCAGCAGCGGCTCTCGCACGCGAGATCGACGGCGACGGCCGCACTTACCTGGTCGTCGACGGCTTCGCGTGCCAGACAGGGGGTGTCAGGCTTCGACGTTGATGCCGTAGTCGGTGGCCAGGCCCGCGAGGCCGGTGTTGTAGCCCTGGCCGACAGCGCGGGCCTTCCATCCGGTTGTGTGGCGGTAGAGCTCCACTGCGACGGTGACGGTCTCGCCTGAGGAGAACGGCCCCGGCGCGAAGGCCAGTTGGGCGCCGGAAGACTGGGTGATGTCTGCGTGCCACTGGGTGTGCTGGTCGAAGACTGCGGTGGGCTGGGCCTCGAGGTCGATGCTGACGATGACGGCGATGGAGGTGATGTCGTCGGGGATGAGGTTCAGATCGGCGGTGACGGTGTCTCCTTTGACGCTGACCCCGTCGTGGCGGGGGTGGTTGTAGAAGACGAGGTCGTGGTCGTTGCGTACCTTGCCGTTGCGGGTGAGGAGTACAGCGGAGACATCGACGGGTGCGCCGGTGCAGGTGATGCGGACCGTCGTCGACTCCGTGGCCACGGCCGTGTTGGCACCCTTGGCCAGCAACTGCCCAGCAGGGTTTTTCCCGTTGCGGGCCGGGACGGTGGGGGAGGAGGGTGCGATCGGCGGCAGGCTGGTACCAGTAAGAGCCGCGATGACATGCTGGAGGATGGGCCAGCCTTCGGTTTCCTCGCCAGGCCAGGGCCAGGTCAGCCGCTGAGCGCCGAACTCCTTGGCGGTCGGCGGCCGCCCGAGTGCTTCCTGTAGTTGAAGGTGGCGCAGGCTTTCGGTGGCCAGGCGGCTGAGCTGCCACTGCCGTTGGGTTTCCTCCGGGCTGTTCACCCATGTGTCGTGGTCGACGGGCTTGCCGCCCAGCTCCTGGTACACCCGGCGGGCGAAGTCGTAGCCGTCGCCAGCCAGCAGGCGGGCGGGCCGCTCCTGCGGGGAAGACGCCGGCTCGCCGATGGCCGTGTACAGCGCCCCCAGGTCGCCGCCCATCCAGTGGTTGGCTGCCGTGGTCGCGAACCGGGCGAACTGGGGCAGTGTGGGGGGACGCCCCTTGGCGGCGACGAAGCGGTGATGCTGGTGGGCGACCTCCTCCAACTGGGAGCGCCAGCGGCCCTCCACGAAGGCACCGAGATACTGCTCGGCCCAGGCCCGCCGGTGTCGTGTGATGAGGTCCCGTACCTGCTCGAAGCCGTCCCGGCGGGCGCCGTGACTCATGCTGGAGGTGAACGTCATCTGCCCGTACGGGGTCTCGACCGTACTGTCCTTGCTGTCCGTGATCTCCTCCTCCGGCCCCAGGAGTTGTTCGGCGGCTTGCAGTTCGCGGAAGAAGGCGGTGTCGACCGGGCATCCGGCCGCGCGCAGGGCGGCCAGCGGCCTGCTGTAGTAGCGGTCGACGCGGTCCAAGCTGGTGCGGGAGTAGGGGCCTTCGCACACGAACCAGGCGGTCAGGCCCACGCCGTGCCAGAACTCGGCCGCAGGACCGAGGGCTTCGGCCATGGTCTGGTGCGGGCGCGGGTTGCTGACGATGCTGCTGGGATATCGCGGGAGCGTCACCGTCTCCCACAGCCGCCCCACCCGTTCGAGGACATCGGCGGGCAGACGCTGCCGGTACAACTGGGGGGTCAGCCCCTTCTCGGTCCGGTTCAGACTCATCAGATCCTGATCGACCAGCCCCCACAACGACGGCATTCCCCGTGACTGGCCGGCATGCGCATGGTCGAAGCCCGCCCACCAGCCGCGCAGGGCCGCAGCCCGCTCCTCCACCGGAGACAGAGAACTGCCGCCGCCGAGGAAGGCCGCGAGCATCGCATGGACCTCGTCTTCCGCGATGCCCGCCTCGGCCGCCATGCCGGCCGTCTGCGTGGCCATGCCGACGTACAGACGCGGCTCGGGCAGAGCGGTGATGATCTCCTCATCCGGGTGAGGGGGAGCCTGAAGGTAATCCAGCACAGCCAGCCAGTCACCCCCGAAGTACGCGGAGACGACCGGCTGCAGCTCTTTGGTGAGCACCCGGCGCGCCAGGGCTGTTCCCGTCCTGGCCTTCTTGGCGAAACCAGCCATCAGCCCTTGCAACCGCTGGATCCGGTGACGTGCGGCAAGCTGCACGAGGTCGGCGGCGGCAAGGGTGTCCAGCAAACGAAGGCGGGCCTGCTGCTGTCCCGCACGGTCCAGCTGGTGCCAGCCGCCGCCGAAGCGGAAAGCTTCCAGCGCGCTCTCGTCGATGCCCAGCAGCCGGTAACGCTCCTCGATGAGTGTCCAGAACCGCTGCTGTTCTGTGCGGGGGAAGATCTCTCCTGCCGCCCGCAGCCGGATGGGCTGAAGAAGTGTCTCGAACAGCGGCACCAGCAGCGCCCACAGCAACACCGTGTCCCAGCCCTCCACAGCGGTGAGGCGGGCGGTCTCATCGGCGGCCAGCGTCAGAGCGTGGCCAGGGCGTTCCCGCAGCAGATACGGCAGATTGACTGCCCCTGCCTTGACCGAGAGCTTCTGCGGCAGGTACCACGCCCCGAGCCGCTGCTGCTCCTGGACCCCGAAGGCGTTGACGCAGAAGACTTCCTCTTCCCGGGTGAGGGCCGTCACCTTGGCGGTGTCCGGCGTCTGGCGTCCTCGGCCGGGGACGACGGTGGCCACCGGCCGTCCGGCGAGCCCTGCGGCCAGCAGCCTGGCCGCCAGGGCGTCGATGTCGGCGAACCGTTGCTGCTGCCCGGCCGCCCCCTCCAGGGCGAGCGCCTGCTCGTAACTACATTCCACGGCCGGCTGCCACCAGCGTGTCGGGTCACTGGCCACCGGTCAGCCTCCGCATGTACTCGACGAACTGCTCAAACGGCACCGGCGCAGCGGTGTTCTGCGCATAGACGGCGTAGCGCTGGGCCATCAGCTGCATCTCCCGCTCCGTCCTTCGGGCCTCCACACGGTCCAGCTCGTGCACCACGCGCTGCTCGACGCGTCCCCGCTCGTACAGCACGAACGCGTCCACCCCGCCCAGACCTCCACCGGCCCCCTCCGCGGCGCCGCCGGGGCCGGGGAGATCCCCTTCCATGGTGGTGGCGTCGATCAGCGGGACATCCAGGAGCACAGCGGGATCCATGTCGTTGTCCGCGCACATGGCCTCCAGATGCTCCTCCAGGCCGAGTTCGGCATGGCAGACCATGTCCAGATACTGCTGGTCGGCAGCCACCGCGGTCTGGCGCAGGACGCGGACACCGCGGCCGACGAACTGGTAGAACTCGCCGAAGCTGCCATAGGGGCGCAGCGGCACGACCACGGTGATGGGCGGGAAGTCGTAGCCCTGACCGAGCATCCGCAGCTGCACGATGCCCTGCAGATCCCCGGCGTCGGACTCGAAGCGCCGCCGGGTGGAGGCGATCGCGGAGGCGGGCATGCTGTGGTGCAGCGTGGCACTGGGGATCCCGTACTCCTCGGCGATCCGCGCGATCTGTTCAGCATGCGCCTGGCCCATCGCTGCGAACAGCACCCTCGGCTTGACGGGCGCCAGCAGCTTGGCCTGCGCATCCAGACACGCCCGCGTCACGGCCATCACCTGGCGGATCGGCGCCTCGGACTGTGCGGTGATGCGTGCCATCTTCCGCTCGTCGCCCAGCGTGGCCAGCAAAGCATCACGGCCCACGATCTGCTCGCGCCGCCCGTCCGGCCACACCGCCTCATACACCGTCGACGCCACCTCGGGAGCGAACCGGTGCACCCGCAGGTTCTTCGCCGACCCGTCCGCGACGGAGTCCACCAGCCGGTAGCGGTAGACGACATCGGCGTCGATCGGCTTGCCGTCCAAACGCTGGAAGCACGCCGACATCAGCAGTGTGCGCGCACCCTGGAAGTGGGCGAACAGCCGCTGGTAGGAGGCGCTGGCCGCGATGTGCGCCTCGTCGACGACGATGAAGTCGATGTCCTCCGGATCCAACTTGGCCAGCAGGTCTCCGTCACTGTCACCCGTGCCCAGCGCATGGAAGTTGGTGACCAGGATGTCCGCGTCCAGCAGCCGCTCACGGCTGACCTGGCTGATCTGCCCGTCGTCCGCGTCCAGGACGAGCGTGGCCGGCGGAGGGGCACCGGGCAGCAGCGGCCCGCCCGCCAGCCCATACAGGACGTTGCCCGGCATCCCCGCATCGAGGGCCTTGGCGAAGGTGCCGCGGATAACCGAGCCCGGGGTCACCACCAGCGCCCGCCGTCGGCTGAACGACAACGCGGCCGCCACCCCCAAGGCCGTCTTGCCCGACCCCACCGCCATCACCGCAGCCGCATGCCGGCCGCCGGAGGCGTAGTAGTTCGCCAACGCGGCCAATGCCTCGTCCTGGCACGCCCGCAACGGCGCCCGGTCCACCCTGGCCTGTACACCGGCGAAGTACGCCCTACCTGAAGGCAGTTCGGCACCGCCAGGCGGATCGGCCGCCCGCATCGGATCGCCGGCCATGTCCGGGATCTCGATGCGCGGCACGGCAGTCACCAGCGGCGCCAGGAGCGGATCCTGCCTCAGCATCGCCTGCAACTGGGCCACGCAGCGCGCCGTGTCTGTACGCACCGCGTCGTAGGAGAACCGCAGCACCGTCAGGCCGGTCGCGGCCAGATCGTTCTGTCGCAGCCGGTCGTAGGTGAACGCGGCCCGGTCACTGTGGAAGGCGAACCCGTCGAGCTCGACGGCCAACTGCAGCGCCTCACCCGCGATCAGGTAGTCCAGCCGGTAAGTGCGCTCGTTGACGGTTACTGGGTGCTGACTGCGCACCCGCGCAACGATCGACGCCTCCACGGCCGGTGTGAGCACCCACCGCAAGAACGCCTCCTCCAAGTAGGAGGCAGCCGGGATCAGTCGCTCCAGACCCGCACTCATGACGATCCACCCTGTGCCGCAGCCTCTGCAACCAGCGCCTGGGCTTTCTCCGACAGCCGGGCCGCCACATCCTCGCCCTGCCCGAAACGGGCCAACCGCCGCGCCAGCCCAAGTGCTTCCGTGAAGGCGCCCTCGCGCTCCAGCAGGCCGATCAACCGTGGCACCGAGGACACCCGCACAAACGCCGCCGGAGCATCAGTGGTGTCGAAGGACACCGCGTGCGGGATTGCTTCCATCAACTCCAAGTCCAGCAGGGCGAACACCTCAAGCGCGGCGAGGGCCCCAGGCTCCGCACGACGTGTACTCCACAGCCGATCGACCGCGCTCTGCAGAACAAAGTGGTAGTCCCTGGCCGAGCCCGGAAGCTCCAGCGCCTCCCAGACACGGGCAATCAGCTCAGCGCCGCGCGCGTCGAACGGCACATGCCGGCTGGCCGGTGTCGCAGACGTACTCCCCTCGGCGGTCGGCCACATCGGCGAGCCGTACGACTCGTCCGGACGAACCCCTGCGCCCGGCAGCGCCTCCCGCATGACACCCGGGCTCCCGGCAAAGGCAAGGCCAGGGACAGCCGCCATGCGCTCAAACCACGCCCCCACGTTCCCCCTTCACACAAAGAGGCCTGCACCCTCACATACAGCGAAGTCGCCCCACCCGCCCCCTGCGGTACTTCATTGTCGCAGCCACACACTCTCTGCACCCCGAAAGCGGATATGTACTCCGCTCTCCGTCACCCATCCCGGCGGGCTGCTGCCAGCCAAAGAACGGGAACCAGACGCCCTTGTTGCCCACTCGACCTCGTGTCCTGAGTCGGGAATTTCGCTTCACACGCCTCTCGGCCAGCTGCACCAGGGACGGTGCAGGCCCTGGACGGGTTCGGGTCAACCCGATTTTCCAGGTGGTCTGAGCAGGGACGAACGACGTACCTGCGTTTCACGACGGTGAACACGTCAGCCTGAACGGGCGCCGACCAGACTGGCCTTGAGAGCGTCGGCGAGGGAACCTTGAGGCATCGACGGCGGGATACGCCTCGCACCAATCCCTTCCCGAATCACCCGGGTTGGGCGCCTCACCCCTACCTTCCTGGAGCTGCTCATGTCCGCCCTTCCCCTGCCCGCCGCCAGCCCCGAGCCGCCGGCGTTCTGCGCCAGCCACCTCCCCGCCCGCACCCAGCCGAGTCGGCTGGGCATCCCCGAGGTCGTGGTCATCGTCGTGGTCGTCCTGGCCTCGGCCGGACTGGCCGCCAGCAACCGGCCCGTCCCGGCCGTGCTGGTCGTGGTGGCCGCTGCAGTGGCCGACCTGATCACCGGCCGCCGCTCCAGCGACGTCGCCAAGCCCTTCCGCCGCCGCAGCCGGTGACGATGGGCCGCCCCACCAAACCCGTCGCCGTCGGCACCAGCCCCCGACTGCGGGCCCTGGCCGCCTACCTGCGCCAGCTCAAGGACGAGACCCGTACCACCTACGCCACCCTGTCCGAGCGCACCGGCCCACCGAACACGCCCGGGTACCGCGGAGCCTCCACCCTCAGCCAGGCCGCCCGCGGCACCCACCTGCCCCCGCTCGAGACCGTCCTCGCCTACGCCCGCGCTACCGGCGACCCCGGCAGCCACTCCACGCAGCGGCGGGAAGCGACAGCCCTGAGCCTGTGGAAGGCAGCTGCGATCGAGAAGGCCCGCCCGCACCTGGCCGGCCGCGGCCGACGCACCCGGCAGGTCCGCACCCCCGCCTCCCTAGGCCAGGAACTGACGCGGCTGCGCCTGCGGGCCGGCCAACCCTCTTACAGCGCCATCGAGAAGGCGACCAAGGCCGACGGGCACCGTGTACCGCGTTCGACAGCCCACCTGATCCTCAACGGGAAGGTCCTGCCCAGCCGAGAGCAGCTGTCCGCGCTCCTGAAAGCCTTCGACGTGAGCGTCGTGGACGCCGCCCAGTGGCACGCGGTCCTCGACCGTATCGAGGACCGCCGGCAACCGCCCGAGCCGCCCCGGCGAGGGGGAGGGTACGCGTGCGCGGACGCCGACCCGGCCGTGCAGGAGTACCTCGAACGCCGCGAGCGCGACGAGGAGATCAAGCGCCGTACCGGGCAGATCCATCCGGACGAGACGTACGAGGACTACGAGGAACGGATGCGCGAGAGGGTGTTCCAGCAGCAGACCTCGGACGACTGGCTGTACGAGGACTACGACGAACCCGAGGGCGACGACGAGCCGGAGGACGAGGCCCAGTGGCAAGCACGGGCCACTGAGCAGGCCGCCTTCCGAGCCCAGATGAAGGCCTCGGTAGAGCGCGCCACCCCCACGGGACAGGTTGCCGATCACGCCTGACAGCTCTACCGGCCTACCGTCTTCCGCCCAGCGCCACCCATTCTCCCGGGCAGGATCGGGCGTGATCACCCGCGACTCCCACCCCGGCGTTACATAACCCCGGCCAATGTTATGTACCGTCAGCTAGACTAGGTGGCGGCGTTACATTTTTGGCGGCCCGGTCGTTCCGCACCTACCGGCGGACGCTGCCGAGCCGACTGCCCGACGTTCCCCTCACAACCCGCTTGCCGCTTCTACCCTTGGAGTCCCCGGGTGTCCTCCTCGCGTTCATCCCACACCGCCGGTGAGGCGTCTTCCGGCGCTGCCGTGCCGGACAACCCCGCCCACACTGCCCCGCCTGCAGCCTCAACGGAGCCGTCCGACCAGGCTCCGAGCTGGGCGGGCAACTGGCCCCTGAGTTTCCCGACACCTCCCACCCCGTCCGCAGCGGCCAAGACAGCCTCCGAAGACGCCGGCCGCCGACACAGCGAGGACAGCCAACCCGAGTCAATTGAGGACCCGTTGACCAAGCCGGGAACAACCTCCACCGCCCCTGACGCGGAAACACCACACTCCCTGCCGCGCACCGGTCCGGCGACCCTGCACGAGGCCCGCAGCACACTCAAGCAGATGATCAACGCCGCCATCGAAGGGCAACCCACACCCCTGACTCGCGGCCCGCACCATGCACTCCTCACCACCCCCGCCCACGCAACCGAACTGGGATGGGACCTCACCCAAGCCCCAACCCATAGCTTCGCGGGCGCCCGCAAAACGCTGGGGGACCTGATCCAGTACGGCGCGGAGGGCCACCCCCAGGTGCTGTGCCGCCACAAGACCCCCGTCGCCGTACTGCTCGCCGCAGCCGCGGACGGCACCCTCGCCCCGCCCGCACCTCAAGCCGAGCCCGCACCCGACACAGCAGCTCCGGCTGCAACAGCAGCCCTGGACTCCACCACAACACCCCCTGAGGGCCAGCAAGCGGTCCAGAACCCCCTACTGACCACAGCAGCTGAAGCCGAGGCCGCCAGAGACCTCGCACCCGTGCCGACGACTACCCCTGCCGAAGCGGCCGCTGCACCCACCACGCCCTCGGAATCACAGCCGGAACCGGCGCCAGCAGCCCAAGACACGCCTGCGCCTGCCAGTACACCCCCCGCCTCACCCGGCACCATCCCGGCCCCGCCGACCATCCCCACCGGCTCGCCAGCTGCTACCGCTCCAACCCCGGCCACCCCCACACCCGGCCCTCTGGCACTCCAGCACCCGGTCACACCGTCGACCGCCCTCCCTGTACCCCCCTCGGCCCCACCTGAGCAGGGCCCGCCGGCCCCCACTCCCGCGACGCCCGGCACCGGCTACGATGCCGCCATCCCGGCCAGCGGCCCACCAGCCATCACTGCGCCGCTCACTCCGCGACGGCTGGCCGCACTCGCGCAAGCCCTGGACACCGTCCTCCCGACTACCGTCCCCACCGGTGAAACCACCACACCCACACCCCTGATGGGCCTGCCGACGGGCATCCGCACCCTGGACGACGCCCTCGGCGGACTTCAGCCCGGCCGCTTCTACCTCGTTGCCGCCGCCCCAGGCGCCGGATCCAGCCTGATCGCCACCGCCGCCGCACGCACCAGCGCCCTCGACCAGCACCAACCCGTCCTGTACGCCGCCTCCGGACTCACCCGCGCCGACATCGCCGCCCGAATCGTTGCCGCGCACTTGCCGGTCGACTACCGCCGCCTGCGAGCCGGCCGCCTCACCCCCACCGAACAGGACGACACCGCAGCCCTCCACCACCACCTGGCCGCAGCCCCGCTGTACATCGACGACGGATCCAACCTGACCACCGACGCGATCACCGAGAGCGTCCCGCATCTGCCGGGCCTGGCCCTCGTCGTGGTCGACCGCTTGCAGACCACCGAAGACCCCCGGCTGCCGCTGTCCGGCCCGCTCCAGATCACCGACGCCGCCCAGGCCCTCGCCCACCTGGCCCGCACGCACGAGCTCCCCGTCCTCGCCGCCGTCGACACCGACGACCCCCACCTGATCGCCGCACTCAGCCTCGACATCACCATCACCCTGGCCCGCGACGCCGACCAGATCCACGCCACCATCACCGAACGCGACCTCGGCCCGCAGACCACCCTCACCCTTCACGCCGACCTCGCCCACGCCCGCATCACCGACCTCTACGCCAGCCCCACCACCCCAGCGCCACAGACACCACCCCCAACCCCCTCGGCCGCGACCCCGCCTACCCCCGCACAGACCCTGCAGGTGCCCCTCCAAGCCCCCACCAGCCCGCCCCCGGATCCCACGCCCGCCGAGCCTGCCCCGACAACCAACACCGCCGCCCCACCCAGGCCATCACCCCGCCGCACCGCCCCACGCCCGCCCGAAGGCGGCTACGCAAACCGGGACTACAGCTACTTCACCGGCATGATCACCCGCGCCGTCGACGAAGCCCTCCACGACCACGACGGTGACATCGCCGCCGCAACCGAAGCTCTGGTGAAAAAGGCCGTACCGAACGCAATGGCCCTGTTCGAGGCGACCCGCGTCGGCGGAAATTACGAGCACACCGTCTACCCGGAAACCCTCGAATTCCTCCGGAAGAAAACCAAGGACGGCGCCGACGAAATCTGGGAAGGCCGCCACAACTGGACCAACACCCACCTCACGGACGCCCTGCAAAACGGCACCCACCCCCCGATCAACGTCAACGCCCTCGACACCAACGCCAGCTTCCTGTCCGCCTTCAAGACCCACCTGCCCATCGGCGCCCTGATCCACGACCCCAACGGAGGCTTCGACCCCAAACGCTCCGGCATCTACCGCCTCCCCACTCGCCCCACCTGGCACCACCCCGACCTGCCCGACCCCATCGGCAACCGCCGCGAAGACGGCCCCGTCCTCCTCGACGACGCCACCATCCGCCTCCTCATCCGCTGCGCCCGCCTTGGCCTGTGCGAGGCCCCGCACATCACCGAATGCTGGACCTCCGGCACCAGCGAAGGCCTCCTGGAAAAATTCCGCCGCGTCCTGACCGAGGCCCGCACCAACGCCCTCGAAACCGACGACACGGTGACCGTCGAATACATCAAAGCCATGTATTCGAAATTCACGTCCACCATCGGAGAATCAAGCGTCAACCGAGACATTCGCCGACCCGACTGGATGCACATCATCCGCTCCCAGGCATTCGCCAACCTCTGGTACAAATCCCACCGGGCCCACAGCAACGGCCTGACCGTCGTCCGCGTCCGCGGTACCGACGAACTCCACGTCGCCGGCGACTGGCGCACCGTCTTCACCAAAGGCCGCCTCACCACCCAGATGAAACAAAAGGACCAGTACCCCCTGCCGAGGAAGAGCGCCCGATAGATGTCGACCGACGGATGGAAAAACTTCGGCAACTACGGCGCAGACCGCGACCCCGGAAACGTCCACGGCAAAATCGCCCTCGCCCGCGCCCTCGAAGACGCCCTCGAACGCATGATCATCGACGGCGGAATCAAATCCCCCGTCGACACCCGCCGCGGCCTGAAAGCCCGCATGCGCTACCTCACCACCACCAAAGGCGGCCCCCAAGCCCTGGCCGACGCCGGCATCCACGCCAGCCCCACAACGATCCGCGCCTGGACCCGCGGCACCCAGCGCCCACGTCCCGCCAACCTCGAAGCGATCGACACCGCCTACTGGAACCTTCGCGCCCACAACGTGCTCGCCAACCCCGGTGCCCTCAAGCAGCACCTCAACCGCAACGGCCGCGGCACCCGCATCGAGATCCACCCCGTCAACCAGGCCGCCGTCGACGAGCCACGCCGCCGCGACAACCTGAGGATCCAGCACCGCCAGGTCCGCTACATCTGGGACGACGCCGTCGAAGCCCTCGTCGCCAGCGACCTGAACACCATGGAAGACCTCTGGGACGACATCATCGCCGAACTCGACTCCGACTGGGGCGCCTACACCTACGTCTCCTACATCGGCATCGGCGCCTGACACGACCGCCTGCAGCCTGCCTGACCGGCTCAAGACGGCGTCCAGCGGCCCAAAGACTCCCGGGCTCTGCGCCCGGGTGCGGTTGCCGGCTCCTCCGCCGGAAGAGAGCCATTCCCGGCACGAGCGGTTGGCCATCCGCCCGGCGCCCCCGCAGTCGGCCTGACCGGCCGCCTCCCATCCAGGCCAGGCCGCATGCAGAGCGGATACCACCCACCTCGTCGCCGAGCCTCCGCCCGGCTGGGGCTCGGCCCGCCCTGTGCCCCAGGCCGACGACCCCGATGCCGGGCGGCCGGATGCCGATTCAACGGCGTACGGGCCGCTCCTTGACCGATCGGAGCTGAGCGGCGGGGTCGTCGTAGGGGAGCAGGGAACTCTGCTCGACGAAGGACGTGATGACGGGCCACAGGCCCTCGCCCACGTCGGAGGGGTTGCCTTCGTGACGTTCGGTGACGGCTGCTGCCGCACCGGCCAGGAGGTCGGCGAGCTGGATGGAGGGGTGGTCGACAGAGTCACCGCGGACGACGGTGGCGACATCGGCACCGCGTTCCCGTGTCAGCAGGGTCATGCCGACAGGAGCGCAGGCGTACTCTCGCACGGTCCGCAGGGCGTCGTCGGTGAGCATCTGCTGTTCATCGGTGAGGACACTGACACGGCCGACACGGCGGTTCCACCGGTGGGCCGTCTGGGCAACTGCGGGGATGAGCATGTCCAGCTGCGGAAATACCGGGTCGGCCGGGTCCTTGTGGAAGGTGGCGGCGTAGTCGCGGGTCCCGCGCAGCCTGGCCAACAGTGCGGTGACCGCTTTCCTCGTCGAGGCCGCCCACGCCTGGTCGAGGGCGGCCACGAACACGCCGAGCGCCTCGTCCTGCCGGCTCGTGCCGCGCCGGGAGGCCAGCGTCACGAACGCGGACATCAGCTCCTGGAAAAGGGTGCCGCGCAGAGCCCGCGGTCCTTCGAGCGCGAGCGTGCGCGCCAGAGCACGGGCCTTCCCGTCGGCGTACAGGTTCCCTCCTTCGTCGTGCTCCTTCTCTTCCAGCAGCAGGTCGATCACTTTCGCTGCTGCCGCGTACTCCTTGTCGACCACGTACACCGAGCACCTGTCGTGGAGCGCACCGCCGGGCTCCCATAGCTGCTGCAGCAGCGGCCACCGATTGGTGCGGTTCTTGAACAGGTCGAATTTCAGTTCCTTGGGCTGCCGGATTCCGGCCTGGTCCCGCAGCTGCTGTATGAGTGCGGCTGCTTCGACGTCATCGACGGCGACGGAGGCATAGATCATGAACCGGCGCTGGCGGCCGACGAGTTGCTCACCGTCCCAGCCGGACTCGTCGCAGGCGATCCACCGCCCACGGTCCTCACCGTCTGTGGTGGCCTCGGGCTGGTTCAGCTGGGTGTACTTCTCTCCGGTCAGCGGCACGACGGCATTCTCCCTGCCGCCCGGAACCTGCCCGCACCGGGATCGAGACGGGCAGTCCGTGGGACGATGGCCCGCAGGCCACGCCCGTCGGTGAACAGGGCCCGGCCGTGGTCAAGCAGGAGGCAGCATGCCGAGTTCACGAGCCGGGCGCGGCTGTCTTCGACGGTGCGGTTGGAGAATTACCGCTTCAGGCTGACAGCACCCCCGCCGTCGACCGACCGATGCGAGGGCGTCAAACTCGCTCCCCCCGGCCCCCAACATCGCCATCTGCGTAGCCCTGCACCACCACCCACGCTCGCAGCGCCCTTCCACACCGGGATCGCGGGGCGGACCGCACAGGCGTTGAGGCGGCGTGCGGTTGCTTCTCCAGGACTCTGTCACGCCGCCCCATGACTGTCCCGGTCCGCTGCCTGGCTATGCCGCCGTCACCGGCCGGATGCCTCCTAGGCACCGGGCAGCCGCAGCAGCCCCAGTCCGGTGTCGGCCTGTTCGGCAAGCGGCGCCTCCAGCCAGGCGGCGAGCGCGGCGATCTCGGGGGCCAGATACATCGCGAGTGCGTGGGGGATACCGGACGGGTTGACCATCTGAGGGACGAGGTGGGAGACGACCAGGGGCGACCCGGACTCGTCGACCCTCGCCCGCAGGCGGGCGAGGACGGGGGTTGTCGGGCATCAGCAGCCCGTGCATCACGTACAGGAAGCCGATCATGGCGAGTATCCGCGCCACACTGCGCGCCGCGGCGATCTCAAGGCGCCAAGGAAGTCATGGCTCATTGTCAGTACCAGGCTCGATAATCCGGAGTCATGGTCAACGAGTTAGAGGGGCCGGCGGCTCGCCAGCGCGTTACCGCAGCGTACGCAGCTCACGAATGGGCTCCGCACCCAGACGTCGACTTCGAAGATTTGAGAGCGGCGACGAGGCTGGCGTGGGCAGAGCTGGAACGTGCAGGCGCGCCATTGGACGCTCCCGGAGGGCGTCTCTACCTGCTCGGCTTTGTGGGCCCTGGTCCTGATCTGAAACTGGGCATGATCACGCGGAAGCCCAGCAGTCCGGACAACTCCGTGTTGAAGTACCTGAAGAGCCACGAGCGCAGGGCCAACGCCTACAGATGCTTCCTGGTACGCGGATGGATCTCGCGGCCGGTCAAGGCCATGGTGCGTGACTGGGAGGAGAAGGCTCTCAATGCCGTTGGGGCGCTCGACGGCACGTTCCGCGACGGCGAGTATTTCTATGACGTGGACTTCGATGCGGCCGTCGCGGCAGCGCAAGCCGCACGTAGGAACTCGCTTGCGCACTGAGTACATACGCTCCCGGGCACACTCCGGGGCCAAGTCTGGCGATACCGTGGAAGCACATGCCAGGAAGCCCCGGATGAGCGAGCAGTCGGCCCCCACGCCCGACTGTCAGCCCCTCGATGAGCATGCCGCCGCGTCTGTCCGGGCGTACGCGGCCGACCGGCGCGCGAAGGTCGACGTCCTCGCCTCCGTGCTGTAGGAGATCGCGGACAACGGCTACCCAGCCGCAGAGTCGGGCGTGCCGTGGGAGGAAGCCCGGGACGCCTACTTGGAAGGCCTCGCCGGCGAGCAGCCCCGTGTCGCCTGAGCACGCGCCACACGGCGAGAGACCCACCGCCCGGACCGCGCGATCGTCGCGATCAGCGTCAACCTGATGGTCTGCAGGGAAGTGCCCGTTGTCCTTCGTCATCTGAGTGTTGTTGGCGCAGGCGTGGTGACCTGGTGGTTGACGCTGACGGGTGGTGCCCACCGTTGCTGACATGAGTAACGAAGGGTTATGCCATTCTCACGGACCACCAGCCTCCCCGGCCAACGGCCGGCCCCGTGCTGGAGATTTTCTGGAGGCTGTCATCGAGTCCCCGTATGTCCGCATCACCGTGTTCGGCGTCAGCCGGGCGGACGTCCGCACCGAGTTCCCGCTGACCGAGGGGAACATTCGAAGCGCTTATGAGGAACAGCCCGCATACATCCGTGCCGAGGCTGGTCGTGTGACCGTGGCCTTCGACGACGCCGGACCGACGTGCACTTACTACAGCGAGCGCCCGGCGGACTGGGAGGGGGCGGAAGTTGCCGCCGAGCGCTGCTGTGGCGGTCAGGCGGCGTGGGTGCCGGTCGTGGGCGGTGGCGGTGCCGGGACGCGGGCGCGTGTCAGCGTCGGGGGAGGGCCGGGCCGTTGCCGGTGGGTCTTGGTCTGGTAGATGACCGTGCCGCCGTCGGGGGTGTGGGCGATGAGGTCGATGCCGTGGTCGTCGGTGTCGGGCCGGGTGGGGCCGGTGCCGTGGGTGAGGAGGTGGCTGGCGGTGAGCCAGTCGGGTGGGGTGGTGCCGTTGCGGTGTGCTTCCCGGCTGGCCGAGCGGTACATGACGGCGAGGGTGTCCGCGAACACCTGCACACCCGTGGCCATGACGGTGGGGGCGTTGCGGATGCCGGGGTCCGCGGCGAGGGCTTCGATGGCCGGTCTGATGCCTGCGGCCAGCCGGTCGACGTCGTAGCGGTCGCGGTCTGCGGCGAGGGCTTCGAGGACTGGTCTGATGCCTGCGGCGAGCCGGTCGAAGTCGTAGTGGGCGCCGGTGTCCGGTCCGCCGTGGGCGAGGGGGAGGGGGTGGGTGCGGCGGATCAGCTGCGTGAGCTGCCTGCGCGGGGGTGCGGGGCGGGTGCCGCGCTGGGAGGTGACGTGGTGGTAGGCGCCGAGGTACGGGCGCTGTGCGGCGGGAGGGATGCCGCACACGGTGAGGACTGTGATCAGCTGCTCGCGGCTGGCGGGCAGGGCCTTGCGGTTGACGATCCGCGACGCGGTGGCGAGCGGCACCCGTGCCCGGCCCGGCCGGTCGAGGTCGCGCAGGGGCGGGGCGCCGGCCCGTTCGTACGCCGCGGCCAGGACGAGGCTGAAGTCGCGCGCGTCGTGGACGAGGTGGGGGGCCGGTGCGCGGAGCGAGGGGAGCTTGCCGCGCTGGGAGGTGCGGCCGAGGGCGTGCAGGCGGCGGGCCTTGTCCCGGTCGGCCGGGGCGGCGCCGCAGGCGCGGAGGTAGGCGCCGAGGACGGCCGCGGTGGGTGGGGCGGTGCCGGACTCGGCGCGCTGGACGGCGCCGCGGGAGACGTTGGCGGCGTCGGCCAGAGCGCGCTGGGTCAGCCGGGCGGCTCCGCGCAGGGCTCTCAGGTGCCCGGCGAGACGGGCGAAGTGGCGGTCCGGGACGGTGGCGGGGCAACGGGTCATGTCCGGCGCCTACTTGTCCGCGCTGGAGCGTACGGCGGCCTCGACGAGGACCGTCATGAGGCGGCGTCCGCCGCCGGCGGCGGTGAGGGTGGCCGCGCCGATCGCCCCGCAGCCGCCCAGGAGAGCGAAGACGGTCTCCAGCTCGGTGCCGGCGAGGAACAGGCCGGTGCCGAGCCCGAGGACGGCGATCAGCAGGATCAGCGCGTGGGTGGGCCCGAACCGCCCGGCGGCGCCGTCCGGTTCGCCGCCGCCCGCTGGCGCTTCCGCGGCGGGTGCGCAGGTGCATGCCGGGGCGGGCCCGGCCGGGTGGGGAAGAGGGGGAAGGCTCATGATGCGCAGGACTCCATCCTGACGGGCGCCGCCGACGGCATGCCGGGGCTACTGGTCGCAAAGTGACGCAGTCCTTAAGGCAGTTGGCCCTGCCGTTGGTCGGGCTGCGCGGCACACAGCCTTCCACGATCCGGTATCCCGCCGCCCCGCCCCGGTGCGGCTTTTGTCCGGTGTGCGGCTTGCTGGCCCCGCCGGTGTTCCCCGTCCCGCCGTGAGATCCGACGCCCGCCGGGCCCGCCAAAACCGGCCCGGTGACGACGGGTTGCGCGTCTGCCGCCCCCGTGGCGGCCCACCGTTTGTTCCGGCCGACTTGCGGCCTAGGCCGTATCAGCAAGACGGTGGTCCCAGCACGACACCGGCGGCGAGTTCGCCGGTGTCCTCCTGACGGCTACTGGTCGCAAGCCCGAACCCGTTTCAGGACTTCCGGTCAGGCGCGTTGGCCCGCGCCCGCCGCCACGTCAGGTCGGCACCGCCCTCGGTGCCGACCTGACGTGCGTCCAGGGTGACGGCGGTGACTTTCCGCGCGCGCCGGGCCTGCGGGGAGGCCGTCGCGCAGCTGCTCGACCGGCCCGGCGCGGGCGGGTGTCGACGAGGAGGGCGTTGCCACGGGGAGCGTCGTGGTGGCCGACGTTGCTGGCGATGATGATCCGGCTGTTGGGTGATGTTCGGCAGAGTTCGGCGGTGTTCGGGGCTATCCGGTGCCACCGGGAAATCCCGTACATCGTTCAGAATTTGCTCTCCCCAGAGCACCACGGAGTGTCACCGCCGCATGCTGTCCCGCCTGACCCACGGGCCGTTCAGCCCCGCCCGGGTCGCGACGGGTACCTGCCCCGCTGTACGCCCCGCCGCGACGGCGGGCTGCTGCGCCTCGTCCGCCGCGAGCGCGTCGCAACTCGGCGGCCCGGCCCGGGGGTTCGTCCGTCGTACGGGACCCGCGCTCCCAGAGTCGGGGGAAGCGCGGGTCCCGGGACGTCGTGGAACGGGTCCGGCCTGCTGCTCGTCACCCGCCGCGCGCCGTACCGCGCCGCGGCGGAGGCCGTACGACGGTGTCGTCCGCTGCGCCCCAGCGGAGTGGCCCGTCGAGATGGCCGCAGCCTACGCAACCCCACCCAGCCCCTGATGGGCCGTCGGACGAGCGTGCAGGTCACAGCCGGTCGGATCGGAAAGGCCATCAACTCGCGTACTGCGCCCGCTCGGACGGCTGTACGCTCTTGTCATCGCCGCCGCCGAGGGCGGCCTGTTGTGCAGCCGGTGGACACCGCGGTATCCACCGGCAAGACCTGAGTACGCCGCCTGCACGTCATGGGGGGGTACCCGGATCCGCCTGCAGGTCACCGAAGCGACGCCGGGTCAGCCCAGCGACGGACCGCGGTCCTCGCCGAGCGGGCACGGGTGCGTGGCGCTCCGATGGCGCTCTGCTCGCGTATGCCGATCACCGGCCGCGAGTCCGCCTCGCGCCGGCCCATGCGAGTGAGGCCCTGTGAGCACCATCGACGAGCACGACGACATCGAGGGCATCGAGGTTATCGACATCCGCTCCGGCGACCGTTCGACGCCGTTCGAGCACCGCGTCGAGCCGGTTAGCAAGACCACCAAGGCGATTCAGTTCCTCGAGAACCACCCCGACGTCCAGATCTCCCACGCCGCCGTCCGCCGGATCGCGTTCGGAGCGGTCGAGCCCGGACTCCTCGAAGGCGCCCGCCTGGAGCGCCACCGCGTGGAGACCGGCTGGCTGAGCGTCATCTCCTACCGCGCGTACACGCTGCTGCTGTCCCCCGCGATCGAGAACGACCGGCTCCTCGACGAGGCCCACTACGCGGCAGACCCGGACACCAGCGCCAACCTGCGGGTCCTGTCCATGCCCACCGCGCACGACACCGACGCCACCCTCGTCTACGCCGACGCCATGGACGACCTCCTCGCCGCCATCGACCGGGCGTCCAAGGGCGTGAGGAAGAACAACCCGCAGGAAGTCGGCCGACGCATCGTGGAGCGGCCCCTGACGGCCGTCCCCGCCACCTTCCTCAACCCCGGACGCCACCCCGACGACGACCTGAGCCTCGTCGACGGCAACAGCCGCTGGGCGTCCTGCACCGCCGACATCAAGGTCCCGGCCAGCTCGATCCGCCCCACCAACGCCAAGGACCCCGACAGTCTGCTTCCGTCCCATCTCATGCGGCTTCCCCTCGCCGAGCGGCGGGATCTCGTCCGGGAGATCGTCAAGACCGCCCACCGCGACATCAGCGCCGCCACCGGCACGAGCAGGGCGGCCCGTGCCAAGCGCGACCAGGCAGCCAGGCTCCTCAACGCGATGACCGTCCCGGTGCAGGTCATCGTCGGCTACACCGACGACAACCCGACCATGGGCATGGGACGCTTCCCCGTCGCGGTCCGCTCGCTGCTGATGCGCATGAACATCGGAGTGAAGGAGTTCAAGGAGCCCTCGAAGAACGGTGTCACCGCCGAGGAGATCGTCACCGCCCTGTTCGACGCCGGCGAGTTCGGCGACAACGCCCAGGCTGTGCGGGACGTCCTCCTCGGCCGCGCCGACGTCACCGACGCCATGAAGTCCCTCAGCCTCAACCCCGCCTTCCGCGACCTGCGGTTCACGTTCGTCGTCCAGCAGCTCACCCGCAAAGAGCCCCGGCTGAACGAGGTCATGGCCGCGAAGCTCGACAAGCACCGCCTCCAGGTCACCCACCGCAGCGGCCCGATTGTCGAACTGGGTCTGCGCTCGTACTCCAGCCTCCCCAAGGAGAAGCTGGCGCCCGTGCGCACCGCGCTGGACACCGGCTGCCTGTGGCAGGCGCTAACCGACTACGAGTGGTCCGTCGAGAACATCGACAACGACCAGGCCGTGGACGACCTTCTGGAGCGCGCCGACAACGGCGATATCCCCGCCCGGCTGCTCCTCGGCGTGCTCGCCATGGTCACCCTCGTCACCAGCGGCTACCTCCTCGCCCCCGGCGGCTCCGCCGAGCAGATCGTCGGCAACATCAAGGTCATGCGGGCCGGCGTCGGCACGGTCATCAAGACCATCCTCGACACGAAGGAAGGCCGGCAGGTGTTCGCCGACGCGATCAAGCGGATCCGGGCTGGCCTGCGCCCGCGGTGGTGGGCCGACGGCCACCTCGTCGAGCGCGACGGCTGGAAGGGCAGCGACTTCAACGCCCACCTGCGCCTCGCCGCCAACCACGGGTTCAACCCCGAGGGCTACCAGAACGACCCCACCGCTACCGAACTCGAGGACAAGGCCCTCACGGCCTTCCAGACGTCCCTCACGGCGGCCGCCACCGACCTCGACGACCTGATCGCCCTGCGCAAGATGAACGGCACCACCACCGAACTTTCCTGGACCGTCGTGGAGCTGTCCTTCAAGCAGCTCAGCTTCATCGGCAACGACCTCGCCCGCATCTCCGAGGGCGAGCCTCGCTGATGACCGACACCACCTGGGCCGGCGTCGTCGTCATCACCGACGACCGGTACGCCATGCTCGCCCACCTCGCGGGCCAGTGGCTCGTCGAACCGCACCCCGAGCCGATCCCCATCGGCAAGGACTCCGGGTACGAGGACAAGGCCATCTACGTTGCGGTCAACCGCAACGGCAACGCCTGTTACTGCGGAAAGACCGCCCCCACCCGGGCCCTGAACCGGGGGGCCGCCGCGACCAGGCTCGGCCAGCACATCAACCGCAGCACGTCGAAGCGGGACGAGTGGGTCGAGTACTGGGTGATCCCGCTGCATGACGCCACCCCCGGCCACGTCGTCTCCGCCCTGGAAAAAACCATGGCCGCCCGCCTCGGCATCCCACTCGTGCACCGGACGCGCATCCCGCGCCGACGCACCTGACCCCCGGCTGGCCGAAACCACGGCCGGCACCGGAAACACACAAGGGCCCCCCGCACCGGAAGGACGGTGCCGGGGCCCACCCGCTCCGGGGCCAACTGCCCCGGTCCCGCATCCGAGAGACCAGGGTCCCGAAAGGGACCCGACCCCCACCCCCACCTGGCCCCCGACAGGGGGCACACCCCGCTGGCCAACGGCCAGCCCTTTCCCGATCGAAGTGCTGCTCCCCGTTCGCCCTTGCCGCGGCGCGCACCGACCTGACCACCGGGGGCCGCCTGAGGGGCTTTCACAAATACACTGAAGGCCGCGGCGAAGGACCTGCTGGCCGCGGTGGACGCCCTCCCGCCGCTGGCCGTCGAGGACTCCACGTCCGGCGAGCCGCCCGCAGCCGCCCGCACCGGACAGCCGGCCGCCTGGGCCAGCGCTCCCAACGCCGCCAACTCCAGCTCCGGGGCACCGGCGGGCCCGTCGGTGACGGTGGGCGCGGGGTGGGAGCGGGTGTCGGCGGCGGCCGGGGTGCTGCGCGGTGAGCTGGAACGTCCGGGTGGCTTCCACCGGGCGCGGGCCCGCGGCATCGTCGAGCGGCTGATGAAGGTGGAGCTCGGGGCGGCGCAGGAGACGGCGCTGGACGTGTGGGGAGCCGTCTACGGGGTGGCCTCGGGCATCCTGCACGGCAGCGCCGCCGGCCCCGGCGAGGCCGTCCAGCTCTACGCCGATCTCCTCGGCGCGGCCCACCAGTTGCTGGTGCCGCTCCCGGACCGGGCGGCCCGCGTCCTCGAACTCGCCGCCCTCCAGGCTCCGGGCGCGGCCGAGGCCGCCGAGCTCGCCGGGTGGGCGGACCCGCGCGCCACCGACTACTTCTTCCGGTGCGGCCCGGCGCCGGTGTGGCTGAACGTGCTGCAGGAGCACGCGCCGCACCTGCTGATGCCGGACGGGGCGGCCGGCGGACAGTGGCCGGCCGCCCCGTTCCTCGACCACGTCGCCGGCGCCGACCCGGATGCCGCCCGGGCGTGGCTGGCCGCACCGGCCGGCGAGGGCGCCGCCGCGGTCGCCCGTACGCAACAGGTCGCCGCGGCCGGCCGGTTGGCCTTGGACGGGCTGCTGGGCCTGGCCGTACGCCACCGGGACGTCGTCGACGCCGGCCAGCTGCGCGCCGTCCTCGCCCACCCCGGCGTACGGGAGAGCGGGGGCGCGGTGGTGGGGGCGACGCTGCGCCTCGCGGCCCGGTGGGCCCGCGCCATGCCGCGTACCGGGCGGACGCGCGAGTGGATCCTCGTGGTCGAGGTGCTGCTGACCGGCGCGGTCGAGGACGAGCATGCCGGCCACCTGTCCCTGCGGGCTGTTGCCGAGCGCGTGGCCGCCGCCGAGGCCCGGGCCAAGGAAGCCGCGGACGCGGGGGATGCCGCCGCGGCCGAGGCGGTGGTCACGGCCGCGCTGGCCCGCGAGGAGGAGATGCGGGAACTGATCGCCGAGCAGGCGGCCGCGCACCTGCCCCCTCACGAGGTCGCGGTGCTGCTGCGCGAACTCGCGTGCACCGCCTACCCAGCCGGCCGCACCGCCGGAGCGCACCCGAACATCGCGATGATCCGGGCCGCGCTGGCCGGCCTGCTCGCCCGCGACACCGAGCTGCTCCCCGCCGCCTCCCGCTCGCTCGTCTACGGCGCCGACCTCGACCAAGTGCACGCCGGGGATCCGGCCGCGTACGGCGGGCCGCGGCTGGCGCGCACCGTGCTCGATCTCGCCGCGGCGGACGCGGACGCCGGCGTGGGTCTGGCCGAGCGAACCCGCTGGCTGGCCCGGGTAGCCGCGGTCGACGGCCGGCTGATCGCCGCCCACCTCGCCGCCCGTCCGCCCGCCGGCTCCGCCGTGCCCGCCGGAGGGCCGGCCGAGCAGGAGTGGTGGGATCAGGCCGTCGTGCTCGCCGTGCGCCTGGTGGGCGGTGAACCCGCGCCGGAGGCGGCCCGCCTCGTCGAGCTCGTGCTCGGCTCTTGCCCGCCCGAGCGCTCCGCGCAGCTGGAGACGGACGTCCGTACGGCGCTCGGCACCCCGCCGCCGGCCGCCCGGGTGGCCGAGGTCCTGCCCGACGGCGCCGAGCGGGTCGACGGCCTCGCCGAGCCCCTCGCCTCGTGGCTGCGGGTATGGGACTGGTCGCCCGTCCTGCCCGCGCGGCTGCTGGCCGGCTGGGAGCCGGTGCTGGACACGGTGAAGCACCTTCAGCCAGCCGGCCCGTCCGACCCGCGCACCGCGCCCATGCTGGAGCCGCACAGGGCCACCACGGCCCTGGACGCCGAGGACCTGGCCGAGGCAGCCGCCGGGCACGGTCCGCCGGCGGCCGCCGCCGCTCTGGCCGCCGCATCGGATGCCGGCGCGGAGGGCTACGCGATGGTCCTGCACCGCCTCGTCGCCGCTGACCCGGCCGCCTGGACCGCCGACGTGCCCGCCGTCCTCACCTCTCTTCAGCTGCCGGAGCTCGGCGCGTTCTACCTCGCCGCGGCCGCCGTCCTCGCCGACCGCCCCGGCTCTGCGCTCGCGGACGCCGTCACCGCGGTGCTCGACGTACGCCGCCGCCTCGACGAGACGGCCCCCGCCACCGATGCCGCGGCCTCCGACGACCGGAGCACCGCGGTGTTCTTCGCCGACCAGGCCCTGTTCGACCTCCTCACCACCGTGTGGCGCACCGACACCGCCCTCGCCGGCGACCAGGAGAAGGCCGTCCTGGCCCACCTGCACGCCCTGGCCGCCCCCTAGCGCGCCCCGCCGCCGTCCCGGTCCAGGACACCCTCGCCGACGGTTCCGGCGCTGCAGACGGCGGGGGAGAGGACACGGCGCTGCTGGGGTCGGATCCGTCAGTGCGGGCGCTGGGGTGCCTGCTCGAGTACGCCGTCCACCGGGCCCGCACCGCCGGGGAGATGCCCGCCGACGTCCTTCAGACGGTGGCCGGCGCGCTCACCGCGCGCGGAGACCAGGACGCGGTGGCCACCGCGATCGGGGTGCGCCTGCCCGCCCTGCACCGGCACGCCCCCGACCACCGGACCGCGCTCTACGGTCTCGCCCCCGGCCGCCCCTCGCTGGCCGACTCCTGGCTGCGCTGGGGACCGTACGACCGCCAGGTCCTCGCCGCCCTCGACCGGGCCGAGCTCCTCGCCGCGCTGCGCGACGCCTCCCCCGGCCCGGCGCCCGGCGCCGCCGCCCACACGGCGGCCGTGCTCCTGGCCGACCCCGCCTTCCTGGGCGATCCGGCCGTCTTGTGGGCCGAGTTGGCCACTGGCAGCGGGGGAGCGGACGCGGCCGGCCTGCTGCTGGCCGCCATCGCCACCCGCACCCCGCGCACCGACGGCCCCGTTCTGCCCGACGCCGCCGAACGACTGGCCGCGGCGGCCGACCTCTGGCGCGCAGCGCTCGCGGCCGGCCTGCCGTCCGGCGCCCTGGCCGGCGCGGGCGCCTTCGCGGACACCGGCCTCGACGAGGACCTGTGGCTGTCCCTGACGCGGGCGAGCGCCGAGCACACCCCGGCCCTGACGGACGCCGACCTCGTCGCCGAACGCGCCGCCCGCCACCCCGACAGCGAGGACGCACTCCTCCTGACCGCGCAGCTGTTCACCCACCCCGCCGAGACCGGGCAGGACACAGCCGTACGACGCCACGCCCTCTTGGACGCCGCCGCAGCCCGGCCCGCAGACGAACACCCCGCCGCGCTAAGGGCGTTGAGGGAGATGCTGTCAACTCCGGCGACATCGACGCCGCCCAGGCCTGAACCGTCGTACGACGGCGCCGAGCAGCCGCTCACGCGCGCCCAGCGGTGGAGGGGACGCTGTTGCGGGGCTGTGCGTGCCGGTTGTCCGCCGGACCGGGCCGTCGTTACGGCTGCGCGTGTGATGGTCTGCAGGGACGTTGTCCCTCGTCATCTGAGTGACGCTGACGGGTGGTGCCCACCGTTGCTGACATGAGTAACGAAGGGTCATGTCAGTCTCACGCCGACCACTAGGAGAATACTATCCGGAGGGAATCAGTAAAGAATATCCAACCCTTCGCCAGAAAAAGATGATGCAACGCGAATGAATGAACCAGAAATATGCCTTTCTCTCGGCTTCAAGGGGCGAAGTATTTCGCAAGAGGTATAGACCACTACTTCCAACACGGAGAGTAGTCGTTACATAAATTATGTACCGACCCCGAGAGCGGTACATAATGGGTACACATCAGATGCAGGAGAGGACGCCCGGAGGGCGGTGGTTCAATACAAGTCAAGCCCAAGAGATTAAATTAGCAGGTCAGAAGCGCATAAGGAGTCAGCAGAGCCTCGATGTCGCCACTCCAATTACGTAACGGACCGACGAGAGCGGCTATGGTCGGCCCTAGCCAGCCTGTAACGTCGCGGAGCGGCGTTACAAAACCGTCGCGGAGCGGCGGTGCGACGGTCCGTCACGTAGTGACGGCGCGTCATGTCTCCGGAGGAGACGGCGCGC
>NZ_JBVKAK010000018.1:0-158650 GCF_055639435.1 Streptomyces sp. NPDC039430 | reverse complement strand
GAGCTTGCGCGCTTCCGGACGGGGGGCCCTCCCCCCCCCCCCCCCACCCCCCTTCCAAAACCCAGGGGAGGCCCCCGCGCCACCGGTTGCCCCGGCCCCACTTCCGCTGGGTTCCGCCCGTGGCTCAGGCGGTGCTGTTACGGGGCGACTGGCGCGGTGCGCCGCCGGTGCGCGCCGCGGACGCGGAGCTGGTGCGCGCCGCGGACGCGGAGCCGCCGGAGGAGCGGCGGCCCTGGCCCGCCCGGCCACGGCCGCGGCTCTGCGAGGGACCGCGCTTGGCCCGCTCGGTGACCGGTGCGGTGATGGTGACCGGGACCCCCGAGGGCGCCTGGGCGCCCGTGATGCGGCTGAGTTCGGCCTCGCCCGAGCGGACCTGGGCGGTCTGCGGCGTGATGCCCGCGTCGGCCATCAGCCGGCTCATCTCGCGCCGCTGGTTCGGCAGGACGAGCGTGACGACACTGCCGGACTCGCCGGCCCGCGCGGTGCGTCCGCCGCGGTGCAGATAGTCCTTGTGGTCGCTGGGCGGGTCGACGTTGACGACGAGGTCGAGGTTGTCGATGTGAATGCCGCGGGCCGCGACATTGGTGGCCACCAGCACCGTGACATGGCCCGTCTTGAACTGCGCGAGGGTGCGGGTGCGCTGCGGCTGGGACTTGCCGCCGTGCAGCGCGGCGGCGCGTACGCCGCTGTTCAGCAGGTGCTCGGTGAGCCGGTCGACGGCGTGCTTGGTGTCCAGGAACATCAGCACCCGGCCGTCGCGCGCCGCGATCTCGGTCGTGGTGGCGTACTTGTCGGCGCCGTGCACGTGGAGTACGTGGTGCTCCATCGTGGTGACCGCGCCCGCGGACGGGTCGACGGAGTGGACCACCGGGTCGTGCAGGTAGCGGCGGACCAGGAGGTCGACGTTGCGGTCGAGGGTGGCGGAGAACAGCAGCCGCTGGCCCTCGGTGCGTACCTGGTCGAGCAGCGCGGTGACCTGCGGCATGAATCCCATGTCGGCCATCTGGTCGGCCTCGTCGAGCACCGTGATGGCGACCCGGTCCAGCCGGCAGTCGCCGCGGTCGATGAGGTCCTTGAGCCGTCCCGGGGTGGCGACGACGATCTCCGTACCACCGCGCAGCGCGCTGGACTGCCGGCCGATCGACATACCGCCGACGACCGTGGCCAGCCGCAGCTTCAACGACCGGGCGTACGGGGCGAGCGCGTCGGTGACCTGCTGGGCCAGCTCCCGCGTGGGGACGAGGATCAGGGCGAGCGGCTGCTTGGGCTGGGCGCGCTGTCCGGCGGTACGGGCCAGCAGCGCCAGGCCGAAGGCGAGGGTCTTGCCGGAGCCGGTACGTCCCCGGCCGAGAACGTCCCGGCCGGCCAGCGAGTTGGGCAGGGTGGCCGCCTGGATCGGGAACGGCACGCTGACCCCCAGACCGCTGAGCGTCTTGAGCAGCTCGGCCGGCATGTCCAGGTCGGCGAAGGCCGCGACGGGGGGCAGGGCCGGGGTGAGGGTGACGGGGAGGGCGAACTCGCCCTTCAGCGCGGCGGGGCGCCGCCCGTAGCCGCCACCGGAACGGCCCGGGGCGCCGGAGCGTCCCTGGGAACCCGAACGGCTGGCGGCACCCGAGCCGAAGCGGCTGCCCCGGCCGGAGCCCGCGGAGCCGCCCGCGCGGGTACGGGAGTAACGGTCGTTCGTGCGTGCTGCGCGGTTCATTCAGAACCTTTCTCGATGGGCACGTATCGAGAATTCTCGGCAGGAAAACCGCACGAAGAATCGCAAGAACGAGCCGATTACATACAGAGACCAGAGCCGCGCCGGGGCGTAGAACAGCCGGAACCGTGCGTCGCGTTCCGCACACCACCAGGGCAAGCGGAACAGGCTCTGTCGAAACGTGGAATCTTACGGGAAGACCACGGGAAAAATATAAAAACAACGAGCTGGGGCCCGCATTTCTAGGTGCGGACCCCAGCTACGTCATGAATTCAGCGTCAGGCGGGAACGATGTTCTCCGCCTGCGGGCCCTTCTGGCCCTGCGTGACGTCGAAGTTCACCTTCTGGCCTTCCTGCAGCTCACGGAAGCCCTGGGCGGCGATGTTCGAGTAGTGGGCGAAGACGTCGGCGCCGCCGCCATCCTGCTCGATGAAGCCGAAACCCTTTTCCGCGTTGAACCACTTGACGGTGCCACTGGCCATGTTGATCTCCTTCGGGGCATTTAGCCCGGAGGGCCGCACTGTGCGGACCCCACGTCGCCGCGATGATTACCCCGTCCGGAGAAATCCCGGAAATACAAAAGCGCACCCACCGGCACATAAAGCCGGTAAGAGCACTTGAAGTCTTTGGGAACCACAACTGCAACTGAGATCAACAGTAGCACGGCGCGAGCGGCCGGGTACGGCAGGCAATATCACTCCGTCCGCCGTGCCACAAATCTTCATCACGCATCCAGCCAATTTCTGCATCAGCGACCACAGATATTCAGGGGCCGCGGGCTCCGCCCGGACCGGCCGGGTGCACCGCAGCCCGTTCTGCCCGGCCGGCGGAGGCGGGGACGCCTGGCGGGAAATCCGGTGACGCGTACCGTGGGACGCGTGTGCTGGAGCGCGACAGCCGATCTCGTGGTGGGCGCCGGTATCACCGTGGTCGGCGTGGCCTGCGTGGCGCGGGTCCGCAGGGTCCGGGATCTGCCGCTCGCCGCACTGCCGTTGCTGCTGGGGGCGCATCAGATCATCGAATCGGTCGTGTGGCGCTCCGGCGGCGGCGCGGGCCCTGCCACCGTCGCCTGGGTCGTGATCGCCCTGCCGGTACTGGCGGTGTGGGTGCCGTTCGCCGTCCTGCTCGCCGCGCCGCCCCGGGCGCGGCGCCGGCTGGTGATTCCGGCCGTGATCGGGCTCGGCACCGCCGCGGTGCTGTCGTACTACCTCCTCCACCGGACGGCGAGGGCCGAGATCCGCGGCCACACCATGGGGTTCGCGCTCGACCTTCCGCACGTCCCGCTGCTGGTGCTGGCCTATGCCCTGGCCACCGTCGGGGCGCTGCTCATCGGCGGTGATCCGACGGTGCGGCTGCTCGGCGTGGTCGTCGCGTACGCGGCGGTGCTGTGCGTGACGCTCTGGCGGCTGGAGTTCATCTCCACCTGGTGCGGTCTCGCGGCGGTGGCGTCCGCCCTGGTCCTGGTGTGGGCGCGGCGCCTCCCGGCGGCGCCCCGGCCACGGACGGGGTGAGGTACGAACAAACAGCCGCCCTCGCCCACGCGGCGCCTCACCCCCACGCCCTGCCATCGGTCCCTAGCATGAACGGGAGCGGCTCCGGCGGCCGCCGCGTGGCCCGGGTCTCGGGAGGGGACGTCATGAGCAGCGGTACGCCCGACCCGTCCCTGACGGCCCGTACACCCCGCTTCACCGCCGACTTCTCCTCCACCGAGCAGTGGGTCGCGGGGCGCTCCTGGGCCTATCCCGGCGGCGGGCCGACCAACCCGGGGGACAACAAGCTCGATCATCTCGTGCCCGACGCGGAGTACAGCCGCGGCGGCACCTTCCGGGCGACGCTCCGTTCCGACGGCTACTGGAACACCGGGCTGCTCACCACGGAGGGCAGCCCCGGGGAGTTCACCGTCCGCACCGGAGACGTACTGGAGACGCGCGTGCGGCTGCCCACCGAGATCGGCGCGTGGCCCGCGATCTGGACCTGGCTGGACGGCGGGAACGAGATCGACGTCTTCGAGTACCACCCCGACAACCCCCAGTTGCTGGAGCTGTCGAACCGGGTGCGGGGCAGCGAGCACTACTGCACGGACCGGGCGATCCGCCCCGGTGCCCTGGTGAGGCTGAAGGTGGAGTTCCGGCCCAGGACGGTCGTCTGGTGGGTCAACGGCCGGCGCGTCTTCGCCGACGGCAGGGGCGTGGGCCGCGACTGGCGGGCCCACCTCATCGTCAATCTCTCCGTCAGCGCCGGTCGGTACCATCCCGCGCCGGGGCCGGGGGTGACCGCCATGTCGTACGGGGTCGACTATCTCCGGGTGTACGGCGCCCGCTCCTGAACCGCGGCGCCTCCTGAACGCCGGCGCCTCCCGCACATGGCCGGCTCCCGCACCGCCGCCCTCCGCACCGACATGCGGGCCGGGGGCCGGTGCGCGAGACTCGACAGCACCATGAACGAGGACGCTCAGGAGACGGACACCCCGGCCGGGGAACAGCGGGGCGAGGCGTACTTGCCGATCGCCGAGCACGGTCTGATCGGGGATCTGCGGACCGCGGCGCTGGTGGGCACCGACGGCCGGATCGACTGGTTCTGCGCCCCACGCTTCGACGCCCCCAGCGTCTTCGGATCCCTGCTGGACGCGGAGCGCGGCGGCTTCTGGGACATCCGGCCGGTGTGCCAGGTCTCCACCCACAACCAGTTCTACTTCCCCGACACGAACATCCTGATCACCCGGATGCTCACGGCCGACGGCATCGTGGAGGTCCAGGACTTCATGCCGATCGTGCGGGAGCAGGACCCGCACCACCGGCAGCGGCTGGTGCGGCGGGTGGTGAACGTACGTGGCCGGATGCGGCTGGGGGTACGGATCGCGCCGCGGCTGAACTACGGCCGGGACCGGCACCGGCTGGAGCGCATGCCCGACGGCGTACGGTTCGTCGGCGACGTCCTCGCGCTGTCGCTGCGGTCCTCCGTCGCGCTGGAACTCGACGACACCGACGCCTACGCGACGTTCGATCTCGACGAGGGCGACACGGCCCTGTTCGACCTCGAAACGGACTATGCCTCCGCGTATGCCGCCGCGGACGCGGAAATCGGCGCGAACACGGGGCCGGATCCGTGCGCGGTCGACGCCGAGGCGGCCGAGGCGCTCTTCGTGGCCACCGTGGCCTTCTGGCGCCGCTGGCTGCGGCAGTCCACGTACACCGGCCGCTGGCGGGAGATGGTCCACCGTTCGGCGCTGACCCTCAAGCTGCTGACGCATGAACCGACGGGTGCCATCGTCGCCGCGCCGACGCTCGGGCTTCCCGAACAGCTCGGCGGCGCCCGCAACTGGGACTACCGGTACGTATGGATCAGGGACGCGGCGTTCTCCCTGTACGCGCTGTTGCGGATGGGGTTCACCCAGGAGGCGCAGGGGTTCATCAGCTGGCTGGCCGAGCGGCTGCGGGACGCGACGGACGGCAGGGTGGGCCCGCTGCGCGTCGTGTACTCGATCGACGGCCAGGACCATCTCCCCGAGGAGGTGCTCGGGCATCTGGAGGGGTACCGGGGCTCGTATCCGGTGCGTACCGGCAACAACGCCAGCGACCAGCGCCAGCTGGACATCTACGGCGAACTGATCGACTCGATCTATCTGTTCAACAAGTACGGCGCGGGTATCTCGCACGAGAGCTGGACCGATCTGTGCGAGATCCTGGAGTGGCTGCTGAGGCACTGGGACTCCGCCGACCAGTCCATCTGGGAGACCAGGGCGGGCCAGCAGAACCACACGTACTCGCGGCTGATGTGCTGGGTCGCCGTCGAGCGCATGATCAGGATGGCGCGCCAGCGCGGACTGCCCGGCGATCTGGGCCGCTGGACGGCCGCCCGGGACGAGATCTACCACCAGATCATGGAGCGGGGCTGGGACCCGCGGACCCGTACCTTCGTCCAGCGGCTCTCCGCCGAGCCGGGCCGGCCTCCCGAGAGCATCCTGGACGCCTCGCTGCTGCTGATGCCCATGGTCAAGTTCATCTCGCCGGTCGATCCGCGGTTCCTGTCCACCGTCGAGGCGATCGCGGACCGGCTCGTGATGGACAACCTGGTGTTCCGGTACGACCCGTCGCAGGCCCCGGACGGGCTCGATGGTTCGGAGGGCACGTTCTCGATCTGCTCGTTCTGGTGGGTGGAGGCGCTCGCCCGCACCGGAGAGGTGGAGCAGGCGCGGCTGGCGCTGGAGAAGATGTTCACCTACGCCAACCATGTGGGCCTGTACGCCGAGCAGATCGGGCTGACCGGTGAGCATCTGGGCAACTTCCCGCAGGCGTTCACCCACCTCGCCCTGATCAGCTCGGCGATCAACCTCGACCGGGCGTTGGGCTGAGAGCCGGAAGGGAGCGGACAGGAATCATGCCGGCGTCACGTCACCCCGTGTCCGGGGCCCCCTGCTGGGTGAGTCTGATGGCCCGCGACCTGGAGGCCGCCCAGATCTTCTACGGAGCGGTCCTCGGCTGGACGTTCCGGCCCACGGCCCTGGGCGACGAGTTCAGCCTCGCGCTCGACGACGGCGCGGCGGTCGCCGGGATCGGGGCGCTGGCGCCGAGCCTCCAGGCCGCGGTCGCCTGGACCCCGTACTTCGCCGTCGACGACGCCGACCTGGTCGCGTCCCGTATCCGCGAGCGGGGCGCGACCGTGGCGGTGGGGCCGCTCCCCATGCACACGGGCCGCGCCACCCTCGCCGCCGATCCGGACGGCGCCGTGTTCGGCTTCTGGGAGGGCAGGACCGTCGCCGGGTGGTCCGTGGGGCGGGGCAGCGCGCCGGCACGGCTGGAGCTGCGGACCCGGGACGCGTTCGCCGCCGCCATCTTCTACGGGCAGGTCCTCGGCTGGGGCTCGGACGAGAAGGCGAGCTGCGAGGTCCACTACGAGGACGGTCAGGTACTGGTGCGCGACGGCACGCACACGGTCGCGGCGCTGCGCGGCGGAGCGGTCGAGAGCGCCCCGGACCCGCAGATCAGACCGCGCTGGCACGTGTACTTCCGGGCGGCCGACGTGAGCGCCGCCGCGCGGGCCGCCGCCGCGGCCGGCGGGGTCGTCGTCACGCCGCCGGGCCTCACCCCGGCCGGCGAGGAGGCCACCCTCCGTGACCCCGACGGCGGCCTCTTCACGATCGTCTCGGCGTGAGAGGGCCACGCTCGGGGGTCACTCGGCCAGGCGCGCGTTACGGCGGACCGAGGACCAGAAGGACCAGCCGATCAGGACGACGCCGACGAGTCCGGTGATGAGTTCGCTGATCTGGTACTGGATGGTGATCAGCAGGATCAGCGCCAGCGCGCCGATGGCGTAGTGCGCGCCGTGCTCCAGGTAGACGAAGTCGTCGAGTGTCCCCTGCCGGACCAGATAGACCGTGAGGGACCTGACGTACATCGCGCCGATACCGAGGCCGAGGGCCATCAGCACGATGTCGTTGGTGATCGCGAAGGCGCCGATGACCCCGTCGAACGAGAACGACGCGTCGATCACCTCCAGATACAGGAACATGAAGAACGCGGCGTTGCCGGTGAGCGCCACGGCCGAGCCGGACCCGCGCTTCCTGGCGGCGTCCTCGACCCGTTCCTCCTCGTCCTCGATGCGGTGCTCGAAGAAGCGGGAGAGCCCGCCGACGATCAGATACGTGATGAGCCCCGCGACGCCTGCCGTCAGCACCGTCTGGGCCTTGTCCGCGTGTGTGCCGCCGTGCTGGTGGGCATGGGTGGCGACCGTCATGGACGCGACGAGCAGCACGATCAGCGCGATGCAGACCGCGAGCATGTCGATCCGGCCGAGCTTCGCCAGTGGCCGCTCCAGCCAGGCCTGCCACTTGATCTCCCGGTCCTCGAAGATGAAGTTGAGGAAGATCATCAGCAGGAAGATCCCGCCGAAGGCGGCGATCGACGGATGAGCGTCCGTCACCAGCTGCTGGTACCTGTCCTTGTCGTTGATGGCCAGCTCCACCGCCTTGACCGGGCCGATCCTGGCGGTGAGGGAGACGATCAGGACGGGGAAGACGAGCCGCATGCCGAAGACGGCGATCAGCACCCCGACGGTGAGGAAGATCGTCTGCCAGAAGGCGCTCATCTTCTTCAGGATCCCGGCGTTGATCACCGCGTTGTCGAAGGAGAGCGAGATCTCCAGGACCGCGAGGATGGCGACGATCCACAGCGCGGCCCAACCGCCGTACAGCGCCCCGACGGCGAGACCCGCCGCGGTGACGACAAACGCCCATCTGAATGTCTTCAGAACCACTGGTCCTCCACTTCCCCTCCGTGAGGCCCGGTCAGCGTCTCACCGTGATGCCGGCTCTTCCGGGAAACACGCACGGCTGACAGACTCCTCCCGTGCCCGACTTCGACATGCTTGTCATCGGATCAGGACCGGGCGGCCAGAAGGCCGCCATCGCGGCGGCCAAGCTCGGCCGCCGGGTCGCCGTGGTCGACCGCCCCGACATGGTCGGTGGCGTCTCCATTCATACCGGAACCGTCCCCTCCAAGACCCTGCGCGAGGCGGTGCTCTATCTCACGGGGCTGGCCCAGCGGGATCTGTACGGTCAGAGCTACCGGCTCAAGGAAGAGATCACCGTCGCCGATCTGACGGCCAGGACGCAGCATGTCGTCGGCCTTGAGGTCGACGTCGTACGCAGTCAGCTGGCCAGGAACCAGATCACGCTGCTCGCGGGCACCGGCAGGTTCATGGACGACCACACGGTCGCCGTACGGGACGCCTCCGGCCAGGACCGGCTGCTGACCGCGGATCACATCGTGATCGCCACCGGCACCCGGCCGGCCCGCCCGGCGAGCGTCGAGTTCGACGACCGTACGGTCATGGACTCGGACAGTGTGCTCAGCATGGAGAAGGTGCCCCGGTCCATGGTGATCGTGGGCGCGGGCGTCATCGGCATGGAATACGCGTCGATGTTCGCCGCCCTCGGCAGCAAGATCACTGTGGTCGAACAGCGCGCCGGGATGCTGGACTTCTGTGATGTCGAGGTGGTCGAGGCCCTGAAGTACCGGTTGCGGGATCTGGCGGTGACGTTCCGCTTCGGTGAGACGGTGGCGGCGGTCGAGCGGCACGAGCAGGGCACGCTCACCGTTCTGGAGAGCGGCAAGAAGATCGCCGCCGACGCCGTGATGTACTCCGCCGGGCGCCAGGGGCTGACCGAGGAACTCGACCTCGGCAAGGCGGGGCTCTCCGCCGACGCGCGCGGACGGATCACGGTCGACGAGCACTACCGCACCGAGGTTCCGCACATCTACGCCGTCGGCGACGTCATAGGCTTCCCCGCCCTCGCCGCGACCTCGATGGAACAGGGCCGGGCCGCCGCGTACCACGCGTGTGACGAGCCGGTCAATCCGATGCACCATCTGCAGCCGATCGGTATCTACACCATCCCGGAGATCAGCTTCATCGGCCGGACCGAGGACCAGCTGACGAAGGAGCGCGTGCCGTTCGAGGTCGGGGTCTCCCGCTATCGCGAACTGGCCAGGGGCCAGATCGTGGGGGACGCGCACGGCGTGCTGAAGCTGCTGGTGTCCCCGGAGGACCGGCGACTGCTCGGAGTGCACTGCTTCGGTTCCGGGGCGACGGAGCTGATACACATCGGCCAGGCCGTGATGGGGTGCGGCGGCACCGTCGACTATCTGGTGGACGCGGTGTTCAACTATCCGACGCTGGCCGAGTCGTACAAGGTCGCCGCCCTCGATGTGACCAACAAGATCCGCGAGATCGACCGTATGAAGCGCTGAGCCCCCGGCCCCGGCCGGGCGGCGCGACGCCCCCCTTCCCTTTCGCGTCACACGGGGCGCACGGATTCATCCCCCGAAGCGCTTGGAAAAGCTTCCAATTCGATCAAAGGAACGGTCACCCCCCTTTCCCGCGACGCCTTTCCGCGAAGCGCCGGCCGCCGCGAGAGCACACCCCACCCGTATGAAGCCGGGTCTTTCGATCTTTGCCTTTTCTTTGCTCACGCGCCGATCGTCAACCCAGGAACGCCGAACGGAATACACGAGGCACTCGAAGCCCTTTCCCGCGCCCCCGGAATGAGAGGCTCCGAGAGGAAGACCGCCTCGCCAGACGGGCCGTGCGGCGCCTGGGCCGTCGGCGTCATCGCGACGATCATGCACAGAACAACACCGGCGTGCGCCTGTCAGGAAACGCGTATTCGCCACCGTCAGTGGCCGGGATATGACTTCATGTGACGCCGGGCGGATATACGATCCCCCAACAACGTCTGGTGAAGAGGTAGTTCAACCCATGATCAAGTCGCATGGCCGTGGTGGGACTGAGATACCCAGCCGACGGACACCCTCGCACCCGGCAGTCGTACCGGCTCCGCGCCACCCCCACTCCCCGTGACCACCGCCGGGTGAATCCTCCGCACCACATTCTCAGCCAACTCGAAGGTTCTCCATGGCACGTACCCCCGCGCCCTCTCCCCGAATCCGCAGGTCGCCGTGGCTCTGGTCGACGACTCTGATGGCCTCCCTCGCCGCGTTCGCCGTCGCGATCGTGCCCATAACGCGCCTCGGCGCCGGCCTGACCACGGCCTACGGCGTGGTCGCGCTGCTGGTCTTCATCTCCCTGTCGGTGCTGCGCGGACAGCACCGGCGCGCCGAGTCCGATGTGGTCCGCTACGGCGACGAGACACGGGAGCGGGAGGCGGAGACGGCCCGTCGCGACACCCGCTGGCGCTCCCATGTCCAGCACCAGTCCGAGCTGGTACGGGAGGAGGTCGAGCATCTCGTCAAGGAGAGGCTGCCCGCCGCGCTCGCCAGGACCGAGATCCCCGGACCGCTGCACGGCGCCGAACGGCTGGGCGAAGGGGTCACCGACTGGTTCGGCCGGCTGCTGGCCGAGGTCGCCGAGGCGGTGGACCACCGCGAGGAGTCGCAGCGGCTCGCGCTGGTCGAGCTGGCCAGCCGGGTGCAGACCTCGGCACACCGGATCCAGGCCGCGGTGACGGGGCTGGCGGACCGCTATCCCGGTGACGCCGATCTGCTGGAGACCACCATGCGGGTGGATCACGCGGCGACCCAGCAGGCCCGGCACGCGCAGAGCCTCAAGGTGCTCTGCGGCGAGTGGCCTGGGCAGCAGTGGCAGAAGCCGCTGGCGATGGTGGACGTGGTCAGGGCCGCGTCCGGACGGATCGTGGCGTACAAGCGCGTCGAGGTCACCGGCGACCCGGACGTCGGGGTCACCCCGTCGGTGGTCGAACCGCTGATCCATCTGCTGGCCGAACTGCTCGCCAACGCCACGGAGTACTCACCGCCGCGGACAGGTGTGCCCGTGACCGTGCGGACGGTGCAGCGCGGCGCGGTCATCGAGGTGGACGACGGCGGTCTCGGCATGGACGAGTACCGGCTGACCGAGGCGCGTGAGATCGTCTCCGGCTCCCGGCTGCTCGGGGTCGGCGAGGTCGGTGAGATCCCGCAGACCGGCTTCGCGGTCGTGGGCCGGTTCGCCGACCGGCACGGTTTCCAGGTCGACCTGGGCCCTTCGCCGTACGGCGGTGTCCGCGCCGTGGTGCTGGTGCCCACGGGGGTACTGGAGACCCTCGCCCCCGCCGGTACCACCGCCAAGCCCGTCCCTCCCGTACCCCAGGTACCCCACGTGCCCCAGCCCACCTCAGCGCCCGACGCGAGCGGCACCGCTGCGGAGCGGCCCGCCTCCGGAGCCACCGACGGCCGGCCGGCCGTCGCTCGGCCGCCCTTCCCCGAAGCCGCCGCTCCCGGAACCGCCGCTCCCGGAACCGTCGTCCCCGGCCCTGTCGTCCCCGGCGCCACCGCTCCGGAAGGCGTGACCGAGCCGGTCGTCTCCCGGCCCGCCACCCCCGAAACCGCCCCCGGAATCGCCGCTCCGGCGCCGGAGGTGTCGGTGCCCGCCGCACGCGACGCGACGGTCCGGGATACGCCGAAGTCCGGCGCGCCGGCCCTCCCGTCACGCAACGGCCGCCGGCTCCCCCAGCGCCGTTCACGTCGCGACGAATACGCGCCCGCGGCGGAGGCGGCCCCCACCGCCCTCACACCGCCGGGCACGCCGGAACAGGCCGGTGACTGGATGGAGCAGTTCTTCGAGGGCGGCCGGTCCGTCCCGACGTCCGGCTCCGGCCCGTACGAGGGCCAGGACGGCTCTTCCTCCCCCACCCCCGATTCACCGGAAGGACTGACGTGAGCATGAGTTACGTGGAGAACCCGGAGCAGCGAGGCTGGATGATCGCCGAGGTCGCCGCGGTTCCCGGGGTGCGCGAGGTGATCGTCTTCAGCGCCGACGGACTGCTGCTGGCCAGTTCCGAGGGGATGAACCGGGACTCCGCCGACCGGCTGTCGGCGAACTGCTCGGGCCTCCAGTCCCTGGCCCGCAGCCTGGGCCGGGAGTTCGGTGAGGAGGGCGGGGCCGTCCATCAGCAGATGGTGGAGTTCAACGGCGGGTTCCTGTTCATGCGCAGCGCCAACGGGGCCCATCTCGCGGTGGTGACGGGCCCCGTGGTGGACCCGAAGCTGGTCGCCCGTCAGATGCAGGCGCAGGTCATGAAGATCGGCGCCGGCAATCTGAGCAGCCCTCCGCGACAGGAGTCCGCGCGGTGAGTGAACCGGACGGTGAGTACGCGGCCAGTGCGTTACGTCCCTATGTGATTACCAAGGGACGCTCCAGGCCCTCTCGTAACACCATAGGAGTCGAGACCCTCCTCATCGCCGTCGATCCCCCGCGCGACGTTCCGGTCTCCGCGACGCGGGAGGAGCGCGCGCTCGTGCGGATGTGCGAGCGACTGCTGTCGCTGGTGGAGGCCGCCGCCCATCTCGAACTGCCGGTGAGTCTGGTGAAGGTGCTGGCATCCGATCTCGTCGACAGCGGCCATCTGTCCGCGCGCTCCGGCGTTCCGCAGGCCGTTCTGCCCGACTCGCAACTGCTTCAGGAGGTACTGGATGGTCTCCGTCGGCTCCGCTGACCGCTACTTGCCCGACACGGTCCAGCAGGCCGTCAAGATTCTCGTGGTGGGCGCCTTCGGTGTCGGGAAGACCACCCTGGTCGGCTCGGTCAGCGAGATCTCACCGCTGCGCACGGAGGAGGTGATGACCGAGGCGAGCGTCGGCGTGGACGATCTGGCCGGCATGAGCACCAAGACCACCACGACGGTCGCCATGGACTTCGGCCGGATCACCCTCAACTCCTGGCTGGTCCTCTATCTGTTCGGCACCCCCGGACAGCGGCGGTTCTGGGATCTGTGGGACGGCCTCGCCGAGGGCGCCCTCGGCGTGCTCGTCATCGTCGACACCAGACGGCTGGAGGACAGCTTCGACGTTCTGGAACAACTGGAGCTCCGGGGACTGCCGTTCGCCGTGGCGGTCAACCAGTTCCCGGACAGCGAGGTGTACGGGGTGGAGGAACTGCGCACCGCGCTCGACCTGTTGCCGGAGACACCCGTGGTGATGTGCGACGCGCGGGAGCGCGCCGCGTCGGTGGACGCGCTGATCAGCCTGGTCGAATTCGTGTCGAACGTCGGTACGGTACGTACCAAGGAGACCGCTTCATGAACCGCGCCTCCCCGCCCGCTCCGCCCCCGGCGCGCCCCCCGCCGCCCGGGTGTCCTGTGCCGGCCTCGCCGTGGACGACGCGCTCACCGTCGTCCCCTGAGAGGACCGTCCCCGACAGGACCGTCAGGGCCCGGTGCCGGGCCGGCGGATAACGGCCTCCTCATCGCGGCCGGCGCGCCTCCGTCACAGCCGGCCCGCCTCGACGATCCGCCGCAGGAAGCGTCTCGTACGCTCCTGCTCCGGATCCCCGAACACCTGCTGGGGCGTACCGCGCTCCAGCACCACCCCGTTGTCCAGGAAGCACACCTGGTCGGCCACCTCACGGGCGAAGCCCATCTCGTGGGTGGCCAGCACCATCGTCATCCCCTCGCCCTTCAGATCGCGTACGACCGAGAGCACCTCACCGACGAGTTCGGGGTCGAGCGCCGCCGTGATCTCGTCCAGGAGCAGCAGCCGCGGCCGTACCGCGAGCGCGCGTACGATCGCCGCGCGCTGCTGCTGACCACCACTGAGCCGGTCCGGGTACTCCCCCGCCTTGTCGCCGAGGCCGAGCCGTACCAGCAGCTCGCGCGCCCGCGCCTCCGCCTCCTCGCGGGGGACGCCGAGGACCCGGCGCGGCGCGAGTGTGATGTTCTGAAGGACCGTCATATGCGGGAAGAGGTTGTACGACTGGAACACCACCCCGATACGGCGGCGCACCGCGTCCGGATCGGTCCGCGGGTCGGTGATCTCCTCTCCGTCGAGGAAGATCGCGCCGTCGTCGATCTCCTCCAGCAGATTGGCGCACCTCAGCAGGGTCGACTTGCCGGATCCGGAGGCGCCGATCAGCGCGGTGACGGTGTGCGGGGCCACGTCGAGACTGACATCGCGCAGGACGACCCGGTCCCGCCCGAAGGTCTTGCGTACGGACTCCAGTCGCAGCACCGGACCATCGGCGCCGCCCGTCGCGCGAGTGCCGTCACCCGCCGCGCGCGTGGCTTCGGGGGCCGTGCCCGTGGGCTCCGTACCGGTGGATTCCGTACGGGTGTCGTCGGCCGTCATACGGTTCCTCCCTGGGCGCGCCGGCGGTCCATCCGGGCCGTGACCCAGTCCGTGAAGCGGGTCATCGGGATCGTCAGCGCGACGAAGACCAGGCCCGCGACCACGTAGGGCGTGTAGTTGAAGTACTTTCCGGCGATGATCTGCGCCGCGTAGACGGCGTCCACGGCACCGGCGATCGACACGAGACCGGTGTCCTTCTGCAACGACACCAGGTCGTTGAGCAGCGGCGGCACGACGCGCCGTACGGCCTGTGGGAGGACGACGTACCGCAGCGTCCTGGCGCTGGACAGCCCCAGCGAACGGGCCGCCGCCCGCTGGGAGGGGTGTACGGACTCGATGCCCGCCCGGAACACCTCGGCGACGTACGCGGAGTACGTCAGGACCAGCGCCGTCCCGCCCAGCAGCACGGGGTCCGTGGTGACGCCCTCCAGCCGCAGCGCCGGGACCCCGAAGACGACCATCAGCAGGCAGATGATCAGCGGCAGCCCGCGGAAGAAGTCGGTGTAGGCGGTGGCCAGGGCGCGCACGGGGAAGAAGACCGGGCCGCGCAGGGTGCGGGCGACGGCCAGCAGCAGCCCGAGCAGGAGGACACACACCCCGCAGACCGCCAGCAGCCGCAGATTGAGCAGCAGTCCGTCGAGCACCTCGGGCAGGGCCATCCGCGCGTACTCGGCGCTGAAGAAGGTCTCGCGGGTGCGCTGCCAGCCGGGCGAGCCGGTGACCACGAGGAACAGGACCGCGCCCGTCACCAGCGTGGAGAGCGCGGCGACGGCGGTGGCCCTGCGGGCACGGGCGCGTTTGTACCGCTCGCGCGCGATCCGTCGCGCCGAGGGCGTGTACGTGTCCTCCCCGGGGCCGGGCCGGCCGTCGTCCCGTTCCCCGGTCCCGCCGTGGCCCCGCTTCCCGCCCCCGCCTTCGTCCTTCGTCAGCCGGGTGGTGTCCGAGGAGGTCACTTGAGCACCGGGGCGTTCACGGCGTCGGAGAGCCACTGCTTCTCCAGCGCGGCGAGCGTGCCGTCCGCGCGCAGTCCGTCGACGGCGCGCGTGACGCAGGACGTGAGTGCGCTGCCCTTGTCGAGGACGAGTCCGAACCGCTCCGCCACGCCGGCCGAGTCCGCGAACTGGCCGACCACCTTCGCGTCCGGCACCTCCGCACCGGTGATGTAGAAGGCCGTGGGCAGATCGACGACGATCGCGTCGACCTGACCGTTGCGCAGCGCCGACTTGGCGAAGTCGTTCTTCTGGAAGACGGCGGGCTGCCGCGTCGGCTTGATGATCTGGTTGATCGTGTCGAGGCTCGTGGTGCCGACCTGCGCGCCGAGCCTGGCGTCCTTGAGGCCGGCCGCGGTCGTCGCCTTGGCGTACGGGGAGTCCTTCAGCGCGATGACGGCCTGCCGTACGTCGTAGTAGCCCGAGGAGAAGTCGACGGCCTTCTTGCGCTCGTCGCTGATGGAGACCTGGTTGATGTCGAAGTCGAAGTTCTTCTCGCCCGGTGCGAACGAGTTGTTGAACGGCACGGTCTGCCAGACGACCTGGTTCTTCTCGTACCCGAGGGCCTTGGCCACGGCGTAGGTCACCGCCGACTCGAAGCCCTTGCCGCTCGCCGGGTCGTCGTCCTGGAACCAGGGCGCGTACGCCGGCTTGTCCGTGCCCACCGTCAGCTTCCCCTTCGCTCGCGTGGCCAGTGCGCCCGGGTCGCAGGAGGACGCGGAGGACCCTGAGGACGACGCGTCGGCCCCGGTCGAGGTGTCCTGCGGGGCGCAGGCCGTGGCGGCGGCGATGACGAGGAGGGCGGGAAGCGCGGGGAGAAGGCTTCGGGCGGTGAGGTGCATGGCGGGAGAGTGGCACCGCGCGGGGGGCTCTGTCGAGATCAGGGCATTGCGATCGCATGAATTCCGCCGGTGGGCGGGTTCGTGTGGCCGGGATCCGCCCCTCACGTTCCCGGCGCCGCGCCGCGCCGCACGCCACCGCGCCCCGGCCGACTCGTGCCCGTATGCCAGGCGGTTCCTACGGCCCACTCGGCGCACGCGGCCCGCACACCCCGCGTGGCCCGCACGGCACCCGCCGTCCGGCGGATGATCTCCGCCGTCCGGCACCCCCGACGGGCTCGGGTCCGGATGCAGGATGGCCGCACCGGTCACAGGGGCGTGACCGCGACCCAGGGAGGTACCCATGAACGCCACTCCGTCCTCCGGTGCACCGTCCGGCCGGCCCGGTCCGCCACCGCCGCCGCCGTTCGATCCGGAGCTCGCCGCCGCGCTCGGCGTCATCGGTGAGCGCCTGGGCGCCCTGCTGAAGCTCGATGACATCCCCGCTGTGCGCGGGAGCGAGGTCATCGACCGGCTCTCGGACGAGGAGCTGCGGCAGGACGGCGCGTTCGAGATCGAGGAGCGCGCGGTACCCGGCCCGCCGGGCGAGCCGGACATCTCCCTGCTGATCGCGCGGCCGGCCGGAGCCGGCACGTCGCTGCCCGCGCTGTACAACATCCACGGTGGCGGGATGATCCTCGGCGACAACAGGTCGGGCATCCCGCCCTTCCTCGACCTGGCACGGGAACTCAACCTGGTGATCGTCTCGGTGGAGTACCGGCTGGCCCCAGAACATCCGCACCCGGCGCCGGTGGAGGACGCCTACGCGGGGCTCGTCTGGACCGCCGGCCACGCCGACGAGCTGGGCATCGACCCCGGCCGGATCATCGTCGCCGGCGGCAGCGCGGGCGGGGGTCTGGCCGCCGCGGTCGCACTGATGGCACGCGACCGGGGCGGCCCCGCGCTGGCCGGGCAGATGCTGATGTGCCCGATGCTCGACGACCGTAACGACACCGTCTCCAGTCATCAGATGGCCGGCCTCGGGGTATGGGACAGGGCGGCGAACCACACGGGATGGACCGCCCTTCTCGGGGACCGGCGCGGCGGCCCCGATGTCTCCCCGTACGCCGCGCCCGCCCGCGCCGAGGATCTGTCGGGGCTGCCCCCGGCGTTCATCGACGTCGGTTCCGCCGAGACCTTCCGGGACGAGGACGTCACGTACGCCAGCCGGCTGTGGCAGGCCGGTGGCCGGGCCGAGCTGCATGTGTGGCCCGGCGCCTTCCACGGGTTCGAGAGCCTGGCGCCGCAGGCGGCGATCTCGCAGGACGCGCGGAACGCTCAGCTGACGTGGCTGCGCAGACTGCTCGCCGCCGGCTGACCCCGCGCACCGGCCGCCGGGCCCACGGCCGGACCCGCCGGCGGGCAGGCGAACGGACCGAGATCTTCCGGAAAGAGCACAGGAGTGGTTGGCACCGGCCGTTCGGAGAAGCAGGATGAGGGTGTGAAGGAGCTCGCGGGCAGGCTTGCGGCGCTGGACCCCGACGCGGGCGCGGCCCTCCAGGTGATCGCGTACTTCGACCGGCTGATCGAGGGCCGCGCGGGCCTGGAGTCGCTGGTGCGCGGCGCGGCCGTGCTGTCGGGCTGTCCGGCCCGGCTGGTGGACGACGAGCGTGGCGTACGTATCCGGGTCGACGCCGACGGGATACGCCGGGACCGGGCCGGACCGGCGCTGTCGTCGTGGATGTCCGCCCCGCTGGTGCCCGGCGGCGCCCCGGCGGTCTGGCTGGAGAGCGCGGGACCGCCCGGCGGAGTCCACGGCATGGTGCTGGAACGGACCGTGGCCGCCGCCCGTGTGGTCCTCGACAGGACCCGCGGCCGGGCACCGCTGACGGGCCCGGCCGCCGATCCCGCCTCGGTGGAGGTGCTGCTGGACGCGTCGGCCCCTGAGCACGCCCGGTGGCAGGCGGCCGGCCGGCTCGGGCTGCGGAACGCGGCGCTGGCCCGGGTGGTGGCGCCCGCGGGCGCGGCGCCGGTGGTCGAGGCGGTGCGTACCCCGGAGGTCCCGCCGCCGGCCGACGGCCCGCGCGCGGGTGTCGGTCCCGCGGTGCCCGTGCTGGAACTGCCGGCGTCCGCGGCGGCCGCCAGGACCGCGCTCCGGTTCACCGCGGAGGGCACCGACCAGGATCCCGGGCCGAGGACGGTGTACGCGGACGAGCTGGGCGGTCTCGCCGTGCTGGCGGCCTCCGTGGGCCCGGACACGGAACCGATCCCCGACGTGCGCGCGCTCGACCGGGCCGTCGCCGCGACCCCCTGGGCGGCCTGCACACTCCACACGGTCGCGTACTCCACGAGCCTGCGGGCCGCCGCCGCGGAACTGAACATGCATCACTCCACGCTTCAGGACCGGCTGGCGCAGGCGGAGCACTGGCTCGGCTGGCCGGTGCACGATCCACGGGGACGGCTGCGGCTGCAACTGGCCCTCGCGCTGTGGCGGCTGGGCCGCAACCGCCACCTCTGAGGAGGCGGTCAGCGATGTGTGAGGCGGCATGTGGGGCTGTGTCGTTACCCTGGGTCCTGATGTTCACACCTCAGGGCCCGACCCTTCGCGAACTCGCCGTGCAGGCGTTCTCGTCCATCGAGCACGGTTACGACCTGCTGGCGCCGAAGTTCGACCACACGCCGTTCCGTACGCCCGGTCATCTGCTGGACGCCGTGGTGCGTACGGTCAGGCCGCTCGGACCGTTCGCCACGGGCCTCGACATCTGCTGCGGGACCGGGGCCGGAGTGGGGGTGCTGCGGCGGCTGTGCGACGAGCGGGTGACCGGTCTCGACTTCAGCGCGGGCATGCTCACCGCGGCCGCGGCCGCTTCCGCCTCCTCCGCCGGTTCCTCCGAGTTCACCTCGGCGGCCGTGGACTGGGTACGGGCCGACGCGCGCGCCCTGCCCTTCGCGCCGGTCTTCGATCTGGCCGTCAGCTTCGGGGCGTTCGGCCATTTCCTGCCCGCCGAGCGGCCCGTGCTGTTCGCGCAGGCACACGCCGTGCTGCGGCCGGGCGGTCTCTTCGTCTTTCCCGTTCCGGCCCCGCCCCGCGTCGGCTCCCCGCTCTACTGGGCGCTCTGGGGATTCGATACGGCGATGCGGCTGCGCAATCTGCTCTGGCAGCCGCGGTTCGTCATGTACTACCGCACGTTCAAGCTGTCCGGTGTACTGGACGAACTGGCCCGGACGGGGTTCACCACGGAACTGCTCCCGCTGACGGACCTCGGCCGGCGCCCCGACGGCAGCCCCCGCTGCGCCCTGGTGGTGGCACGCCGGAAGTGAGCCCGGATCCCTCGCGTGGGCCCCCGCGCGCCCTGCCGGATCCGGCCGGTCAGTCGTCCAGTGCCCGTCCCGGCCCCCGGGGTCCGGGACGTTCGTCGAGCACTTCGGGAAACTCCTGGTCCCGTGGCTGCGGCGGCTGCGGACCATGGCCGGTCATGATGATGGTCTGTTCGATGCGCACCACACGGTAGACATCACCGCCGATGATCACCTGGTCCTCGCCGCGTACGACCGCCTCGGCGGCCCGGGTGAAGCGCGGCCCCAGCTCGCCCGCGTCCAGGGCCCGTACCCGCAGCACATCACGGAGATCCGTCCTGGCCTCCGCCTCGGCGGGAACGGCCGGAAAGAGCTGCCGCCAGCCCCCGTCCTCGTGGAGCATCGCCGCATACGCCGTGTAGTGGGAGACCGATGTCCGCTCCCAGTCCGGACCGCTCACCGGGAACCTGCGCCGCAGCGCCTCCTCCCGCTGGCCCAGCTCCAGCAGCCGCCGGGCCGCCGCGTCATCGAATAACCCGCCCGCGGACTCGTCGTCCGCCGTCTCATCGTCCGCCGCATCGTCGGGGTTCGCGCTCACCTGAGTAGCGTGCCGCAAAACGGCGGTCACCGAGGTCGGGATAGGAGGATCTTCCGGAGTAAATCCCGCCATGTTTACGCGGTGCGGATCGGCCCGGGACCGCCGTCCGCCACTATCCGCGCCCGCCCGGGAAGTATCGTTCCAGCAGGTCGTTGCGGAAGACGCCCGCCGGATCCAGCTTCGCCGTCAGCGCCTCGAAGTCGGCGTACCGCTCGTACAGCCCGCCGAGCCGCTCCGGGCCCATCGTGAACAGTTTCCCCCAGTGCGGTCTGACCTCGAACGGCGCCAGCGCCTCCTCGATCGCGTCCAGCACGGGCGTGACGGCCGCGGTGTCCGGGTGCCAGGTGAAGTGGAAGGCCACGGTGTCCCGTCCATAGGCGGGACTGAGCCATAGTCCGTCGGACGCGACCGTCCGGATCTCACCGATCTGGAGGACCGGCGCGACGCGCTCCCTGATCCGGGCCAGCGCGTCGAAGGCCGCCCGTCCGTCCTCCCGTGCCACGAAGTACTCGCTCTGGAGCTCCTCGCCGCTGCTCGGAGTGAACTCGGGCCGGAAGTGCGGCAGCCGTTCGTGCCAGGGCCCGGGGACGCCGGACTGCTCGGTGCAGGTCGACGGGTCCATGCCGGGCACCGGGTGCCGGGGGCCGTCCGCGTGTACGGCACCGAACCGGCGGTCCGGCGCCTGCTCCGGATCGCCGTCGCCGACGCGCTGCTTGAGCCACATCAGCTCGATCCGGTCCGTACGCCAGCTGGTGAAGAGGCTCACGCTGTACGCGGCGGAGAGCACCTCGTCGAACCGCTCGCGCAGTCGCTCGTACGGGAGTCCCTCGTACACCCACTGCCGGACGTCGTACGCGGGTACGAGGTCCAGCGTCATACAGGTCACGACGCCGGCCGCGCCCAGGGCGACCACCGCGCCCGCGAAGTCCGCGTCGTCCCGGTCGAGGACGAGCAGTTCGCCGTCAGCCGTGACGAGTTCGAGCGCGCGTACCGCCGAGGCCAGGGTGCCGTTGCCCGCCCCGGATCCGTGCGTTCCGGTGGCGCAGGCACCGGCGACGGAAATGTGCGGGAGCGAGCCGAGGTTGTGCAGGGCCAGGCCCGCCCGGTGGACGGCTCCGGTGAACTCGGCGAACCGCAGACCCGCGCTGACCGTGACGGTGGCGGCCGCCTTGTCGATCTCCACGACCCGGGGCAGTCCCGCCACCGAGACCAGATCGCCGCGGGTGTCCGCGATGGTGTTGAACGAGTGGCCGCTGCCCAGCGCGCGCACGGATCCGCTCCCGGCGACGATCTCCCGCAGCCGCTCCACGGAGGACGGTGTGTGGACACGTGCCGCGTTGAAGGTGATATTGCCCGCCCAGTTCCGCATCACGGGAGGTATGGCCCGGTCACGGGGGACATCGGGGCTACCGGGCGGCTGGAGCACGGGGTTCTCCTTCTCTGCGGGCAGGGGCACCGCGGTCGGGCACTGCGGGTCGGTGTGGCGGTCCGGCGTGGCGGCCGTGCCCACCCCCGTACTTCTTACCTCATACGCCCGCGGCGCCGGCCCGCGTGGTGCGGGCAGGGCGGCCGGTGCACCGGGACTAGGGTGTCGATTTGTCGGCCCCGTGCGAGAAGGTGGCCCCGGGGGAAGACGCCGGACGCCGGACGCCGTGCGCCGGACGCCGGTGCGGAAAGCGCGAAGGAAAGCAGGTGCTCCCCCTGTGCCGGAAAGACTTCCCGTGGCGCCGCGGTGGGCCGTGGGGGCGCTGCTGACCATGACCTTCGCGACCGGTCTCGTGGACGCGGTGAGCTATCTGCGGCTGGACCATGTCTTCGTCGCCAACATGACCGGCAACGTCGCCTTTCTCGGGTTCTCCCTCGCCGAGTCGTACCGGCTGCCGGTGCTGGCACCGATCGTGGCCACGGCGGCCTTCGTGCTGGGGGCGTTTCTCGGCGGGCGGCTCAGCACGTTCCTCGGCGGCCGGCCGCGGTTCTGGCTCGTCTGCGCCTTCGCCTGCCAGGCAGCGGGACTCACACTGACGGCTCTGCTGCTCGCCACGGGGGTGCTCCGGCCCGAGGGCCGGACCACTCTCGTGATCCTCGCGCTGCTGGGTGGCTGCAGCGGGCTGCAGAACGCGACGGTACGCCTGCTCGCCCCCCGGGATCTGACGACGACCGTCCTCACCCAGACGCTCACCGGGCTCTCGGCGGAGAGCGTGCTCGGGGCCGGCATCGGCCGGAAACCACACCGCAAGATCGGCTCGCTGCTGACCCTCTTCGCCGGGGCGGCGGTCGGCGCGCTCCTGCTCCAGACGACTCTGGGGGGTGTGGTGGGACTGGCCGCCGTCCTGGTGGCCGGCGGCGCCTGTGCCTTCGCGCTGGCGCCGGAGCCGTCGCCGACGCCGGACGACTCCGCGGCCTGAGGGCGCCCGGCCCGCGCCACCTGCCGGTCAGCCGCGCTCCGCGGCGACGGTCAGCGACTCCTCGACCCGGCGCAGCGCTTCACGGACATTCTCCTCGGAGGTGGCCTCCCGCGCCTCGGCCGGGGTCATCCAGCGCAGCGGGGCGTCGGGGTTCTCGGGGCGTGCCGCGTCGGGGTCGGCCGTGGCCAGGAGGAACCGGAGGTCACCGTGTTCATGCGCGGCTTCACCGCCGCCCGCCGCGACCGGCACGATCACCACCTGTACGAGCCGTGCGAGCGACGGGTCCGGATACGGGACCAGGTCCCCGAGCCCGCTCTCCTCCTGGCCCTCCCGCAGCACGACCTCAAGCGGATCACTCTCCCCCGGATCGCCGTGGCCTCCGACCTGGAGCCATGAGCGCTGGCGGGCGTGCCAGCGCATCAGCACCCGTCCGCTCGCGGGGTGCACGATCAGCGCGGACGCCGTCACATGCAGCGGAATCGAACGCAGCCAGGGATCGTCCGCGCCCTCCGCGAGCGCGCGGACGCGAGCCACGTCGGCGGCCTCGCGCGGATCCCGTGCCCGGTACAGGGACAGCAGATCGAGGATCGGTCGCCCGACAGCGTGCATCGCGTTCTCCATGCCCGTCCTACCCGTCATGCGCGTCGTACTCGTCGCGTTCTTCGTATTCGCCGTACGCGTCCACTCGTGGAAACCGGCGCGGTCGTCGAGCACCGCGCCACCGGGGACGTTACGGATGACGGCGGCGGATGTCCTCCGAGTTCTCCGCACGCGGGGCTTCCCGCCCCGCGACGGCCACGGATCGCACGAATCCGATATGAGTCCCACGGATCCCACGGGTCCTATGAGTCCCCACGGTTACGCACCGCACAGCGTTGCGAGCCCTCCCCGGTTGCGACCCGGGGTGATCGATCGCATACGCTGCGCTACATGAACGGTGCGGCGTGGAGCGGGAGGAGCGGGCACGGGGCGATGTCTCGCGTCGTGCTGCTGACGGTGCTGGCCGCGCTCCTGCATGTGCTGGGCTGCGCGCACGGTCCGGTCTCCGCCGCTCCCCTCCCGAGCACGGCGACACCCACGGCGGCGGTCGCGGCGCAGTACCCCGCCCCCGGTCTCCCCGCGACGCCGGTGGCCGGCTGCGCCGGCCGGGTCAGCCATGGGGCGGCCGCCTGTACCGACGCGGACGAGCCGAGCCTCCTGCCGCCGCGCCCGGACGCCTCCCTCGTACCCCTCACGGTGGACGGACCGGACGCGGCGGACACCGCCGTACGGAACCCGGTGGGCGTACGCGCCCAAGCGGCGCGCGGGGACGCGCCCGGTGGCCGGGGCACGGAACAGCGGCGGCGCGCGGCGCTGGGTGTGTGGCGGAACTGACGAGCGCCCCAGGCCTCTGACGGCGCGCGAGCGGCTCCGCCCGCCCGTACCCGCCGGCGGCCCCCAGGCTCTCTGCCCGTTCACCCCCCTCACCACGGCCGGGGCGCGCCCACGCGCGGCCGGCCACTGGAGCTCTGCGCGATGGACCACTTCGGCATTTCCCCCGCCCCTCAGCCGGCCCACACCCCCGCGGCGCTGGTCGGCGACACCCCGACGCTGTGGATCGGCGCCCCGTTCACGGTCCCCGGCCGTGGCTTCTGGGCCAAGCTGGAGGGACACAACCCCGGCGGAATCAAGGACAGGACAGCCCTCTACATGGTGGCGCGCGCCCGGGAGCGCGGCGAACTGCCGTCCGGGGCACGGATCGTGGAATCCACCTCCGGCACGCTGGGCCTGGGGCTGGCACTGGCCGGGGTGACCTTCGGCCATCCCGTCACCGTCGTCACCGACCCGGGAATGGAACCGCTCGTGGCCGGGCTGCTGACGGCGTACGGCGCGGACATCGAGCTGGTACGGACGCCCCATCCGGTGGGTGGCTGGCAGGAGGCCCGGCGGCGCCGGGTGACGGAGCTGCTCGCCGCGTATCCGGACGCGTGGTGCCCGGATCAGTACCACAACCCCGACAATGTGGCCGCCTACCGTCCGCTGGCCCAGGAGCTGGTGTCCCAATTGGGCCGGATCGACACGCTGGTGGCGAGCGTCGGTACGGGCGGACACTCCGCCGGCATCGCCAGTGTGCTGCGCCATCACTTCCCCGCTCTGCGGGTGGTGGGCGTCGACACCACCGGCTCGACCATCTTCGGCCAGCCCGCGGCGCCCCGGCTGATGCGCGGTCTGGGCAGCAGCATCCATCCCCGCAATGTCGCGTACGGCCTCTTCGACGAAGTGCACTGGGTGGCCGCCCCGGAAGCGGTCTGGGCCGCGCGTTCGCTGGCGCGGGCGCGCTACGCGACGGGCGGCTGGAGTGTCGGGGCCGTCGCCCTGGTCTCGCGCTGGCTGGCCGCCGTACGGCCGCCCGGTGAGCGGATCGTGGCGGTCTTCCCTGACGGACCGCAGCGTTATGTGGGGACCGTCTTCGACGACGCGTACTGCCGTGAGCACGGGTTGCTGGGCCACCGGCCCGCCGACCATCCTCGGGAGATCGCGCATCCCGGCGAACGCGCCGTCACCCGCTGGACGCGCTGCACCACGGTGGTGGACCCGCTCGCCGCGACCGGTCCGGAAGCGGGCGACGGCGGCCTGGCGGAGGTGGCCCGGTGAAGGGATCCGTGACCGCCCCCGGCCCGCGCGCCCGGACGACGGGCCTGTGGGCCACCACCCGGTCCTTTCCGCCCGCGGCACGCCTGCTGATGGCGAACCAGTTCGCCATCAACCTCGCCTTCTACATGCTCATGCCCTATCTCGCGGCGCATCTGGCCGGTGGGCTCGGGCTGGCCGCCTGGGCGGTCGGTCTGGTCCTCGGCGTACGCACGCTCTCGCAGCAGGGGATGTTCCTGATCGGCGGCGCCCTCGCCGACCGCTTCGGCTACAAGGCGCCGATCATGGCCGGCTGTCTGCTGCGCACGGGCGGTTTCGCGCTGCTGGGCTGGGTGGACCAACTGCCCGCGCTGATCGTGGCGTCGGCGGCGACCGGGTTCGCGGGCGCGCTGTTCAATCCGGCGGTACGGGCGTATCTGGCGGCGGAGGCGGGCGAGCGGCGGGTCGAGGCCTTCGCGGTCTTCAACGTCTATTACCAGGCCGGGATGTTGCTGGGGCCGCCGGTGGGTCTCGTCCTGCTCGCCGCGGACTTCCGGCTGGTGTGTGTGGTCGCCGCGGTGATCTTCGCCGCGCTGACCGTGCTCCAGTGGCGCGCGCTGCCCGCCCGGGGCGGCGGGGAGAGCACGGGCGACCGGTCCTCAGGGGTGGGCGCGCGGTGGCGCACGGTGCTGGCCAACCGGCCGTTCCTGCTGTTCTCGGTGGCGATGATCGGCTCGTACGTACTGACGTTCCAGGTCTATCTGGCCCTGCCCTTGGCCGCCGCCGACGCGCTGGGGCCGGCCGCGGAGAAGGCCACGGGCGCCCTGTTCGTGATCTCGGCCGCCGTCGCGGTGGTGGGGCAGACCCGGCTGACGCGCTGGGCCACGCGGCGCTGGAGTGCGCCGGGAGCGCTGACGCGGGGACTGACCGTCATGGGGCTGGCGTTCATCCCGCCGGCCCTGGTCCCCGCCGGTGACGAACGTACGACACGGCTGTGGATGCTCGCGGCGCTGGTGGCGGCGGTGGTCGCGCTGGCCGTCGGGAGCGCGGTGGTCTATCCGTTCGAGATGGACACGGTCGTCGCGCTGTCGGGCGGCCGGCTGGTCGCCACCCACTACGGCCTCTACAACACCGTCTCCGGACTGGGGATCACGCTCGGCAATCTGGGCACAGGCGCGCTGTGGGATGTGGCACAGCGCCACGATCTCCGCTGGCTGCCCTGGGCGATGCTGGCCGGTACGGGCCTGACCTGCGCCGGAGCGGTGTTCGCGCTGACGCGGGGTGGCCGGCTGACCGCCCCGGTGACCCGGCCGGTACCCGGCTGATTCCTCCTTCGAGCGCCGCCCGCCCGGTACCGGGCCCGCACCAGGGCATAGCATCGTTTGCCGAAATGGACATATCTTGGTGGGGATTCGCCGCGCTCGCCGCGGCGGCGGCGCTCGTCGGTTTCTCGAAGACCGCGGTGAGCGGCGCGAATACGGTCAGTCTGGCCGTATTCGCGGCCGTGCTGCCGGCGCGTGAGTCGACAGGCGTACTGCTGCCGATCCTGATCGTCGGCGATGTGGTGGCCGTGCTCACCTACCGGCGGCATGCCCACTGGCCGACCCTGTGGCGGCTGTTTCCCGCGGTCGCCGCGGGGGTGGTGGCGGGCACCGTCTTCCTGCTCTGGGCCGATGACGCCGCCGTCCGTACCTCGATCGGCGCGATCCTGCTGCTGATGGCGGGCGTCACGATCTGGCGGCGGCGCTACGGAGCGGACAGCGCTGACAGCTCGGAGAGCGCGGCGGAGAAGACGGAAGCGGCCGCCGGGAAGGGCGGCTCACGAGCGTCGTCCGCCGGTCGCGTCAAGGCGCGTTCGTACGGCGTGCTCGGCGGATTCACCACCATGGTCGCCAACGCGGGCGGCCCCGTCATGTCGCTCTATCTGCTCTCCGCCGGCTTCCGGAAGCTCGGCTTCCTCGGCACCTCCGCGTGGTTCTTCCTGATCGTCAATACCTCCAAGCTGCCCTTCAGCGTGGGACTCGGCCTGATCGACGGCCGGTCCCTGCTGCTGGACGCCGCCCTCGTGCTCTTCGTCTTCCCTGGCGCCCTCATCGGCAAGGCGTGCGTGGACCGGATCGACCAACGGCTCTTCGAGCGGCTGGTGATCGGCGCGACCGTCCTCGGTGGCCTGCAACTTCTGCTGCGCTGAACCGCGCCTCCGCCCTGTCCGACGGGCACGGAGAACATGTACGGCCATTCCGATAGGGGTGGTTTACGGTGCCTCCATGGACGCGGATCATGAAGATCACCCACGCTCCGGCGGTGCGCACGGCAGACATCGGACGACGCGCGAGCGATGGTCCGCCTTCACCGCCTCGCCCTTCCTCCCCGCGATCGTCCTGACCTTCATCCTCGCCGCGGCCGCCGGGCTCTTCGCGGGGTCCTACACGTACAACATGGCGAATCCGACGCCCCATCGGATCCCCGCCGCCGTGGTGGGACCCGCCGGCACGGCACACGCCACCGCGTTCGTGGACGGCATGGAGAAGGCCCTGAACGGCGCCCTCGAACTCCATCGCTATCCGAGCGACACGGCGGCGCGGCGCGGGGTGGAGGAGCAGGAGATTTTCGCGATTCTGACATTCCGTACGGACCGTGCCGACTTCGCGGTGGCCGGCGCGGCGGGAGCCTCCGTCGCGCAACTGCTCACGGAGACCGCCCTGCCCGTGGCCAGGGCCGTCGGGCTCCCGGTACGGATCAGCGACGTCAAACCGCTCCAGAAGGGTGATCCGCGCGGGCTCGCGCTCTTCTACATCTCACTCGCCGCCGTGATCATCGGCTTCGTCGGGGCGATTCAACTGAGCGTCCACGCGCGTGAGCTCAACCCCTGGGAACGGATCGCCTTCACCGTGGCGTACTCCCTGCTCGGCGCCTTCGCGATCGCCTCGGTGGTCGACTGGTGGCTCGGCGCGCTCGATCTTCCGTTCGTGGAGTCCTGGCTGATCCTGGCGTTCACCATGTTCACGTCCGGGATGGTCTTCACCATGTTCAACACCCTCATGGGCCGGTGGGCGATGCTGCCGACCTGGGGGCTGATGGTGCTGCTCGGCAATCCCTCCTCCGGCGGGGCCGTCTCCTGGCCGCTGCTGCCCTCCGTGCTCGGGCACATCGGACGGTGGCTGCCACCAGGCGCCTCGATCAACGCCAACCACACCGCGGTGTACTTCGGCAACGCCCAGCATGTGTTCCCCTTCGCCGTCCTGGCGGGCTGGGCGTTCGTGTCCATCACCGTGTTCTGGCTCTGGCGTCACCGGCACCCGGGCGGCCGGGAGCGCACACCGGCGCACGCCGGCGCGGGCCCAGCGGTCCCGTGATCGGATCTCGCCGGACCAGCACAACCGCCGGGGCCGTTCGGGTGTCATCTCAGGCGAGCGGTACAGCACGACCACGGCCGGCCCGACCGGTGTCCGGCGCCGTGCCGCTCACCACCGACCTACCGAAACGGGGAAACCAGCCATGCGTATCCGTCCTGCCCTCGTCGCCCCCGCGGCGGCCGCCCTCACCGTGCTCCTGCTCGCCACCGGCGCCTCGGCGGCCGTCCCCGCGCCCGCCGGGGTCTTCGCACCCGCGGCCCTCGCCACCTGCCGCGAGGCCGCGGTCAAGGTGGCCGCGACCGCGTCCGGCACGCCCGACCAGGTCCGGATCAGCGTCACCAACAGGAGCGGCCGTGCCTGCGCCGTGGACCGCGTCCCGACCGTCACCTTCGGAGACCTGGACGGAACGGCCCAGCCCGTGCCGCCCGTGGAGAGCGCGCCGTACAGGCTCGCCGCCGGCGCTACCGCGTACGCCCTGGTGCGCACCATCGACCCCGCCGCCGAGGACTCCCGTACGGTCGCGTATCTGACCGTCGCGGGCGACCCCTCGCACCACGGCACGCGGTTCGGCGCCGCCTCCCTGGGATCACCCGCGGGCATCCGCGTCTGGGAGCCGGTCACCACGCTCTGGCAGCCCACCCGCGCCGGGGCGGACGCCGCGCCGCCCGCCGCCCGGCGCTGAGTCGCCGCGGGGCACGCGGGCCGGCGGGCCCCCAAAGCCCCTGCCCCGTCGGGGAAGTGGTGCCGGGCCTGGCAGAGTAGGGGCGCGGAACGGGGGCAGCAGGTAGTGGCAGCGGAGAGCGACAAGAGTCGGGGCGAGGGTGGAGTGAACGGTGTGGAGCGGGACAAGATCGACTCACAGACGGTGGCCGGAGGTCCCTGCTGGGTGACACTGCTCTCCCGCGAACTGCCGGCCGCCCAGGCCTTCTACAGCGATGTGCTGGGCTGGACCTACCGGCCGGCCGGGCTCGGGGACGACTTCTGCGTCGCCCTGTCCGACGGAATGCCGGTCGCGGGCATCGGCGCGCTGGCGGCCTCCCTCCAGGTAGCCGTCTCCTGGACGCCGTACTTCGCGGTGGCCGATGTGGACGAGGCCGCGGCCCGGATCAGGGAGCGCGGCGCGACCGTCGCGGTGGGCCCGCTGGCCTTCCACTCGGGCCGGGCCGCGCTGGCCGCGGACCCCGACGGCGCGGCGTTCGGCATCTGGGAGGGCGCGGTGCGCTCCGACTGGACCGTGGGGCGCGGCAGCGCCCCGGCCTGGCTGGAGCTGCGTACCCGCGACACCGACGACGCGGCCAGGTTCTACAGCCAGGTCCTCGGCTGGGCGCCGGAGACCGAGGGCGGTTTCACTCTTGCCCGTGAAGACGATCACGCGGTGCTGCGGCAGGACGAGCACGTGGTCGCCAGGATCCGCGGCGGCGCCGTGGAGGCCACGCCCGATCCGCGGATCCGCCCGCGCTGGCATGTGTATTTCCGGGTGCCGGAAGTGTCCGGTTCGGTGGCGGCGGCGCTCAAGGGCGGAGGCGCGCTGCTCTCGCCGCAGGACGAGTCCGGGGCATCGGACGAGGCGACGCTGCGCGATCCCGACGGCGCGCTGTTCACCGTCACGTCCGGCTGACGGAGCGGGGCGGCGGACTGACAGAACGCCGGGGCGTGCGGCGTGGACCGTCCGGCGGGCGGGGTTCGGCATGGACTGTCCGGCGGGCGCGGTGCGGCGCTCCGGCCCGTCAGGCGGACCGTACCGGCGGCACGCCCTCGACCTCGAAGACGACCTCGTCCTCGTAACACCACCACCAGCCCTCACCCGGCTCGTACGAACGGATGAGCGGGTGCCCGGACGCGTTGTGGTGCGCGGTGGCGTGCTTGTTCTTGGAGGAGTCGCAGCAGCCGATGTGGCCGCAGCCCTGGCATTCCCGCAGATGCACCCAGGTGTCGCCCAGAGCGACACAGTCGGTGCAGCTGTCCGGGCTGTCCGGGGTCACCGGCCCCACATCCGCGAGATGACTGCAGATGAACCCTCCCACGCCCTCTCCGCTCTCCGTCATCACGCCGCCGCCCGTCCGACCGCACAGGTCACTCGCACAGGTCACTTCGAGTCAGTCGCCTTTTTTCACCGTACGGCCGGTGCTTCGCCACCGCCAGCAGGAGGGGAACCGGGGGTGACGGCGGCGGTGGGGGTCAGGGCTTGTAGACCTTCCCCGGTTCGGCGCGTCCCGGCGCCAGCAGCTGGGGCACCGTGACGAACGTGTAGCCGCGCTTCTTCAGCTCCTCGATGATCCCGGGGACGGCGGGCACGGTGCCGTCGTAGATGTCGTGCAGCAGGATGATGCCGTCACGGTCCGCCTGGTCGAGGATGCGCTTCCTGATGAGCTCGGAGTCCGTCGTCGAGTAGTCCTTGGCGGTGGCGCTCCACATGATCTGTGCGAGGCCGAGCTCCCGGCTCACCTTCGTGACCTCGTCGTCGGTACGGCCCTGCGGCGGGCGCATCAGCGTGGGCGCGTGGCCGGTGATCTCCGCTATGGCGTCCTGCGTACGCGAGAGCTCCTCGCGGACGGCCTCGGGGTCCTGGTCCGTCAGGATTCTGTGCGACCAGGTGTGGTTGGCCACCTCGTGGCCCTCGGCCGCGATACGGCGCACGAGGCCGGGGTGTTTGACGACGTGGTTCTCGCCGAGCAGGAAGAAGGTCGCGGGGACCTTCTCCCTCTTGAGGATGTCGAGCAGCTCGGGGGTGTGCTCGGACGGTCCCGCGTCGAAGGTGAGGGCTATACAGCGCTCCTTCGCGCAGTCGACCGCACCGGCCGAGACCTTCGCCCCGTTCTTGGCGTCGCCTCTGGCGTCGGCGGGCGAGTTGGCGTCGTACGAGGAGCAGCCGCTCAGCAGCAGACCGAGCGAGACGACCGCCGCCAGGGCGCCGGCTGCCTTCAGACCGAGCGCCGACGTGTTTTTTGGCATGACAAATCCCTCTTCCGATGGCTGGGTGGCCGGTGGGAGGGAGGGCCGCGGTCGCGCAGCGCTGAAGCCCGCACCGGGCCTGGGTGTGAGCCGGCGCGCGGAACGGCGCGCCGGGTGATGTGGGTTCGGCCGCGGCCCCGGAGGGCCCGGCGGGCCGGCTATGCCATGCGGAACACGCCGGACACACCGGACACGCGACGTGCGCGGCGGGACTCCACCGCGGACGGCGGGCAGGGCGAAGCGGGGTTCACTGGCCCCGACTGGGCATGGCCGAATGACATACCCGCACTATACATAGCGCGTATACATGCAGTGCATAGTGGGACGGTCTTCTTTCCGGGGAGAGCCAGGAGAGGCACCCACACCCGCACGACCTGCGCCAACGCACCCCGGACCAGCATTCCGTACGGAATTCAACATCGCGCGTACGCACTCCCGTCGCCGAGCCGTCATCCCAGTAATCGAACATCTGACCCCGCTGGGCATCACAGGCATCGGCAAGGAGCAGCAATGGGCCACGACCATCACCACCCGCACGACCACGCACACGACCACACACACCACGTCCCGGCCGAAACCGGCCCCCTGCCTCCGGCGCTCGACGCCGATGTGCCGGACAGTGAGCTGTCGCCCAGCCAGCAGTCCCGCCGCTCGATGCTGCGCCGCGCCGGTCTGCTCGGCGCCGGTCTGGCCGGAGCGAGCGTGCTGGGCGGGGCCACCGCCGCCGCCGCGCACGCGGTCGGTTCCGGCGGCTCCTCCTCGTCCGGCCGGGGCGGTGGCAACGGTTTCCTGTGGCTGGCGGGCGACCACCACATCCACACGCAGTACAGTAGCGACGGCAAGTACCGCGTCGTCGACCAGGTGCGCCAGGGCACGGCGCACGGTCTCGACTGGATGGTCATCACCGACCACGGCAGCGCGGCGCACGCCAAGATCGGTGTGGAGAAGGTCAACCCGGACATCAAGGAAGCCCGCGAGACCTACAAGGACCAGCTCGTCTTCCAGGGCCTTGAGTGGAACATCCCGGGCGCCGAGCACGCCACGGTCTTCGTCCACCCGGGCCGCAACGAGGTGGAGGTGCTGAAGAGGTTCGAGACCGACTACGACGGCAGCCTGCACCCCAGTTCCTCCAACGCCACGAACGAGGCACTGGCCATCTCGGGGCTCCAGTTCCTCGCCGACCAGGTGCGCCGGCGCAAGGTCGACGACGCGGTGATGCTCGCCAACCACCCGGCCCGCAACGGCATCGACTCGCCCCACGAGATACGCGGCTGGCGCGACGCCACCTCGGCCGGCCACCCCATCGCCATCGGTATGGAGGGCGCGCCCGGCCACCAGGCGGCGGGACTGCCCAAGCCGGTCGGCAGCGGCGGTGGCCGCGGTTACTACGAGAACAGCCCGAGCGCCAACTCCTTCGCCGCCTACCCGCCGGAGAGCTACCGCACCTGGGGCGGCTTCGACTGGATGACCTCCACGGTCGGCGGTCTCTGGGACAGCCTGCTGGCCGAGGGCAAGCCGTGGTGGATCACCGCCAACTCGGACTCGCACAGCGTGTACGCCGAGCCGTCCGTGATCGGGCCCGACGACGACTTCAACGCCAACGGCAAGCACTCCGACCCCGTGTACGGAACCGGCCTCGACCTCGGGAAGGGCGACTACTGGCCGGGCCACTACAGCCGTACGCATGTCGGCGCGGACCGGTTCTCGTACGCGGCGGTCATGGACGGGATGCGGGCCGGCCGGATCTGGGTCGACCACGGCGGTCTGATCAGCGGTCTGGACGCCCGGCTCAAGGGCGGCGGCCGCTGGGCCACGCTCGGCGGCGCGCTGCACGTCAAGCGTGGTACGGACGTCGAGCTGTCCATCGACATCGCCCTGGCCAACGGCGCCAACTGGGCGCAGTTCGTGCCGAAGCTGGCCCGGGTCGATGTCATCCAGGGCCAGGTCACCGGCCCTGTCCACGACAAGGACACCTTCACCGCGCCGACCGCCAGGGTCGCGAAGTCGTTCGAGGTCGACAAGTCGACGGGCACCGTGCGGCTGACGTACAAGCTCGGCCGGGTCTCAGGACCGCTCTACGTCCGGCTGCGCGGCACGGACGGCAACCGCACCGCCGTGGGGCCGAACGGCGCGTCCGTCGACCCCGTGGGCCCGGCGATGGACGTGCTGGGCGACGCCGACCCGTGGAAGGACCTGTGGTTCTACTCGAACCCCATCTGGGTGCTTCCGTCCTGACCGCACCCCCGGGAACAATCGGCGGAGGTCCGCCGTTGGACCCAGTGAGGGTGTGGATGGAACTGAGTCCCCGGGCCCCATATGAGAATCGCCCATGGGGAAGATCGTTCGGCTGAAGCCCCATGGAGCCCATCGCCGCGAGGCGACCGCCATCCACGCTCTCCTCCATGACGACCCCGACCGGCGTCCCCCGTCCGGTCGGGGTCTTCTGTCGGTCCGGGCGCGGGTGCCGGTACGGGCGCGAGAGCGGGGCGGAAGGGGACGGCGGCGGGGATGACGAGCGGCGACGAGGGTACGGAGCGGCCCGGTGGCTTCGAGGCCGCGACGGGCGACGGCCCGGTGTGCGCGACGACGCCCCAGGCGCGTACGGCCGAGGTCCTGGTCGCGTTCGAGGGGTTGCTCCAGATCCGCCGGCTGACACACACCGGGGCCGGGGATCCTGCGGCCGTTCCGGCCCCGTGGGAGCGGCGGCGGCCGGTGCGCGCCGTCGCGCTCGCGCTGGAGGCCGCCGGTCTGCCGGCGTCCGCGGTCGACGGCTCGGGAGAGCGGGTCGCGACGGGGTATCGCGTACGCGCGGGTGATCCCGCCGCCACCGTACGGGCCGGTGGGACGCCCGCGGCCGTACGGGTGGAGTGGCTCGGCCCGCACGGCGGCGGGGCCGCCCAGGACGAGGAGCGGGCTCTGACGGAGTGCGCCGCCGTCCTGACGCGCCTGGGGTGGGAGGCCCTGCTCTACCGCGGGCCGCGTCGGCGGCGCTTCCTGGAGGTCGAACCGGCCTCCTGAGCCGCGTCCCGAGCCCCTTCGCGAGCCGCTTCGCCAGTCCACTTCGCCTGTCCACTTCCCCGGCTCGCTTCCCGACCGCGCCCGCGGGGTGGCGGACACGAACGGGAACACCCCGCGCACCGTCATATCGCTCCGGTGCCCGGGGTGTTCCTGTGCTTCGGCCCGTCCTCAGGTCCGCCCGGAGGTCAGGACCCGGTCTTCGCTCAGGGGTAGCTGACGAGATTGGCCACGTTGGTGGCCGAGTTCGACGGTCCTCCCCTGTCGTTGATGACATGCCGGATGGTGCCCGTACCGCCCAGTGACACCGTCACCATGTTGCGGAAGCGGACATTGGCGTTGTTGGGCACCTCGAACGCGTGCTCCGCGGTCACACTGTTGTTGACGTTGAAGAAGCAGTAGCTGCCGAGGCCGTACGCCTGATGGCTGGTCACCGAGTCGGCCACCTTGTAGGCGGCGTATCCCTGTGTCGCGCCGTTCATCCAGGCCGCCTGGTTGGGCGGGTCGTACGGCATCTCGTTCTGGTAGAAGTACGTTCTGCCGCCGTTGCCGTTCCAGATCGTCTGATGCTTCTGATAGTGCTCGACGAACAGGCCGTACATCGTGACGTCGGCGCCGTTCACGACCAGACCGGTGTCCGCCGTGTTGGTGTTCCAGCCGACCCCGCTGCCGTGGTCCGCGCGCCAGATCCACATATGGTCGCCGATCACATTGCGGCTGTTGACGACCAGGCTGGTGGTCGCCTTGCCGACGCCCGCGCCGCCGATGCGGAAGAACACATCGTGCAGCGAGGTGGGGTTGGCGGCGTGGCTCGCGTTCGAGCCGTCGGCGCCCACCTCCATCAGCCGCTGGGAGTTGACCGTGCCCGCGTCGATGAGCACACCCGCCACCTTGACGCCGTCCACATCGGCGACCGACACCGCGGTGATGCCGTTGTCCGGGATGAGGGTGGCGAGGCCGAGCCCGAGGACGACGGTGTCGGGGCGGGTGATCCTCAGCGTCTGGCTGAGGTGGTAGACGCCGGGGGTGACGAGCAGGTTCTTGCCCGCCGCCAGCGCGGCGTTCATGTCCGCGGCCGTCGCGCCGGGCTTGGCGATGTAGAACTGGTCCAGCGGGAGCGACGTACCCGCCGGAGCACCGCCCGACCAGGTCGTGCCCTTCGAGTTGGCGCGCAGCGCGGGCACGAACACCTTGTAGGCGCCGGCCGCGTCGACGTACAGGAAGGGCTTCTCCCGCACCTGCGGCGTCTGGTCGACCGTGGTGTAGGGCGGGTTGGGGAAGCTGTTCGCGGGCGCGTTCTGGGCGCCGACGAACACCATGTTCCAGTTGGACCCCGTCCAGCTGCCCCATTCGGTGTTCCGGGACAGCCACTGCTGCTGCGAACCGGACCTGACCTGGCCGTCGACCTTCGAGTCGGCCATGAATCCGCCACTGGCCCAGCCGCCGTCGTCCAGGGCGAGGTTGCCTCGGACATGCATCCGGCGGTACGGGGCGGCCTGCGAGACGGCCCAGCGGTCGGTGCCGGTGGTGGGGGTGACGGAGAGGTTCTCGGCGCTGCGCCAGAAGTTCTGGGTCGCGTTCTGCGGCGGGAACCAGTCGGCCTCGACATGGACGGCGCCACGGATGTTGACGTCGTCCGGCGAGAGCCCGAGGCCGGCCACCTGCGTGTAGAAGCCGACGTTCACATCGGCGTCGTAGGTGCCGGGCTTGAACAGGAAGGCCGCGCGCTGGGCGCCGAACTGATTGGTCTCCTGCTGCCGGAAGGTCGCGTTCACCCGGTTCTGGATCGAGGAGGCCGACATCGACGGATCGAAGACGACGACGTTGGGACCGAGATCCGGGGTGCCGGGCGGCGCCGGCGGATCAGCGGCCTGGACCCGGAAGGACTGGGCGGCGGATCCGTTGCAGGTGTACTGCTGGAGCTGGACGCTGTCGGCGGTCGAGGCGCTCGGTACGTCGAGGCACTTGCCGCTGTTGCGGTTGACGAAGTGGTAGGCGCCGTCGGCCTCCTCCACCGGCTGCCACTGCTGGTTGTTGCCTCCGCTGTACGTCCAGAGCTGGATCGTGGCGGCGTCGGCCGCCGAGACGTCGGTGACGTCCCAGACCTGGCTGTCGGCGTTGCGGTTGCCCGCCCTGACGTAGCCGGCGCTGGTCGCCGTCAGCGACCAGTTCTGCGCGAGGCTGCCGTTGCAGGCGTACTGCTGCACCGCGGTGCCGTTGCCGGTCGCCGCGGCGCGGGCGTCCACGCACTTGCCGTTGCCCTTGTTGCTGATCGTGGCCCAGCCGGTGGGCAGGGCCGCCGCCGCGGTGGTGCCCGCGGCGGCCTCCTGCTGGGGCAGACCGATCAGGGAGGCGCAGAGGGCCACCACGGTCAGCAGCAGGGTGAGCGGGAAGAGCCGGCGGCGGGGCTGCCCGCCGCCGTAGAGGTGTTGGTTCATGGAGACTCCTCGCCCGGTCAGCCGGTGTACTGGGCGAAGACGCGGGTGAAGTCCCACGCCTGCTGGCTCACGCCGGAGCAGGTGTCGGCTCCGCCGCCCGTGCAGGGCCGGTCGCGGTTGACCGACCAGAAGGTCAGCCGGGCCAGATGGTGCTGCTGCGCGTAGGCGAGGATGGTGCGGAAGTCCGCGACGGTCACCGTCTCGTTGTTGTCGGTGATGCCGTTCATCGACGAGATGCCGATGCTGCGGTACGTCTGGTCGTCGCTGTACCCGTACGCGTTCTTGACCGCGTTCTTGAGGCCCTCGGCGGCGCGGGTGGTGAGCGTGCCCATGTTCTGTCCGGCTCCGCCGAAGTTGAACGGCATGATCGTCCAGCTGTCGACGGTGAGTCCGGCGGCGGCGGCGCGGTTGATCAGGCTGGTGTCCGGACCGTTCTGGCCGGTGCCGAAGGTGACATAGACCTTGATGCCGGGGTTGTTGGCCCTGATGGTCTTGAGCGCGTCCACGGTGCGCTGCTGGACGGTGGGGCTGTCGTACGCGGCGGCCTCGATGTCGATGTCGATCGCCTTGAGGCCGTAGGCGTTGATGACCTTCTGGTAGGCCGCGGCCAGTTCACCCGCGCTGGAGCAGGAGCTCTCCAGCTTGTTGCCGCTCCAGCCGCCGAAGGACGGGATGACGTCGCCGCCCGCGCCGCGCACGGTGTTGATGGTCTGCTGGTCCACACCACCGGTCAGCGGCCGTCCGCCGTCCCACTGGGGGTTGCAGTAGCCGTTGCTGAGCACGAACGCCAGGGTGAACCACTTCACGCCGGTCGCGTTCATGACGGTGGTCGGGTTCGGCGGGCTGCCCCAGCCGTTGTAGATGTACGGTGCGACCGCCATGGGTCCGCTGGGCGGGGGGTTGCCGCCGCCGCCCGAGGGCGCGGTCCACTTCTGGTTGGCCGTTCCGGTGCAGGTCCAGATCTGCAGCCGGGTGCCGTTGGCGGAGCTGTTGCCCGTCGCGTCCACGCACTTGTTCGCCTGGGTGTTGACGATGTCGCGGGCCGCGGAGACGGACCACTTCTGATTGGCGGCTCCCGTGCAGTCCCACAGCTGGAGCTGCGCGCCGTTCGTGGTGCTGTTGTCCTTGACGTCGAGGCACTTGCCGAGGGCCCTGATCGAGCCGTCGGAGGCGACGTCCCACTGCTGGGCGGCCGAGCCGTTGCAGTCGTAGAGCTGTACGGCCGCGCCGTTGGCGGAGCTGCCGGACGCCACGTCCACGCACTTGCCGCCCAGGCCCGTGATCGTGCCGACGGCGGCGACCGCCGCGGTGGCGGTGGTGGGCGCGGTGACGAGCGACGCGCCGAGCGCGAGGGGCAGCGCGGCCAGCAGGGCGAAGGATCTGAGGGGCTTGCGGAGGGTGCGTACCGTCGTCATGCGCGGTTCACCGTCCACTTCTGGTTCGCGGCGCCCGTGCAGGTCCAGATCTGCAGCCGGGTGCCGTTGGCGGAGCTGTTGCCCGTCGCGTCCACGCACTTGTTGGCCTGGATGTTCACGATGTCGCGGGCGTCCGGGACGGCCCAGCGCTGATTGGGACTGCCGGTGCAGTCCCACAGCTGGAGCTGTGCACCGTCCGCCGTGCTGTTGTCCTTCACGTCCAGGCACTTGCCGAGCGCGCGGAGCGAGCCGTCGGAGGCGACGGTCCACTGCTGGGCGGCCGAGCCGTTGCAGTCGTAGAGCTGTACGGGCGTGCCGTTGGCGGAGCTGGCGGACGCCACGTCCACGCACTTGCCGCCGAGTCCGGTGATCGTGCCCCCGGTGCCGGAGCCGCCGTCGATCGTGCTCACGCGTACGTAGTCGACCACGAGCTGGGACGGGAACGGCGTGCTGCCGTTGGGGTCACCGGGCCAGTAGCCGCCGACCGCGAGGTTCAGGATGATGAAGAAGGGCTTGTTGAACACCCAGGCACGGCCGCCGAGATCGGCCGGCGTGCGGCGCTGGTAGACGTTGCCGTCGACGCTCCAGGTGATGGCGTTGGGCGACCAGTCGATGGCGAAGGTGTGGAAGGCGTCGGCGAACGCCTGGCCGTTCGGCAGGGTGTAGCCGGCGCCGATGCCGCCCGAGCCGGAGTAGCCGGGGCCGTGCAGGGTGCCATGGACCGTGCCGGGCTCGAAGCCGACGTTCTCCATGATGTCGATCTCACCGCTGTTGGGCCAGCCGACGTTGCCGATGTCGTTCCCGAGCATCCAGAACGCGGGCCACATGCCCTGGCCGCGCGGCACCTTCAGCCGGGCCTCGACCCGTCCGTAGGTCGAGGTGAACTTGCCGGACGTGTTGAGCCGGGCCGAGGTGTACTCGCACCGGCCGTACCAGCACTGGTAGTTGCCGGGGTTGTCCTTGCGTGCGGTGATGACCAGGTTGCCCTGGCCGTCGAGCGCGGCGTTGTTGTTGCCCGCCGTGTAGTACTGCCGTTCGTGGTTGTTGACGTTGTCGCCGGTCTCGATCTGCCACTTGCCGCCGTCGACGGCCGATCCCGCGGGGCCGTTGAAGTCGTCGGAGAACGTGACCGCCGCCGCCCCGACCTCGGCGGCCGACGGTTCGGGGACGGGGGCCGCGGCGGCGGGCACCGCCGCCGCCAGGCTGGAACAGCAGAGAAGAGCGAGCGCGTAGAGCGCGATTCGGCGTCCCATGGGGATTCGCACAGGTCATCACATCACTTCGAGTGGGGGGTCATGCGCATGACATCGCACGCCCGGGAGCTTCGGGGAGAGCCGCCTCGGACGCTTATTTCAATACTTGATTTAAGGGAGGGTACGAGGGGCCGTCAAGAAGCTGGTATGGACCAAAGTTGACCAGATTCACGTCCAGCGCACATCTATATGAACGCAGACCCCCCACAACCAGGCGGGATGCCGTCGAGGAGTGAAGCCAAAACTTGACCTGCACATGACCGACACCGGGCGTTCACACGAGGACACATGCCCTGTGGAAGGCTCCCGCTGAACCGTTACTTCACGACCACGCGCCGCGCCGCCCCCCACCCAGTGGCCGTGCGCCGCGGTGGTCCAGCCGGAGAGGACAGCTTCCCCATGTCCCGTCGCCAACGTCCCACCCGACGTGCCCTGTTGGCTCTCTGCGCCGCCACCGCGGTGCTCGCCACCACCGCGGCCGCCGCACCCGCCGTCGCCTCCCAGGAGAGCGCGCCCGCCGCCGCGCCCGCCGCCGCGGCCACCGCCGCGCTCGACGACACGTACTACCAGGGCGCCATCGGCAAGACCGGCAGCGCGCTCAAGTCGTCGCTGCACTCGATCATCAAGAACCAGACGAAGATCACCTATGCCCAGGTCTGGACGGCGCTCAAGGCCACGGACCAGGATCCCAAGAACTCGTCGAACGTGATCGAGCTGTACACCGGCCGGTCCATCTCCAAGTCGAACAACGGCGGCAACTCGGGCCAGTGGAACCGCGAGCACGTCTGGGCCAAGTCCCACGGCGACTTCGGCGAGGCGACCGGCCCCGGCACCGATGTCCACCATCTGCGCCCGGAGGACGTCAGCGTCAACTCCATACGCGGGAACAAGGACTTCGACAACGGCGGCAGCGCGGTCTCCGGCGCACCCGGCAACTACACGGACTCCGACTCCTTCGAGCCGCGTGACGCGGTGAAGGGCGATGTCGCCCGGATGATCCTGTACATGGCCGTACGGTACGAGGGCGACGACTCCTGGCCCGACCTCGAACCCAACGAGCGGGTCAACAACGGATCGAGCCCGGCGATAGGGAAGCTGTCCGTACTCAAGCAGTGGAACGACGAGGACCCGCCGGACGCCTTCGAGCAGCGCCGTAACCAGGTCATATACGACCAGTTCCAGCACAACCGCAACCCGTTCATCGACCACCCGGAATGGGTGGAGTCCATCTGGTGACCGGGCGGGCCGTCCGGTGATCACGGCGCGGCCTGCCCGCGCCTGATCGTCCGCGGTGCCAGACTGTGCCGCGTTAACTCCAAGCGCCCCCAGCGGGGAATGCTGGCCGAGCCCCCGGGACACGCTTCGCCCGGGGGCTTCGGCTTGCGCCGGTACGCGCGCCCCGGCGCATGGCCCGGTGTGCGGCCCGCCGTCCGGCGCCGGGACCGGTACCGCTACGGGGTCAGCAGGCCGCGGTACCAGTCCAGCGTGGTGTCGATGGTCTCGGACAACGGCGTGGGCCGGACCCCGAACGTCCGCTCGAAGGCCGACGAGTCCATGATCTGCGCCTCGGTGTGCTGGTAGAACATCTCCTCGTACTCCCGCATGAAGACCTCGTCGAACGGCCCGACAGGTCGCGGCGCGTCGAGCACGACCGTCCTGAGCGCACCGCCCACCCGCCGCTCGATCATCGCGTGGATCTCGCGGGTGGTGACGGCGGGCGCGGTGGGCAGATGCCAGACCCGCCCGTCGCCCTCCGGACGCTCGCCGAGCGTGGCCAGTCCCGTCGCCACGTCACCGATGTTCGTATAGCTGTGCGGCAGGTCGATGTCGCCCATGGCGAGTACCTCACCGCCCGTCAGGGCTGCCGGGAAGGCGGCCCCGCCCAGCGTCGAGTTGAGCACGCCGGGACCGACGAAGTCGGCCGACCGGGCGAGCACGGCGCGGACCCGCCCCTCGCGGTGCGCGGCGAGGTAGTCCTCGTCGAGCCGCGCCCGCATCCGGCCCTTGCGTGACGTCGCCCGCCAGGGCGTGTCCTCGGTCATGACCTCGCCGCGCGTCTCGCCGTACGGATAGAGGGTGTCCAGCACCACCAGGCGCGCGCCGGCGGTCTCCACCGCGCCCAGTACGGCCCGCTGGATCCGGGGCATCACCTCGACCTGGAGGTGATAGGCGACGTTCACGCAGTGGTATACGACGGCGGCGCCTTCCACCGCGGCCAGGGCCCCTTCGGGGGTGGACACATCGGCCGCGAACCGCTCCACCCCTTCGAGGGGATCTCCCGCCCCCGCGCGGTCCACGAGTCGTACGGGGTGGCCGCGGCGGGCGAGTTCGACGGCGAGGGTGGTGCCGGCGGGGCCCGCCCCCAGCACGGTGTGGAGGTCGCGGTCGGCAGCGGACATGACGAGTCCCTTTCGTTCGGAGTACGAGGGCGGCGACGCCCCCTTCGAGCTATGGTCGCTCACTTTTGTTATTGACCATAACTCTCGCGATGGTGAATCACAAGCGACTCGTTCCGCGCCCCACCCCGAGGCGCTACGGCCTGTAACCTTCACGAGGCACCGTCACGCACACAGGAGGACGCCATGGCCGGCGCGGCACAGACCCCCCGGGCGCGCTACCGCGAACAGACCCGCGCGGAGATCAAGTCGGCGGCGCTCCAGCAGCTCGCCGAGGGCGGCGTACAGGCCGTGGCGCTGACCCGGATCGCCAAGGAGATGGGACTCTCGGGGCCCGCGCTGTACCGGTACTTCGCCGGCCGTGACGATCTGCTCAGCGCGCTGATCCGGGACGCGTACGACGATGTGGCGCGGACCATGGCACGCGCGGCGGCCGGCGCGCCGCCCGGGAGCGCCCGCGCGGCCCTGCATGTGCTGGCCGGCACCTACCGCGACTGGGCCGTCGCCGAGCCGCACCGCTATCTGCTGATCCAGGGGACGCCGGTCCCCGGCTACGCGGCCCCGCCCGACACCCTGCTGCGCGCGCGGGCCGCGCTCGGCCCGTTCCTGCGGGTGTTCGCGGGCGCCGAACCCACGGAAGCGGTACGGCCGGTGGTCGCCGAGATGGACGCGTGGGCCGGGGGCGACGACACGGTGGGCGACTGGCTGACGGAGTACACGGGCACGGCCGCGCCGGCCGCGGGAGCCGGTGCGGCGCTCGCCGGAACCGTTCTGGCCTGGTCCCAGCTGCACGGCACGGTGAGCCTGGAGGTCTCCGGTCTGTACGGGGGGATGGGGCACAGGGCGAGCACTCTGCTCACGGCCCAGATGGACACGCTGGCCGACGCCTTCCGGCTGTCGTAGCCACCGGCCCCTGCCCGAAGCCCGACAGGAGCCCCCCTCACCTCACTTCCTGGACAGGTGTCTATGATTCATGGACACCTGTCCAGCAGTACCCGATCCACAGGAGACCCCGATCATGCAGACCGCCGCGAATGTCCTGGTCGGCCTGGTGGCCGCGTTCCACGTCTATGTGATGGTGCTGGAGATGTTCCTGTGGGAGCGGAAGCCGGGCCGTGCGCTGTCCGGCTTCGACGCCGACATGGCCCGCGCGACCGCGACCCTCGCCGCCAACCAGGGCCTCTACAACGGCTTCCTGGCCGCGGGGCTGATATGGGGGCTGATCGCCGCGGACCCGATGGGGTACCGCGTACAGCTCTTCTTCCTGATCTGCGTGGTCGTGGCCGGTGTGTACGGCGGGGCCACCGCGAACCGGCGCATCCTGTTCGCGCAGGCGCTGCCGGGCGCGCTCGCCCTGGCCGCGGTGCTGGCGGCGGGATGACCGACGCACCGGCGGGACCGCCCGCGAGCGGGCCGGCGGGCGATCCCCGGACGGCCAGGACCCGGGCGAGGCTCCGGCAGGCCCTGCTCGACGCCTGCGCGGAGCGCCCGTTCGAGGAGGTCGGCGTCGCCTCCCTGGTACGCCGGGCCGGCATGGGCAGGGCCACGTTCTATCTGCACTACCCCGACCTTCAGGCGCTGGCGGTCGACGCGTGCGCGGAGGTGGTCAGGGACGCGGTGGACGCCCTGCACGCCTGGCGCGGCACCCCCGATCCGCGCGTCCCACCGCCCGCGCTGACCTCGTTCTTCACCGGCCTCACTCCACATGCCGCGCTCTACCGGACGCTGCTGCGTCCGGGCGGGAGCGGCCCGCTCGGCGAACTGCTCCACCGTGAACTGCGGGAGCGCAGCCGCGTCGAGCGGACCCTGGCCGGGGCGCCCGCCGCCGGGCTGATCGCGTCGGCGGTGGCCGCCGCCTTCGCCGGGGTGCTGGCGGACTGGCTGCACGGGCTGATCGAGGACACGCCGGAGGGCATCGCGACACACGTCTGGCGGCTGCTGGTGGCGCTTCACCGTACGCCGGTCACCTGAGGTACCGGCCGGCGAGGGCTGAGGAGTACGGCGCGGGGCCAATCACGGCCGAGGGTGCGCGAGTCCGCGGTCGCGCGAAGGCGAGGGTGCATGAATGCGAGACGTACCGCCTGCGGCATATGCCAAAGGCACGATCGACCCGAGTGTTGCCAAACGCCTTACGTGCCCAGGGCGCCTGTGCGACAGTCATAACGGTCCCCCCACCGACAGGCCGCGCCGCCCCGTATCGGAGTACGAGATGCCGTCCCCTCTGTTCGCGGACCGCCCCGCCCCGGGTCCCACCGAGCCGGGAACGGTGGACGCGCTCATCACCCGGACCCGCCGGCTGCGCGGTGACGTGGCCGCCGTACGCCGGGACACCGAGGTCGACGACGACGGCAACACGCTAGGGCGCTGGCAGCGGGCGCTCTGCGATCTGGCGGTACGTCAACTGGACCAGCTGGGCTCCCACTTGGACCAGCTCAAGGCGGGCAGGCCGAACGAGGAAGGCGCGCGGGACCGCCCGGCGCGGGACGCCTCCCCGGACCAGGACTCCCCTCAGGACGGCCCCGGCCCACGGCTCGGCCGGGCGGGCAGCGGAGAGTGGAACCTCCTGACCGACGAGGTCAGTTGGTCGGACGAACTGTTCCGGATCCTCGGACGCGAGCCGGAGAGCGGGCCGCTGACGCTCGACGAACTCCCTTCCCTGGTGTTCCCCGACGACCAGACGCTGCTCACCGCGATGGTGACGGACTGCCTGATCGACGGGAAGCCCATCGACGGCGAGTTCAGGATCGTCGCGGCCGACAGCGAGATCCGTACGCTGCACATGATGGGCGAGCCCGTCCTCGACACCGACGGCTGCACCGCCTCCATGTGGGCGGTGATACGCGACATCAGCGTGCTGCGCGACGGCGAACGGTCCGTACGCGACTCCCGTGACTCCCTCCGGCGCGAGCACCATCTCGCGCAGACCGAACACCGGCTGGTGGCCGAGTTGCACGAGGCGGTGCTCCCCGCCTGGCACGGCTCCTCGTATCCGCCGGGGAGCGGACCCGGCGCGCTGGACCTGGCCGCCCGCAGGCTCCCCGCCACGGCGCACCCGGCGACCGGCGGTCACTGGTTCGACACCCTCGAACTGCCCTGCGGGGAAACGCTGTTGACCATCGGCGAGCTGACCGGGCGCGGGGTGGCCGGGGCCTCCTCGATGGCCATGCTGCTGGGAGCGCTGCGCGGAATGGCCGTGGCGGGTATCGCGCCCGGAGCGCTGCTCGGCCATCTCAACCAGCTGCTGGAGTCCTCGGAACAGCCCGCGCTGGGCAGCGCGCTCTGCTCCCGCTACGACCCGGAGACCCGGATCCTCTCCTGGGCGCAGGCGGGCCACCCCGCCCCGCTGCTGTTCCGCGACGGGACGGGGCACGCGCTCACGCCACCGGACGGCGTACTGCTCGGGGCGACCTCGGGGGCCGCGTACGAGCAGGCCGAAGTCCAGCTCCTGCCCGGGGATCTCCTGGTACTGCACACCGACGGACCGACGCGCGAGCGCCTCGTCCGACTGGCGCCCCGGGCGGCCGGGACCCGCTCAGCGCGGGAGTGCGCTCAATTGATCGCCGAGGAGTCCGACAGGGCCGAACGCGCGGACGGGGCCTGTCTGATGGTCGTCAGGATCCCCGGCTGACGGAGGATTCCCGGACGGCCCGGACGACCGGCTCCCGGACGACCGGCTCCCGGACAAGCGGCTCCGGACAGCAGGGGATGCCGGACAGCGGAAGGACGCTAGACATCCGCCTTCCCCGTCCGCTTCACCGGCCCCCTCGGCATGGCCAGCTTCAGCTCCTCGCGCAGATCGTCGATCTTCTCGTACCCCGCGTACTGGCCGGTGAGCCGGTACATCTCCCGCAGCCGGTCCCAGGTGCGGTGCGAGGAGGTCTCCCCCATCGACACCAGCGCCAGCCGCGCGTAGCGGTCGGCCTGTTCGGGATCGTCGGCGATGAAACAGGCGGACGCCAGCGAGATGTAGTCGAAGATCTTGGAGCGCTGCCGGTCGTTGCCGCGCAGCTCCAGCGCGCGTTTGGCGTGCTGCTGCGCGGTGATCGCCGCCGCGGGCTCGTGGTCGGCGAGGGTACGGAAGGCCAGGGCCTCCATGCCGTGCAGATCGGCCTCGTCGAACATCTGCATCCAGCAGGGCGACGGTACGTCCTGCTTGTCCGCGACGAAGAGTTCCTCCGCCTCGCCCAGGGTGCGGCGCATGGCCTTGCCGCGCCCCATGGACGCGTGCGCCCATGCCTCGATGGTGCGCAGCATGGCGCGGGTGCGGGGCAGAGCCTCCTCGCCCGAACCCGAATCCGCGAGCTTCATCAGATCGAGTGCCTCGTCGGGCCTGCCGAGGTGGACCATCTGACGGGCGGCCCTGGACAGGGCCTCGCCCGCGCGGGGCCGGTCGCCGCCCTCGCGCGCCGCGTGCGTGGCGATGACGAAGTACTTCTGGGCCGTGGGTTCGAGCCCGATGTCGTGGGACATCCAGCCGGCGAGTACGGCGAGGTTGGCGGCGACGCCCCAGAGGCGCCGCTGGAGATGGTCGGGGTGACGGTAGGCGAGCATGCCGCCCACCTCGTTGAGCTGGCCCACCACGGCCTTGCGCTGGAGTCCGCCGCCACGGGCGGCGTCCCAGGCGCGGAACACCTCGACGGAGCGCTCCAGGGCCTCGATCTCCTGCGACCCGATGGGGGCGGCCTCGTAGCGGTCGAACCCGGCGGGTTCCGCGTGCAGGGGATCGTCGATCCGTGGGGCGTCGGACGAGAGTGCGGGGTCGGAGTGCAGCCAGTCATGCATGGCGCTGGTGAGTGCTGAGCCTGCGGTGAGCGCGGCACCCGCGCCCACCAAGCCGCGACGGTTGAGCATGAGGTCCATTCCCGTGAATTCGGTGAGGACCGCAGCCGTCCGGTCGGGCGCCCAGGGGAGGGCGTCGGGGTTGTCCGCGTTCCCGGCGTCCCGTCGTTTCCCCGCGCGCCCGCTCCGTACGAACCCGAGGTCCTCGATGGTCACGACACGACCGAGCCGCTCGGTGAACAGGGCTACCAGCACTCTCGGCACGGGATCGCGCGGGGTCTCCCCCATGTCGATCCAACGCCTCACCCGCGAGGTGTCGGTGGCCAGCTGGGGGTGGCCCATGGCCGCCGCCTGCCGGTTCACCAGCCGTGCGAGTTCGCCCTTGGACCAGCCGGCCAGGCCGAACAGATCCGACAGACGGGTGTTGGGTTCTCCGCTCACGTCAAGCCCCCAGGTTCTCGGCTGAGTTGACAGTAACCGCCTGTCAGAGGCGTGGCGACTATTCGCCACGGTTCGCCAGGCTTCGCCAGCTCGTGTGCCAGGGGGTCGACGGTGTCAGGTAGGAACGCGCCATCCCGGCCCGGCAGCCGGACGTACTCCCCAGGGTGCCCCATGGCTGCCGGGCGGGAGGCGCGAGTAATTCGTCGGCACACGAAGGGATCTGTATCGCCCATGTACACAGCATCGTCCTCCGTGTCCGCTCCGCCCCGGTCGCAGCGTACGGTCGCCCCCGGCAGCGGGCCGTATCTCGACCCCACGCATGCGGGGCGGCCGCGGCTCAGGGCGGGGACGGTCAGCCAACCGCTCAGCGGGAGAATCGACTTGTCCGGCCCCCAGGGCGCGCAGCTGCGCATGGCGATCACGGCGGTGCACCGGGTCTGCCCGGAGTTCAACCCGGTGCAGGTGCTGCGGCGCAGCGGGCGCTCCGTGCTGCTCGTCGGAACCACGGGGCGCGCCAACGCGGTCGCCAAGTGCCTGCTGGACCACTCCCCGGTCTGGACCGAACGGTTCAGGCACGAAATAGCTGCTTATCGCTCCTTCGTCCGGCACCGGCCGCCGGTACGGGTCCCCCGGCTGATCGCCGCGGACCCGGAGAACTGCGCGCTGGTGATCGAGCGGATGCCGGGGCGCGCCGCCGCGCTGACCCGCCATCCGGTGGAGGCGCCGCCGCGCGCCGATCTGCGTGCCGCGCTCGGCGCGATCGTCAGGCTGAACACCTGGCGGCCCCCGGCAGGTCTGTTCGACAAGCCGCTCGACTACGCGTCGCGGATCGCCCGCTACCACGAGCTGGGGCTGTTCACCGACCGGGATCTGGGTGATCTGCAGAAGCTGCTGCACGGGCTGGCCGGCGCCAGGCAGGGCATGGAGTTCTGCCACGGAGACGCCCTGCTCTCCAACGTCCTGCTGTCCCCGGCGGGTCCTGTGCTCGTCGACTGGGAGCACGCGGGCTGGTATCTGCCGGGCTACGATCTGGCGACGCTCTGGGCGGTCCTCGGGGACGCCCCGCTGGCGCGCCGCCGGATCAGTCAGCTCGCGCAGGCCGGCGGGCCGGTGGCGCGTGACGCGTTCCTGGTCAATCTGATGCTCGTGCTGACCCGGGAGATCCGGATGTACGAGACGGCGGTGCAGCGCGCGCTGCGTGAGACACCGTCATCCGGTACGGGCCCGTCCGCCCGCCCGTCGCCGTCCGCGCAGCAGAGCGGTCTGACGCCGGCCGAGGAGCAGCGGCTGCTGCTGCGGCGGTTGCACGACGACTGCGCGATGGCACGGCGGGCCGTACGCGCGGCGGTCGGGACCCGCTGATCCGGCCCCCGTACGAGCGGGAACGAACAGCGCCGCACGCCCCGTGCAGACCCACGGGGCGCGCGGCACGTCCGGCGCGGCCGCGGGGCCGGCCCCGGTCCTGCGCGGCTCCGCGACTCCGCGGCTCCGCGGCTCCGCGGCTCCCCGGCCGTGCCAGGCCCAGCCGGCGACTCCCGGCCGGTCCCATTGGCGCATGTCTGATCATTGGTCCATTCCACTGACGCGCCGCAGGCCCGGACCCCACCGCCACGAAACTCCGTGACACCCACGCTGACGTGCGAAATCCCCTCCATGCCTGATGATTGACGGATCCTCCGGAAGCCGATACCCCTGTAGTCCAGTCGGCCCGGCAGGCCCCTTCGCGCATCACCCGTCACTGGAGGCTGCATTGCAAGGTTCCGTCCCCCCACGACCGAGGTTCCCGCGTGGTCGCGCGCTGCGAGCGGGGGGTGTCGTGGCGTCCGCCGCGCTGCTGCTGCCCCTGGTCTCCGCCACTCCGTCCGTCACCGCGGAACAGCCGGGATCCGGCGCGCTGCAGAGTGAGTTCGCCGCCGCGGCCGCGCGGTACCAGGTGCCGCAGAGCGTGCTGCTCGGTGTCTCGTATCTCCAGTCCCGCTGGGACACGCACAGCGGAGCCCCGAGCGTCACCGGCGGCTACGGCCCGATGCATCTGACCGACGCCAGAACCGCGCTCGCCGACGCGCCGCACCACTCGGAGGGTACGGAGGACCCGCGCGGGGACACCTCGCGCGCGGCGAAGACCGTCACCGGGGCCGCGCTGCCCAGGACCTCCGAACTGCCCGCCCGGCTGCGCACCCTGGACCGCGCCGCCGAGCTGACCGGCCTGCCCGCCAAGGAGCTGCGGCGCAGCCCCGCGGCCAATGTCCGGGGTGGCGCGGCGCTGCTGGCCGCGGCCCAGCGGGAGCTGGGACAGCCGCTGAGCGCCGATCCGGCCGACTGGTACGGGGCGGTGGCCCGGTTCTCCGGGGCGGACGACTCCGCGACGGCCGCGACGTATGCCGATGACGTGTACGACGTGATCAGGAACGGTGAGCACCGGACGACGGACAGCGGCCAGCGGGTGGCGCTGCGCGCGGCCCCCCGGGTCTCCCCCGACACCGCGCAGACGGCGCGGCTCGGTCTGCGGAAGGCCAGCACGGGGCGGGCCGAGTGTCCCGGCAAGGTCGCCTGCGAGTGGATCCCGGCGCCGTACGCGGAGTTCGGCGAGAGCGACTACGGCAACCACGACAAGGCCGACCGGCCGACGTCGCAGTCGGTCGACTACATCGTCATTCATGACACCGAGGGCTCCTGGGACACCACCCTCAAGCTGATCCAGGACCCGAAGTATGTATCGTGGAACTACACGTTGCGCTCGTCCGACGGGCATGTCGCCCAGCATGTGGCGACCAAGGATGTCGGCTGGCACGCCGGCAACTGGTACATCAACTCCAAGTCGGTGGGGCTGGAGCACGAGGGCTTCCTCGCCGCGCCGGACGCCTGGTACACGGAGGCTATGTACCGCGCCTCCGCGCGGCTGGTCGGGTACCTGGCGAAGAAGTACGACATCCCGCTGGACCGTCAGCACATCCTGGGCCACGACAACGTGCCCGGCACGACCACCGCGACGATCCCCGGAATGCACACGGACCCGGGCCCGTACTGGGACTGGGCGCACTACTTCCAGCTGCTCGGCAAGCCGTTCAAGGCGACCGCGGGGCCGGACGCGCCGGTGGTCACGATCCGTCCGGACTACGCGTCCAACCAGCCGTCGTACACCGGCTGCGAGAAGGCGGGCCAGGCCTGCGCCCCGCACGGCTCGGGCGCCGTACGGCTGCACACCGCCCCGGCCGCGGACGCGCCGCTCGCGAAGGACATCGGGCTGCGGCCCGGCGGCGAGGACTCCACGACCGACGTCAACGACCTGGGCGCCCGCGCCTCGACGGGCCAGCAGTACGCGGTCGCCGGGCGCCAGGGCGACTGGACGGCGATCTGGTACCTCGGCCAGAAGGCGTGGTTCCACAACCCGCGTACGAAGCCGACCGCCGTGGGCGCCAAGGCGTCGGTGCTGACGCCGAAGGCCGGGCTGGCGGAGATCCCGGTGTACGGACGGGCGTATCCGGAGGCCGGTGCCTACCCGGAGGGGGTTCCGGTCCAGACGGTCTCGGCGTTCCCCTACAAGCTGCTCGCCGGCCAGCGCTATGTGGTGGGCGCCCAGGCACCGGGTGAGTACTTCTTCGCGCCGACCTTCGACACCGCGGGACACCGGGTGGTGCGGGGCGAGGACACGTACTACGAGATCCAGTTCGGGCACCGGGTCGCCTATGTGAAGGCGGCCGATGTGGAGGTGCGGCCGGCCCGCTGATACCACACCGGCAGGGGGATGCCGGGCGTCGCCGGCCGCGGGGGAACCGGTGACGCCCGGCATACGTCTGTCCTGGGTTCGTACGGCGGTGCGGTGGCGCGGCGTCGGAGTCAGCAGCGTCAGGACGGCGGCGGGCCGGGGTCAGTAGCGCAGGACGGCGGCGATCCGGTCGTGGACGGCGAGCGCGTCGTCCGGCAGGAAGACCACCTCGGCGCCGCCGTCCAGGGCCGTTTCGACGAGTTCGTCGACGATGTCCTCGCGTACGTCGGGGGCCGTGGCGGACTCGTCGTCGACCGGGATCAGATGGCCGTCGCTGACGCGGACCGTACGGCGGTAGTGCTCTTCGAGCGCGACCAGTTCGGCCCGCTTCTCGCGTACGGACTCCCAGACCTCGTCGAGTCCGGCGGCGAAGGTGCGGCGGCCCTTGGCGTCGTCCAGCCGGGTCAGTACCTCGGCCTTCTCGCGGCGCGCGTACTCCTCGACCACGGGCCGGAGTTCCTTCAGCAGGACGGGCGCGGGGCCGTCCGTCAGACCGCCCTTGACCAGCCGTCCGACGGCCGTATGGGTGGCGTTGCCCGTCTCGTCCAGCAGGGCGAGCGCGGGGGCGAGACCGACCAGATGGAGCGGCCGGGGGCGGCGCGCCAGTACCGCGCCCATGGCCTCGTCGACGGACCGCAGGAATCGGCGGGTCTCCTCGTCGGTGAAGGTGCTCGGGGTGTCCCCGATCCGTTCCTCGCGTTCGACGTCCCAGGTCTCCTCGGGAGGCGTCAGGGGAAAGCCGTCCTCGCGGTGCTCGCGCAGGGACTCACCTGACCCGCTCCAGAGCGTCGCGCGGTCGGCGGCGATCGCGAGCGCCCAGAACGGCCGTGACTGCGCGGTCGCGGCCACGAGGTTCCGGGTCAGATAGGTGTCGGAGAGGACGACACGCTCGGGCACCTCGCGCGGCAGGTACCAGACCCGGAACTCCGCGGCGTCGGCGAGCAGCAGCAGTCCGTCGAGCAGATGGCGCAGATCGACCTCGGCGACGGCCTTGTCGAGCTGGCCTCTGACGGCGGCGCGGGACCGCTTGTCCAGACCCGGTTCGGCCTCCAGCCGGCGTCCCGCCTCGGCCAGCAGATTGCGCAGCCGTACCGCGTCCTGCTCGTGGTGGGGTTCGCGGCGGTGCGTGGGCATCGTCAGGGACACGGCCGGATAGGTGCGTGGCGCACGCAGTTCCCGCAGGACGTCGGGGTTCAGACCATTGCTGTCCATGCTGTCCCTTCGCTCGATGAAGGTCCGGCGGCGGGCGGACAGGCGCGTGCCGGCCCCCACTCGTGCATCCATCTTGCGCGATTCCGCCCGGTTCCGCAGGAGGGGCGGTCCGCTCGGCCACGAGGGCCCCACCGGCCGTGCGGCGGATGGGGCCCAGGTCCGGGACCGTCCGGGACCGTCCGGGACCTACGGGGTGAACTCGTACGTCTGTCCCGCGGTCGCCCGGAAGGTCCGCTCACCGCCGGGGAGCAGTGTGCTGCGCAGGGTCAGGTCGGTCGTACGGCTCGCGCGCAGCGTGATCCGGCTCGCCCTGCCGCCGCTCCAGCTGATGTCGAGCGTGACGCCGCCGCGCGCCCGCAGCCCCGTCACCCGGCCGTTCGGCCAGGATCCCGGCAGTGCGGGCAGGATCTCGATCGGGCCGTGCTGGCTCTGGACCAGCATCTCGGCGACCCCCGAGGTGGCGCCGAAGTTGCCGTCGATCTGGAAGGGCGGGTGGGTGTCCCAGAGATTGGGCAGGGTGGAGCTCTTGAGCTGCTCCGCGAGCATCTTGTGGGCGTGATCGCCGTCCCGCAGCCGCGCCCAGAAGTTGATCTTCCATGCCTTGCTCCAGCCGGTTCCGCCGTCGCCGCGCGCGGTCAGCGAGACCTTGGCCGCCTCCGCCCATGTGCTGCCCGCGACGATCTGCCGGCCCGGGTGGAGCGCGAAGAGATGCGAGACATGGCGGTGGTCGTCGGTCCTGCTGTCGACATCGGTCTTCCACTCCTGGAGCTGGCCCCAGGAGCCGATACGGAGCCCGGGGTCGAGGTCGCGGAGGGCGGTCTCCAGCCGGGTACGGAAGGCGGGCGCGTCCCCCAGGGTCCTGGCGGCCTCCAGGGTGTTGGTGAACAGGTCGTACACGATCTGCTGGGACATCGCCGCGCCCGCCGTGAAGTCCCCGTGCTCCGGTGAGTAGCTGGGCGTGACGACGAGCTTCCCGTCGCGCGGGTCGGTGCGGAGATTGGTGAGCCAGAACTCCGCGGCCTCCTTCATCACCGGGTAGGCGGTGGAGCGCAGATAGTCGGTGGAGCCGTTGAACCGGTAGTGGTCGTAGAGCTGCTGGGTGAGCCAGGCCGCGGCCTCCGGGAACCAGAACGAGGTGGCCCAGTTGTGCACGCCCGTGAAGCCGAACGGGTTGGTCTCGTTCTGTACGACCCAGCCGGCCGAGCCGAAGATCTCCCGCGCGCTCACCCGGCCGGGCGCGCGCATCGCCTCGACATAGCGGTCGTAGGGAGCCGTGGTCTCGGCGAGGTTGGTGACCTCGGCGAGCCAGTAGTTCATCTGGAGGTTGATGTTGACGTGATAGTCCGCCGACCAGGGCGGGTTGGTGACGTTGTTCCACACGCCCTGGAGGTTCGCGGGCAGGGAGCCGGCCCGCGAGGAGGCGATCAGCAGGTACCGGCCGTACTGGAAGAACAGCGCTTCGAGCGCCCGGTCGGCGGCGCTGCCGCCCCCCGTGTACTGCGTCAGCAGCTGGTTGGTGGGCAGATCGGGGAGTTGCTGGCCGATGTTCAGGGAGACCCGGCCGAAGAGCGCGCCGTGGTCGTTCACATGGGCGGCGCGCAGGGCGTCGTACGAACGGCCGGCGGCCGTGTCGACCGCGCGGGTGACCGCTCCGTGCGGGTCGGCGCCCCGGTAGCGCGGATAGGTGTCGGCGTAGTCCGTACCGGCGGCGAGGACGAACCAGGCGCTGTTGGCGCCGGTGACGGTGAGGGTGCCGTTCGCCCCGGCGCTGACCCGGCCGCCGTCGGTCCGTACCCGGATCTGGGTCTCGAACCGCATCCCGTTGTCCTGGAGCGCGCCCTTGACGGTGAGCCGGTCGCCGCTCGCCGTGGCGGTGAAGTCGGTGCGCGGCGAGGTGTAGCGGAGCGTGAAGCCGGCCTTCCCCGGCTGGTTGGCGGAGAACCGGCCGACGATGACCTTGCCGGGGTAGGAGGCGAAGAACTCCCGTGTGTACGCGACGCCTTGGTGGGTGTACGTGACGGCGGCGAGCGCGGACGCGAGATCGAGGGTTCGCCGGTAGGAGCCGTCGGGGGCCGACGGGGCGCCCGGTACGGCCAGTTCCAGATCGCCCAGCACCTGGTACGCGCCGAAGCCGTGCTTCGGCTGGCCGAGTTCGGCGGCGACGGCTTCCGGCGTGAGCTTGCCCTCGGTGTCCAGACGCCGCTGTACGGAGGCGAGGACGCCGGGCCGGGGCTGGGTCCAGTTGCCGTGGTCGTATCCGCCGGCGGCCCCGGGGCCACCGGTCCACAGGGTCTTCTCGTTGAGGGTGAGGCGCTCGGTGGCGAGGGTGCCGAACACACTCGCACCGAGCGCGCCACTGCCGATGGGCAGCGACTCGCGCTCCCAGTCGGCGGCGGGTGTGTGATACCTGAGCGTCAATTCATCGGAGGGGTTAACGGCGGCTGCGGCTCCGGATATAGCCGGAATGCCCAGCGTCAGTGCGCCCGTTACCCCGATCGCGGACTTGATCGTGGTTCTGCGGCTCATCCCAGGGGTCATGGCAGGCACGGTAAAAGTCCGATGACTGAAATGGCAAGGGACATGACAAATTCACTCCCGGACGGCGTGGACACGGCCGGCACCGACTCGTGATCCACACCGCGCGGGAGCGATCGGCGACGTGCCCGGCTCCGCCGTACCCTGGCTCAGCCCTGCTGGAACAGCTCCGCGGGCAGCGGCTTCAGCAGCGCGTAGAGATCGTCCGTGATGGGCCGGTCCCAGCTGGCGATGGTCACCAGCACATCGTCGCTGCGGTCGAACTGCACGCAGGAGATCCGGCTCTCCGAGAGCTTGAGCCGGCGCACGATCAGGAGGTTGTCCCCCTGCATCACCGGGATGTCCTCGGCCCCGGTCACCTCGACCGGCTCCTCGTTCTCCAGCGCCAGCAGCAGCTGCGCCACCTCGAACGGGATCTGCCCGTCGGCCAGCTCGCGGGCGGGCGACCCCGCGGGCAGATTGCCGATGATCATCGCGGGGCCGCGGCCACCGAACAGGTCGTACCGGAGGAAGACACCCTGGCAGCTGCCATCGGGCGCGGGCAGCAGCCCCGCCCCCAGATTGCCGGGCCAGTCACCCGGGTCCATGGCCAGGACATCGAAGTCCGGGCCCGCGGGTGTGGCGGCGCTGCGGCGGCGGAGAAAGGACATCCCACCATGGTACGGGGTCGTACCACGTCACCGGAGCCGGCCGCCCACGCTCTGTCAGCCGGGACGCGCTCCGCCGGCCGCGCCGCCCGCGCCTGTTCCGTTCCGTCAGGTGAGGTCGAACTCCCCGTCGCGGGCGTTGATCACGAAGGCTCGCCACTCGGCCGGGCTGAAGATCAGCGACGGGCTCTCCGGGCGGCCGCTGTTGCGCATGGCGATGAACCCCTCGACGAAGGCGATCTGGACGTCACCCGTGCCCCGGCTGCTCGACTGCCAGTCCGCGTTGCTCAGATCGAGTTCCGGCTTGTCCCAGCCCGAAAGCGGCTTATGGGTGGTGGTGCTCTCAGCCACGTCCTGCTCCTCCCACTGCGTCGTCCCGGGGGCCACCCTATCGACCGGCGTCGGTCCCGGACAGGCCGCGCCGCGGGGTCCGTGCGGGACGGGTCACGGCCGGCGGACGGAGCCGAGGGCGCGGTGCGGCGCCGTCATACGCGGTGTGTCCAGGGGCAGTTCGCCGCCCGCCGGAGCCGCCGGGACCGGCGGCACGCCGTCGCAGCAGGGCGCGCCGCGCTCCCCGGCCGTCCGCACGACCGCCTCCGGGACCCGCCGCTCACGGACGGGATCGTCCACGGGGCCGCTGGAGCCCGGACCGGGCGGGCGGGCGCGGTCCTGCGGGCGGGGAACCGCCGCGCGGGCCGCGTCGCGGCTCTTGACGCTCGTCGGCACTCCTGAATTACTGATCCGGGGACGATCAACCGAATGATCGGTCGATCGGATGACCGCACTGTCCGAGGGACCGGGAGAGCGCCCATGACATCTCTGCTGGACGCGGCGGAACAGCTCAGCCGCGAGGAACTGGCCGCACTGCAACTGGAGCGGCTGCGCGCCACACTGCGGCACGCCTACGACAACGTCGGCCACTACCGGCTGGCCTTCGACCGGGCCGGGCTGCGACCCGAGGACTGCCGCTCGCTCGCCGATCTGGCGCGCTTCCCGTTCACCGCCAAGGCCGATCTGCGGGACAACTATCCGTTCGGGATGTTCGCCGTGGACCAGTCGGAGGTGCGGCGCGTCCATGCCTCCAGCGGCACCACGGGCCGGCCGACCGTCGTCGGGTACACCCAGCGGGATCTGGACACCTGGGCCGATGTGGTGGCCCGCTCGATCCGGGCGGCGGGCGGCCGCCCCGGGCACAAGGTCCATGTGGCGTACGGCTACGGCCTCTTCACCGGCGGCCTCGGCGCGCACTACGGCGCCGAGCGGCTCGGCTGCACGGTGATCCCGGCGTCCGGTGGCATGACCGCCCGGCAGGTCCAGCTGATCCAGGACTTCCGCCCCGAGATCATCATGGTGACGCCGTCGTACATGCTGACGCTGCTCGACGAGTTCGAGCGCCAGGGCGTGGACCCCCGTACGACCTCCCTCCAGGTGGGCATCTTCGGCGCCGAGCCCTGGACGGAGGAGATGCGGCGCGAGATCGAGGAGCGGTTCGCGATCGACGCGGTCGACATCTACGGGCTGTCGGAGGTGATGGGCCCGGGGGTCGCCCAGGAGTGTGTGGAGACGAAGGACGGCCTGCACATCTGGGAGGACCACTTCTATCCGGAAGTGGTCGATCCGTTCACCGGGGAGGTGCTGCCGGACGGTGCGGAGGGCGAGTTGGTCTTCACCTCGCTCACCAAGGAGGCGATGCCGGTGATCCGCTACCGGACCCGGGATCTCACCCGGCTGCTGCCCGGTACGGCCAGGGTCTTCCGCCGGATGGAGAAGATCACGGGCCGGTCCGACGACATGGTGATCCTGCGCGGGGTGAACCTCTTCCCCACCCAGATCGAGGAGATCGTGCTGCGTACGCCGGGGGTGGCCCCGCACTTCCAGCTCCGGCTGACCCGCGAGGGCCGGATGGACGCGCTGACGGTACGGGCCGAGGCCCGTGCGGACGCGACCTCCACGCAGCGCGCGGACGCGGTGCGGGCGATCGCCACGGCCGTCAAGGACGGGGTGGGGGTCTCGGTGGCGGTGGAGGTCGTCGATCCGGAGACGCTGGAGCGCTCGGTGGGCAAGATCAAGCGGATCGTGGACCTCAGGTCCCACTGAGCCGGGCCCCGGGCCCCGGACCCCGGCGTCCGGCCCCGGCGTCCCCGCTTGCGGCACCGGCGTCCGGTCCTGGCGTCCGGTTCTGGCGTCCCGTCCCGGCGTCCGGTCCCGCGCGGTGTCTCAGGACTGGCCGAGACGGTCCCGCAGCTCGCGCTTGAGAATCTTCCCGCTGGCGTTGCGCGGCAGCGCCGCCATGAACACGATCCGCTTCGGGGCCTTGAAGTGGGCGAGCTTCTCGCGTGCGTGGGCGAGGAGTTCGGCCTCGGTGACCTCGCCGCGCGGGACGACGACGGCCGTGACGGCCTCGATCCAGCGGTCGTCGGGCAGTCCGACGACCGCGGTCTCGGCGACGCGGGGATGGGTGTAGAGAGCGTCCTCGACCTGCCGGGACGCGACCAGCACCCCACCGGAGTTGATGACGTCCTTCACCCGGTCCACGACCGTGTAGTAACCCTCCGCGTCCCGCACGGCGAGGTCCCCGGAGCGGAACCAGCCGTCGCGGAACGCCTCCGCCGTCTCCTCCGGCTTGTCCCAGTACCCCGCGCAGAGCTGCGGCGACCGGTAGACGACCTCGCCCGCCGTACCGTCCGGAACGTCCTCGCCGTTCTCGTCGACGACCCGTGCCTCGACGTGCCGGACGGGCCTGCCGCAGGAGTCCATCCGGCCCTCGTGCTCGTCGGGTCCGAGGACCGTGGCGAGGGGGCCGATCTCGCTCTGTCCGAAGCAGTTGTAGAAGGCGAGCGAGGGCAGCCGGGCGCGCAGCCGTTCCAGTACGGGCACCGGCATGACCGAGGCACCGTAGTACGCCTTGCGCAGCGCGGTCAGGTCGCGCGTGGTGAACTCGGCGTGCTGCGAGAGGCCGATCCATACGGTGGGCGGCGCGAAGAGGCTGTCCGCTCGGCCGGCGCCGACGAGTTCGAAGATCGTCTCCGCGTCCGGCGCGTCCAGGATCGTGTTCTCGGCGCCGACCGCGAGATACGGCAGCAGGAACACATGCATCTGGGCGGAGTGGTAGAGCGGCAGCGAGTGGACGGGCCGGTCGCTCTCCCGCAGGTCCAGGGCGGTGATGGAGCTGGCGTACGCGTGCACCTGGGCGCGGTGCGTCATCATGGCGCCCTTGGGCAGCGCGGTGGTGCCCGAGGTGTAGAGCAGCTGGGACAGCTCGCCGGGATCGCCGGCCCGTTCGTACGGCCTCGGCACGGCCAGTGCGGCGAGCAGCGAGCCGTCGGCGTCTCGCAGCGCGCGTACCGGAACGTCTCCGGGGATCCGCCCGGCGAGGTCCGGATCCGCGAGGACGAGCGCGCTGCCCGACTGCCGTACGAGATAGCCGAGGTCGTCGCCGGTGAGATGCTGATTGACCGGTACGTGGACGAGCCCGGCCCGCGCGCAGGCGAGGTAGGCGATCAGATAGACGTCCGAGTTGTGGCCGTAGGACGCCACCCGGTCGCCGTCCGCGAGACCGTGACCGCGCAGCTCGGCGGCGGCGGTGGAGACGGCCGCGTCCAGCTCCGCGTAGGTCCAGGCGCGGTCCGCGTACCGTACGGCCACGCGGTCGGGCACCCGGGCCGCGGTGCGGCGCACCACGCCGTCGACGGTGCTGTCGAGCAACTCCCGCAGCGGATCGGCGGGTTCCGGCGCGGTGTGGTCCTCGGCGTTCATGGCGCGATCCTCCGGGCGGCCGCGGTCCGGGTCAATCCCCCGGACGGCCCCGGACCGCCCCCGGACCTTCCGGACCCTCGGCCCGCCGCCGGAACGGCCGGGGCCCGACCGGGTCATGGGCTGATGGCGAGGAAGACGAACGCGGCGAAGATCCCCAGATGCACCCCGCCCTGGAGGAGTGTGGCCCGGCCCGGAGCGACGGTCAGGGCGCCCACCACCACGGTCAGCGCGAGCAGCACCATATGGATGGCGCCCAGCCCGAGCACCAGCGGCCCGCTCAGCCAGATCGTGGCGAGCGCGATGGCCGGGATCGTCAGACCGATGCTCGCTATGGCGGAGCCGAGCGCCAGATTGAGGCTGGTCTGCACGCGCTCGCGGCGGGCGGCGCGTACGGCGGCGAGGGTCTCGGGCAGCAGCACCAGCAGCGCGATGACCACACCGACCACGGCCTGCGGCAGTCCGGCCGACTCCACGCCCGACTCGATGGTGGGGGACACCGCCTTCGCGTCCCCGACGACGGCGATCAGTGCCACGACCAGCATCATCAGGCTCAGGACGGTCGCGGGGCGGGTGGGCAGCGGGGCGTGCGAGTCCTCCTCCCGCACATCCCCCTCCTGGGTGACGGGCAGAAAGTAGTCGCGGTGACGGACGGTCTGCACGGCGACGAAGAGCCCGTACAGGACGAGCGAGGCGACGGCGGCGAAGCCCAGTTGCGCGGGCGAGAACTCGGGGCCCGGCTTGCTGGTGGTGAACGTCGGGATCACCAGGGTCAGGGTGGCCAGGGTGGCGACGGTGGCCAGCGCGGTGCCCGTGCCCTCCGCGTTGAACACGGCGACCCTGCTGCGCACGGCGCCGACCAGCAGACAGAGGCCGACGATGCCATTGCAGGTGATCATGACGGCGGCGAAGACCGTGTCACGGGCGAGCGAGGCGGTCTTGTCCCCGCCGTCGATCATCAGCGTGACGATGAGCGCCACCTCGATGACCGTGACCGCGACGGCGAGGACGAGTGAGCCGAAGGGCTCCCCCACCCGGTGGGCGACGACCTCGGCGTGGTGCACGGCCGCGAGCACGGCGCCCGCGAGACAGACGGCGACGAGCGCGACCGCGAAGCCCGGCAGGCTGCGCCCCCAGCTGAAGACCAGCGCGACCACCGCGACCAGCGGCACCACCACGGTCCACTGGGACATCAGTGACCTGATGCCGATGCTCGTCCTCATGCGCCTCACGCTGCCAGAGGTGCTGGTGGTGCGCTCGGTGACGGCGCCGTACGGCGGCCCCGTGCCGTCCCCCGTGATGCGGTGTCAGTTCCGCTGTGGTAAGAGGTCCTGACGGTGAGATCCCAGGAGACGACGTTCAGGGGAGGGCTGCCGCATGGCGGAGGACCGGGCGGACGAACAGGGAGCGAGCGGTACGGAGGGCGGCGGACGGAGCCGCGCGCGGACCAGCGCGGGGGACGGCGGGCGGAGCGGCGGGCGGGACGCCGGGCGGAGCGATGCGCGGCCTCTGAGCCGGCGCGGGCTGGGCAGGGGCGTGCTGGCGCTGGGCGGCGCACTCGCCGTGGCGCCGATCCCGTTCGCCGACGGCGCGGCCCGCGCCGCCGCGGCGGGACCGCGTGGCGGGTCCGGCGGCAGGGGGCGGACGACGCTGCGGCACGGCTCCGCCGAGCGGGCCGGCCTCCTCCCCGGCCAGCTGGACCGGCTGGTCGACGAGGCGACGGCCTTCCTCGGCCCCTCACCGGCGCACCCCTGGTACGCGGGCGCCGTGCTGCTCGCCGGGCGCGGAGGGACGGTCGCCCTGCACCGGCCGCTCGGTGCGGCCGTTCGCTACGCGGCGTACGACGAGAAGACCGACACCGGAGTGGAGCTGCCGCCCGAGCGGCGGATCGCGATGGCCGAGGACACGGTCTTCGATCTCGCCTCCCTCTCCAAACTGTTCACCTCGATCCTCGCCGTCCAGCGGATCGAGCGCGGAGAACTGGAGCTGGCGGCCCGTGTCACCACCTATCTCCCGGAGTTCGGCCGGGCGGGGAAGCAGGACGTGACCGTGCGCCAGCTGCTGACGCACACGTCCGGCTTCCGTGCCTGGGTCCCGCTCTATACGGCGCCGACGTACGAGGGCAAGCTCCAGTTGCTGTGGAACGAGGCCCCGGTGAGCCCGCCCGGCACGGCCTATCTGTACTCGGACCTCAATCTGATCACGCTCCAGCTGATCCTGGAGCGGATCACCGGTCGCACGTTGGACACCCTGCTCTGCGACGAGATCACCGCTCCGCTCTCGATGCACCGCACGCGCTACAACCCGCCCGTCTCCTGGAGACCGAAGATCGCCGCCACCGAGGACGCGCGCCCGCCGTGGTCCGGGCTTGACCGGGGGCTGGTGTGGGGCGAGGTGCACGACGAGAACGCCTACAGCCTCGGCGGGGTCGCGGGCCACGCCGGAGTCTTCTCCCGCGCCTGGGACCTGGCGGTCCTCGCCCGTACGCTGCTGAACGGCGGCGCCTACGGCCGGGCCCGGATCCTGCGGCCCGAGTCCGTCGAGCTGATGTTCACGGACTTCAACTCCGGCTTCCCCGGCGACGCCCACGGACTGGGCTTCGAGCTGTACCAGCACTGGTACATGGGCGCGATGGCCACCCCGCGCACGGCGGGGCACACCGGGTTCACCGGCACCAGTCTCGTCCTCGACCCGACCACCGACTCCTTCCTGATCGTCCTGGGCAACTCGGTGCACCCCGTGCGGAGCTGGCGGTCCGGCAGCGCGCCGCGCGCCGCGACGGCCGACCGGATGGCGCGGGCCGTCGCGGTGCGGCCCGCGCACGGCCGTACCGCGTGGTTCTCGGGCATGGCGGGCGCCACGACGGCCACGCTGACCCTGCCCCCGGTCACGGCCCGCGCCGGGGTGCTGCGCTGTGCGCTGTGGTGGGACACCGAGCCGGACGCGGACGGGCTGTTCCTGGAGGCGTCGGCCGACGCCGGGAAGAGCTGGCGGCCGGTGCCTTTCACGACCGTACGCACCGGGCAGGAGCCGCTGGCGCACCCGGCGGGTTCGGCCACGGGCTGGTCGGGGCGTGTCTGGCACCGGCTGACCGCGGACCTGGCGGCCTGGCGCGATACGGCGGTGCGGCTGCGCTGGCGGTACACGACGGACCGGCTGTACGGGGGACGGGGCGCGTACGTGGACGGGCTGCGGATCGAGGACGGTGGGCGCCCGGTCTTCGACGAGGCGCGGCGGGAGGACGCGGCGCGTATCGAGGCGGCCGGCTGGGTGGCGTCGGAGGACTGACGGTGGTGGCCGCCCCGGACGACGGGCCGGCGCCCCTCAGGGGGTACGGGGCGGACGGGGGGCGATCGCGGCCTTGGCCTGTGCGACCTTGGCCTGGGGCTACGGGCGGACGAGGGGCGGGGACGCGCGCTCAGCGGCCCCTGGTGCCGTGCTGCTGGCGCAACGCGGCGACCTGGCGGTACAGCTCCACCGCCTCGGCCCCCCGTCCCAGCTGCTCCAGGCAGTGCGCCTCGTCGTTCCTGGCCGCCAGGGTCTCCGGGTGGACGGGGCCCAGGACCCGGTCCCGCGCCTCCGCGACCCTCCGGTAGACGGTCAGGGCCTCGGGCCAGCGGTCCAGCCAGCCCAGGCCGACGGCGATCTCCCGGCGGCTGACGAGGGTGTCGGGATGGTCGGCGCCGAGGACCTGTTCCCGGGCCGCGCACACCTCACGGGCCTCGGCGAGCGCCTCGTCCCAGCGCGCGAGCCGGCCCAGGTTGACGCCGAAGCCGTGCCGGGCCCGCAGGGTCTCCGGATGCAGCGGCCCCTGGACACGGCGCCGGTCGGCGACGAGCCCGCGGTACAGATCGAGGGCTTCCTCGCTGCGGCCCAGCCGTCCCAGGCTGATGCCGATCTCGTAGCGCGCGGAGAGCGTGTCGGGGTGGTCGGGGCCCAGCGCGCGGGCACGGACGGCGGCCACCTCACGGTAGGCGCCCAGCGCCTCCGGCCAGCGGCCGAGCCGTCCCAGCGCGTAGCCCACCTCGTACTGGCTGACCAGCGTGTCGGGATGGTCGGCGCCGAGCACCCTGGCGCGCGCGGCGGCGACCGAGTGGGCCAGCCGGTACGCGTCCTCCAGCCGGCCGAGACGGCTGAGGTTGTACGCCAGGTTGTGGCGGCAGCGCAGGGTGTCCGGATGGTCGGGACCCATCGTGCGCTCGCGCGAGGCGAGCACCGTGGCGAACACGTCATGAGCCTCGAAATGCCGTCCGAGCTGCCCCAGCGCGAACGCCATCTCCTGGCGGGCGGCGAGCGTCTCCGGATGGTCCTGGCCGAGCGCGCGGGCCCGGCCCTCCGCGACACGGGTGAACTCGCGCAGCGCGTCCGCCGCCCGCCCGGTCCTGCTGAGCGTGAACCCGACCTCGTACCGGCTGGCGAGGGTGTCGGGATGGTCGGGGCCGAGGGCGTGCTCGCGTTCCGCGGCGACCGCGCGGTGCACCTCGCCCGCCTCCTCCCAGCGGCCGAGCCGGCCGAGGCTCAGACCCGCGTTGTGCCGGCTGACGAGGACGGCGAGCTGCTCGGGGGACGGGGTGGGCCGCGCCGCGGCCGGGTACGTCCCGGTGGTGGCGCGCGGATCGGCCGGGCGGGTCCACTCGCCGGTGAGACCCGCGGAGTGGTCGGGCGGGGTGGGCCGCTGCACGGACACACCGGTCGCCTTGTGACCGGTGGTCATGGAGCGGGCCCAGGCCGGCAGCCGGGGACCACCCGGCGGCCCCCAGCCGCCCGGACCGTACGCCGCGGGGCCCTCGTCCCGCGCGGGGAACGCCGGGGGTGTGTGCGGCCCGGTGCTCACCGGTCCCGTGCTCACGGCGCCCGTGTACCCGGGCGCCACGCTCCCCGGGACCGTGCCCGCCGGGCCCGGGGCCGTGCGCGCGGCGCCGATCCTGCGCCGCAGATCCCCCGCGTCGGTGGGCCGCTCCTCCGGTGTCTTGGCCAGCAGGTCGAGGACGAGCCGGTCGAAGAACTCCGGCAGCTCCGACCGGTGCTTGCGCGGCGGCTCCGGGATCGTGTCGCGGTGGCCGACCAGTACCGCCCAGGTGTCGCCCAGGTCGAACGGCGGGGCGCCGGTGGCGATCTCGTACAGCACACAGCCCAGCGAGTAGAGATCGCTGCGGTGGTCGACCTGGCCGGCGCCGATCTGCTCGGGCGACATGTAGTGCGGTGTGCCCATCGCGATGCCCGTGCCGGTCAGCCGCGAGGTGAAGCCGATGTCATGGCCGAGCCGCGCGATGCCGAAGTCGCAGATCTTCACCGTGCCGTCGGAGAGCCGCATGATGTTGGCGGGCTTCAGGTCGCGGTGGATGATGCCCTGGCCATGGGTGTACGCGAGGGCGTCCGCGACCTGCTCGGCGATGTCGACGACATGCGGCACCGGCAGCGGATGCTGCTGGTTGTCCTCCAGCAGCTGGCTGAGATTGCGTCCGTCGAGCAGCTCCATCACGAGATAGAGCACGCCGTCGTCCTCGCCGAAGTCATGGACGACGGTGACGCCCCGGTGCTGGAGAGCGGCGGCGACCCGCGCCTCCCTGCGGAACCGCTCCCGCATGATCCGGGTGAAGGACTGGTCCTGCTGCGGGCCCAGCGGCTTGAGGCATTTGACCGCGACCTGCCTGCCGAGCGATTCGTCGCGCGCCCGCCACACCTCGCCCATCCCCCCGCGCCCGATCCGGTCGAGCAGCCGGTAGCGGCCTTGGATCAGCCTGGTGTCCGCCATCGCGTGCTGTCGCCCCCGTCACCTCGCTGCGCCCTCCCCGGCCCGTCCAGTATGGCCGCACCGTCCTGGAGTGTGTACGGGGCGGGACGGGTGTCGGCGCCGAGCCTGGCCATGGCCCGGAGAATGTGCTTGGGCGGCAGCTGCCATCGCACCCGGGCGGGAATGAGGCGCAACAGGTTTCCGGTCGCGGTGAGCCGACGGGTGACGGTCCCGGGATCGGGCGCGGGCCTGCCGTACAGCTCGTGGGCGTACGGCGGCAGCGACGCGTAGGCGAGGGAGGCCACCCGCCGCCAGAGCAGCGCACGGGCCGGGACCAGCGGGGCGGGGACCGGCGGCCTGCGCAGGAAGTCGTCGACCTCGCGCGCCTCGGGTCCGCAGGCCAGTGCGGGACGCACCTGTGCGAAATACCCGGCCAGCTCGGCGGTGGTGGCCGGGACCCGGTCAGGATCGAGGCCGACCAGCCGGGCGCCCTCGCGGTGTTCGGCCACATAGCGGTCGGCGAGCGCGTCGCCGAGCGGGATGCCGGAGCGGCGCAGGACCTGGAGATACGAGTCGACCTCGGCGCAGTGCACCCAGAGCAGCAGCTCCGGTTCGTCGACGCCGTAGCGCTCGCCCGTCGCGGGGTCGGTGGCCGTGAGACGGCGGTGTATGGCGCGGACCCGGGCGCCGGCCCGCTCGGCGGCCTCGGTCGTGCCGTAACTGATGGTGCCCACGAACCCGGCGGTGCGGCGGAGCCTGCCCCAGGCGTCGTGCCGGAAGTCGCTGTTCTGCGTCACGCCGCGCACCGCGCGGGGGTGCAGCGCCTGGAGGTAGAGGGCGCGGATCCCGGCGATCCACATGACCGGGTCGCCGTGCAGCTGCCAGGTGACGGAACGGGGTCCGAAGAGCCCGGGGTCGGGGGCGGGGACGGTAGGGGCTGCGGGGCCGGTGGCGCCGGTGCCGGTGCCGGTCTCGCCCATGCCTGCCTCCCTCGCCGACTCTCGGCCATACGTTCGTAGACCATAGAGTTGTTCGATTCGAGCTTGCCAGGCTCGCGCGCCGGCGGGTATCCGGCCAGGACGGGCGGACCCGCGCGCGGCGTAGCACGATGGCAGCATGCTGTTGGCACCGCTCGCGCATGTCTCCCGGGAGGTCGCCGAGACCTCGGCCCGCTCCCGGAAGATCTCCCTGCTGGCCGGACTCTTCCGTACGGCGGGCCCCGAGGACGTGCCCGTCGTCATTCCGTATCTGGCCGGGCGGCTGCCGCAGGGCAGGATCGGAGTCGGCTGGAACGCGCTGAAGGACCCGCCCCCGCCCGCGGACCGCGCCGGGCTGACCGTGCACCGGGTCGACGCCACCTTCACCGCCCTCGCGGCCGTGGCGGGCCGCGGGGCACAGAGCGAGCGACGGCGGCTGGTCCAGGAACTGCTGGGCGCGGCCACGGAGGAGGAGCAGCGCTTCCTGGTGGGGCTGATGTCCGGCGAGGTGCGCCAGGGCGCGCTGGACGCCGTGGCCGTCGAGGCGCTGGCGGAGACCTCGGGCGCGCGGCCGGCCGCGGTGCGCCGGGCGGTGATGCTGGCCGGCTCCCTCCAGAAGGTGGCGGAGCGGCTGCTGGCGGAGGGGCCGCGGGTGCTGGAGGAATTCCTCCTCACGGTGGGGCGGCCCGTACTGCCGATGCTCGCGCAGAGCGCGGCGAGCGTCGCGGAGGCGATCGACCGGCTCGGGGAGTGCGCCATCGAGGAGAAACTGGACGGCATCCGGGTGCAGGTGCACCGCGACGGGCCGACGGTACGGATCTTCACGCGCACGCTCGACGACATCACGGACCGGCTGCCCGAGGTGACCGCGATCGCGCTGGAGCTGCCGGGCGACCGCTTCGTCCTGGACGGCGAGGTCATCGCGCTGGACGCGGAGGGCAGACCGCGGCCGTTCCAGGAGATCGCGAGCCGGGTCGGCTCGCGGATGGACGTACAGTCCGCCGCGGCGGCCGTGCCGCTGTCGCCGGTCTTCTTCGACATCCTCGCCGCCGGGGGCGAGGACGTGCTGGAACTGCCGTGCGCGGAGCGGTACGAGGCGCTGGCGCGGCTGGTCCCCGGGCCGATGCGGGTACGGCGGCTCGTGGTCAGCGGCACGGCCCGGGAGGAGGCGCGGGCCGCGGAGGCGTTCCTGCGCGACACCCTGGCCCGGGGCCATGAGGGTGTGGTGATCAAGGCGCTCGACACCCCGTACAACGCGGGGCGGCGCGGGGCGGGCTGGCTGAAGGTGAAACCGGTGCACACCCTGGATCTCGTGGTGCTCGCCGCGGAATGGGGGCACGGCAGGCGCACCGGCAGACTCTCCAATCTGCATCTGGGCGCGCGCCGGCCGGACGGCTCGTTCGCGATGCTCGGCAAGACCTTCAAAGGGCTGACGGACCAGATGCTGGAGTGGCAGACGGAGCGTCTGCGGGAACTGGCGGTCCGGGACGACGGCTTCACCGTGACCGTACGTCCCGAGCTGGTGGTCGAGATCGCGTACGACGGTCTCCAGCGCTCGTCCCGCTACCCGGCGGGTGTGACGCTGCGCTTCGCCCGGGTGGTCCGCTACCGCGAGGACAAGTCCGCGACGGAGGCGGACACGGTGGAGACGGTCCTCGGGGCGCACGAGCGGGACGTGGGCGGCCGGGATGTGGGCGACCGGGACGCGCACGACGGGGATGCGCAGGACGGGGATGCGACGGACGGGGATGCGACGGAGCCCGGCCGGCGGCACGGGACGGACGCGGCCGTGTGACCGGCCCGTCCCGGCCCCGGCGGCGAGCCCCGGGGCCGGTGAGCGGTACCGGCCCCGGGACGTGTGCGGTTCCCCACGGCGATACGGATGCCGCGCGCCGGGGAACCGGCGGGATGCGGCGCGCCGGGCTCCTCAGCCGCGCCGGGTTCCTCAGCCGCGCGGGACGACGGTCGCGAGCACTGTCGGCAGCGAGCGCCAGTCGGCCGAGATCAGACTGGCGTTCCGCTGGGCCAGCAGCGTCAGCCGGTCGCGGGCCTGCTGCTCGGTGGGGTTGGAGCCGTCGATGGCCGGCGGGACGTTGTGGGCGTCCGTCATGAGCAGGAAATAGTTCCGCTGCGCGTACCAGGCGGTGTCGATGGTGCCCGCCGCGTAGGCGGAGGCGTCGCCGTCGAAGAACACGAACCAGGGCCTGATCGTCGCGTCCGTGTAGCGGGTGCGCGGATCACCGGCGGTGGCCTTGTGGACGGCGGGGAAGGCCGCGGCCTCGCCCAGCCGTCCCGCCGCCTTGAGGTCACGCAGATGGATGGCGTACTCACGGTCGGTCCACAGGGTGTCGAGCGGGTTCTGCTCCTCCACCGTGCCGGGGATCAGCTCGACGATGAACTTGCCGGCCATCCGCGCGCGCGTCGGCCAGGCGCCGGCCTGGGCGGCCTGGTCGAGGTCGGCGCGGTCGCCCACCAGGTCGGCGGGGCGGTAGAGCGCGTCGCCGAGCTTGCTGGTGAGCAGCGCGTCGAGGGCGGCGGGGCCACGGCCGGCCTGCCCCTGGAAACCGTCCTTCATCTCGATCTTGATGACGATGGGCCGGTGGCCCTGGTGGGCGTCGTGCCAGGTCCTGAGGTCGGTCAGACAGCCGGCCAGATCGCGGTTCTGCGCGTTGGTACGGAGCTGGCTCACCGTGGTGGCGTTGGCGCAGTTGTTGTCATTGCCCAGCGGATTGCTGTGGGACACGCGCCAGGAGGCGCCGAACACATTGGTCCATACGTCGAGTTCGAGCATCCCGGCGCCGGAGTCCAGGGCGTCCGCGAAGTACGGGAAGGTGGCCTTCTCGTACGCGTTGTGGACACCGACCCCGGTGGTGGAGGGGTACGGCAGCGTGCCCGTGTCGGCGGCGCCGGCCGACGTGGTGGCGAAGGCGAGCACGGCGACGACACCGGCCGCCACCGTGGTGCGAAGGAGCTTTGCCATATCCCTTGTTCCTCCCGTTGCGCATGTCTTGGGCATGTCAACCGAGAGGGAGCGTAAGCGAGTTCGGTGACGAACGGGAGGACGCGAGCTTACGGATGCGATCAGCGGGGCCGCGGCCCGGGGGCGATCACCGGTGCGAGGTCAGGCGCCACGCACCCGGCCCCCCGGGTCTGCCATCATGGGCGAAACGGAACCGTGCTCCACTCGCGATACGGATCATCGTTCCGCTGTGTACCTCACGGAAGGAGCGTCGCGGTGAACGACAGCGGCCCGAACCAGGGCGCGGGAGACGCGGCCGGTTCCCGGCGCAAGGACGCCCGGCGCAACCGCCAGACCCTGCTGGAGGCGGCCGCCACGGTCTTCGTCACCTCGGGGGTGGAAGCGCCGGTACGCGATATCGCCGCCAAGGCCGGCGTCGGGATGGGCACGATCTACCGCCACTTCCCCACCCGGGCGGACCTCGTCATCGCCGTCTACCGCCACCAGGTCGACGCCTGCGCCGAAGCCGGGCCGGTCCTGCTGGCGGCCGGCCCGACACCGCACGCGGCGCTCGGCCGGTGGGTGGACCTCTTCGTCGACTTCCTGGTCACCAAGCACGGGCTCGCCGCCGCGCTGCGGACCGACAACGCCCGCTTCGAGACGCTGCACGCCTACTTCCTCGACCGGCTCGTGCCGGTGTGCGCCGAGCTCCTCGACGCCGCCGTCGCCGCCGGTGAGATCCGCTCCGGCTTCGACGCCCTCCAGCTCATGCACGGCATCGGAAACCTCTGCGTCGGCGCCGACAGCGACCCCGACTACGACGCACGCGGACTGGTCGCACTCCTCGTCGCGGGCCTGCGCCGGCCACACTGACCGCGTAACCCCCCTCGTCGTGCGCGGTGTTCCGCGAGACCGCCGCCACGGGGTGACGCCCGGTCAGACCGAGCGGGTCGCATGAAGAAGCGCGCCCCACCGCTCGGCGGGACGCGCTCGGGGCGCGTGGCCGGGAAGGGCCGCTGCTCTAGGGCAGCTGCTCCTCGATGGCCGCGCGGCCCCTCTCGGCCAGTCGGCGCCTGGCCCATTCGATGTTCTCCGGGGTGAGATCGCGGCCGGAGGCGAGCGTGAGATCTTCGGCCGTGACCTGGTCGCAGGCGCCGGTGTGCAGCAGCCGGTCGGGGGTCACGCTCTCGGGTTCCGGTTGCGCCGTGGACTCTGCGTTCATGCCGCCTCCTCGTTCATCCGGTGTTCGCCATTCTCGTGCCCGCCAGGCCCCGCCGCATCCCCGGTACGCCGCGGCGGGAGGCCGCGCCGCAGCCGCGGGGACCGGGGATCACCCCGCCGGGCGGGTCCGGGAGGCCGACCGCCGCCCCAGCAGCTCCGCCAGGCCCCTGCGGGTCGCCGCCAGCACCACGCGGTCCCGTGGGTGCAGCACATAGCCGGGGTGCAGGTCCCAGACCAGCCCGGCCGGCCGCCGCTCCTCGTGATCGAGCCGGGTGTCGGCGAGATCGGGCACCCGGTCCCCCGGGGCTGCGGTGTCCAGCGCGATGACCCGCCAGGCGCCCGGCCGGAACACCTCCGCGACCGTACGGCCCTCCAGCCGCGGATGACCCGCGACATCGATGGCGGCCATCAGCAGCACCTTGCGTTCCACCGGGATCGCCCCGAGGATCTGGCGCCCCATCATGGCGATGGCGAAGGCGGGGGCCGCCAGGGTGGAGACGCTGCGGCTGCGGGTGAGCGCCCCGGGGTGCGCCGCGCGCAGGGTGCGGTAGACGGCGGTCGCGAAGTCGTCGTCGTACAGCCGCAGCGCCACCCGCAGATCGGGGGCGACGGAGCGGGCGTACAGCGCGGCCTCAAGATTCGTGGTGTCCACGCTGGTGAGGGCGAGCAGGGCGTGTGCCCGCTCGATCTTGGCCGCCTCCAGCACCCCCTCCTGGGTCACGTCTCCCAGGACGGTCGGCACCCGCAGCGCGCGGGCGAGCGCGATCCCCCGCGCGTCGGGGTCCTCCTCCACGCACACCACGGGGATGCCCAGCTCACGCAGGCGTACGAGCACCCGGCTGCCGATCTTGCCGAGTCCGAGGAGTACGACATGACCGGAGATGCCGCGGGGCGGCCGGCGCAGCGCCGATGCCGTACGGAACGTGCCGAGCGCCTCCAGGACCGCCGCGAGCACCACCGGCAGCAGCAGGACCCCGGTGACCATGGCGAGGAGCTGCATGACCTGCCGGGGCGCGGGCTCACCCACGGCCGGATCGCCGATGGCGAAGAGATCGAGCAGCGTGAGGTACATCGCGCCCAGCGGATGGGCCCCGGTGACCAGCGACGACACGACCGCGAGGGCGAGTACGGCGGCGATGATCCCGGCGAAGGACCACCGCAGCCTGCGGGAGAACAGTGAGGTGAGCGGGGCGCCGCGGCCCGTGAGCCTGCGCGGCGGCAGGTCGGGGGCGGCGTGCGAGACGGCTTCCAGCACGACCGTGCCGCGTCCGGTGGCGGCGGCGGCGCTCGCGTCGTCGGGCAGCAGCCGCGGGCCGTCCTGACCGCTGTTGTCCGAACCCTCCGCCCCGGCGGGGTCGTTGGTGGTGGCGGAGAGCAGCGCGAGGGTGCACAGCCCCGGGTCGGCGACCTCGCCTGGCCCCGGCGGGTTGCGCTCCACGGCGCGCAGCAGCAGGCCGTCGGCCCGTACCACCTTGCTGGTCCCCGCGACGGCGGTGGCGGCCAGCGCGGGGGCGGCGGTGTCGGCGTCGGAGAGGACGGTGGTGGTGGCGTCCAGGGCCGCCCGGTCGAGACCGGGGAGGGCGACGGCCGCCGCCTGGTCGAGCAGCTCCTCCAGATGCTGGCCGAGCTTGCGGTTGTAGAGCCGGATGACCAGTCGCAGCTGCGGGTTGAGCCGGCGGGCGGCGAGGGCGACCCGGATATTGATGTCGTCGTCGTCATGGACGAGGGCGAGCGCCGCCGCGTCCTCCACTCCGGCGTCGACGAGGACGTCCTCGTCGAGTTCCGCCGCTTCGAGGAGACGCGGACCGTCCGGTCTCCTGGCCCCCTCCCCCGCCGGCTCCGGGAGCGTCGCGGCCGTACGGGCCATGGCCGCGGACATCCGTCCGAAGAAGGCCGAGGCCCTGCCCAGACCGGCCAGCGGCGCGGGCGGGAGGCGGGAGGGGCGTACCGGCGGGACGACGAGCGTCACCCGCTCGCCATAGACGTCGCGCAGCTCGCTCGCCAGCCGGTGGGCCAGGGTGTCGTCGCCGCAGACGACCATATGGCCGGTCGGAAGGCCCTGTTGTACCTGGTGAGGAAGTGTGGACACGGCACCAGTGTGCCGAACGCGCGAGCGGACGCGACACAGCCGCCCCGGCCGGAAGCGTGCGCCGGGAGCGGCTGAATCGACGTCAGATCACTTTGTCACGAGGAGCTGTGACAGAGGATCAGATGTCCTGATCAAGCGCCTGATCAGGTGTCCGGAGCGGAGTCCAGGTCAGGTGTTCTTCACGGAGTACGAGTGCGCGCCGACCCCGGCCAGCGCCCCCTTGTCGACGATCAGATACTCGTCGCGCAGCGGGGTGTCCGCGAACCAGGACTCCAGGATCTCCCGGGTCCCGGCGGCATAGCGGGCCTGGGCGGAGAGCGAGGAGCCGGAGATGTGCGGGGTCATGCCGTGGTGCGGCATGGTGCGCCAGGGGTGGTCGGCCGGCGCGGGCTGCGGGTACCACACGTCGCCCGCGTACCCGGCGAGCTGGCCGCTGCGCAGCGCGCGGTCGATGGCGTCGCGGTCGGCGATCTTCGCGCGGGCGGTGTTGATGAGGTAGGCCCCGCGCTTCATGGTGGCGAGCAGTTCGTCGCCGAAGAGTCCCTCCGTCTCGGGGTGGAGGGGGGCGTTGATCGTCACCACGTCGCAGTGCGGGACCATGTCGGCCGCACTCTCGTGCCAGGTGAGCCCCAGCTCCTGCTCGACGGACTCGGGCAGCCGGTGCCGGTCGGTGTAGTGCAGCCCGACGTCGAAGGGTGCCAGCCTGCGCAGGACGGCGAGCCCGATCCGGCCCGCGGCGACGGTGCCGACCTGCATGCCCTCCAGGTCGTACGACCTGGCGACGCAGTCCGCGATGTTCCAGCCGCCGTCCAGGACCCACTGGTGCGAGGGCAGGTAGTTCCGTACGAGCGACAGCGTCATCATCACGACGTGCTCGGCGACGCTGATGCTGTTGCAGTACGTGACCTCGGCGACGGTGATGCCCTTGGCGATGGCGGCGTCGAGGTCGACATGGTCGGAGCCGATGCCCGCCGTGATGGCGAGCTTCAGGTTCTCGGCCTTGGCGATGCGCTCCGCCGTCAGATAGGCGGGCCAGAACGGCTGCGAGATGACCACATCGGCGTCGACCAGCTCCTGGTCGAAGACCGAGCCCTCGCGGTCCTTGTCCGAGGTGACGACGAGGGTGTGGCCGCGGGACTCCAGGAACGTACGCAGCCCCAGCTCACCGGAGACACTGCCGAGGAGCTGCCCGGGGGTGAAGTCGATGCCCTGCGGAGTGGGGGTGGTCTGGCCGCCCGGGTAGTGGTCGATACGCGGGAGGTCGTCCCGGGCGTAGGTCTTGGGGTATCCGTCGACCGGGTCGTCGTACAGCACACACAGCACCTTTGCCATGACTGCGGCTCCTCATTCATTGCTGCGGGAAGATGTCTTCAACACTCCTGCACCGCCGGGTCATGGTCAAAATGAACGCTTCTATGTCGGGATAGGAAACGGCTATGCCGAATCTCCCGGCGGGGGCGCCGGACTCAGATAGGTGTCCAGGAGCCGGTCGAGCGCCTCTCGTACGCCCGCTTCCCTGGCTATCTCCAACAGGGCTCTGGCCAGCACGGGTTCGGGGCTGCGGTCGGCGATGACCAGGCCCACACGCGGTCCGCGCGCCGGGTGTTCCAGCGGAATCACCCGCATTCCGTCGGGAACTCCGAACATATGCAGCCAGGCGTGGGAAATGACGCTCGACCAGTGGCCGGCCGCGAGATGCGCGTACAGACCGGCGACGGAATCCGTCTCGATGGCGGGGGTCACGGCCGTCACACCCTCGGCGGCGAAGTACTCGTCCATGATGCGGCGGTTGCGCATCTGCGGGGAGAGCAGACAGAGCGGCAGCCCGGCGATCTCCGCCCAGCGGGCGGCCGGGCGGCCGGTCATCGATCCGTCGTGCGGGGTGAGCAGCAGATAGCGCTCCTCGTACAGCGGACTCCTGCGGACATGACCGAGGCTGTCGTCGTCCAGATAGGTGAGCGCGATGTCCAGTTCGAACTCGGCCAGCCGCTGCGCGATCTCGCGGGAGGAGAGGGAGTCGAGCGAGACCCGGGCCCGGGGATGGCGTTCCACGAAGGGGGTGGTGAGCAGGGAGGCGGCGGTCAGGGCAGTGGGGATGGCGCCCAGCCGCAGGGTGCCGGCCAGGCCGTCGCGCATCGCGGAGAGTTCATGGCGCAGGGCGTCGCGCTCGGCGAGGATGCGGTGCGCCCACAGCAGCACCCGTTCGCCCTCGGGGGTCAGCCCCTCGAAGCGGCGGCCTCGCTGGACGATGGGCACGTCCAGTTCGTGTTCCAGTTTGCGGATCGCCGCGGACAGCGAGGGCTGCGACACGTAACAGGCCGCCGCGGCACGGGCGAAGTGCCGCTCCCTGGCGAGTGCCACCAGATACTCCAGCTGACGCAGCAACATCGCTCGCTCCCCTGCTCGGTCCGCGTACTCACCCTGTCAGGCCCGCGCCGCCGGCGGGACCTCCCCGGCGGGCCCGGTCTCACAGGGCGACGAGGGTGACCTCGGTGGCCTTGACACTGGTCCATACGGATACGCCGTCGGCCAGGCCCAGCTCGGCGGCGGACTGCGGCGTGATCTCGGCGACCAGATCGGGGGCCTCGTCCGAGGTGATCAGTACGCGCAGCCTGCTGCCGAGCGCGGTGATCTCGCGCACCGTGCCGGGCCAGACGTTGCGCGGGCTGCCGGCGGGGCGCTCGCGGTGTACGGAGACGGCCTCCGGGGCGATGATCGCGAGAGCGGCCGTGCCCTCGGCGGGCGGCTCGGCGACGATCAGCCGCCCGCCGGCGGTGAGTTCGAACCCGGCGGGCCCCGACCTGCCCGCCCAGGCGTTGCGCCCGAGCATCCGGGCGACCCACGGCGAGCGCGGGTTGCGGGTCACCTCGGCGGGCGGGGCGTCCTGGAGAACCCTGCCGTCGTCGAGTACGAGCACCCGGTCGGCCAGCGAGACGGCCTCGACCGGATCATGGGTGACAATCAGACAGACACCGCCGAAGCCGTCGAGATGGCCGCGCAGGGTGTGCCGCACCCGCGCCCGGGTGGTCTGGTCGAGCGCGGCGAGCGGCTCGTCGAGGAGCAGCAGCCGGGGGCGGGCGGCGAGCGCGCGGGCCAGCGCGACCCGCTGCGCCTGGCCGCCGGAGAGCTGGTGCGGCTTGCGGTGGGCGAGTTGCCCGACACCGAGCCGGTCGAGCCACTCCCGCGCGCTGCGGCGGGCCTCGGCGCGGGGGACGCCATGGGCGCGCAGGCCGTACGCGGTGTTGGCGAGCGCGTTGAGATGGGGGAAGAGGGCGCCGTCCTGCGGGACCCAGGCGACGCCGCGGCGGTGCGGCGGGAGGCCGGTGACATCGCGGTCGCCGAGGCGGAGTTCGGCGTGGGCGCGCGGGGTGAGGCCGAGGAGGGCGCGCAGCAGTGTCGTCTTGCCCGCGCCGTTGGGGCCGACGACGGCGATGGTCGTGCCGGGCTCGGCGTCCAGGACGAGCCGGTTGAAGCCGGTGACCTCCGCGTGCAGCCGCCAATGTTCCGCCGGGGCCGGGGACTTGCCCGCCGGGAGGGCGGTGTCGTCAGGTCCTGCGGATCCGGACGGTACGGACGTCGCGTCGGTGTCGTCCGGCAGCGGCGCACGGCCCGGTACGCGGTCGGCCGTCACGCCCGTCCAGCGTCCCCGCAGGGCGATCAGTACGGCCATCGCGATGGCGAGCAGCAGCAGGGAGACGGAGGTCGCGGCCTCAGGTGAGTCCTGGAGCAGCAGATAGACCTGGAGCGGAAGGGTCTGGGTGGTGCCGGGGAGGTTGCCCGCGAAGGTGATCGTGGCGCCGAACTCGCCGAGGGCGCGCGCCCAGGTCAGCGCGGCGCCCGCGACGAGCCCCGGGGCGACCATGGGCAGGGTGACGGTGAGGAACACCCGTACCGGCGAGGCGCCCAGGGACGCGGCGGTCTCCTCGTAGGCGGGCCGCATTCCGGCGAGGGTGCCTTCGAGGCTGATGATGAGGAACGGCATCGCCACGAACGTCGCGGCGATCACCGCGCCCGAGGTGTGGAACGGCAGGGTGATGCCGAAGGAGTCCTCAAGCCAGGGCCCGAGCAGCCCCCGCCGGCCGAAACCGAGCAGCAGCGCGACCCCGCCGACCGTGGGCGGCAGCACCATCGGCAGCAGGACCAGTGCGCGCACCAGCGTCTTGCCCGGGAACCTCACCCGGGCCAGCAGCCATGCCAGAGGCACCCCGAGCAGCAGAGACAGACCGAGCGCCCAGAAGGAGACGAGCAGCGACAGCCGCAGCGCCTCCACCACACCAGGAGAGGTGAGATGCGTCCCCAGATCGCCCCAGGGGGTGCGGACGAGAATGCCGAGCAGGGGCAGCAGCAGAAACGCGATCGCGAGCAGCGCGGGAAGCGCCAGCGCGACGGGAGCGCCGGTGCCTCGGGCATGCGTGCGTCTCATCGGGGGTCCTGGGTGGTGGAGTCGCCGGGGGTTACGGCTTCTGGAACCCGGCGTCCTGGAGGATCTTCTGCGCCTCGGGCCCGCTGAGCCAGCCGACGAACGCGGCGGCGGCCTCGGTGTGCTCGGAGGTCTTGAGGGTGGCGGCGGGGTAGGCGGCGATGGCGTTCTGCGCGTCGGGGATGGCGACGGCGTCGACCTTGCCGGTCGCGGACTCGGCGTCGGTCTTGTAGACGATGCCCGCGTCGGCCTCGCCCAGCTCGACCTTGCTCAGCACGGCGCGCACGTTCGGCTCCTGCGAGACCGGCTTGACCACGATCTTCTGCGCGTCCAGGACCTGCTTGCCGTAGCGGCCGACGGGCACCTCGGGCGCGGCCAGGACGACCTTCAGCTTGGGGTCGGCGAGGTCCTTCAGGCTCTCGATCCGGTCCGGGTTGCCCTCGCCGGTGGCGATCACCAGCCGGTTCCTGGCGATGATCTCCGGAGAGCCGGTGTCGCCCCGGAGACCGTCCATCGTCTTGGTGTCGGCGGTGACCAGCGCGTCGGCGGGAGCGCCCTGCTTGACCTGCGCGGCCAGCTCCTGCGAACCGGCGAAGGAGAACGTCACCTTCGTGCCCGGGTGCGCCTTCTCGTAGGCGGCGCCCGCCGTCTTGAACACATCGGTCAGCGAAGAGGCGGCCAGCACGGTCAGGTTCGCCGCGTGGGCACCGCTCGCCGACGCCTCGGCGCTGGAGCCCGCGCCGGAGTCCTTCTTGCTGTCGCTTTCGCCGCCGCAGGCGGCCAGCGGCACGAGCAGGGCGGCGGACACGAGCACGGTCGCGGCACGACGCCGGGTGAGGGCGAGAGACATGAGGGTGGACTCCTTGGCGGTACGGGCCCGTACGGGCACGCGAGCGGACAGTGACAGGAGCGCCGGGGACGGGCGACGCCTCGGGGCGGTACGGAGTGCGGCACGGAAGGCCCGCGGGCCGCGCGGGCCCGGGAAACGGCGGCGTCGCGGCGCGCACCGCGACGCCTCGGGAACCGCGCGGGTCACGTGCGGTCGATGTGCACGCTGGTGGACTTCACACGGGCGGTGGCCTGTACGCCGACCTCAAGACCCAGTTCCTCGACGGCTTCCCGGGTCAGCAGGGAGACCAGCCGGTGCGGACCGGCCTGGATCTCCACCTGGGCGGCGACATCTCCGAGCTTCACGGCGGTGACGATGCCGGGAAACGCGTTACGGGCCGAGGTGTACGAGACGTCCTCCTCGCCCGTGTCGGTCTGCGCGAGCTCGATGGAGAACGCCGCGAGCGCGCGGCCGTCGATGAGACGGCGCCCGCCCTCGTCGCGATGGGTCGCGACCCGGCCCGCGTCGGCCCAGCGGCGCGCGGTGTCGGGGCTGACCCCGAGAAGCCTGGCCGCCTGACCGATGGTGTAGGACTGCATGTGCGACAAGATAGGCCGTATTCGCTCGCACATACAATTCTCAGGTCAATCATCCAGCGCTTTTGCGAGGTGCCTGGAGGAAGCCCCGAAAGCCCCGGTGGCCGGCCTGCCGCCCGAGAGCCGACTCAGCGCTTGACGGCCCGCAGGATGACGAACTTCGGATCACTGGTCACGGTCTCGCAGTTGCCGAAGAGCCGCCGCAGCTTGGTGTGGTAGCCGAGGTGGCGGTTGCCGATGACCCACAGCTCGCCCCCGGGCCGCAGCGCGGCGCGCGACCCGGTGAACATCCGCCATGCCGTCGCGTCGGTGGTCGCCTGATGCGTGTGGAACGGCGGGTTGTTCAGCACGAGATCGGCCGTCCCCGCCGGTACGTCCGTCATGCTGTCGCCGAGGACGAACTCGGCCGCGGTCCCGGCGTCGACGTTCTTGCGGAAGGTGGCCTCGGCCGACGCCACCGCCGAGAACGACTCGTCGATGAAGGTCACCCTGGCCGCCGGGTTCTCCAGCGCCATGGCCGTGCCCACCACGCCGTTGCCGCAGCCGAGGTCGACCACGTGCTCGGGTCCGTGGCGCCGGGGCAGATTGCGCAGCAGGAAGCGCGTACCGATGTCGAGCCGCTCGGCGCAGAAGATCCCCGCGTGGTTGACGACCGTACGGCCCGATACGGTTCCGAGCCCTTCCGGCAGCGCGTAGCTGTGCGGCCAGGGGCTGGGGGCTCGTGTGCGCCCCGGCGGGGCCGTGCCGAAGATCAGCCGTGCCTTTCTGACCGCGAGCGAGGTCCTGGTCGGGCCGAGGATCTGCTCGAACAGTCTCAGTGTGGACGTGTGGATCTCGGTGACCCGTCCCGTGCCGATGACCTCGGTCCCCGGATGCACCGCAGGGGCGAGCCGGTGCAGTTGGTCCTCCAGCAGCGCGAGGCTCTTGGGGACACGGATCAGCAGGACGTCGACGCGTTCCGGCGGGGTGTCCCTGGCCGAGAGCAGCCGTACGGAATCGCCGCCGACGCCGGCCCGGCGCAGATTGGCGCGGGTCGCCTGCTGGGTGAGATACGAGTCGGTGATCTGGACGAGCGGGTCCGCGACGAGCTGTTCGAGCCGGTGCGCGGCGAGGACCGTGGTCAGCGCGCCCCAGCGGTCGCCGACGACGACCACCGTGCCCGACAGGTCCGTCGGTTCGGTGCCTTCCTGCGCGTCGGCCGCCGGCCCGGCGCCGGAAGGCCCCACGCCCGTCGGGCCCGCGTCCGGTCGGCCCTCGTCCGCCGGCGCGTCGCCCGGCCGTCCGCCCTCCCCCTGCGCCGTGTCGGCTCCCGCGAGGTGCCGCAGCAGATACTCGTCGGCGGCGTCCCACGCGCGCAGCGTGTCGCGGGGATGCTCGGGGAATCGGGTGAGGCCGAACTCGCCCCAGGGTGTCGTCAAACGGTTCATCGTGGTCACAGGCTATCCGCCCGGGAGCGCGGCGTACGCGCCGAGGCGCACGCGGTGCCTGTTCAGCGCGGGTACGGCGCGCACCTTCACCGCCTCGGTCATCCGCTCGTCCACCACGACGCCGTCACGCCACCCACATCTCCCCGCCGCCGGTCCGTCCGCTCACCGGGCCGGCCCGTCCTTCGCCATCCGGCGCGCGCGGTCCAGGGCCGTCCGCGCCTGCCCGACCGTGAGGACGGCGGCGAACTCGCTGCGGGCGATCTCCAGCACCACCTGGGCGTCGGCGGGCGGATGAGGGTGTTCACGCAGCGCGATGTCCGCCGCCGCCTGGGCGAGCAGATCGTCGTCGGGGGACGCTCCCGGCTGGGACATGGTGCGCAGGACCTGGTGCCAGAGTCCGGCCATCGCGTCATTTCCCTTCGTGCGCGAGCCCGCCGCGCGCGCCGTCCGCACCGCCCACGCCGTCCGCAGTGTTCCCGGCGTCCGCACTGTGCCCGCCATCTCCACTGCGCCCGCCATCCCCACTGCTCTGGCCGGCCACACCGGTCCCGCCGTCCCCGCCGTCCGTGGGAAGCCCGGATCCAAGCCCGGATCCAAGCCCGGATCCGCCGTGGCCGGCGGAGAGGCCGAGGACGGCGAGAGCGTGGTGGACCAGTTCGTCGGCCAGCATCAGCGACGAGAACGCGCAGGTGTTACGGGCCCAGTGCCCGACCAGTTCGTTGACCGCCCCGATGAGGGCGACCATGGCGAGCCCGTAGTCGCGCCGTACGGCCTCGCCGCGCTCCACGGCGCGCTCGGCCTCCCCGATCAGGAAGTCGGTCCACAGGCCCCGCCAGAGCAGCCGGTGCTCCTCCACCGCGCGCCCGGCGCCGATGACCTCGATGAAGGCGATCCGGGTGGCGGCGGGATCGACGGTGACGGCGTCCACGTAGGCGCGGGTCAGGGCCGTGATCCTGTCGCGGGTGTCGGCGGACTCCGTCGCGGGATCGCTGAGGACCGTCAGGGCGGCTTCCATGCCCGAACGGGCGACATCGTTGTGCAGCGCGATCAGCAGTGCCTCGCGCCCCTCGAACTCCTCGTAGAACGCGCGGATGGAGACGCGCGCGGTGACACAGATGCGCTCGATGGACGTGGCCGGGTAACCGCGGGTGGTGAACAGTTCGGTGGCGGTCGTGAGCAGCCGCTCGCGGCGCCGTGCCCTGCGCGCCTGGCCCGTGCGGTCCTGCGCCGGGACCGTGTCCCCGGGGGGCCGGCCCGTACCGGCGGACGGCGGAGGCGGCTCCGCGGGCGACGGGCGCGCACCGGCGGGTGGTGGCCCCGTTCGCGCGGGCGACCGGCCCGTACCGGCGGGCGACGTGTCTGTGGATTTCCGGACCGGATCCATCCGACCTCCCCGAATCGCCCTGTGAACGTGCTGTGTTGCGTTGTCGCGTGGGGTGAGGGCGCTTATCGAGCATGGCACGCGTCGCAGGCCGACACGCCGTAATCCGAGAATGCTCCGCTGTCCGCCGTCGCGGTGCATTCCCGTGTGAAAACCACCCGAATGGCCGTCACGCCGGGCTCCCCCGGCGCCTGACGGCGATGCTCGTGCTCACCGGCGATACGGCGTCACCGACCAGCGGAGGGAGAGGGGCCGTGATGACCACTCCCGCGGACCGGGCGGAGCGCGGCCGGGCCGCACGCAAAGAGGCGTCCCGCTCCTCGCACGGTCTGTGGATACCCGCCGCCGACCGGCTCGATCCGCTCACCGTGCTGGCGCGCCAGACCGCCGGCCGCGTCCCCGAACTGCTGCCGCTGCGCTACGAACGCATGGCCGCCTCCCCGTTCGCCTTTCTGCGCGGCGCCGCCGCCGTGATGGCCGCGGATCTGGCCACCCAGCCCCGCACGGGACTCACGGTCCAGCTCTGCGGGGACGCCCATCTGCTGAACTTCGGTGTGTTCGCCTCGCCCGAGCGCGCGCTGCTCTTCGACCTCAGCGACTTCGACGAGACGCTTCCCGGCCCCTTCGAGTGGGATGTGAAGCGGCTCGCCGCGAGCATCGCGGTCGCCGCCGGCGAGAACGGCCACTCCGAGGCCCACACCCGGCAGGCCGTGCACGCCGCGTCCGCCGCCTACCGGATATCGATGCGGCGGTTGTCCGCCCGCGGTGAACTCGACGTCTGGTACGAGCGTCTGGACGCCGAGGACATCCTTCCTCTCCTGCGCGCGGAACACCGCAAGCGCGTCGGGTCGCGGCCGGCCCGCACCGAGGAGCGCATCGGGCTGCGGACACTGGACATGCTGACCGACGCGCAGGAGGGGCAGCGCGGGATCACCCCCGACCCGCCCCTGCTCGAACCGGTGAGCCGGCTCGACATGGCCGTGCTCCGCCGGATCTTCATCGGCTACCGGAGCACACTCCCGGAGGAGCCGCGCACACTCCTCGACCGGTTCCGCTTCATCGACGCGGCCCGCAAGGTCGTGGGCGTCAGCAGCGTCGGGACGCGCTGCTACATCGTGCTGCTGGAGGGCCGGCACGCCGGGGATCCGCTGTTCCTCCAGATCAGGGAGGCCGAACGGTCCGTGCTCGAACCCCATCTGCAGCAGAGCGCCTACCCGCATCAGGGCCACCGGGTGGTGGCGGGACAGCGGCTGCTCCAGGCGGCGAGCGACATCTTCCTGGGGTGGGTGACCGGGCCTGAGGGCCGGCACTTCTACTGGCGCCAGCTGCGCGACATGAAGGGCTCGCTCGTCGTCGAGGACATGTCGCCGCCCCTGCTGCACGACTACGCGCGGCTGTGCGGCGCGGCGCTGGCCCGCGCGCACGCCCGGTCCGGCGACCGGATCGCCATCGCGCACTACCTCGGCGGCTCCGACGCCTTCGACCGCGCCATGGCCGACTTCGCGCTGCGTTACGCCGACCGGAACGCGGCCGACCACGCCGCGCTCGCCGCGGCCCTCGCGGCGGGCCGGCTGCCGGAGGAGCGCCCCGGGCCGGTGGGGCGCCGCTGAGTCCGCGCCCGGTACCGCGCCGCCGCGGCTACCAGTCGTGCACGGTCCCGTCCGTGAGCCGGTTGACGGGCAGATAGGCCGGTTCGTACGGGAAACGCGCGGCGGCCGCGTCGTCGAGTTCCACACCGAGGCCAGGCTGATCGGAGGGATGCAGCAGCCCCTCCTCGAAGCGGTAGGAGGTCCGGAAGACCTCCAGCGTCCTCGCCGAGTGCCTCATGTACTCCTGGATCCCGAAGTTGTGCACGGCCAGGTCGAGATGGAGCGCCGCGGCCATCCCGACGGGAGAGATGTCGGTGGGTCCGTGGATGCCCGACTTGATGCCGTACAGGGCGGCCAGATCGAGGAGCTTGCGCATCGCCGTGACGCCGCCGACATGCGTGACCGCCGAGCGTACGTAGTCGATCAGCCGCTCGCTCAGCAGAACGCCGTAGTCGTGCGGGGAGTTGAAGACCTCACCGATGGCCAGCGGTGTGGTGGTGTGCTGCCGGACGAGACGCAGGGCCGTGGGGTCCTCCGCGGGCGTGGCGTCCTCCAGCCAGAACAGGTCGTACGGTTCGAGGTCCTTGCCCAGCCTGGCCGCCTGGACGGGCGTCATCCGGTGGTGTCCGTCGTGCAGCAGCGGCAGTGCGGGGCCGAACTCCGCGCGTACCGCCTCGAACACCGTGGGCATATGGCGCAGATACGCCCGGGTGTCCCAGACCTCCTCCACCGGCCGCGGCGGTCCGTCCGCCGCCCGGCGGGCGGGCTCGTAGTCGTAGCGGTCGCCACCGCCCGCGCCGGAGGCGGCCACGCCGTACACCGAGTCCAGCCCCGGGATCCCGGACTGGATACGGATGGCGCGGTACCCCTGGGCCAGATGGGCGCGTACGGAGTCCAGGATCTCGGGCACGTCCCGCCCCGAGGCATGGCCGTAGGCGAGGGCGCCGGTGCGGGAGGCCCCGCCGAGCAGCTGGTAGAGCGGCATGCCCGCGGCCTTGGCCTTGATGTCCCAGAGCGCGGTGTCCACGGCCGCGACGGCGGCCATCGTCACCGGCCCCCGGCGCCAGTACGCGCCGCGGTACAGGTACTGCCAGGTGTCCTCGACACGCCCCGCGTCCCGGCCGATCAGGAGCGGCGCCACATGGTCCGACAGATAGCTCTCGACGGCCAGTTCACGTCCGTTGAGGGTGCCGTCACCGAGCCCGGTGATGCCGTCCTCCGTGGTGACGCGCAGGGTGACGAAGTTGCGGCCGGGGCTGGTCACGATGGTGTCGGCAGCGGTGATCCTCATAGCGGGCGCGGCTCCTGTCGTTCGTACGAGAGGGAGGTGTGGCGGTGCCGTACCGCTCCAGGATGGCCCATGGCGTGTCCGCGCCCCAGAGTGTCTCCCCGGTGGGGCGCTCCCGGCGGCGGTCCGCTCAGCGCGCGGTCCGCACCAGCAGGAAGGCGGCCTCCCGCGCCCGCAGTGCCGGTTCCGCGGTGCCGAGTATCGCGGCGGTCACCATGGCTCCCTCGGCCAGGAGCTGGAGCTGGTCCGCCGTGTCCGGGGGCAGCTTCGCGGCGGCCACCAGACCGGCCAGATACCCCTTGAAGGCGAGCTTGTGCGCCCGCGCCTGCGCCGCGACCCGGGGTGAGGTGGCGCCGAGTTCGCCGTACGCGTTGATCCAGGCGCAGCCGCGGAAGTCCGGCTCCCCGAACCACGTGTGCAGATGGTCGAAGACCGCGAGGATCCGCTCCTCGGGATCCCGGTGGCGGTCCACGCGCTCGGCCAGTCGCCGCCGCCACACGAGGTCGCGCCGCGCGAGGTACGCCTCGACCAGCTGGTCCTTGGCGGGGAAGAGCTGGTAGAGCCGCTTGAGTGAGACCCCGGACGCTCCGCGGATGTCGTCCATGCCGACGCTCTGGACACCCCGGGCGTAGAACAGCCGCTCCGCCGCGTCCAGCGCCTGTTCCCTGGCGGCCGCGCCGTCCATCCTCGCCACACTCCCCACCCCGTTTCTGGTCCCTTCGCTCCTTGACCGGAGAACCATCGTTCTCTAGCGTAGCAACGAGAGTGGAGAACGCTGGTTCTCCCCCGTTGTCCGCACCGGTCCGCACCCCACTCCGCACCAGAAGGAGCCCGCGATGAGCACCCGCCCGCCCCTGCCGCCGTTCACCCTCGATACGGCGAAGCAGAAGGTCCAGGCCGCCGAGGACGCGTGGAACACCCGCGATCCGCACAAGGTCTCGCTCGCGTACACCGAGGACTCGCGGTGGCGTAACCGGGACACGTTCGTCACCGGCCGGGACGCCATCGTCGAACTGCTCACGCGGAAGTGGGAACGCGAGCTGGAGTACGCGCTGCGCAAGGACCTGTGGGCCTTCGAGGGCGATCGCATCGCGGTGCGCTTCCAGTACGAGTGCCACGACGCGGACGGTCAGTGGTGGCGCTCGTACGGCAATGAGCTGTGGGAGTTCGACGCGAACGGACTGATGTCCCGCCGCGAGGCGAGCATCAACGACGTACCGATCCGGGAGAGCGAGCGCCGGATCTTCGGCCCCCGGCCCGACGCGGAACGCGGGGAGTCCTTCCCCCTCCGCTGAATCGTCACGTGAGCCGTCGCGCGGCGTGCGCCACCGGACCGTCGAGTCGCGGTCCGCCGGGCGGGCGCGCCTCAGCCCGTGCTCAGGACCGGGCCCACGGTGTCGAGGGCGGCCCCGGCGTCATCGGCCAGCGTCACCGCCACCAGCCGCACCTGCTTGGACGGTACGAGGCCGGGGTTGGGCCGGAGCATGAACCGCCCCACGTAGTGCCCGCCGCCCGAGGCCCGCAGCTCGATGTCGCCCTCGGGCCAGCCGAGGTGTTCGATGTCCCACGGCTTGCGGTCCACGGTCAGCGTGCCGTCCTGTTCCAGCCGCGCCGGATGGCCGAGGAGGCTGCCGTACTCGAACCGGCAGCCGCGCAGCCGCAGGATCTCCACGAGATGGCGGCTCACCTGGTCGACCAGGGCGTCGGGCGAGCCGGTGGACTGCGCGAGCCGTGCGGTGTCATGGATCCGGCCGAGCAGCCCGGCGTCCACCACCGTCATGACATGCAGCCGTCTCGCGTGGGCGGCCAGCTGCGATACCGCGAGCCCCACCGCCAGCAGCAGCACCGCGGTCTCGATGTCGTTCGCGCCCGTGATGCTGAACCGCTCGAACGGCCGGGCCAGGAAGAAGTCGAACCACAGGGCCGCCGACAGCGCGGCCACCGCGCCGGCGACACGGTTGCCCAGGGCGGCGACCCCCACGACGACCAGGACGAGGATCAGCGCCAGGTCGGCGCTCGCCATGCCCGAACGGAACGGCAGCAGCACCAGGGCGACCGCGAGGGGCGCGATCAGCGCCGCGCCCAGTGCCACACGGTCGCGAAGCGGGAATCCCATGGTCCACCTCGCCGTCGTACCTCGGGAGCCGGGACCGAACCGTCCGGCCGCCGGATTCAGGACCGCCGCGACGGCCCTCGCTGTGAACTTTCCCGCGGCGGCCTCCGGGAACCCGGGCCGCCGGGGGTCTTGACGCGGCCCTGCCGCCGGCCGCGTCGACCTTGACGCGATCTTGACGCCCTCGGACCGGCCGTCCGTGCCGTACGGAGCGGCGGACACCCGACGTGGCGGCGGACGGGGCATGCACATCGGATAAAACGCCTGTGGTGCCACCGCGGCGCGTGATACGTCTCCGTGTCATGGACGATCTTGTGACTGAGCGGCTCGTGCTTCATCCGTTGAGTGTTCTGGAGGCCGAGCGGGTGGCCGCGGCCGAGCCGGCGGACGGGGATCTCTGGGCGCCCGGGTATCCCGCCGACGGCGACATGGTGGGGGCCAGACGCTATCTGACGACCTGTGCGATCACCGGTGATCCCCAGCCCTTCGGGCCGTACGAGATCCGCCGTCGCGAGGACGGGTACGCCATAGGCGGGCTCGGCTTCCACGGCGCCCCGGACGAGAACCTCACCGTCACGATCGGGTACGGCCTGATCCCGTCGGAGCACGGCAGGGGATACGCCTCCGAGGCCCTGCGCGAGCTGCTGCGGTTCGCGCGGACGAGCGGTATCACCCGTGTCCAGGGCGACACCGACCACGAGAACACCGCGTCCCAGCGCGTCATGACGGCGGTCGGGATGCGGCTCGTCTCGGAGGACGAGCAGGTGAAGTACTACGGGATCGTCTGGGCGGACGGCCGGCAGGCCGGGTGATGGTCCGGTGGCACCCGGCCCGTCGGGGCGGTCCGCCGCGCCGCGTCCCCCGCTATCCGCGGCGCGGGGTGGGCGTACGGCGGCGGGCCGACGGCCGGTCGAACACGCTGTCCATGGAAGGTTCGTCCTCCCCCTCGCCGTCGGGCAGCGGTGGCAGTTCCACGGTGTAGCGCGGTTCGAGGAAGATGTCGTGATGCTGCGGACGCGCGTTCGGCGCGGCCCCCGTGCTCGGTCCCTGCGACGGATCCTGACGGGACGGTGAAGAAGGCATGCACAACCGTTCGGAGAGTCGAGCGGCCGCGCGGCCCGAATGCCGATCGACCCGCTGGGAAGGTGTCTACCTCATCATTCCCCGTCCCGCATCAGCGCGGGTGGCCGGAGCGTGGCGCCACCGGTCCCGGCTGCTCGTCCGGCGTACCGCGTCGGCAAGTTCCACCGGGTGCGGGCCGGGGTGGTGAGAGGGCCCGTCCGCGCACCGCGCACCGGTCGGTGAGCAGGCTCGTACGGAGCTGATTCAGCGTACGCGAGAGCGGCCGCGGGACCCGCATCAGGAGGACCCGGAACCGCTCACCGGGCCGTTCACGCGCCGCCGTTCCGGCCCGCCGCTCCTCCGGGGAGCTTCCGTGACGCCGAGGCGGAACGCGCGTGCGGGCACTCGTACGGATGAATGAACCGCGGGCTGCCGCGGGGGCCGCCGGGGGCGACCGGGGGCGGTCCGGGCGAGTTGGGCGGGCCAACCGGGCCGGGCCGGGGAAGGGTGAGGTCGTGCGTCTTGTCCGAAACGCCGTGAGAGAGCCGGTGGCCGAGCTGGTGAAGGGGCGGCGCCCGCAGCCGGTCCTGGTCCAGACGATGCGGTCGGCCGCCGCCGCGACGATCGCCTACGTGGTCGCCCTGTGGCTGAGCAACGAGCCGGCGCCGCTGACCGCTCCCCTGACAGCGCTGCTCGTCGTGCAGGTCACGCTCTACTCGACCCTGACCACCGGCATCCGCAGGGTGAACGCCGTCGTCGCGGGGGTGCTGGTGGCCAGCGGCTTCAGTGTGCTGGTCGGGCTGACCTGGTGGAGCCTGGGGCTGATCATCGTGGCCTCGCTGATCGTCGGGCGGCTGGTCCGCGTGGACGAGTTCGTGCCGGAGGTCGCGATCAGCGCGATGCTCGTCCTCGGGGTGACACGGGTGGCGTCGACCGCCTGGGACCGGGTGCTGGAGACGCTGATCGGCGCGGTGGTGGGGCTGCTGTTCAACTTCCTGTTCGTGCCGCCGGTGTGGGTCCGTACCGCCGGCCAGTCCATCGAGGATCTGTCCCGCCGTATGCGCCAGTTGCTGCTGCGCATCGGGGAGGGGCTGACGGAGACCACTCCGGTGGAGCGCGCCGCCGACCGGCTGCACGAGGCGCGCCGCCTCGACCACGACATCAGCGCGGTGGACGCGGATCTCCGGCAGGCCGAGGACAGCGTCCGGCTCAACCCCCGGGTCAAGGAGGGGCTGCTGCGCCGCGTGGTGCTGCGTACCGGTCTCGACACTCTGGAGATCTGCACGGTGGTGCTGCGCGTACTGGCCAGGACCCTGACCGACCTCGCCAAGGAGCGTACGGAGGAGCCGCTGTTCCCGCAGGAGGTGGGGATCGCGCTCCAGGAACTGCTGGCCCGTGTCGGCAACGCCGTCGTGAGCTTCGCCGTACTGGTCACCACGGAGGCCAGCCAGAGCGCGGAGACCGCCGAGGCACGGCTCGCGGAGGATCTGGAGGCGGCGAACGCGAGCCGGGAGCGGCTGGCGGGGCTGCTGTTGGAGGGCGTCCAGCGGCACCCTCGTCAGTGGCAGCTCCATGGCGCGCTGCTCACGGAGATCGACCGGATCCTGGACGAGCTGGATATGGAGAACCGCTCCAAGCGGCTGATGGAGGAACTGGACCGCGCCTCGCGCGAAACGCGTGAGCGATACCCCCGGCTGGCCGCCATGTGGCAATGGGTACGCGACGCGTGCCACTGGGTACGGGACGCGCAGCCGCGGCGGGGTTAAGGGACCGGCCGGCCGATATACCGAACGGGGAAAGGGCGGCGTGGCGCCGGGCCTCTCCCGGCCATCGCTCTGGCGTGAATCGCTCGTTCACGGGGCAACGGGAAACTTCCGCCGGAATATTGACGGAGTTTTTGCCCGGAACGCAATGTGCCGAGGTGTATTCGGGCACGGACACCGTCCCGCGCTCCCTCCTGGCCCTGTAATCATGGGCGCCATCAGCGAGGACGGCGAGATCCGGCCGCCCGGCCGGATGTGATCAGGGGCCGCGCCCCCGCCGTCCGCGCCCGCCGGGCGGCCCGCTTTCCGGCGTCTCAGCAGGTCCATGGGGTGCGCGGAGAGCCAGAGTTGGGTGGGGCGGTTGAGGCACTCCCTCCGGATGGCGGTACTGTGCGCGCGCGCCGTCATCGTGGGCGGCGCGGTTATCGCGGAGGATTTTGTGACTCTATTCAGCGGATCATGGCGGCGCAGAAGCGCCCTCATAACCGTCGCCACGGCAAGTGCGCTCGGTGTCGGCCTGTCGGCCGTTCCCGCGTCCGCGCACACGCCGACGTGGTCGGTGACCTGCTCCGAGGTCAGCCTCGACCTGACCGCTTACGGCAACAGCGACAAGAACACGGTGACGGTCACCGTGGACGGCAAGGACCTGCTGCCCACGCAGAATTTCAAGAACGACTTCCACAAGAAGCTCGACCTTCCCGAGCACAAGAGCGAGCTGAGCGTTCGTCTCGTCGTGGTGGCCGCCGACGGCGACCAGTTCTCGAAGGACGAGACGAAGACCGCTCCGGTCTGCGAGGAGCCCAGCCAGCCGCCGTCCTCGGAGCCGGCTCCGACGCCTACGGAGGCGAAGCCCACCACCGAGGCGCCCACGCCGGCGCCTTCGGAGACGGTCACGCCCACGGACGAGGCCAGCGACTCGGCGCCCGCGGTGCCCTCGTCGCAGCCGAGCCCGGCCGGGGACGACCTCGCCGAGACGGGTTCCTCCAGCTCCACCCCGCTGATCGCCGGTGCGGCCGCCGTCGTACTGGTCGCCGGCGCGGGCATCATGTGGGCGTCGCGCAAGCGTCGTACCGCGGGAAACTGACCGACCGGTTCCCGCACACCGCCCCGCCGCCACGTCGGACGCCGTCCGGACTTCACCGCCAACACTCGGCGGCCCGGACGACGGTGACCCGGCCATGAGGCATGGACCGGACGACTGCTCGCCCGCCAGGGGCGCGTCGGCCGGGCTCCCCGCGGCGGAGACGGTGTGAGAAGCCGAGGAGATACGGAACGGGCGGGCTGCCCCGACGGGGCGCCACCCCGACGTACTCCTCGCTCAGTGTGAGGCCCCGCGGCATCCCCCGTCCGCGGGGCCTCGCCATGCGCGCCGCGGCCCGCGCGCGGACAATGGACCGGACACCCGCCGACGGAGCGAATCCCCGGCGGCGCGAACCCGGCGGCGAGACCTCGCCGCCGGACCGGAAGCCCGCCGACAGGCCACCGACACACTGGGGGCGCCATGGATCCGGTGGAGGCTCTCGACAGGATCGCCTTTCTGCTGGAGCGCTCGCGGGCCGAGACCTATCGGGTGCGCGCGTTCCGTACCGCCTCGGCGGTGGTGGCCGGCATGCCCGCCGAGGAGGTCGCGCGCCGCGCCGAGGCGGGCACGCTCGGCCGGGTGCGCGGCATCGGCCCCAAGACGTCCCAGGTCGTGGAAGCCGTGGTGAAGGGCTCCGTTCCGGAGTATCTGGCGCGGCTGGAGCAGGAGGCGGCCGGGCCGCTCGCGGAGCGTGGACACACACTGCGCGCGGCGCTGCGCGGTGACTGTCATCTGCACTCCGACTGGTCGGACGGCGGCAGCCCCATCGAGGAGATGGGGCGGACGGCGGCCGCGCTCGGTCATGAATGGGCCGTGCTCACGGACCACTCCCCCACCCTGACCGTGGCCCGGGGGCTGACGGCCGGGCGGCTGCGCGAACAGCTCGATGTGATCGCGGAGCTGAACGAGCGTTGGGCGCCGTTCCGGCTGCTGACCGGCATCGAGTGCGACATCCTGCCGGACGGCTCGCTCGACCAGGAGCCGGAGCTGCTCGACCGGCTCGATCTGGTGGTGGCGTCCGTCCACTCGAAGCTGCGCATGGACGCCGCTCCGATGACCCGGCGCATGGTCGCCGCCGTACGCAATCCGCTGACCGATGTGCTGGGTCACTGCACGGGACGGCTGGTCATCGGACGGAGCCGGCGGGATCGCGGCGGATCGGGCGGCAGCCGGCCGGAGTCGGCGTTCGACGCGGACGCGGTGTTCGAGGCGTGCGCCGAATCGGGCACCGCGGTGGAGATCAACAGCAGGCCCGAGCGGCTCGACCCGCCCCGCCGGCTGCTGCGCCGGGCTGTGGCGGCCGGGGTCCTCTTCGCCATCGACACGGACGCGCACGCGCCGGGGCAGCTCGACTGGCAACTCCTGGGCTGCGCGCGGGCGGAGGAGTGCGACGTGCCCGCCGACCGGGTCGTCAACACCTGGCCGGCCGAGGGGCTGCGGGAGTGGACGCGGACCCGCCGTGCCCCGTCCCCGGGCTGAACGGCGCCCGCGGTACGTACGGGAGAGCCGGACCGCGGCGGCGGGCCGGCGGGCGTACGTGAAGGCCGGGGCTCGGCTGCGCGTGTGAGGTCGGGGGCCCGGCGGCGTACGTGAAGGCCCGGCTCAGCCGCCGTCCAGCTCGGCGAACAGACTGGTGTCGAGGCGGGCCAGCAGATCGGTCGGATCCTCGTACACCTCCGCCGCGCCGCCGGACTCCAGGGCGGCGCGCGGAATGCCGCCCGACAGCAGGGCGACGGGGCGGACACCGGCTCGCGTCGCCGCCTCCATGTCCCACACCGAGTCGCCGACGAACACCGCCAGTTCCGCCGGCACCCCGGCCAGCTCCAGTGCCGGGCCGACCGGGTCGGGGACCGGCCTGCCCGCCGGCAGGTCACCCCTCGCGCCCGCCGTCCCGAGGATGACGTCGTCGGCGTCGATCGCCCCGCGCAGCGCGGCGATCTCGGCCTCGCCCGCCGAGGTGGCGAGCACGATCCGCCAGCCGCGGTCGGCGAGCGACCGCAGCAGATCGCCCGCCCCCTCGAAGGCGGGCAGCCGGTCCAGCCAGGTCCCGTACAGCGTCGTGTGCGCGGCGCTGATCCGCGCGTCCTGGCCCCGGTCCCGCTCGTCGCCGAGCAGATGCGCGATCAGGTCGCCGGAGCCGAGGCCGATCGCCCGGTGGATCGCCGACATCGGCACCGTGTGCCCGGCCTGGCGGAACGCCTCCCACCAGGCGGTCACATGGAGGTGGTTGGTGTCGACGAGTGTTCCGTCGATGTCGAACAGTGCCGCGCGCGTCGCCATGTGTGTCCCGTTCCCGTTCGGGTCGGACCCCGGGGCCACGCCCCGGCGCCCCGGATGCCTGGAGCAACGTCTTGATCATGCCGTCTCCTCCCGGCCAGGCAGGGGTTGAGCGGAGCCGTACGGGTGAACCACCTGCCTCGGCAGGGGCCCGGCCGCCGAGCCTCCGGCGCCTCCCCCGCGGGCGCGGCCGGCGGTCACCCCTCCGTACGACGGCCGCCCGGCCCGCCCGTTCCGCTCTCCGAGCGCGCCGCGTGACGGGCCCGCGCGGGGAGCACACCCCAGCACACGACGAACCACACGGCCATCACGCCGACCAGCCAGAGGGCGAGGGTGTGGTCCACCGCCAGCCGCAGGATGAGCAGCAGGGCCGAGGCCATCGTGCAGAAGAGCAGCACCAGCCCGACGACGGTCAGCCGGGAGGCCCAGACGACCATCGTCGGCTTCAACCGCCGCCCGGTCAGCAGACGGTGGAACGACACCGGCCCGATCAGCGCGCCGACCGCCGCCGCGCCGAGCATCACCGTGCTGGTGTAGATGGCCCGGTCGGTGTCCGACAGTTCGGTGAACCGCGACTGGAAGACGACGGTCAGCAGGAATCCGAACAGAATCTGCACGCCCGTCTGCGCCACGCGCAGTTCCTGGAGCAGCTCGCCCCAGAGGCGGTCGGCACGCTCCTCCACCGTCTCGTGCCGGCCGTGGCCGTCCTCGTCCTGTCTCGCCATACCGGCCTCCCGGGCCTCGCTCCCGCTGTCCACGGACGCGTCGTCGCGTACCGCCTCCGAGCCCCGTGAACCGTCAGTCCAAGGGCGGCGGTGGCAGACGCAGATGGGCCAGGTCCTCCGGGACCGGGGTGTTGGGGCGGAACAGCGGGGCCGACTCGCCGTCGGCGGCCGTCGCTGGCGCGTCGGTGAGCCTGAAGCGGGCGCGCAGCCGGGTGTAGAAGTCGGTGGGGCCCAGCCTGACCAGCCGCAGCCGGTACTTGGCGCCGTACACGCCGACCCAGTCGCCCGGCCCGAGCACTCCGCGCAACTGACCGTCGATGCTCAGCGCCACCTCACCGGAGTGCGGCAGTACCCGCAGGGCCACCGATTCGTCGGGCGCCGCCACGACCGTGCGGTCGAACGTCATGTGCGCGGCCACGGGCGTGAAGACCACGGCGTCCATGTGCGGGGAGAGCACCGGTCCTCCGGCCGCGAAGCTGTAGGCCGTCGAGCCGGTCGGGGAGGCCACGATGACCGCGTCCGCCGAGTACGCGGCGAGGAGGCGCCCCGCGATATAGACCCCCAGGCTGACCTGCCGGTCCCGGACGAGCTTCTCCAGTACGACGTCGTTGACCGCGACGATGTCCAGTGCCACCCCCCAGCCGTCGCCCTCCGTGGTGTCCGGCCGGACATGGGGCGGCGGCAGCGACGGCACCTGGCTGGAACGCAGCAGCGCTTCCATGACGGTCGGCATCTGCGGGACACGCGACGTCCTCATCGTGAGCGTCATCCGCTCCTCGATCTCGGCACGGCCCTCGTGGACGGCGTCCAGTGCCTTCGTGACCTTCTCCGCCGGGACCTCTGTCAGGAACCCGACCCGGCCCAGGTCGACCCCGAGCACCGCCGCGTCGTTCTTGGCGGCGATCCGGGCTCCGCGCAGGAACGTGCCGTCGCCGCCGAGGGTCAGTACGAGGTCGGGATGGCCTGCCGCGGTGGCTTCCTCCTCGCCTCCGTGGCGCGGTTCATGGACCTTCCACACATCGATCTCGGTACACGGGATCTCGTGCGCGCGGCACCAGGCGTGGACGGCGCTCGCCGCCTCGACGGCCGCGGGGCGGCCCCGGTGAACCACGAGGCCGATGCGTTCGACAGACATGCTCGCGCTCCCCGTACGTCCGGTCCCTCGGTATCCGTCCGCTCCGGCGGTCGGGCACCGCCGCACACTTTCCAGGGTCGCCGATTACCCGGCGGGACGGCCGGGGCCGGTCGGCCCCTTATCGGATTCACCCGAATGGCGGATAGCCACGGATGGCACCGCGACGGCACCGACCACCGTGAACGCTGCTCCGACAGGCACCCGGGGCCGGCTCGGGACACTGCCGGCACGCCGCCCCGGTTGCCCCGGGTCCCGGACGGATGCGCGATGGAGTCGTGCGCGCCTGACCGTGAGGGGCCAATCCCGCAGACGCGCTTCCCCCACGCGAGGAGTGATCGCTGATGTCAGCCGATGGCGTGTTCGACAGCCCCAGCAGGCTCAACGGTTTGCCCATATACGACAAGGACGGCGACAAGATCGGCAACGTCGGCCAGGTCTATGTGGGCGACCGTTCGGGCCGCCCGGAGTGGGTCACCGTGAAGACCGGTCTGTTCGGCATGAAGGAAAGCCTCGTCCCGCTGTCCGGCGCCCGCCGCGCGGGTGAGGACATCCATGTCCCGTACGCGAAGGAGACCGTCAAGGAAGCTCCGCGGCTGGACGCGGACGAGCATCTGGACCCCAGTCAGGAGAAGCAGCTCTACAAGCACTACGGTCTGACCGCCACGGGCGGGGGTCTGGGCATGGCCTCGGGCGCCGCCGCAGGTACGGGCACGACCTCCGGCACGGCCACGAGCGCGGCTTCCGGCACGGGGCGGACGGGGGCCGGGACGGGGGCCGGCGCGCGGCCGGGTCTCGCCGCCACCGCCGGCGCGGCACGGCCGATGGCCGGGGTGCGCGGCTCGATGCCCGGCGAGGGCAAGGAACAGTACGGCGAGGAACTGATCCGGTCCGAGGAGCAGCTGCACGTCAGCACCGAGGAACACGAGGTGGGCCACGCCCGGCTGCGCAAGGTCGTGGTGACCGAGAACGTGACCACCTCCGTACCGCTCAGCCATGAGGAGGTCCGGGTCATCCACGAGGCGATCGCGCCCGAGGACCGGTCCGGCATCCGCGGCTCCCGTATCGGGGAGGCCCAGACCGAGGTGACCCTGCACGCCGAACAGCCTGTCATCCGCAAGGAGTCCGTCCCGGTCGAGCGCGTGCGCATGGAGACGGAGAAGGTGACCGAGCAGAAGGAGGTCTCCACCGAGGTCCGCAAGGAACAGATCGAGTACGACACCGATCAGACCGACACGGGCACGGGAGGCAGGCGCGGCTCCGGCCGCTGACCCGGCCGGCAACCGGCCGTACGCGAACGCCCCCGCCCGCCACGTCCGCGTGGCCGGCGGGGGCGGGCCGTGCGCGCCCTCGGCGGCCGGCTTCCCGGGGTCGAGGGCGCCCGGCGACGTGCACCCGGCGCGTACGGTGGGTGAGCGGCATGGCCTCTCCGAGCGTTCGGGCCGGTGCGGGGACGTGGAACCGCCGGTGCGGGAACGTGGAACCGAGCGGTGGGACCGAGCGTCAGCTCGCACTCGGGCTGACGCTGGCGCTCGTGCTCGGGCTGGTGCTCGCGCTGGGGCTCGCGCTCTGCGGCGGGGTGGTGATGGCCTTGCCCTCGGGGCTGACGACGAACCACTTGGCGCCGAACTCGGTCAGGTCCTGGCCCTTGGTCTCGCCGGGCTTGGTGTCTTCCCTGAACGTGTAGAGCGGGTGGCCGTTGTACATGGCCTGCTTGGTCCCGTCACTGCGCGTGGTGGTGGTCAGCAGATTCGCCTTGACGCCGGCGCCTGCCTGCGGAGTTCCCTTGACGAGCGCGGGCGGCCAGTCGACCTCGCAGTCGCCGGTGCACGTGGACTTCTTCGCCTTGTCCGCCTCGAAGAGGTAGAGCGTATGGCCCTTGCCGTTGACCAGGATCTTTCCGAAGGGTCCGGTCTTGACGGATACCTTGCCCACTTCCTCGGACGGGTTGACCGACGGGGAGCTCGTCACGGACGGGGAGGTGGAGGCCGAGGCCGCCACGAAGTCCGCGGGCTGTTCCTTGGAGGCCGATCCGCTCCCGCTGTCGGAGCAACCGGCGACCACCCCGGCGCAGAGTGCGGCCGCGGCCAACGCGGCTGCTGTCCTGGTGTTGATCCTCATTCAAGTCTCCTCCAGCTCAGGGCCGCCCCAGGGGCAGCGCAGCGCCCGCCCGATCGCGGTCGCAGATCCCACTACACGACAGGCTCCGAAAGCGGGCCACCGGACAGAGCCGTTCGGAGTACACGGCCCCTGACCAGGCGGCCGTCCGGCCCTCACCGGGCCCAGGGCAGGGGCCTTGCGGGGCCTGGCCCGTACCGGCCTGGGCTCCTCCGGACGAGTGAGGTACTGTGGGGGGCTGCGAAGGGGAGTAGCCCCGCGAACCGGTCGTCGACACACTGGAACCCCAGGGTTCCCGGTGGCCGGGCCCACTGGTCCAGTGGGCGGGCGAGACCTTCGGTCAGGCATTGACGGTGTCCACGCCTTGTGGGCACCACCGTCGTGCCGGGCCGAGTGTCCTCCTGGCTCCGTACGGGGCTTCGCGAAGATCCGGGCCCGGCCCTCAGAGAAAGCCACCCGGAATGCATCTCGACCCCCTGGCGATCTTCACCGCCTTCGGGCTGATCTTCCTTGCGGAGCTCCCCGACAAGACCATGTTCGCGTCCCTTGCCATGGGGACGCGCATGCGCCCGCTCTATGTATGGTTCGGCACCTCGACGGCGTTCCTCGTGCATGTCGCCATCGCCGTCGGCGCGGGCAGTCTGATCGGGCTCCTGCCCGGCTGGATCGTCAAGCTCGTCTCCGCCGCTCTCTTCGCGTTCGGCGCCTTCATGCTGCTGCGCGGCGGAGGCGACGACGAGGACGAGAACGGCGAGACGAAGACCGTCACCGGCTTCTGGCCCGTCTACTCCACCGCGTTCATGGCCGTCTTCATCAGCGAGTGGGGCGACCTCACCCAGATCACCACCGCCAACCTCGCGGCCAGCAACGGCACCTGGTCCACCGCCATCGGTTCGGCCGCCGCGCTCATGTCCGTGTCCGCGCTGGCTCTGCTCGCCGGCCGGTTCATCGCCACGCGCGTTCCCCTCAAGACCGTCCAGCGCATCGGCGGTCTGTGCATGCTCGGCCTCGCGATCTGGTCCGTGACCGAGATCTTCGTGGGCTGACGACCGGTCGGCTCCGCGCGAAGGCGGAGGTATGGGGAGAGCCCTGCCCACCGGTGAAAACCGGCGGGCAGGGCTTCTTCGGACAGGACGCTTCTACGAACAGGACGCTTCTGGAAGGGGACAGCGGGCTCAGGCGGCCGGGGCCAGGTGCTGGTCGAGCACCGCGAGGACATCACGGGCCGCCGCGGGCCCGGTGTTGAGATAGAAGACGTCGTCGTCGACCGGGATCGCCGTCTTGCCCGCGACGGCGGACAGGGTCGGCCAGAGCGGCGCCTTCGTCAGCTCCGAGACCTTGGACGCGGGGCCCTGGACGCCGTAGAACAGCCAGTCGGCGTCGGCCCGGTCCAGCTGCTCGTTGCTGATGTTCTGGGAGGTCTTGTCGAACCGCTGGCTCTTGGGACGGCCGAGCCCGGCGTCCTCGGCGATGCTCCCGGTGAACGAGGGCACGCCGAAGACCCGCAGCCGGTCGCCGTTCAGCCGCAGGAAGGAGACGGTCACCGGCTTGTCGAGGCTCTTGCCGAGCTTTTCGGCGTCGGCGTGGAAGTCGTCGAGGTACGTCCGCGCCTGCTCGGTCTTGCCGAGCCCGTCGGCGACGAGCAGGAAGTCCTGCTTCCAGTACAGCCCCGTGCCCTGCGTGGCGATGGTGGGCGCCAGCTCGGTCAGCGCGGTGTAGAGGGTCTTGGCGTTCTTGCCCGCGATGTTCATCAGGATCAGGTCCGGCTTGATGTTCGCGATGGTCTCCAGGTTCGGGTCGACCCGCGAGCCCACGTCCACGACCTTCGCCAGCCGCGCGGCGTCCTTCGGGAAGTCCTCCTTCAGATAGCGGGGTACGAGCTCCGCCCCGTCCCCGCGGGTCGAACCCGCCGGTACCGTGCCGAGCGTGAGCAGCGCGTCGGCCTGCCCGGTGGAGATCACCACGACCTTCTTCGGCGCGGCCTCAAGGGTGGTCTTGCCTTCGAAGTGGCTGACGGTGCGCGGGAATTGCCCGTCCGGTTTTCCGCTGCCCATGCCCTTGGGCACGGAGCGGGGCGCGGTGTGGGTCGACGCGGCCGGTGCGGCCGGCGCGTCGGAGGTCGCGGCGTCGCCCGACGTGTCGGCCGACTGGGTGGAACAGCCGCTGAGCAGCAGGGCGCCGGCTACGGCGACGCCACTGACGAGACGGATGAGAGGGAGATCACGGAAGCGGTACACGAGGCATTAGCTTAGGCTTCCCTAAGTGCGGATGAGTAGGTACGGCGGTCATGCGATGGATCACATATCCGGAGGTGCGAATTCCGGAAAGGCGGGCTCTGGAAAGGCGGAGTCCGGAAGGACGGGGTACGGAAGGACGGGGTACGGGGAAGCGGTTCCCGTGAAGGCGGAGCCGGCTGCCCCGGCCGGAGACGGGCAGCGCCCCGACAGCAGGCGAACCTCCGGCCCACCGGGCGCGCGCCCACGGCCCGGCGGGCTGTGGCGCGGAAGACACCTCGCCGCCCTGGTCGGCTGTCTCGCCCTCGTCGTCCTGCTCGTACTGATCAGCCTGGGCGTCGGCGCGCGGGGCATCCCCCTGGGGACCGTGGGGCGCGTGCTGCTCCATGACGACGGAAGCCCGGAGGCCATCATCGTCCGGCAGTTGAGGATGCCCCGTACCGCCCTCGCGGTCGTCGTCGGTGCCGCGCTGGCGCTGGCGGGGGTCGTCATGCAGGCCATCACCCGTAACCCGCTCGCCGAGCCGGGCATCGTCGGCGTCAACGCGGGCGCCTCCTTCGCGGTCGTGATCGCCATCGCCGCGTTCCATGTCACCGGCGTCTCCGGATACATCTGGTTCGCCTTCGCCGGAGCGGTCCTGGCCGCGCTGGTCGTCTACACGCTCACCTCGGGTGCCACCCGCAGCCACCACCACACCCGGCTCGTCCTTGCGGGGGCGGCGCTGTCGGCGAGTCTCGGTGCCTGTACCGGCATCATCACGATGTTCAACACCACGGCCTTCGACTCGTACCGCTTCTGGGTGGTGGGGGCGCTGGAGAACCGGGGTACGGAGGCGCTCACCGCCGCGGCCCCCTTCGTCGTGGCCGGCACGCTGATCGCGCTGGCGCTCGGCCCGTCCCTGAACGCGCTCGCGCTCGGAGACGAGACCGGGGCGGCTCTCGGGCTGAGAGTCACCTGGGTGCGCGCGGCCGGGTTCCTCTCGATCATGCTGCTCTGCGGCGCCGCGACCGCCGCCGCGGGGCCGATCGGGTTCGTCGGTCTGGTCGTTCCGCATGTGCTGCGGCTGGTCCTCGGCCCCGACCTGCGTCCGCTGCTCGTCTTCGCGCTGCCCGGCGGCGCCATCCTGCTGCTCGTCAGTGATATCGCGGGACGGGTGCTCGCCCCGCCGGGCGAGATCGAGGTCGGTATCGTCACCGCGTTCGTCGGGGCCCCCGCGCTGCTCTGGCTCGTCGGCAGGCGCAAGGAGGTCGCGGCGTGAACGCCTCGTACCGTCCCGCCGCCCCGACGCGTGTCCTGCGGCTTCCCGGCGAACTCACCCTGCGCTACTCGGGCCGGACCGCCGTCGTGGCGGCCGTTCTGCTGGCGGGATGCGCGGTGGTGTGGGCGCTCAGCGTGTTCACCGGTACGTACCGGATCGACACGGGCCGGATCCTCGACGTACTCGCCGGTGGCGGATCGGGGACGGACCGGTTCATCATCGTCGGCCAGCGGCTGCCGCGCGTCTGCGCCGCGCTGCTGGTGGGCGCGGCTCTCGGGCTGTCCGGGGCGCTGTTCCAGAGCCTGTCGCGCAACCCCCTGGGCAGCCCGGACGTCATCGGGTTCACCACCGGTTCCACCAGCGGCGCGCTCGTCGTCATCCTGGCCGGCGGGGGTACGGCCGGGCTCGGCGTCGGCGCGGGCTCCGTGCTCGGCGGGCTGGTGACGGCGGTGGTCGTGTACGCGTTCACCGCCTCGCGCGGTGTCTCGGGCAACCGGCTGGTGCTCGCCGGTATCGCCGTCGGCGCGATGCTGGCGTCGGTCAACGACTTCCTTCTCACCCGCGCCGATCTGGAGTCCGCTGAGAGCGCCAAGGCCTGGACGTTCGGCAGCCTGAACGCCGTCTCCTGGCCGCAGGTCACTCCGCTGGCGCTCGCGCTGCCCGTACTCGCCGTGGCCACCCTGGCCGTGGGCCGCCCGCTGCGGCTCATGGAGATGGGGGACGACACGGCGGGCGCCCTCGGAGTGAACATCGCGCGCGTCCGGGCGCTCGGCCTGCTGCTGGGGGTCGCTCTGGCGGGCGCGGCCATCGCCGTCGCCGGCCCGATCGGCTTCCTCGCGCTGGCGGCCCCTCAACTGGCCCGCAGAATCACCCGGGCCCCTGGCGCCCCGATCGGCTCGGCCCTGCTCATGGGCGCGCTGATCCTCGCCACCGCGGATCTGCTGGCCCAACGACTCCTGTCCCCGTTCCAGATCCCGGTGGGGCTGGTCACCGGCGCCCTCGGCGGTCTCTATCTGCTGTGGCTGCTGTCCAGAGAGAAGAGGAACACCGGGCCCCGGTGACTCCGTGATCCGGCGGTCGGTGACCGGTGGGCGGAAGAGGTCGCTCCCGCACGGCCGGGCCGCGCCGTGTTGACCGCCATGCATTGTTTACGATGATCGTATGAAGCGTTGGTCACCACGTGGCAGGACCCGGTCCAGTGGGCCGCGGGTTCCGCTGCTGCTGTTGGTGACCGCGGTGATGACCGGTCTGCTGGCGATGCACGGGCTGTCGCCCGTTCCCACGACGGAAGCGCACGCCGCGTCCGCCATGGGCCCGCGATCGGCTTCCGTACCGGCGTCCTCCGTATCGGCGTCTTCCGTACCGGCGTCCTCCGTACCGGCGTCCTCCGTACCGGCGTCTTCCGAACCCGCGTCCTCCGTGCCCGCGCCGTCCAGTCATGCCATGGCCGCGGGCACGGTGGACGGGGACTGCGCGCATCAGCGGCACGGGGGCGGCGGGCATCTGGACCACGCGGATGCCACCTGCGCCGCCGCCGGTGTCGGTGCCGGCCCCGCGCTGCCGACCTCGCTCGCCTCGGCTCTGCCCTCCGGCCCGCTCGACGTGCCCGCCGCGCTGCGCCAGGCTCCCGGGACGGCGACGGGCGACCGGGCTCCTCCTTCATTGAGCGAACTCCAACTCCTGCGTATATAGGCGCCGCTCCCGCGGCCGTCGCCCGCTGCCGAGCCGATCACATCGATGCGCGTCGATTCATGTCGATCGCGTGGACCGGTTCGCCGGGCCGGTGGCCGCCTCCGGTATGCCCTCATCTCCCCCACCACGCACAGGAGTCGTTCCACCATGACCTCGTACCGTCGCACGGCCCGTACGGCCGCCACCGCCGCGGCCGTGACCGCCGCCGCGCTCACCCTCGCCGCCTGCGGCGGGGACAACGGAAGCCCGTCCTCCAGCGCCTCGACGTCCGCGTCCGCGTCCACCCCCGCTTCGGCGGCGGCGGGCTCGGCGCACAACGCCGCGGACGTGTCCTTCGCGCAGGGCATGATCCCGCATCACCAGCAGGCGGTGGAGATGGCCGACCTCGCCGCCACCCGGGCCTCCTCGGCGGAGGTCGGGAAGCTCGCCGCCGAGATCAAGAAGGCCCAGGACCCGGAGATCAGGACCCTGTCCGGCTGGCTCACGTCCTGGGACGCGCAGGTGCCCACGCAGGGAAGCATGGATCACTCGGGCTCGGGGCACTCGATGCCCGGGATGATGGCCGAGGGCGACATGTCCACGCTGGAGAAGGCGTCGGGCCGGGCGTTCGACACCGCGTTCCTGAAGCTGATGGTCAGGCATCACGAAGGCGCGGTCGAGATGGCCAGGACCGAGAAGTCCGACGGGGCCGACCAGCGCGCCAAGGACATGGCCGATGCCATCATCACGTCCCAGAGCGCCGAGATCACGCGGATGAACAACCTGCTCGACAAGTAGCACCGGCCCCGGGGCCTTGACGACCGGGGACCGCGCCGAACGCGCGGTCCCCGGTCGGTCGCGGGCGGCGCTCCGCCACGAGAGCACCGGCTCCGCCGGAGAGCATCGCTCCGTCACGAAAGCACCGCTCCGTCACGAACGCGCCGCTCCGTCGAGAAAGCGGCTATCCGCCACGAAAGCGGTTCTCCGTCAAGAGAGCAGTGCTCCGCCATTCCTCCCGGGCCCCGCGATCGCGACGACCGGTATCGGGATCTCCAGTTCGGGCCGGTCCCACATCACGGCCGGCGGGTTCGCGGCGACGGTGCCGGTGCGACGGGCGCCCACGCTGCGGTAGAAACCCTCGGCGGGCGGATGGGAGACGACACGGACGGCGTCGGCTCCGGCGCCACGCGCCTCGTCCGTCATGTGCTCCACGAGCCGGCGGCCGATCCCGAGCCCCTGCGCCGCGTCCGCGACGAACATCAGATCGAGCTCCGGCGGGACGAGGACGAGAGCGTAGAAGCCGAGCAGCCGCTCATCGGTACGCGCGGTGTCGACGTCGGCGCCGGTGTCGGCGCCGGTGTCGACACCGGCGTTGCCCGCGGCCCGTCCGGTCGCCACGGCCACAAAGACCCGGTGGGTCTCGATGTAGTCGGGGCCGACCCGGTACCCCGCGATCATCGGGGCGTACGGGCCCTCGTAGGCGCGGGAGCCCCGGACGAGCCGGGTGAGCCGCCGGGCGTCCCGGGCGGTCGCCCGCCTGATCGAGACCGTCGCACCGGCCACCCCGTCACCCACACGCGTAACTCGCGAAACCATAGGGTGAGTATTACACCCGCGTCACACCCGACGCGTGGCGCCCTTTGCGCGAACCCGGACGGCCGACAGGATGAGGCCGGGGCCGGTGCGCCGAACCGCCCCCGGGGTGCGTCACGTACGCCAGAGGTCCAGACCGGGAACCACTTTCTTTCTTTGCCGGGCGATTATTGGCATGGCCATGTGGAAGCTTCAGCATGGAACCGCACTACGCGCGTCACCCCCTCCGGGCAATGGATTTCGGGAGACACCATGGAAGCCCACGTCCCCACCCCGTCCCCGTCCCGCCGCGCCTTACTGCGTTCAGGGGCCGGTCTCGGCGCCGCCGCGCTGGGACTCGCCACGATCTCCGCCTCCACCGCCCGAGCCGCCGGCGAACGGAGCGCCCCGGACGAACGGAGCGCTCCCGGCGCCGGGGCGCGTGCCTCCGCCGGCTATCCGCCCACCCACTGGATCCCGGCCAGCGCCGCCAACTACACGGTGTCCAGCCGTCCGACCACGTATCGGGTCGACTTCGTCGTCATCCATGTGACGCAGGAGACCTTTCCCGACGCGATGAAGATCTTCCAGGACCCGGCCAAGAAGGTCTCCGCGCACTACATGGTCGCCTCGGCCGACGGCTATATCGGGCAGTTCGTACGGGAGAAGGATGTCGCCTGGCACGCGGGCAACTGGGACTACAACACCCGCAGCGTCGGCATCGAGCACGAGGGCTGGGTGGACAGGCCGGAGTACTTCACGGACGCGATGTACGCGTCGTCCGCGGCGCTGACCGCCGCCGTGTGCGCCAGATACGGCATCCCCAGGACACGGGAACACATCATCGCCCACAGCGAGGTGCCCGGCGCCACGCACACCGACCCGGGCCCGCTCTGGGACTGGGACAGGTACATCGGTCTGGTCAACGGCTGACCTGTCCACGGCTCCACCCCGGGCGCGGTCGGAGGCCGTTGCCGATCGCGTCACCGAACACCATGTGCACACCGACTCGTTCGGGTGAGGAATCCCGACCGGTCTGGCGGTCGTCCCATCCCACGTGCCATAAGAAGGAGCCAGCATCCCATAGGGGAAAGAGAACACCGTGTACAGAATGCGCACGGGGCGCCGCGTCGCCTCGGCTCTCGCCGTTCTCGTGATCGCCTGCTCCGGGCCGCTGGCCGCGACACCCGCCGGCGCCGCCTGGTCCCCCGTCGGCGCCGCCAGGTCACCCGCCGCCTCGTCCGCCGCGGACGGTACCCCGGCCCCGCGGGCGGCGAAGGTACCCGTGGGGGAACCCAAGGGCAAGGTCGTCTCGCGGATCACCCTGAGCATCCGTGAGGAGCCGACCTCCCGCTCCGCCTATCTGGGCGGCCTGCGGCCCGGCACGGTCATCCCCCTCTTCTGCAAGGTCAGGGGCGAGAACGTGGACGGCAACACCCTCTGGTACCTGCTCGGGGACGCACGGCCCGGCTATGTCGCGGCCCGTTACGTCGAGAACCAGTCGCCGGTGCCGTTCTGCCGGCGCTGACCGACCGGCGAGGAGCGAGCGTGCACGACGATCCCTTCGGTGATCCCTTCGGCGAGGCCTACCGGCTGGGCCACGCCGGTGGCGGGCGCCCCGGCAGCGCCCATCTGGTCTTCGAGCTGGCCAACGGGTACTGCTACGCGCAGGATGTCGCCGAGTACTTCACCGGAGCGGACACGTGGTGGGAGTGCGACCGGATCGCCTGCGGCCGGGTCGCCGGGCGTGTGCTGGACATCGGCTGCGGGCCGGGCCGCCACAGCGCCCCGCTCGCCCGCGACGGGCACGACATCGTGGGGATCGACACCTCGCCCGGCGCGGTGGCCCTCGCCCGTGACCGGGGCGTACGCGCCGAGATCGGCGGCGTACCGGACGATCTGCCGGCCGGACTCGGCACGTTCGACACCTTCTTGATGCTCGGCGCCAACCTCGGCCTTCTCGGCGACACCGAACACCGCCACCGTGTACTGCGGGCGCTGGCCGGCCTCGCGCGGCCCGGCGCGCAACTGCTCGGCAGCAATGTCACCTTCCCCGCGCGTCCTCCCGCGCGTCCTCCCTCCCGTTCTTCCTCGGGCGACGCGACCGGCGCCGCACGCCCGGGAGTTGCCGCACGGGCGACGGTGCCGGGGCTCACCTCCCTGCGGGTGCGCCATGGCTTCGCCGCGTCCCCCTGGCACGACTTCCTCGGCTGTCCGCCGCGTCACCTGGCGGACGCCGTGGCGGGGACGGGGTGGCGGGTCGAGGAGGTGCGCGAGGACAGCGCCGCCGGCTCTCCGGCCTATCTGGCGCAGCTGCGCCTCGTCGACCGGCCCTGAGGACGGCCCGGTGGCGGCGGACATGAGCCCGCCGCCGCCACCGGGCCCGCCGCGTCACACGTACGGCGTCAGGAAGTCCTCGGGCGCGAGCGCCCGGCTGACGATGCGCGTGTCACCGATCCAGCCGTAGAAGCCCTGGCCGAACAGCTCGTCGAACTGGGTGGCCCCGATCACGAAGGGCTTGCCCAGCGTGGCGATGCCGGTCGACTTCTGGGCCGGGTTCCGCGCGATCTTCGAGCCGTCGACGTACATCACCGTACGGCGGCCGTCGTTGACGAGGGCGATGTGCATCCAGCGGCCGACCGGGACGGCGTGGCTCCAGGAGGTGGGGTCGGCGTCCTGGCGCTGCGGGTAGACGACGAACTGGAGGAACCGCTCGGGGGAGAGATTGAGGCTGCACGTCGGCTCGTCGGGCGACCAGCCGGTCGTCTTGCCCGCGTCGCCGTTGCGCCCCTCCCAGCTGAGGATCCCCATCCAGGCGTGATCACCGTCGAACGGCTCGGGGAGCTTGATGAACGTCTCGATGGTGTAACCCGACGTGAAGGTGGCGCTGTTGAGCGGGGCGCCCGCCGCGGTGGTGAGGACCGCGCCCCGGTCCGGGGCCTTGCCTCCGTCGAAGCGCAGGCTCGCGTGGGCCGGCTGGCCGTGGTGGTGCTCGGCCGACCAGGTCAGCGCGTCGGCGCCGCTCGCGTGGAGCCGGCGTACCGTCAGATCGTTGCCGTTGCCGGTCAGGTCACGGGCGACCCTGCCGTCCGTCACGGGCTTGCCCGCCCGGCCCGTGTCCGGCAGGCCGGAGGAGTCGAACCGCCAGTAGGCGACGGTGCCGCGCGGCATCACGGCCGAGGCGGGCCGGGGGGCGGGCGGTGTGTCCGGGGCGAAGCCCGCGAAGCGTTCGGTGAAGTCGATGTCCAGGCTGAACCGGTCGACGGGGCCGGTCAGTTCGATGGTCTCGGCTTCCAGGGGTGTCCGCTTCGCCGGATCGCGGGAGAGGAACCACGGGGAGAACGTCTCGACGTCGATGACTCCACGGGCCAGATCGAAGCCGTACAGCCGGATCATCCCGGCGCCGCCGTAGTAGCGGTCCTGGTAGTTGGTGATCTGGACGTGCACGTCATGACCGGCGTCGTTGGTCAGTACGGTGCGGCCGGGCGGCCAGTAGTGGCCGCCCAGGGCCAGGAAGATCTGGTCGTTGCCGCGGACGATGCCGTCCCACAGCCGCTTGCCGTTGTCCGACAGCTGGGCCGCGCCGTCGTCGTCGGACCAGGCGAGGTCGTGGGTGGTCAGCACGGCGGGCAGCGACGGGTGCTTGTCGAGCACGCCCTGCGCCCAGCGCAGTCCGCCGTCCGACACCCGCCAGTCCAGCGCGAGGATCAGCCACTCGCGGCCCGCCGCGCGCAGCACGTGGTAGCTGTTGTAGCCGTCGGGCGAGGCGCCGCCGAAGGTCGGCATGGAGGAGTAGCGCTTCGGTCCGAACGCCTTGAGATACGCGCTGTCGCCACGCTGGTCGTCCGTCGACCCGTTGATGTCGTGATTGCCGGCGAGGACGCTGTAGGGCACCTTGCCGTGGAGGGTACGGAAGGTGTCGGCGGCGAGTTCGATCTCTTCGCCGGTGCCGTGTTCCGTGACATCACCGAGGTGCGTCATGAACGCGATATTGGATTCGCCGCGCTCCGAGACGAGATACCGGAAGGTCTCGCGCAGCGGCGCGGGGTCGGAGCTGTCGGCGTCGAAGAGGTACTGGGTGTCCGGGAGGACGGCCAGCGCGAACCGGGGGCTGTCGGCGTCGAACCGGCCTCCGCCGCCCCCTGCCGTGGCCGCCGCCGTCGCTGTCGCCGCCCGCGCCGGTACGGTGTCGAGCGCCGTGGCCGCGGCGCCCGCGGCGGGTACGACGAGCGCGGCCTGAAGCAGCGCCCGTCTGTCCAGATTCTTCTTGCTGTCCGTACTCATGCGCACTCCATGTACTGGATGTCCGTGTCCGCTGCACTGTGCTGATCGGCTGTGTCCGTCCGATGGCAGGGAGCTGAACGGTGGCCGCCCTTCGCCGCACGAATGGGCCCACACGGCGCGAAGTGGCCCGGATCGTACGGTGGGCTCCGGCGCGGCCGGGTGCACCGCTGACGCCGTCGTTGTGATGCACGAAGATCGTCACTACGGCCGCGCGACTGCGCGTGCGCCCGAGTCCGAGTGGAGGGGATTCCTGATGCGCCGTCACGGAACTGTCCTGGATGACCTCGATCGCAAGATCCTCGCAGCGCTGATCGCCGACGCCAGGGCGAGTTTCAAGGAGATCGGTCTGTCCATCGGGCTGTCGGCGCCCGCGGTGAAGCGCCGGGTGGACCGGCTGCGGCAGGACGAGGTCATCACCGGTTTCACCACGGTGGTCACACCCTCGGCGCTGGGCTGGCACACCGAGGCGTACGTGGAGGTGTTCTGCGAGGGGGCCGCGCCGCCGAAGAGGCTGGCGGAGGTCGTGCGGAACCACCCCGAGATCCAGTCGGCCGTCACCGTGACCGGTCGCGCCGACGCGATCCTCCATATCAGGGCGCTCGATGTCGAGCACTTCGAGGATGTCCTCGAACGGATCCGGGCGGAATCGTTCGTGAAGGAGACGCACAGCTTCGTGGTGCTGTCCCATCTGCTGCCGACCAGTCCCGAGGCGGGTTCGGGGCGCTTCTCCCGGATCGCGGATTAACGAGTAGCCGCTCTCGCGCCCTCGCACGCAACAGAGTTGCGGTCCCGCGCAACATTCGTCTCTTGTTCGCCCGTCCCGGGCCTCCCTATTCTGTTGCTCATCCCGCCGGTTCCACGAAAGGGCCGTTCATGAGGGAGAGACGGACAGCGAGCAAGCGCCGTTATCTGATGTGCTCGCCGGAGTATTTCGAGGTCCGCTATGCCATCAACCCGTGGATGACATCGGAGGAGCCGGTGGATTCCGCGCTGTCTCTGCGACAGTGGGAATCCCTTGTCGCCGTGTACCGGGATCTGGGGCATGAGGTGGAGACGATGACGCCCGTCGCCGGGCTGCCTGACATGGTGTTCGCCGCCAATTCCGCTCTGGTGCTCGGTGGGCGGGCGTTCGGGGCGCGGTTTCTCGCACCGGAGCGGCGGCCGGAATCCGGCCATTACCGGGCGTGGTTCGAAAGCGCCGGATTCGAGGTGGGCACCCCCGTCCATATCTGCGAGGGAGAGGGCGACTTCACACCGGTGGGGGAACTGCTCCTCGCCGGGACGGGATTCCGTACGCTGCCGCAGGCGCACCAGGAGGCCCAGGAGTTCTTCGGTGTGCCCACGGTCGGCCTGCGCCTTGTCGACCCGCTCTTCTACCATCTGGATACGGCGCTGTTCGCGCTCGACGACGACAATGTGGCGTACTATCCGGGCGCGTTCTCGCCGGGTAGCCGGCGCGTGCTGGAGACCCTCTTCCCCGACGCGGTGATCGCGACGGCGCAGGACGCGAAGTGTTTCGGGCTCAATTCCGTGTCGGACGGACAGCACGTGGTGATCGCCCAGGACGCCACCGGTCTCATCGCGGCGGTGGCGGACCGCGGATACCGTCCGGTCCCGGTGGATCTCTCGGAATTCCGGAAGGCCGGCGGCGGGGTGAAATGCTGTACGCAGGAAGTCCGTACCCGGTAGTCCTGTGGACGGTGGGCGGGTACGCGGCACTCCTGTGCACGGTGCCCCTGTACGCGGCACTCCTGTGCACGGTTCCCCTGTACGCGGTGACCTGCGCCCCGTGGCTCCAACGGCGCCCCCGGCGACCGACCCCACGCCCCTCAACACGTGGGCGGAGAAGGGCGGTTGGCCACTAGAATTCGGGTACGGGCGCGTTTGTCGCGTCCGACGGATTGGGGGGCTCGATGTCTTGGGATCAGCAGGACGGGGACAGAGGTGACACCGGAGCCGGAGGGTTCGGTGTCACCGGAAACGGGACCGGGGGGTCCGGGGGACCCGGAAGCGGGACCGGGGGATTCGGCGGGGCCGGGGGATTCGGCGGGGCCGGAGGGTTCGTGATACCCCCGCCGCCCGCCCAGCCGCCGGCCGCGCCGCCCCCGCCGCACGGTCCCGCGGACCCGGTGCGGGCCGTCGCGGTGGCCCTGCTCAACCTCAGTGGCCTCGGGCTCGGTTACGCGCTCCTGCGTCGCCCGCTCGCGACCGCCGTGTGCGTGATCGTGACCGGCGTCCTGCTGGTGATCGCCCTCCCCGCGGAGCCGGACGGCGTCTCCGGTGGGGTACTCGCCGCCTACCTCGCCTTCCTGGCCCTCGCGGCCGCTCACGGCGCGGCCCGGGGGCTGCGTACCCCGCTGGCCTGGACGCCGCGGTCGCCCGTCGCCGTGCTGCTCGGTCTCGTACTCCTCGCCGCACCGGTCGGAGGAGTGGTCCTCTACGACGGGGCGCGCGAGGAGGCCACACAGCGGATGCTCCTCGACCGCCTCGGCCGGGCGGACCAGCTCGTACGGACCGCCACGAGCAAGCCGTTCGAGGCGGCCGAGCCGGACTACACCGAGGCGCTGGCCGTCTACCGAGGTCTGCGCGAGGCCCACGCCGGCTCCCGGGCCGCCCAGCGCGTCCCCGAGCGGCTGAACGCGTACTACACGACGATCGGCGCGCCGTACGACGAGCGGAAGTACTGCGAGGCGATCGCACCGCTGAACTATCTTCGGTCGGTGCCGGACACCATCGGCGAGAAGGCGCTCGGCTCGCTGGTCAACTGGCCCGACGACCGGCTCGCCACCTCGCTCTACGAGTGCGGGCTGCCCGGTCTCGGCAGCGTCATGTCCGGCGCGGAGACCGGCGGCCACCTCTACGAGCTGCTGACGACCTTCCCCCGCTCCGCGCAGGCCGCGCGGGTCGAACCGGCCGTCAGCTCCGCGATCGACAAGGCCGCCGGGGACCTGAAGGGCGGCGAACCCTGCGTGGCCAACGAGACGATGCGCAACCTCGCCGAGCAGGCCAAGGACCTGCCGGGCGACGCGGCGGGCGTGTCCGCCGCCCTGGACAAGGACGCGGCGAAGGCGAAGCGGCATGTCCAGGCCGGTACGTACGCGTGCGGCGTCGACCAGTACAAGGACGGCAAGTTCGACGAGGCGCAGAAGACGATGGACGACTTCGCCGGCACGTACAGGAACGACAAGAACCGGGCGCGCGCGCAGAAGATCGCCATAGCCGCGGAGATAGCCCAGGACGAGCCCGCCGCGGGCAAGCGTCTGCCCACGACGGCCTCCGGCGGCAGCATCACCGTCACCATCAGCAACGACAGCCCCGAAGAGGTCGAGATCCTCTACACGGGCCCGGTCACCGGCAGCGTCAAGCTCAAGGCGTGCGACGGGTGCAGGCGGTACCAGAGCTCCGTGGCCGCGTCGGTCAGCGCCTGTCAGGGCGGCAGGAACTACCCGAGCAAGACGATCAGCCTGCCCGCGGGCACCACCTACTTCCTGCACAAGTCCACGGGCGGCTCCGCCTCGACCGGTACGGACACGACCAAGATCGAGCCGGGCTACACGTACACGGAGTGTGCCTACGTGGTCGAGGGCCTCGGCACCGGCTTCTAGAGTTCCCGACAGATACGGCGAAGTCCCGCCCGCCGCCGGTGGGGCGGGACTTCGCCGCCGGTGGACGGGACTTCGCCGCGTGCCCTGTGCGTCGTCCGCGCCCCCCGATTGGTCCATACCAAACCCTTGACGCGGGCTTCACTCACACCTTGAATCAAGTACTGAAATCCCTTGTCAACTCCCCCACTGGTGTGAGTCTCGCGAAAGGTATGACATGGGCATGAGAATTCAGTGGAGACGCCTGGCCGCCCGGCGCCACACCTCCTTGACCCGCAGGGCGGCGTACGCGGCCGTCGGCTCCCTCGTCGTGGGACTGCTGAGCGTGCTCCCCGCCTCGCCCGCCGCGGCCGCCACCGGCCAGATCAGCGGACTGGCGGGCAAGTGTGTCGATGTGGCGGGCGCTTCGAGCGCCAATGGCACGCCCGTGCAGCTGTACGACTGCAACGGCAGCGGCGCCCAGCAGTGGAACGTCGGTTCGGACGGCACGATCCGGGCCCTCGGCAAGTGTCTGGACGTCACCGGCAATTCGACCGCCAACGGTGCCGTGCTCCAGCTGTGGGACTGCTCCGGCGCCGCCAACCAGCGGTGGGCCGTGAGCGCCGCGCGGGACATCGTCAGCATCGCGGCCGACAAGTGCCTCGATGTCACCGGTAACAACGCGGCCAACGGAACCCGCCTGCAGATCTGGACCTGCACCGGCGCGGCGAACCAGAAGTGGACGGCGCCGTCCGCCGGCGGCGGCAACCCGAGTCCAGGCGGATTCGTGGTCTCCGAGGCCCAGTTCAACCAGATGTTCCCGGGCCGGAACTCCTTCTACTCGTACAGCGGCCTGACCGCCGCCCTCAGCGCCTACCCCGCCTTCGCCAAGACCGGCGGTGACACGATCCAGCGCCAGGAGGCGGCCGCGTTCCTCGCGAACGTCAACCACGAGACCGGCGGACTGGTCCATGTCGTGGAGCAGAACACCGCCAACTACCCGCACTACTGCGACTGGGGCCAGCCGTACGGCTGCCCGGCGGGCCAGGCGGCGTACTACGGCCGCGGGCCGATCCAGCTGAGCTGGAACTTCAACTACAAGGCGGCCGGTGACGCGCTGGGCATCGACCTGCTCAACAACCCCTGGCTCGTGCAGAACGACTCGGCCGTGGCCTGGAAGACCGCCCTCTGGTACTGGAACACCCAGACCGGCCCCGGCACGATGACCCCGCACAACGCCATGGTCAACCAGCGCGGCTTCGGCCAGACGATCCGCAGCATCAACGGTTCCCTGGAGTGCGACGGGCGCAACCCCGCCCAGGTCCAGAGCCGCGTCGACGCCTACCAGCGCTTCACCTCGATCCTCGGCACCTCACCGGGCGCCAACCTCTACTGCTGACCACCGGGACAGGGTTCCGTAGCCCGATAAGGGTTCCGTAGCCCGACAGAGGATCCAGGGGGCTGTCCGGCCGCGTGCCGGGCGGCCCCCGTCGTGCGTCACCCACGCCAGGCGGCGCCGTCACCCACGTCAAACGCCGTCCCGCACGTCGGACGCGGTCGCGCACGTCGGACGCGGTCGGGGCGTCAGGGGCGGACGAGTACCTTCAGTGCCTCGCGGTCGTCCATGGCACGGTAACCATCGGGCACCTCCTCCAGGCCGATAATGCGGTCGAAGACGCGGCCCGGCTCGACTTCGCCGTCGAGGACGCCGGGCAGCAGTTCGTCGATGTAGGCGCGCACCGGAGCGGGGCCGCCGTTGAGAGTGATGTTGGGCCCGAACAGGCTGCCGAACCCGATCGGGGCGTCCTCGTACTGCGGCACGCCGACGCGGCTGATCACGCCACCGGGACGCACCACACCGACCGCCATCTCGTACGCGCTCATGTATCCGACGGCCTCCAGCACGGTGTGGGTGCCGTCGCCGCCGGTGAGCTCCCGCACCTTCGCGATGCCCTCCTCACCGCGCTCGGCGACCACGTCGGTGGCGCCGAAGTCGCGTCCGAGGTCGGTGCGGTCCTTGTGCCGGCCCATGAGGATGATCCGCTCGGCGCCCAGACGCCTGGCGGACAGCACGGCCATCAGCCCGACAGCGCCGTCGCCGATCACGGTGACCGTGGTGCGCGGGTTCACGCGGGCCATCTTCGCCGCGTGGTATCCGGTGCCGTACACGTCGGACAGGGTCAGCAGGGACGGCAGCAGCGCGGAGTCCTCGCCGACGGGCAGCTTCACCAGCGTGCCCTGGGCCTGCGGGACACGGATCGCCTCCGCCTGGCCGCCGCCCACGCCGCCCGCGGCCCAGAACCCACCGTGGCGGCAGGAGGTCTGCAGACCCTCACGGCAGAAGTCACACGTGTTGTCGGCCCACGCGAAGGGGGCCACGACGAGATCGCCCCGCCTCAGCCCGGAGACGTCGGAGCCGAACTCCTCGACCACACCGAGGAACTCATGGCCCATCGGCGTTCCCTGCTCGGAGGCCGGGATGTGGTGGTACGGGTGCAGGTCACTGCCGCAGATACAGGTGCGCACGATACGCACGATCGCGTCGGTGGGCTGCCGCAGAACGGGGTCGGGCGCGTTCTCGACGCGCACATCGCCGGGACCGTACATGAATGTGGCTCGCATGAGGCACCTTTCCTGGTGATGAGGTGGTGGCGGGGTTCATCGGTGTCGGTGGTCAGCCGGTTTCGGCCGGTTTCGGCGGCCGGCCCGTTTCGTCGTGGTATTCGTCGTGGTATTCGTCGTCGGTGACATGCTCGCCCCACTGGGTTTCCGGGCTGCCGTCGCCGGGGCCCTCCCACAGCGCGATATGGGTCATGAAGTGGTCCGGAGCGGCGCCGTGCCAGTGCCACTCGCCGGGCGGGGTGTGGACGGTGTCCCCCGGCCGCATCACGACGACCTCACCGCCGCGGGACCGCACCAGCCCGACACCGTCGGTGACGTGCAGCGTCTGCCCCACCGCGTGTGTGTGCCAGGCCGTACGGGCGCGGGGGGCGAAACGCACCGTGTTCGCCCGCATACGGGACGGTTCCTGGCCGGCGTAGATGACGTCGAACCACACGTCACCGGTGAACATCTCGTCCGGCCCTTTGGCCGAGGGCTTCTTCGGCAGCTTTTCCATGCCGGTCGCTCCTTGCGTCGTGCTGTGCCACCGCGGATCAGGGGAAGGGGAAAAGACACCGCGGTCGGCCGATGGGCGGTGCCACGCGGTCGTGCGTTCTTCTTCGCGCACCGGCCACAACATCCAGCCTCGCATTCCCGCACCGGCCCGCAAAGGGGAGAATCTCCTCCCCGGGACGCATTCATCCTGGGAGGAAACTGTCCCCCTCACCCGAGGGCCGGCCGGTGGGACACTGGTGCGCATGAACCGCGACGCGCACCTCAATGAGCTGGGGGAGTTCCTCCGGGCCCGGCGTGCCGGGCTCAGCCCCCGCACAGTGGGGCTGCCCGACAGCGGCTCACCTCGGCGGGTGCCCGGCCTGCGCCGGGAGGAGGTGGCCCAGCTGGCCGCGATCAGCACCGACTTCTACACGCGTCTGGAGCAGGGCCGCATCCAGGCGTCCGCGCCCGTACTGGCCGCCCTCGCCCGTGTGCTGCATCTCGACGACGACCAGCGCGACTATCTCTTCGGGCTGGCGGGAAAGGACCAGAAGCGGCCCCGGCGGCGCGCACTGCAGAAAGTGCAGCCGCAATTGCGGCGGCTTCTCGACGACCTCACCGCGACTCCGGCGATTGTCATGGGCCGTCGCATGGACGTTCTCGCGTGGAATGCGCTCGCCGCCGCTCTGGTCACCGATTTCGGCCGGATTCCGGAAAGGCACCGCAATTACGTGCGGCTCGTCTTCACCGACCCCGCCATGAGGACGCTGTACAGCGACTGGGAGACCGTCGCGCGCACCTGCGCCGCCCAGTTGCGCATGGAAGCCGCCAAGTATCCCGACGACCCGCGCCTTGCCGCGCTCGTCGGTGAACTGTCGGTCCAGGACCCGCAGTTCCGCCAGTGGTGGGCCGCCCACCACGTCGCCACGCTGAGTGTGGGCACCAAGACGCTCCATCACCCCGTCGCCGGTGACCTCACCCTCGACTGGGACACCCTGACCGCCAGCACCGACCCCGACCAGCAGCTCGTCATCTGGACCGCCGAGGCGGGCACTCCGTCCCACGACGGGCTGCGCATCCTGGCCTCATGGGCCGCGGACCACCCGAGGGCCGCCTCGGACAGCTCCTGACGCGGCGCCGCCCGAGGCCCCTCCCGCCTCTCGCCTACGCCTCCTCGTCCACCCTGATCAGGTGCAGGGACGTGCTCGCCCAGTCTCCGGCCGGCAGTTCGGGCATGATCCCGTACCCGGTGAGGACGGACGCGTGGTGCACGGCGCCGGTACGGGCGTCCCGGTAGCGCGCGGCGGGGTCCAGCCCCGCGAGCCTGAGGGCGGGGCGCGGGGTGCCGTGGCGCGGTGCCCGCTGCCAGACCAGCACGAACGCCTCCCGCCGGTCCGTGGTGGTGTACTGCACGGCGGACGGCGCGTCGTCGACGGGACCGCGCAGCCGGTGCAGGGTGCCGTGCTGCACGATGTGGCGGACCTTCTTGTACTCGGCCACCCACTCGGCGCCCTCGGCGCGCTCCGCCGCCGTCCAGCGCGCGAGATCGCCGCCCACCGCCAGCACCCCCGCCATCGCGACATGGAAGCGGTAACGCAGGGGCACCGAGCGGCCGGTGAGCTGGTTGGGCACGTCCGTCACCCAGGCCGCCATCGTCCGTGCCGGGTAGATCTGGCCGAAACCGTGCTGGATCGAGACACGGTCCGCCGCGTCGGTGTTGTCGGACGGCCACGCCTGGTCCGTACGGGAGAGGATGGCCAGGTCGACCCGGCCCCCGCCGCCGCTGCACGTTTCGATCCGCAGCCCCGGGTGGTCCGCGCGCAGCCGGTCGATGACCTCGTACAGATGGTGGGTGTACCGCGTCCACAACACGTCCTCGCCGCCCTCGCGACCGGGCCAGCCGGCCTCGCTGAAGGCGCGGTTCATGTCCCACTTGAGGAAGTCGATCCCGTTCTCCGCGACCAGCCGTGTCAGCCAGCCGTACGCCCACTCGGCGACGTCGTCCCGGGCGAAGTTCAGCACCAGCTGGTTGCGCAGCTCGGTGCGGGTGCGGTGCGGGAAGTGCAGGACCCAGTCCGGGTGCGCGCGGTACAGGTCGCTGTCCGGGTTGACCATTTCGGGCTCCACCCACAGGCCGAAGCGCATACCGAGCCGGTGGACCTCCTCGATCAGCGGGGTGAGCCCGTCGGGGAAGCCCCCGGCGGCCGGCGACCAGTCGCCGAGTCCGGCCGTGTCGTCGCGGCGGCCGCCGTACCAGCCGTCGTCGACGACGTAGAGCTCCACTCCCAGCTCCGCGGCCCGCGCCGCCAGCGCCTTCTGCCCCGCCTCGTCGACTGCGAAGCCGGTGGCCTCCCAGGAGTTGAACAGGACGGGACGCGACTCCTCGGGGTGCGGCAGCACATGGGCCAGGATGTACGCGTGCCAGGCGCGGCTGGCCGCGCCGAAGCCGCCGTCGGTGTACAGGGCCGCGTAGCGCGGGGTCACGTACTCCTCGCCGGGACCGAGCGGGACCGGCGCCCCGTCGTGTCCGGCCCCGCCGGTGAAGGCCGTCCGTCCGTCGGGGGTGCGCTGCACGGTGACGTGCCAGCTGCCGCTCCAGGCCAGGGCCGCGCTCCACACCTCGCCCCGGTCCTCGGTGGCGTCACCGGCGTCCAGCATCAGCCACGGGTTGGCGTGGTGGCTGGTGATGCCGCGCCGGCTGGTGAGCACGGTTTCGCCGTGCGGTACGGGCTCCCGGTGGAGCACGCCCTCCGCCGACCACTGTCCGGTGACATGGCTCATCCGGTAGTCGTCGCGCGGCGGCAGTGTCCAGGCCGCGGAGTCGGCGCGGGCCAGCGTGAGCGGTTCCCCGCCGGTGTTGCGCAGCACGGTCCAGCGCTCGACGACGTCGGTGTCCTCGTGGACGCGGTAGTGCAGGGTGACCGCGAGCGGGTAGTGGCGGTCCCGGAACTCCAACGCCAACTCGGCTGTCCCCGGGGTCTGTTCACCGGTGCGGTGGCCCACGTACCGCCACTCGAAGGCGCGGGTGCCGTCGGCGAACCGTACCCGCAGCGAGGGCGCCCCGTACCGCGCCCCTCCGTCGACGGGCAGCTCCTCGCCGGCCGCCGGGCGGCCCTCGAAGCTGCTGATCTCCACGGCCGGAGGAGGTACGAGTTCCGCGGCCGCCGCGAGGGTCAGCCGTGGTCCCCACGCGAGGTGGCAGGGCGCTCCCGTGTCATCGATCCGCAGCGCGTACGACGTGCGCGCGGTGGAGAGCAGCCAGGCCCCGGAGGCCGGGGCGAAGGAGATCAGAGACATTGATCCTCGCGTTCAAATAGCGCCACAGGAGAGGTGAGCAGCCAACCTCTCCTTCGATCGACTGTCAACACCTGCACCAGATCTTTGTTTTACAGGTTGAAGGTACCTGTAGAAGGTTCTTCACATGAGGTCTGTTTCTTTCATTGACAGCAGAAAAGAATCACCCTAGCTTTCCGGCCATGCGCTCAACCACTCCTCATGAGGCGGTTCCGGCGGCGACGCCGGCCGCTTCCCTGGTCTTCACGACCGTGCTGTCCCACGGCCCGCTCACCCGGGCCGAGATCGCGCGGCGGGCCCGGCTGTCCCCGGCCGCGGTCACCAAGGCGGTGCGCCCGCTGATGGAGGTCGGGTATCTGGTCGAAGGGGTGGACGAAGGCGCGCCGCCCGCGCTCGGACGTCCGGCGAACCTGGTACGGGTCGACGCGGGCAGGGCGCTGTTCATCGGGATCAAGGTGACGGGCGACGAGATCATCGCCGTCCTGGCCGACCTGTGCTGCCGTATCCGGGTCGCCCGGCATGTACGGCTCACGGACCGCGAGCCGGGGGCGGTGCTCCCCGCCCTCACCGCGCTGGTGCGGGAACTGCTCCTGGAGGCCGACGGTTTCGGGGTGCGGGTGCGGGGGCTGGGCGTCGCCGTCTCGGGTGATGTGGACCGCGCGGACGGTGTGGTGCGCTACTCGCCCTTCCTGGACTGGCGGGACATCCCGCTCGCCGAGATCGTCGGAACCGCGACCGGTCTGCCGGTCACGGTCGACAACGACGTACGGGCGCTGACCGTCGCCGAGCAGTGGTTCGGGGCCGGGGTCGGGCTCTCCGACTTCGCCCTGGTGACCGTGGGCGCCGGTATCGGCTGCGGTCTGGTGGTGCATGGACGGGTGGTGTCGGGCGCGCACGGCGTGGCCGGCGAGATCGGGCATCTGTCCATCGACCCGCTCGGCCCGCCGTGCCACTGCGGCAACAACGGATGCGTCGAGGCCATCGCGGCGGACCCGGCGATCCTGCGCGGAGTCCGGGAGGCCACGGGCAGGCCCGTGAGCACCGCGGCCGAGGCCCTGGAACTGGCCCGCGGCGGCGACCCCGGGGTCCGCGGGGTCTACGCGCGGGCCGGCGAGGCCATCGGCAGGGCCATCGGCTCGGTGGTCAATGTCCTCGGTCCGGAACGCGTGATCATCTCCGGCGAGGGCCTGGCCGCGTACGACCTGTTCGCCGAGGGCATCCGCGACGCGTTCACCGCGTCCGCGTTCGGCACCGCCGCGCAGTGCGACGTGATGACACGTCCGCTGCCCTTCGAGGAGTGGGCGCGCGGGGCCGCGGCCACCGCGATCCAGTCCTTCATCGGATCAGACACGCAATAGGAGTAGCGATGACGCTGCAGAGCCGCACCCCCAGGACCTCCGTGGGTCCGCACCGCAGAAGGGTGGTCCAGGGGCTGTTCGGTGTCGGGGCCGCAGCCCTGGCCATGCCCGCCCTCGCCGCCTGCGGCGGAGGGGCCGCGTCCGACCCGAAGACGGTGACCTTCGGCTCGAACGGCGCGGACGCCACCCCGAAGAAGGCGTACGCCGCGCTGACGGACGCCTTCGCGAAGGACAGCAAGCTCACGGTCAAGACGAACACCGTCGACCACGACACGTTCCAGAAGAGCATCTCCACCTATCTCCAGGGCACCCCGGACGATGTCTTCACCTGGTTCGCCGGCTACCGCATGCAGCACTTCGCCAAGAAGCGCCTCGCCAGCCCCATCGACGACGTGTGGGAGACGATAGGCGCCGGTTACAGCGACGCCGCCAAACAGCTGTCCAAGGGGGAGGACGGGAAGTACTACTTCGTCCCGCTCTACAACTACCCGTGGGCCGTCTTCTACCGTAAGAGCGTCTTCCGGCAGTACGGCTACGAGATCCCCGTGACATGGAGTCAGTTCACGGCGCTGGCCAAGCAGATGAAGAAGGACGGCCTCTCCCCCATCGCCTCCGGCTACGGCGGCGGCGACACCTGGAGCATCCTCGGCGCCTTCGACTATCTCAATCTGCGTGCCAACGGCTATGACTTCCATATGTCCCTGATGCGGGGCCAGGTCGCCTGGACCGACAAGCGCACCGCCAGGGCCATCGATCTGTGGCGCGAGCTCACCCCGTACTACCAGAAGGGCGCGGGCGGCCGTTCCTGGCAGGACGCCGCGCAGTCGCTGCTCGACAAGAAGTCCGGCATGGCGATCATCGGTCTCTTCCTCGGCCAGCAGATCACCGACGAATCCCTGCGCTCCGACATCGACTTCTTCCCGTTCCCTGAGATCGACCCGGCGTACGGCCAGGACACGGTCGAGGCGCCCACCGACGGCTTCATGCTCAGCCGCCGGCCGAAGAACCCGGACGCCGCGAAGAAGTTCCTCGCGTTCCTCGGCGGCGCCAAGGCCGAGAACCTCTACATGGATGTCGACCCGAGCAATGTCGCCGTCAACTCCGGTGCCGACACCGGCTCGTACAACGCGCTCCAGCGGAAGTCCGCCCAGCTCATCGCGGGCGCCAAGCACATCACCCAGTTCGGGGACCGCGACAGCGACCCGGGATTCATCTCCACGGTGGTCCAGCCCGGCTTCACCGAGTGGCTGAACCACCCGGACGACGGTTCGGCCCTGCTGAAGAAGATCGAGTCGCAGCGCTCGCGCTTCTTCACGGCCTGATCCCACCGGAGAGGTTCCACCATGTCCTCCGTGCGTACCGCGCGCCGGTCCCCGTCGCGCGCACACCCCCGTCCTCGCCGGCTCGGTCCTGGTGACCGCCTCTTCCTGACGGTGGTCGTCGGCATCCCGCTGATCGCCCTGCTGGTCTTCGTGTGGCTGCCGGCGCTGGCCTCCATCGGTCTGTCCTTCACCAGCTGGGACGGCCTCTACCTGGCCGACATCCACTGGGTCGGGCTGGACAACTACCTGCAGATCTTCACCAACTACCCGCCGTTCTGGCCGGCCGTGCGGAACAACGTGATCTGGCTGCTGTTCACGGTGCTGCTGCCCGCGCCGTTCGGTGTCTTCCTCGCCTACCAGCTGGACCGGAAGATCCGCTTCACCCGGATCTACCAGACGGCCATCTTCCTGCCGATGGTGCTGTCCCTGGCGGTCGTCGGCTTCATGTGGGAGATCATCTACAACCCGGACAACGGGCTGCTGAACGGCGTGATCGGCGCCGTATCGCCCGGTCACCACATCGACTGGCTGGGCGACCCGAACCTCAATCTCTGGGCCGTGCTGCTCGCTTCCGGCTGGCGGCACGCCGGCTACATCATGATCCTCTACCTGGCGGGGCTCAAGGGTTTCGACCCCGCCCTGAAGGAGGCCGCCGCCCTCGACGGTGCCAATGGGCGCCAGACCTTCCTGCGCGTGGTGCTGCCTGCCATGAAGCCGGTCAACATCATCGTCCTGGTCGTCACCGTCATGGAGTCCCTGCGCGCCTTCGACATCGTCTACGTACTCGGCGGCGGTACCGGCAGCAAGCCCGGCATGGAACTGCTGTCCCTGCTCATCACCGACAACATCATCGGTGAGTCCAGCCATATCGGATACGGTTCCGCCCTCGCGGTCATCCTCCTCCTCGTCTCCCTCGCGGCGATCGGGGCCTTCCTCTTCCAGACCTTCCGCAAGGAGGACCAGTGACCGCGACCGTCACGCCGCCGGCCCCCCGGTCACGCACCGCGCTCCCCCGTACCGCCGAGGCTCCCCGGGGGCCGAGGCGGCAGACCGGACGGCACCTGATGCTCAGCGGCATCGCGCTGCTGTGGCTCGTCCCGCTGCTGTGGGCCGTCTACACCTCCCTGCGGCCCTACTCCGACACCACGAAGCACGGTTATCTGTCCTGGCCGCGCAGTATCGGCCTGGAGAACTTCGCGGACGCCTGGAGCCAGTCCGGGATGCCGCGCTTCTTCTGGAACTCGGTGCTCATCACCATTCCGGCGGTCCTCGGCACCCTGTTGTTCGCCGCGGCGGTGGCCTTCTTCGTCTCGCGGTTCGACTTCCGCTGGAACATCGCGCTGCTGATCCTCTTCACCGCGGGGAACCTCATCCCCGCGCAGGTGCTGATCACGCCGCTGTACCGGCTGTATCTGCTGATCCCGCTGCCCGGGTGGATGAGCGACTCCCTGCTCGTCTACAACTCGCTCTGGGGCATCATCTTCATCCACATCGCCTACCAGTGCGGCTTCTGCACCTTCGTGCTCAGCAACTACATGAAGACGATCCCGAAGGAGATCTTCGAAGCCGCGCTCGTGGACGGCGCCCCGGTGTGGCGCCAGTTCTTCCAGATCGTGCTGCCGCTGTGCCGCCCGGCGTTCGCGGCGCTCGCCACGCTGGAATCCATCTGGATCTACAACGACTTCTTCTGGTCCCTGGCGCTGATCGAGACCGGTGACAAGCGTCCGGTCACCTCGGCCCTCGCCAATCTGCAGGGCCAGTACTTCACCAATCCGAACCTCATCGCGGCGGGCGCCCTGCTGACCGCGATCCCGACTCTGCTGGTCTACTTCGCGCTCCAGCGCCAGTTCATCAGCGGGCTCACCATCGGCTCGGGCAAGGGCTGAGCCGCCGCACGCGTACCGCCGCCCCGCTCGTGGACCGTACGAAGTCACCGCGAGCGGCCGGCCGGCCCCACCGTCAGGAACACACGTCCCCTGGCCGGTTCCACCCGCGCGATCCCCGTGACCCGACAACAGGAGGTGCGACCCCATGCGGTCATCCTCGTACCCCGCCCCGCCGGCAGCCCGGACCGGCTCCGCGCGCCGGACCATGCGAGCCATGCTGGTCCTGGCCGTCACCGCCGGTCTCGCCACGGCCGTTCCCGCCGCCGAGGCCACGTCTCCCGCCCGGGTAGCGGCGGCGGCCCCGTCCGCCGCCGCGACCACGGCGGGCGCCACCGCCACTGCCACCGCCTCCGCCGAAGCCGCCGGCATCGCCGCCAAGCCCTATATGGGCTGGTCCAGTTGGAGCATGCAGTCCTCCAAGTACCCGGGGCTGAACCCGGACGGCGACTACAGCTATCTCACCGAGGCCAACGTCCTGAAGCAGACGGACGCCCTCGCCGCCAAGCTCAAGAAGTACGGCTACGACCGCGTCAACATCGACGCCGGCTGGTGGCGCGACAACGACTGGAAGCCCGGGTTCGACGCATACGGGCGGCAGACGCACGACCCGGTCCGGTTCCCCCGCGGCATGAAGCCGGTCGCGGACCACATCCACTCCAAGGGCCTCAAGGCGGGCATCTACCTGCCCGTCGGCCTGGAGAAGGAGGCGTACGGCGGCGGCGAGGTGCCGATCTGGAACGCCCCCGGCTGCACCACCGCCGATATCGTTCACCCGGACCTGCGGACCACCAACGGCTGGGACAGCTCCTACAAGATCGACTTCGCCGACCCGTGCGCGCAGAAGTACATCGACTCGCAGGCCCGGCTGTTCGCCGACTGGGGCTACGACTTCCTCAAGCTGGACGGCGTGGGCCCCGGCTCGTTCAAGTCGGGTGACAACTACGACAACGTCGCCGACGTCGCCGCCTGGCAGAAGGCCATCGCCGCCACCGGGCGCCCGATCCACCTCCAGCTCTCCTGGTCGCTCGACATCGGCCATGCCGCCGACTGGAAGCGCCACTCCAACGGCTGGCGCATCGACACCGATATCGAGTGCTACTGCAACACCCTCGTCACCTGGGAGAACTCGGTCAACGACCGGTGGGACGACGCCCCCGCGTGGAGCGACAAGGCGGGCCCGGGAGGCTGGAACGACTTCGACGCGATCGATGTCGGCAACGGGGAGATGGACGGCCTCACCAAGGCCGAGCGGCAGAGCTATATGACCTTGTGGGCGATCAGCAAGTCGCCCCTGTACACCGGTGACGACCTCACCAAGCTGGACAGTTACGGTGTCTCGCTGCTGACCAACCGCGAGGTCATCGCCGTCGACCAGAGCGACTCGCCCGTGGCACGTCCGGTCACCCCGATGGGCGACCAGCAGGTCTGGGGCACCGAGAACCCCGACGGCAGCTACACCGTCGCCCTGTTCAACCTCGGCGACTCGCCGGCCTCGGTCACCGCCCACTGGGCGTCCTTCGGCTTCACCGGCGACGCCTCCGTGCGCGACCTGTGGAACAAGGAGAACCTCGGACGCCACAAGAACAAGATCACCGCGGCCCTGCCCGCGCACGGCTCGCGTCTGTTCACCGTCAAGCCCGGCGGCGAGACACTGCCCACCACCGGCTACGAGGCCGAGTCCCCGGCGAACACCCTGTCGGGCAACGCCTCCCTCGCCGGATGCGACGCCTGCTCCGGTGGCCAGAAGGTCGGCAACCTCTACACCGGCGGCAAGCTGACGTTCAACGACGTCACCGTGAAGAAGGACGGGATCTACACCGTACGCGTCGGCTACGTCAGCGGCGACGCGCGCTCGGTGACCGTCTCCTCCAACAGCGGCAACGGAAGCAGTCTGAAGTTCCCCTCCACCGGCGACTGGGGCACCGCGAAGACCGTCAGCGTCCAGCTGGCCCTCAAGGCGGGCTCCAACACCATCACGTTCGACAGCGGCAGCGGATACGCGCCCGACCTCGACAGGATCGACGTACCGCGCTCCTGACGTACCCCCGCGGGGCCCGGTGACACGACCCGGGCCCCAAGCAGGGCTCCCGCGGTGACCTGACCGGCCCCGCACGCCCACCGAGTGATCCCCCGACGTCACACCGACGGTCCCCGGCCGTCGTTCCCGCCTGCGCGTTTCCCCGGATATGGAGTGCACACCCGTGGACATCCCGCACACGCACACCCCCTCCCCCGACGACCACCGCCCCAGCCGCAGAGGCTTCCTCGCGCTCACCGCCGCCGGCGCGGCCACCGCGCTCGGTGCCCTGCCCGCCTTCTCCGCCTCGGCCGCCCCGCTCCGTCCCACCGAGTCGCCCCTGCTGTCCCCGGCCGACGCCGCGAGGAACCAGCTGTGGTGGCAGGCTCCCGGCTCCGCCGGCTCGATGATCGAGCAGGGGCTGCCGGTCGGGAACGGGCGCCTCGGGGCGCTCGCGAGCAACGATCCCGCCGCCGAGCTCCTGCTGATCACCGACGCCACCCTGTGGACCGGCGGCCTCAACGACACCCTCCAGAGCGACGGCCAATTCCCTTACGGCCGCGACGACTTCGGCTCGTTCACCCTGCTCGCCGAGCTCACCGTCGCCCTCCCGGACCATGACCTGGGCCGCGTGCACGACTACCGCCGCACCCTCGACCTGGCCCAGGGGCTGGTCACCACCTCGTACGAACTCGCCGGTGTCACCTACCGGCGGCAGATCTTCGCCAGCCGTCCCGACGACGCCATCGTCCTGCACTTCTCCCAGCACGGCGGCGGCGCGTACACCGGCACCCTCTCCCTCGCCGGCACACACGGCGAGTCCACCACCGCCAACAGCGCCCGCCGCTACGCGTCGTTCGGCGACTCCTTCGCCAATGGCCTGAAGTACGGCGCGGCCGTCACCGCCCACAGCGCCACCGGCACGGTCCGGGTCCGCGGTACGTCGATCACCTTCAGCGGCTGCCAGGACCTCACCGTCGTCGTCAGCGGTGGCACCAACTACGCGCCCGACGCCGCCGCCGGCTTCCGCGACCCGTCCCTGGAACCGGAGCGGCTGGCCAGGACCAAGGTCCTCGACGCGGCGGGCCACTCGGCGAACAGCCTGCTGCGTACCCATGTCGCCGACTTCCGCGCGGTGTTCGGACAGCTCGGCATCGACCTCGGCGCCTCGTCCGCCGCACAGCGCGAACTCGACACCTGGGAGCGGGTACGGGCACGCGACCGGGACAACGTCCCCGACCCGGAACTCGAAGCCGCCTACCTCCAGTTCGGCCGCTATCTGATGATCTCCGGATCACGGGGCAGCCTGCCGCTCAACCTCCAGGGCCTGTGGCTGGACGGCAACGACCCGGACTGGATGGGCGACTACCACACCGACATCAACGTCCAGATGAACTACTGGCTGGCCGACCGGGCGGGGCTGTCCGACTGCTTCGACGCCTTCGCCGACTACTGCCTCGCGCAGCTGCCCGCCTGGACGGATGTCACCCAGCGGCTGTTCAACGACCCGGCCAACAGGTTCCGCAACTCCAGTGGCAAGATCGCCGGCTGGACGGTGGCCTTCTCCACCAACCCCTATGGCGGCAGCGGCTGGTGGTGGCATCCGGCCGGCAACGCCTGGCTCTGCCAGAACCTCTACGAACACTACGAGTACACCCAGGACCGCGCGTATCTCGGCAAGATCTACCCCCTCCTCAAGGGCGCCGTGGAGTTCTGGGAGGCCCGCCTGCTCACCACGACCGTCACCGACGCGTCCGGAGCCTCGCGCGAGGTCCTGATAGCCGACAGCGACTGGTCGCCCGAGCACGGTCCGCAGGACGCCAAGGGCCTCACCTACGCGCAAGAAGTGGTGTGGAACCTCTTCGGCAACTACCGCGCCGCGACCGAGACGCTCGGCCGGGACACCGGCTACGGCAGGACCGTCGACCGGCTGCGGGAGCGGCTGTACCTGCCCGAGGTCAGCCCGAAGACGGGCTGGCTCCAGGAGTGGATGTCGCCCGACAACCTCGGCGAGACCACACACCGCCATCTCTCGCCGCTCATCGGGCTCTTCCCCGGCGACAGGATCCGCCCCGACGGATCGACTCCGAAGGACATCGTCGACGGCGCGACGGCCCTTCTCGACGCGCGCGGCATGAACAGCTTCGGCTGGGCCAACGCCTGGCGCGGCCTGTGCTGGGCGCGGCTGAAGGACGCCGAGAAGGCGTACCGGCTCGTCGTCACCAATCTGAGGCCGTCGGCCAACGGCAGCAACGGCAGCGCGATGAACCTCTTCGACATCTACGAGGTCGAGCAGGGGCGTGGCATCTTCCAGATCGACGCCAACTTCGGCACCGCCGCCTCGATCATCGAGATGCTGGTCTACTCGCGGCCGGGGCACATCGAGCTGCTGCCCGCGCTGCCCGCCGCCTGGGCGGCCTCCGGTTCGGTGTCCGGTGTGGGTGTCCGGGGCGGCTTCGTCGCCGACGTCAGCTGGCAGAACGGCAAGGTCACCCGCGCGACGCTGAAGAGCGTGGGCGGCCGTCGCACGACCGTCGCCGCCGGTGGCACGACGCGCGGGATCAGCCTCAAGCCCGGTGAGTCCGTCACCCTGCGGAACCTCGGATGAGGGCCGCCGCGGCGCGTCCGGGGGGCCGGTGGGTACGGTCCGCGTCCGGGCGCCGCGCGGTGGGTGTCGTGTGCGCGCTGGTCATGGCGGTCTGCGGCGCGCCGACCGCCGTTCCCGCGGCGCGGGCCGCGCAGTCGGCACAGGCCGCGCAGGCCGCCGGAGGGCGCACGCACACCGTGGTCACCTGGGGCGCGAGCGCGGAGCGGCAGGGCGCCGGCCCCGCCGACCGCGGTTACCGGCTGATCGTACGCACCAGCGTGGGCGGTACGGACCCGCGCGTCCGGCTCACCAACGCCTTCGGCGACCACCCGGTCACCTTCGCGAGCGCCTACGCGGGGCTGCGGAAGCAGGGGGCCGAGCTGATCCGCGGCTCCAACCGGCGGCTGACGTTCGGCGGGGCCGCGTCCGTCACCGTACCGGCCGGTGAGACCGTGCTCAGCGATCCCCTGCCCGGGAGGCTGGCCGCCGGAAGCGATCTGGCCGTCAGTCTGTATGTGACGGGTGCGCGGGGGCCGACGACCGGTCACGGCATGGCCATGCAGACCAACTACGCCGCCGCCGGCGATCACACCGCGGAGGAGGGCGCGGCCAACTGGACCGATCCGACGGGCTCCTGGTACTGGCTGGACGCCGTCAGTGTGGAGACATCCGCGAAGACCCGCGCGGTGGTGACGCTCGGGGATTCCATCACCGATGGATGGGCCTCCTCCACGGACCGGAACCGCCGCTGGCCCGACTATCTGTCCCAGCGGCTCCTGGCCGCGCCCGGCAGCACCGTGAAGGGGGTCGCGAACGAGGGCATCTCGGGCAACAAGGTGCTCGCGGACGGGGCCGGGGAGTCGGCGCTGAACCGGCTGGAGCGTGATGTGCTCTCCCAGCCCGGGGTCGGCACGGTCTTCCTGTTCGAGGGCATCAATGACATCAAGGCGCACTCCGGTGTCACGGTGGACGATCTGATCGCCGGATACCGGCGGATCATCGACCGGGTGCACGCGGCGGGGAAGTGTGTCGTCGGGGCGACGGTCATGCCGTTCAAGGGCTGGTACGAGTACGACACCGAGGGCGAGGCCGTACGCCAGGGTGTCAACGACTGGATCAGGAACAGCGGTGCGTTCGACGCCGTGACGGACTTCGACAGGATCACGCGAAATCCCTACGACCAGCAGCGGATCCTGCCGTTCTTCGACGGCGGCGACCATCTCCACCCCAACGACAAGGGGATGCAGGCGATGGCCGACGCCGTCGATCTGTCCGCTCTGCACTGCGCTCGCTGAGCCGCGGGACGGCGGTCACGAGGGACCTGGGCGACGAGCGGGGGCCGGATACGGGCCGGGGGCGGTCACGGGCAGGGGTGCTCCTTGCCCGTGACCGGCCCCCAGGTCGTGCGCCGGTCGCCGCGTGCCACCGTGCCGCACAGCAGTTCGGTCACCGGCTCGTCGTCGGTGCCGCGCAACACCGCGAGCAGTTTGTCGTCCGTCAGCCGTCCCCCGCCCGCCGCGCCATGGGCGTCGATCCTGCCGGTGGCCCCGTCGAAGCCGCCGTCGCCCAGGCCCTGGTAGAGCACGCCTTGCAGCAGTGTGCGGTCCAGCCGGTCGTCACGTCCGCCGGTGGTCCGCCAGGCCTGGTCGACGCCTTCGGCGAGATAGCGCAACGCGTCCCAGGCGAGGGCGACATGACCGTCCCCGCGCATGGCCCACGTCGCGGCGCCGCGGTCGCGGCCGTACGCACGGTCGTACGCGGTGAGGAAGGCGGCGGCCTCCGGGCTCCGTTCCGCCTGCGCGGGGGCGTAGCCGTGCGAGGCGTAGAAGAGGGTGAGGCCCTTGAAGTCGTCCAGGAGGCGCCGGTCCTCCGTCAGCGCGGTGGTGACATCGTCGCCGCCGAGCACACTGATCTCCGGGCAGTCGCCGGAGAGCCGGGCGATCTCGGTGAGGAACAGCGGTAACTGGCTGCCCCGCGCCGACCACACCACCGCGGTCCTCGGCTCTTCCCGCACGGACCGGCAGACCTCGCGGGCCAGGTCCTCCACGGTGGGTACGGACCGGCCGCCCAGCGCGCCGGGCACCGCTCCGGGCTCCGGCGCGTCGGTGGGGGTGTAGAGAAGTACGTCGGTGCGGCCGGGCCCGTACGAGGCGCGGAAGGACGCGGCGAGACTGTTGCTGTAGGCGTCGGTGGCGTCGGCGACGAGCACCACCCCACGTACGGTGAGTCCGTCCGCGGTCATCCCGGCGTGCGAGGCGAACGCCGCCATCAGCTCCGCGGCCCGCGCGTCGGTGGGGGCCGTCTGGTAGTAGTGCTCGCCCTGGCGGAGCAGTTCGTCGGCGGTGCCGGAGGTGCCGACCATCGGGATGCCGGCCGCGTCGAGGGTACGCATCGCGTCGTACGTGTTGCGGCGGCTCTGCCCGAAGCCCACCACGCCCGCGATGGACGGATCACGCGCGGCGAGTTCCGCGATCCGGTCGGCGACGGCGGGGGCGTCCTTGAAGCGGTCGCCCGCGTTGGCGGCGAGCACCCGCAGCGGGACGCGCTCGCCGGACCGCAGCGCCAGGGTGTTGATGTGGCGCTGCGCCAGCGCGATGCCGCGCAGCTCCGCCAGGGTGCCGCCGCGCACCGGGTCCTCGGCGTCCTCGCCGCCGGTGAGCGGGCCGAAGTAGACGACGGTACGGCGACCGGGGCGCGGATCGCCGGCGGGCCGGCCCGCGAGCGCCGAGTCGACCTCCTCGTTCTGCCGCTCGATCTGCTGGAGCACGGCCTGTACGGCCTGCTCGCCGGGGGCTCCGCCGAAGCCGGACGCGCCGTCCGCGACGCCGACACACTGCCCGTCCGCGCCGAGGAAGGTGGAGCCCTGGCAGGGGTCGTCCGCCCCGCGGCTCGCGAAGTCCGGTACGAGGACGAGACCGGCCGCCAGTGTCAGCGCGAGCGCCCCGATGCCCAGCACCCCCGCCACCTCCGCGCCCGGCCCCCAGCGGGGGGACGGTGTGACCAGGGTGGGCCAGCGGCCGAGCCAGTACACCGCGGCCTGGTCGTCCTCCGGCCCCTCCTCCACCGGCACGACGATGCCGGTCGGCTGCCCCGGCGTCATCCCGCGCCGCTCGATATTGATCAGCTCGGCACCGGCGTGCGCGAGCCCCGTCGCGTCGATGTCGGGGATGCGCGAGGCCAGCGAGCGTACGCCGCCCGCCACCGCGAAGACCGAGGTGCAGCGCAAGTCCTCCATGGCGGAGCGCAGTTCACGCAGAAAGCGCTGGGCGCGCGAGTCGGCCGGCCCGGCCTCGTCGAAGAGGAGCACGAACCGGGAGGTGCGGCGCCGCCGCCAGGGGTTGAGGAGACGGGCCCGGCACGCCTGGTCGAGGTCGGCGAGCAGGGCGTGCATGAGTACCCGGTCCATACGCTCCGGCTCCTGGGCGGGCTCGCCGTGCACGAGGTCGAGCGCGGAGCGGAAGAAGTCGGTGGGCGGGCTGCCGTGCTGGCGGCGCACCCACTCCGCGTACCAGCTGCGGCTGCGGGCCCGCCCGAGCATGCGGCGGTTGGCGCGCCAGCCGAAGACGGCGCGCGGCAGCCGCTGGAAGAGCGGGCCCGCGATGAAGTTCCACAACAGTTCGAGCAGTGTGCCGCCGCTGGCCTGGTCGCGGCCGCCGAGCCACCACAGGCTCTGCGCGGTGCGGGACCAGTTGCGGTGTTCCGCGTAGCAGTGGTTGCGCAGTTCGGCGTGGCGGCGCTCCATGAGCCCCTCGATGGCCGGTGCGGTGACGACGGAGCGCAGCAACCGGTAGCTGTGCGGCCGGAGTTCACCGGTGCCGGGCGGCATGGTCTCGGCGAGCTGGAGGGTCAGATGCTCGAAGAGTTCGAGCGGCGGCCGGTCGGCGCCGTCCGGGATCCGCGGGATGTACGCGTGCGGGGCCAGCACCTCGCTGCGGCCGCGCATCCGTGAGCGGAGTCCCGCCACGATCCGGCGGCCCGCGTCACCGCCGCCCGGCTCGCTGAGCAGGACGACCGGCACCCTGCTGCGGCTGCGCCGCGACTGCACCACCAGTTTGTCGAACGCGTCGACGAATCGTTCCACGCCCGGATATGCCGGAATACGGCTGTGCGGATCCCCTGCGGTCATGAACGGGCCCCCTCGTTCCCCCTGAGGAACAAGGGTCTATTCGCCCGAGCCGCTCGGCGCAAGGCCGCCGCGCCGGACGGCGCGGCCGGGCCACGGCCGGGTCGCGTCCCGGTCTGGTGCCGCTGACGACATGCGTGCCGATATCTCCCGTTATCTAATGGAAAAACCTCATGGAAAAGGCCACTATGAACATGATCGAGAAGTCGATCGACGTCGATGTCCCCATCCGGGTCGCCTACAACCAGTGGACGCAGTTCGAGACCTTCCCCCGCTTCCTGGAAGGGGTGGAGCGCATCGATCAGCCCCAGCGCACGCTGGCGCACTGGGTCACCCGTACCGGCGCGCTCACGCATGAGTTCGATGTGGAGATCGTGGAGCAGCGGCCCGACGAGTGTCTGACCTGGCGCACGCTGACCGAGCCCCGGCACGAGGGCACCGTCACCTTCGAATCCCTCGGCCCCGACCGTACGCGGGTCAGCCTGCGGCTGGACCTCGAAGCGGGCGGAGTGATCGAGAAGACCGGAAGCGCCCTCCACCTCGCGCGGGGCCGGGTCCACCGGGGGATGGAGTCCTTCAAGGAGTTCATCGAGGGGCACGGCCGGGAGACCGGCGGCTGGCGGGGCGAGATCAGGTCCGGCCGGGTACGGCCGGATCCCGCCGATGAGGCGCCGCGGGTTCCCACCTGGCCCACGGGCTGAGCGTGCGGGGACCTGTTGTGCGCGTGTGTCCGATGTGCGTGCGCGCCTGATGTCGGCGTTGACCTGATGTCGGCGTTGACCTGATGTGCGCGCGGACCTGAGGCGCGCGGACCTGATGTGCGTACCGAGCGAAAGGCTGAGACTTGTGTCGAGGAAACCACCGGCCGACGACCCCGGCGGTGACAAGCCGCGCATCACACCGCCGAAGACCTGGGCGACGGGTGTACCCGCGGTGGTGCACGCGATGGAGTACTCGCTGGAGCAGACCTCGCCCCGGCGCACCGCCCTGACGCTGCTGAACATCAACCAGACCCAGGGGTTCGACTGTCCGGGCTGCGCGTGGCCGGATCCCGGGCCGGGGCACCGTAAGCGGAACGAGTACTGCGAGAACGGCGCCAAGCACGTCAACGACGAGGCCACGTCGCGCCGGATCACCGCCGAGTTCTTCGAGCGGTATCCGATCAGTGAGCTGGCCGGGAAGTCGGATCAGTGGCTCAACCAGCAGGGCCGGCTCACCGAGCCCATGGTGAAGCGCGTCGGTTCCGACCACTACGAACCGCTGACGTGGAACGAGGCGCTGAATCTGCTCGCCGAGGAGCTGCGCCGGCTGAACTCCCCGGACGAGGCCGTGTTCTACACCTCGGGGAGGGCCGGCAACGAGGCGGCGTTCGTCCTCCAGTTGTTCGCGCGCGCCTTCGGTACCAACAATCTGCCCGACTGTTCCAATATGTGCCATGAGTCGAGCGGTGCCGCGCTGAAGGAGACCCTGGGCATCGGCAAGGGGGATGTGAGCCTCCGGGACATCCACCACTCGGACCTGGTGTTCCTGGTGGGCCAGAATCCGGGCAGCAATCATCCGCGCATGCTCACCGCGCTGGAGGAGACCAAGCGCAACGGCGGGCGTATCGTCGCGGTGAATCCGCTGTACGAGGCCGGTCTGATCCGGTTCAAGTACCCGCAGCGGCCGCGCGGGGTGGTCGGCCGGGGCACCCAGATCGCCGATCAGTTCCTCCACATCCGGATCGGTGGCGACCTCGCCCTCTTCCAGGCGCTGAACCTGCTGCTGCTCGAAGCCGAGGACGCCCGTCCGGGCACGGTGCTCGACCACGAGTTCATCGAGAACCACACCAGCGGCTTCGCCGAGTTCGCCGCTCATCTCCGGCAGCTGTCGTGGAAGGACGTCCACACGGCCACCGGCCTGGCGCGCGCGGAGATCGAGGAGCTGCGCGACCTGGTACTGGGCAGTGAACGGATCGTCGTCTGCTGGGCGATGGGCCTGACCCAGCAGAAGCACGGCGTTCCCACGATCCGGGAGATCGTCAATTTCCTGATGCTGCGCGGGAACATCGGGACCCCCCGCGCCGGAGTGTGCCCGGTGCGCGGGCACAGCAATGTCCAGGGAGACCGCACCATGGGCATCTGGGAGCGGATGCCGAAGGAGTTCATGGACGCGCTGGGCCGCGAGTTCTCGTTCACCCCGCCGGCCAAGCACGGCTGGGACACGGTGAATTCCATCCGGGCCATGCTCGACGGCCGCGCCAAGCTCTTTCTCGGCCTCGCGGGCAACTTCGTACGGGCGACGCCCGACAGCGCGGTCACGGAACGCGCGATGCGCAGGTGCCGGCTCACGGCGCACATCTCGACCAAGCTGAACCGCTCGCACACGGTCTGCGGGGAGATCGCGCTCATCCTCCCGACCCTGGGCCGCAGCGAGAAGGACAGGCAGGCGGGCGGCGAGCAGTTCGTCACCGTCGAGGACTCGATGAGCCAGGTGCACGCCTCGTACGGGCACCTCGAACCCGCCTCCAGCACACTGCTCAGCGAGGTGGCCATCCTGAGCCAGCTCGCCCGCCGCACCCTCGGCGGCACGGTGGACGTGCCCTGGGCCGGGTTCGAGGCGGACTACCACCTCATCCGGCAGCGGATCGCGCGCGTCGTGCCGGGCTTCGAGAACTTCAACGAGCGCGTGGTCAGGCCCGGCGGGTTCGTACTCCCCAACCCGGTGAACGAAGGGGTGTTCCCGACCCCGAGCGGCAAGGCGATCTTCACCTCGAACGAGTTCCAGATGCCGCACGTCCCCGACGGGCATCTGCTCCTGCAGACCCTGCGCTCCCACGACCAGTGGAACACCGTCCCGTACACGCTGAACGACCGTTATCGCGGAATCCACGGATCCAGACGCGTCGTGCTCGTCAACCCGGCCGACATCCGGGCACTCGGGCTCACCGACGGCGCCCAGGTCGATCTCGTCGGGGTGTGGCACGACAGTGTCGAGCGCCGCGCGGACGGGTTCCGCCTCGTCGCGTACCCGACGGCACGGGGGTGCGCCGCCGCGTACTACCCGGAGACGAATGTGCTGGTGCCCCTGGACAGCGTCGCGGAGATCAGCAACACCCCCACGTCCAAAGGGGTCGTGGTCCGCCTCGAACCCTCTCCCCACCAGGCGGCGGCGCCCCGTTCATCGGCGTGAACGCCGGGCACGACGTTGCCCCGCGGCCGGGTCGTCGGTCAAGGGTGCCCGAGGACCCGGGAGCGCGCCATGGCCTCGATACTCCGGTCGGGCAGGGGCTCTGACAGGGCCTATTCGTCCGCGCTCGTGCTCCGGTTCGTCCGGTTCGTACGCCCCGCCCGGCTCACGAGTTCACCCGCCGCCCGGGTCGAGGCCGCCACCACGCGCACCCAGCGGGGGCCGCCCCGGGCCGCCCACACGACACAGACGCACCCTCCGACGGCGAGCACGAGGACACCGGACAAGACGAGCACGAGCATGTTCATCCCCCTACCTTCTGTTGCGGTCCGCGTCATCCTCTCAGTTCGCGGCCGGCGCGCAGATCCCGGCCGCGCTCTGCCGCGGTCCGGCACCGATGCCGGGTCCTGTACGTCTCCGACGCCGATCGACGACGTCTACCATGTCCGTTGGCACGGTGGCACGAAGGCGGTGGCGGAGAGGACACGGGGCATGCGGTGGCTGGGGGAGCTGGAGGCCGAGATCTTGGACTGCCTGTGGAAGTGGGACAGACCCGCCACGGTCCGCGAGGTCGTCGACGACATCAACACACGCCGCCCGGCCGCCTATTCGACCGTGATGACCGTGGCCACGATCCTCTACAACAAGGGGTGGCTGACCCGCGAGAAGCAGGGCCGTGCCTGGCTCTACACGCCGGTGCGCAGCCGGGAGGCGTACTCCGCGGCTCTCATGGAGGACGCGCTGGGGGCCAGCCAGGACCGGCCGGCCGCTCTCGCGTACTTCGTCGAGCGGATGACCGACGAGGAAGTGGCCGCGCTGCGCGAGGCGCTCAGGACCGTCGGCCGTCCCGCCGAATGAACGCCGCTCCCGCCCTCATCGGCTACGCGGCCGCTGTCGGCTGGGTCGCCCCGCGTGTGATGCTGCGGAGCGGCTGGACACACCGGTCCCCCGCGCTCGCCGCGACGGTGTGGACCGCGTTCGCGGTCTCCTTCTCCCTGTGCGTCGCCCTCGTCGCTCTCCATCTCGCCACGCCGACGGCGCATCTGCACGGCATTCTCTACTCGTGCCGGGTGGCCTTGGGGATCGACTCCCCCGGCGCGAGCACGGTGGAGCGCCTCGGCGTCGCGGCCTCGGCGACGGTGGTGGCCGCCCTCGCGGCGAGCTTCGTCTTCCACGCGTCGCGCGCACGCGGGGCACGCAACGGTCACCGCAGGATCCTGGACAAGGTCGGCCGCCCGTCGGCGGGGCTGCGCGCCACGGTGATCGAGCACGGCGTACCGGCCGCCTACTGCCTGCCGGGCCGGCGCCCCAGGATCGTCCTGAGCACGGGGGCTGTCGAGCTGCTCTCCCCGGCGCAACTGGGCGCGGTGGTGGAACACGAACGGGCTCATATCGCCTGCCGCCACCATCTGGTGCTCGTCGCGGCCCAGTCCTTCGCGGCGGTCTTTCGCGGACTGCCGCTGGCCCGGCATCTGCGTGAGCAGATACCGCTCCTGCTGGAGATGGCCGCCGACGACCGGGCTCTGCGCCGCTACCCGCACGGGGTGCTGGCCACCGCCATGGTCGAATTGGCGTCAGGGAGCGCCGCCCCTCGGGGCACGCTGTCCGCGGGCGGCCCCACGGCGCTGGTGCGGCTGCGGCGGATCCTGGCGCCGAAGCGGTGTGCCCACCCGGCGCTCCGCGGTGTCATGGCCGCGACCGCCGTCATGACACCGCTGCTGCCCCTTCTCGTCGCGTGCCCTCCCGGACTGGCCTGAGGCTCGCGGGCCGGGAACGCGCGGGCCTGGCGGAACACGCGGGCCTGGAACTCGCGGGCGGGCGGCGTGGGCCCGGCTCCCGTACGGTCCGCCGCCGTGAGGCGGGGGGGCGGCGGGCCTCCCACGCGGCCGGGGGCCCTCACACGGCGGGGCTCTCAGCTGATGCGTACGCCCCACATGAACGGCATGCCGCTCCGCGCGATCGACTCGTACCGCACCTGGGCCCCCGGCTTGGGTGAATGCAGGATCTGGCCGTTGCCCGCGTAGAAGCCCACATGGCTCAGGTCGGTGCGCATGATGATGAGATCGCCCGGCTTGAGCGCGCTCAGCGAGTTGATGCGCGTGCCGGCGTTGGCCTGGGCCTGGGAGGTACGGGGTATGGACACCCCCGCCTGACGGAACGCCCACGACGTCAGCCCGGAACAGTCGAAGGAGTTCGGCCCGGCCGCTCCCCAGACGTAGGGCAGACCGACGCGGCTCTTGGCCGCGCTGAACGCGGAGGCGGTCCGCTGGGACGCGCTGGCCTCGTTGCCGAGGTCGACCCGGTCGCTCGACCGGTTGGCCCGGTCCTGCTCGGCTTCCCGCTTGTCCCGTTCCTCGGCCGTCAGTGTGTTCAGGAGCCTCTGCGCCTCCGCCAGCTTGCCCTGGATCGTCTTCTTCTTGCTGCCGAGTTCCTTACGGGTGTCCTTGAGGTCCTGGAGCTTGGCGGCGGCCTGGCTGCGCTGCTGGCTCAGTTCACGCTGCTGTCCCAGGAACCGCTCCAGCATGCCCGCCTGTTGGGCGCTGAGCCGGTCGAGGTCGGACACCTTGTCCAGGTAGGCGTCGGGATCGGCCGAGAGGAAGAGCTGGAGCGACGGGTCGAGACCGCCGCTGCGGTACTGCGCGGTGGCCACCGAGCCGAGGTGGTCACGGAACTCGTTGAGGTCCGCCTGCTTGCGGGCGGCGGCGTCCTGGAAATCGTCGACCTGCTTCTGCAGTCCGTCGGCCTTCTCCTTCGCCCCGTTGTACTTCTCGGTGGCCTGGGTCGCCTCCTCGTACAGGCGGTCGATCTGCGCCTGCACCCCCTTCTTGTTCGGGTCGGGCAGCGGGTCGGCGGAGGCCGACTGCGCCGACACCGCGACGGCCGCCGCGGCTGTCACCGAAAGAACGGTCGCGTACGTGTGGTTCGACTGCTTGGGACGACGGTGGGACGCCACGAGAGGCCAGCTCCTTCTTCCACAGCCCGCCACCGGAGGGACAAACGCAGCTGTCCTCCGGCTCCACCCGGGCATGGCGGATCCGGCGGCGCCTCCGCCGCCACCCCCGGCGGGTGATCGACCGAACGAAGGCCAGAACCCGAACACTAATCCACTTAAAGGTTTAGTACCAGGCGCGCCCGCTCGGCGGCGGAACCCGGACGGACCCGGGCGCCGTCCTGGCGCGCTCCCCCCGCCCACCGCCCAGCCGCGAGGCCGCCCTTGGGGCCGGGAGTTCGTTGTTAGCCGTACTCCCGGCCGTTGTTCACGCCACGTTCGGTTTGCTCTCCGAGACTCGGTGATCGCCCCCCGCAGAGCTGTTGAACGAGAGGCTCCATCGTGAAGGACAGAAACAGCGAAGATCCCGAGTCCGCGGCGCTATCGCGGCGACGACTCGTCAAGTTCGCCGGCGTCGGGGCGACACTGGCGGCCGCGAGCCCGCTGGTGGGCGCCGGTCAGGCGTGGGCGAGTGACGATGACGAGCGCGAGCACGGGAAGCCGGGCGACTCCCGCCGCGCGTGGCGGGCCGGTGATCACCATGTGCACTCGGAGTACAGCGGCGAGTTCGACACCTCGACGAACCCCCCTACGTTCCACAAGGGTGCCGACGCCGTCTACCCGATCGTCACCAACGCCATCATGGCCAAGCACTTCGGCCTCAGCTGGGTGATGTGCACGGACCACGGCGGGCCGACGCACTCGAAGGTGAACCTGGAGCAGGCCTACCCCGACCTGCTGCGTTCACGTGTACTCGTGCCCGGCGTCCTGCAGTTCTGGGGCATGGAGTTCGACGCACCGGCTCTGGACCACCACACGCTGATGATCCCTCACCACCGTCATGAGGCACAGCAGTTGTTCGAGCTGGAGAGCCGCTTCGCCAAGTTCGACGCGTTCCCCACCGACAGCGGCCGTGACACCGAGCCCAAGATGATCGAGTTCCTGAAGGCCGCGAAGGACATGAGGCGCAAGCCTCTGGTCATCGCCCACCACGCCTCGCGCTCGGCGACCGGTCTCGGCGTCTACGGGCAGGACACACCGCGGGAGTTCCGCAACGGCAACAACGCCGCACCGGAGATCTACGTCGGCTTCGAGGGCGCTCCCGGCCACCAGGCCGGCCCGCTCAACGGCGGCGCGCGCGGCGGTTACGGGAACTACCCCACGCACGGCGGCTTCGACCAGATGACGGCGCGTGTCGGCGGGCTCTGGGACGCGCTGCTCGGCGAAGGCCGGCGCTGGTGGATCACCGCGACGTCGGACTCGCACGTGCACTGGACGCGCGGCGGCTCGGACTTCTGGCCGGGCGAGTACAGCAAGACCCATGTGCTGGCCCGGCAGGACTACGCCGACATCATGGACGGACTGCGCAACGGGCGGATCTGGGTCGGGACCGGCGATCTGATCACCAGTCTCGACCTCACCGCGAGCAACCGCGGCCGCGACGCCGCCGTCGGCGAGACTCTCACCGTGAGCAGCCGCAACCGCACCGATGTCGAGATCGAGATCAGGTTCCGGCCGCTGGAGGGCAAGAACGCCAACGGCGACCGGCCCGAGGTCCGGCGTGTCGACCTGATCGTGGGTCAGATCACCGGCCCGAGCCCCAGCCTCGACACGGACACCAACCCGACCACGAAGGTCGTCGCCCGCTTCGGCCCCCGCGACTGGCACAAGCAGGGGAAGGACTACGTCATCCGGCACACCCTGCGGAACGTGGAGGGCGACCTCTACGCCCGTGTGCGCGGCACGAGCACGGACGAGGCCGAGCCGCTCGCCGACGGGAAGGAGAGCCCCTGGGACGACCTGTGGTTCTACTCGAACCCGGTCTTCGTCCAGGTCCGCTGAGCCCCCTGGCGGCCAGGGGCGGCATGCCGCGCCGAGGCGGGTAGAGCCCCGTCCTCCGGCGCTGTACGCGCCCTTCTGATGCCTGCCGGTCCGGGCGCGCCGAACGGGCGCCCGGACCGGTTACGTGCGTCGCGACGGCGCTTCAGCCGGCCGGTGGCAGGCGCGGATCCGTACAGCCGTGCCGCTTCGCCGACCGCTCCGCGCATTCCCGGAACGCGGGCAGCCCGAAGGTCTCCTCGCCCTTCTCGCCCGGCAGCCACACGGTGGCCGCCCCGACCGGCACGATTCCTGTGAACAGGGCCCGCCCGGAGTGACCGGGACAGCGCGCACCGGCCCGCTGTCCGCGCGCGTTCGCGTCCAGCCGCTTGTCGCGGCCGAACGGCAGGCCCGCGCAGGTGCCGTCCGCCGAAGCCGTCGACGTGGAATCGCCGCGGACCACGGGCACCGACCGGACGGCCCCGCCCTTCGCGGCCTCGCAGCCCCGTCGCGCCGAGGCCTTGACGGCCGTCGCGGTGGCGAACCGCGCCCGGTACAGGTCACCGTCGGGCCGGCCGCCGGCAGCACCAGGGCCGGCACCCCCGCCGTCCACGCCGTCCACGCCGTCCACCGGACCCATGCCGTACGCGCCACGCCCGACCCCACACCAATCCCCGTTCCCCGGCCCCGCGAAGGGCTTGTCGTGTCCCCCGCTCCATCCGCTCACCTGGCTACGGCCACGCGTCGGGGCCGCGGGACACGGTCCGGCGGACAGCGCGGGCCGCTCCTCCGGCCCGCCGTGCGCCGCCGTACGGCGGGCCGGGAGACGCGGGTCACACGCGTCCGTGTCACAGGGGGCCGGGCTGCCTCGTCTCAGGGGTGTAGCCAACGACGAACCACGGAGGAGCACACCATGGACGCGCGACTGAACTACCTGGCCGACCCGACCGCAGGCAGGACCGTCAAGCACTTCATGTCGATCGGCAAGGCGCTCAAGGACTCGCCGCTGCCGGCCGCCACCCAGGAACTGGTGGCGCTGCGCGTGAGTCAGATCAACGGCTGCGCCGTCTGCCTCGACATGCACACCAAGGAGGCCGCGGCCGCCGGCGAGACCTCGGCGCGGCTCAACCTGGTCGCGGCCTGGCGGGAGGCCACCGTCTTCACCGGCGCCGAGCGTGCCGCGCTGGAGCTGGCGGAGGAGGGCACCCGCGTCGCGGACGCGGCCGGTGGGGTCAGCGACGAAGTGTGGGCGTCGGCCGCCGAGCACTACGACGAGGCGCAGCTCACCGCCCTGGTGATCCTGGTCTCCTTCATGAACACGGTGAACCGGCTGAACATCATCACGCGGCAGCCGGCCGGCGACTACCAGGCCGGGCAGCTCCACTGAACGGCATCGGCGCTTCGAGGGAAGGAGACATGGCGTGAGCAAGGTCGAGGAGTTCGCGGAGCTGCGGCCCCTGCTGTTCTCGATCGCGTACCGGATCCTGGGCAGTGTGGGGGAGGCCGAGGACGCGGTGCAGGAGACCTGGCTGCGCTTCGACGGCTCGGCGACCCGGCCCACGTCGGCCAAGGCCTTTCTGTCGGCCGCGGTGACACGGATCTCGATCGATGTGCTGCGGTCCGCGCGGGTGCGGCGGGAGGAGTACGTCGGGCCGTGGTTTCCCGAGCCGCTGCTGAGCGATCCGTACGAGGATCCGGCGCGGGCGGTGGAGCTGGCCGACTCGGTGTCGATGGCGGCGCTGCTGCTCCTGGAGCGGCTCAGCCCGCTGGAGCGCGCGGTGTTCGTCCTGCGGGAGGTGTTCGCCTTCGGGTTCGACGAGATCGCCGTGGCGGTGGGGCGTTCCGAGGCGGCGTGCAGGCAGCTGCTGGTGCGGGCACGGCGGCACATGGAGGCCGGACGGCCCCGGTTCGCGGCGGACCGCCAGGAGCGGCGGGAGCTGGCGACGCGGTTCTTCGACGCGCTCAGGGACGGCGATGTGGGCGGGCTGCGGGAGCTGCTGGCCGCCGATGTGCGGATGGTCGGGGACGGCGGCGGGAAGGCCCCGCAGCTGGCCAAGGCCGTCGTGGGCGCGGAGAACGTGGCCCGGGTGCTGGGCACGGTCTTCCCCTGGCTGATCCGGATCGACGTGTCGTGCGAGCCGCACGAGATCAACGGCCAGCCAGGGGCGATCTTCCGCGACCGGGACGGCAAGGTGCTCCATGTCCTGGTCCTCGATGTCCTCGACGGACAGGTGCAGACCGTCCGGGCGGTGATCAATCCCGACAAGATCGGCCACCTCGGGCCGGTCGCCGACGCCTGGGCGGTCGACCGCGAGGTGAAGCGGGTCCGCCGGCAGCCGAACTGACCTCGGGGGTCCCGCTGTTCGGGACGGAGCGGCGGGCCCGCGCGCGAGCGTATCGCCGCGAGGCCGGGGACGAGTGGTCATTCCACAGACCGTGCCGCGCGGGCTCGTTGGATCGATACTGAATCCGGAGGCGTGCCGCACCGTTCTGCCAGCCGACCGAGGAGTCAGCCATGAAGATGCTCATCAATGTGCCGGAGACCGTCGTCGCGGATGCCCTGCGGGGTCTGGCCTCCGCGCATCCCAGGCTCTCCGTCGATGTGGACAACCGTGTGGTGGTACGGAGCGACGCGCCCGTGGCGGGGAAGGTCGGGCTCGTGTCCGGGGGCGGGTCCGGGCATGAGCCGCTGCACGCCGGGTTCGTCGGTCCCGGGATGCTCTCCGCCGCCTGTCCCGGTGAGGTCTTCACGTCCCCCGTGCCCGATCAGATGGTGCGGGCCGCCGCCGCGGTCGACAGCGGGGCCGGGGTGCTGTTCATCGTCAAGAACTACACCGGGGACGTCCTGAACTTCGACATGGCCGCCGAGCTGGCCGAGGACGAGGGCGTGCGGATCGCGAAGGTGCTGGTCAACGACGATGTGGCGGTGACCGACAGTCTCTTCACGGCGGGGCGGCGCGGTACGGGCGCGACCTTGTTCGTCGAGAAACTGGCGGGGGCCGCGGCCGAGGAGGGGCAGCCGCTGGAGCGGGTCGAGGCGATCGGCCGGCGGGTGAACGAGAGCGCGCGGAGTTTCGGTGTCGCCCTGACCGCCGTCAGCACGCCCGCCAAGGGCAGCCCGACCTTCGACCTGCCCGAGGGCGAGCTGGAGCTGGGGATCGGGATCCATGGCGAGCCCGGCCGTGAGCGGCGCGCGATGATGACGTCGCACGAGATCGCGGACTTCGTGGTGAACGCGGTGCTGGAGGATCTGCGTCCGTCGGGCCCGGTGATCGTTCTGGTCAACGGCATGGGCGGCACACCACTGCTGGAGCTGTACGGATTCAACGCCGAGGTGCAGCGGGTGCTGGGCGAGCGGGGTGTCGCGGTGGCCCGTACTCTCGTCGGCAACTACGTGACCTCGCTCGACATGGCAGGCTGCTCGGTGACTCTCTGCCAGGTGGACGAGGAACTGCTGCGGCTGTGGGACGCGCCGGTCGAGACCGCCGCGCTCCGCTGGGGCCGCTGAGCACCGAGGGGAACCCGGCACGGCAGGGACGGACAGCAGGGTCGGCAGGGCGCGACCCACGGGGCGAGGAGATCACGTGACCGATCAGAATCCCGGCCGGATGCTCGACACCGGCTTCTTCCGCGGCTGGCTGACCGCGGCGGCGGCCGCGGTGGAGCGTGAGGCGGACCGGCTCACCGAGCTGGACTCGGCCATCGGCGACGCCGACCACGGCAGCAATATGCAGCGCGGTTTCCGGGCGGTCGTGACCGCTCTGGAGAAGGAGGAGCCGGCCGGCCCCGGCGCCGTACTGATGCTGGCGGGACGTCTGCTCATCTCCACGGTGGGCGGCGCGTCCGGGCCGTTGTACGGGACGCTGTTGCGGCGCACGGGCAAGGCACTCGGCGACGCCACCGAGGTGACGTCCGCGCAGCTGACCGAGGCGCTGCGGACGGGGGTGGCGGCGGTGGCCCAGCTGGGCGGGGCGAAAGCCGGCGACAAGACGATGCTGGACGCGCTGGAGCCCGCGGTCGAGGCGCTCGGCACCTCGTTCGCGGCGGCGGCGGAAGCGGCGGACCGCGGGGCGCTGGCGACCGTACCGCTCCAGGCGCGCAAGGGCAGGGCGAGCTATCTGGGCGAGCGGAGCGTCGGGCACCAGGATCCGGGGGCCACGTCCTCCGCCCTGCTGATCGGCGCGCTCGCGGAAACGGCGGGGGCCGCGGAATGAGCATCGAGGCGCCGGTGGGCATCGTGCTGGTGTCGCACAGCGGACCGGTCGCCGTGGCCGTCGCCGCGCTGGCCCGGGGGCTGGCGGGCGGCGGTGCGACCGCGCCGGTGGCGGCGGCGGGCGGCACCCCCGACGGCGGGCTCGGCACCAGCTCCGAGCTGATCGCGGCCGCCGCCGCGGAGGTGGACAGGGGGGCGGGTATCGCGATCCTGGTGGATCTCGGCAGCGCCGTGCTGACCGTGAAGTCGTTGCTCGCCGAGGGGGACGAACTGCCGGAGGGCGCGCGGCTCGTGGACGCGCCTTTCCTGGAGGGCGCGGTGGCCGCGATGGTCACCGCCTCGGCCGGCGGCGACCTGGACGCGGTGGCCGCCGCGGCGGCGGAGGCGTACCAGTACCGCAAGGAATGATCCCCTGCCCACGGGAACGATCCGCCGCCGCGAGGAGCGACCGGCGGACGGTCCGGCGCGCCGGGGCGCCGCCGCCGAGGTGACACATGGCGGAGAAAGCGTGGAAAAAGGCGCATAGCCGTCGTGATCGGCGCAACACCTCACAGGAATACTGAACCCTCACGGATCGGCGGTGCCGACAGCTCCGTTGGCGTCGGCATGCCCCGTCGGCATGACCCGGAGGGACCAGCGTGGTGAACGCGGCGGACGCGGGGACCGACCCGGCCGCGCCCTGCCCATCGAGAACGGCCGCTATCTCGTCACGCTCTCCGGGCTGCGCGGCAGCGAACCGCCCTCGGACGGTGCCGCGTTCACCGAGTTCACGGCGCTGCTCCCCCATCCGGCGCTGCACGAATGGCTGTTGCGGGCCCGGCCGGAGTCGGCGGTCCACGCGTTCCGCTCGACGGCCAACGTCCGGCGGCGCTACGACCTCCAGGGCCGCCGGCCGGCCGGGTTCCTGGCCGTGGGCGACGCGCTGTGCGCCTTCAATCCGGTGCACGGGCAGGGTATGGCGGTCGCCGCGCTGGGCGCGCTCGCGCTGCGCGACGCGCTCGCCGACCCCCGCCGTACGCCGACGACCCGGCGCGTACAGCGGGCCGTGCTCGGGGCCGCGCGGCAGGCCTGGGACATCGCGGCGGGCGCGGACCGGGTGCTGCCGGGGGCGACCGGCAACGCGGCGCGGACGCGGCCGGCGGACCGTCCCGCCGCCTGGTACGTCCAACGGGTGCTGGACCGCGCCCCCGGCGATCCGGTGGTCGGAGCGGCGTTCCGCGCCGCGTGCGCGCTGACCGCGCCGGTCAGCGGGCTCTTCGCGCCGAGGGTGGCGCGCGCGGTGCTCTTCGGGCCTCCCCTGCCGGCGCCGGCGGATCCGCCGCGGCGGGCGGAGGGAGCATGAGTACGTGAGGTGTCCTCGCCGTGAGGTGCCCTCGCTACGTGGGGTGCCGCCGCCTTGCCGACGGTCCGTTCCGGGCACAGGCTCACTCCTGAGGGATCGAACGGAGTGGGGTGTGTGGCGCATGACATCGGACGAGCCGGATCTCCCGGCCGCTTCGGAGCGGGCGGAGCCTTGGACGGAGCCCGGCGAGCGGGCGCGCTGTCTGGTCACCGGTGCCACGGGATATCTCGGCGGCCGGCTGGTGCCCGAGCTGCTGGACGCCGGACATACGGTCCGCTGCCTGGCCCGGTCGCCCGGCAAGCTGCGTGATCATCCCTGGGCCGGCCGTACCGACGTGGTGCGCGGCGATGTGACCGACCCCGAGTCCGTCCGGGCGGCCATGGACGGCATCGACGTGGCGTACTACCTGGTGCACGCGCTGGGTACGGGACGGGACTTCGCGGCCACGGACCGCAGGGCCGCCCGGATCTTCGCGGAGCGGGCCAGGGCCGCGGGCGTACGGCGCATCGTCTATCTCGGCGGGCTCACCCCGGCCGGGGTCCCGGAGCGCGAACTCTCCCCGCATCTGCGCTCGCGCGCCGAGGTCGGCCGTATCCTCCTCGGCTCGGGAGTGCCGACCGTGGTACTGCGCGCCGCGGTCGTCATCGGCTCGGGGTCCGCCTCGTTCGAGATGCTGCGCTATCTCACGGAGCGGCTGCCGGTGATGGTGACGCCCAGCTGGGTGAGTACGTCCATCCAGCCGATCGCGGTCCGTGATGTGCTGCGTCTTCTCGTGGGCTGCGCCCGGCTGCCCGCCGAGGTCTGCCGGGCCTTCGACATCGGCGGGCCCGACGTGCTGACGTACCGGGACATGATGCGGCGGTACGCGGCCGTTGCCGGGCTTCCCCGGCGGCTCATCCTTCCGGTGCCCGTCCTGACACCGGGGCTGTCCAGCCACTGGATCGGTCTGGTGACGCCGGTGCCCCGTTCGATCGCCCGGCCGCTGACGGAGTCCCTGCGTCACGAGGTCGTCTGCCGTGAACGGGACCTCACGCGGTACCTCCCCGATCCGCCGGGGGGTCCCGTCCCCTTCGACCGCGCGGTGGAACTGGCCCTGCGGCGTATCCAGGACGCCGAGGTGACCACCCGCTGGTCGTCCGCGTCCGTACCGGGCGCGCCGAGCGATCCGCTGCCCACCGACCCCGACTGGGCGGGCGGCAGCCTCTACACCGACCGCCGCGAACTGACGGTGAACGCGTCGGCCGCTTCGCTGTGGCGCGTCATCGAGGGCATCGGCGGTGACAACGGCTGGTACTCGTTCCCGCTCGCCTGGGCGGTACGGGGCTGGCTCGACCGGTTCGTCGGCGGGGTCGGGCTGCGCCGGGGCAGACGCGATGCCGCACGGCTGCGGGTCGGTGACTCGCTGGACTTCTGGCGGGTGGAGGAGATCGAGCCGGGCCGGCTGCTGCGGCTGCGCGCGGAGATGCGGCTGCCGGGGCTCGCCTGGCTGGAGCTGCGCGCGGACCTGGACGACCGGGACCGTACGGTTTTCCGGCAGCGGGCGGTGTTCCATCCGCAGGGGCTGCTCGGCCACGCGTACTGGTGGAGCGTCTCGCCGTTCCACGCGCTGGTGTTCGGCGGGATGGCCCGCAATATCGCGCGGGCGGCCGAGGCCCATGAAGCGGCCGGGGCGGCGGCGGAGGCCGGGACCGGAGAGCCCGCGCGGACCTGAGACCGTCAGGGGGCGCGGCGGCTTTCCGTCAGGAGGCGCGGTCGCTTTCCGTCACAGGGCGTGGGCGCTCTGCGTCAGAGGGGCGTGGCCGCCTTCAGTACGAGGAAGAGCGTGATGGTCGCGTTCGCCGAGGAGAAGGCGGAGCCGAGCGTTCCGGCTGCCGCCGCCCAGACCGCCAGCCCCACCGCGGTGAACATCGGTGGCCAGCGGACCGCCGAGGGCTCGGGCCCCAGCAGCGCGGCCACCCTGCGCGGCACCGGCCCTGGGCCCGGTCCCGACGCCGCGAAACCGGCCAGAGTCGGCGTCGGGGTGCCCCGGGAGACCAGCGCGGCCTTGCCGATGGCGCGGGCCACGACCGTGCGCTCGCCGGTGGCCAGGGCCGCCTCCTCGTCCGCCCAGCGTTCGGTGGTGTACGCCACCGCCGCCCTGAGCGGCCGCAGCAGTGGATTGGCCCGCGCGGCGAGCCGTACCGCCAGCAGGAACCGGTGGTGCCGGCCATGGAGATGCGCGTGCTCATGCGCGATCAGGGCGGTACGTTCCTGGTCGTCCAGGCACGCGAGCATGGCGGTGGAGACCACGATCCGTCCCGGCGCGGCGGCGCCGGAGCCGACGGCGGGCCCGGTGGCGGCCCGGGGGCCGGGCAGCGCGTAGGCGTACGGCGCGTCGTCGGTCAGTACGGCGAGTTCGCCGTCGGGCAGTCCGGCCAGCGCGTGCTGCGCGCGGCGGCGCACCCGGTGATGGCGCCAGGCGGCGGCCGCGCAGCCGACGGCGACCCCGGCCAGGGCGACGATGGCCGCCTTGCCCGCTATCTCGTCGTACGGGACCGCCTCCCTGACCTCAGGGTCCGACCAGCCGTCGGGCAGGGGGTTGCCCGGCAGCTGCGCCGTACCGACCACCACCAGCAGCCCCAGACAGACGGTGCTGCACAGCGCCAGGACGCCGGCCAGCGCCGACAGCAGCCGGGTGGCGACACGGGGATGGAGATGGACCTCGGCCAGGCGCGCGATCGGCAGTGCGGTCAGCGGCAGGACGAGCGGCAGAAAGACGAACAGCCCCATTCCGTCAGGCCCCCGCCCCGTTCCCGGACGCGTCGCCGGAGCCGCCCCCGGAACCGGCATCGGGTCCGGATCCGGGCGCACGGCCGTCGCCGGAAGCGCGGCTGTCGCCGGACGTAAGGCCGTCGCCGGACGTACGGCCGGATTCGGGCGCAGGGCCTGGTGCGGCCGCGCGGCCAGATCCAGGTGCGTGGCCGTCCTCCGGTTCCGGGCCGTCCTCGGGGAGGACGAGCAGGTCGCGCAGCAGCCGTTCGTCGTCCGGGGAGAGCGCGGTGACGAAGCGCGCCAGCACGGCCTCGCGGTCCGCTTCCCCGTCCAGCACCTTGCGCATCCGGAGGGCGGCGAGTCCCGCCTCGTCCGAGGCCGCGCGCCATTCGAAGGAGCGGCCCGCGCGCTCCCGCGTCACCGCCCGCTTCGCCTGGAGCCGGGTCAGGATGGTCATCACCGTCGTGTACGCGAGTTGCCCGCCGATCCGGTCCTGCACCCAGGCGGCCGTGACGGGCCCCGGCGCCTGCCGCAGCGCGGCGAGTACCTGGGCCTCCAGCTCGCCCTGGCCGCGTCGGCGGGGACGCTCGTCCGGACTGCCGTGCACCCTCACGATGTCTCCCTCCTGCCGCGCCGTCACAGCACGGGGGCAGGTCGTACATGCTACTGAGCCGGGAGCGCCCCGCGCTCACGCGAGGGCACTCCCGGAATCTTCTACAGTCCTGTAGATTTCAGCTCGGGCCACCGGTCCGCGCTCGCCGGCGTCGCGGCGGGATTCCGCCGTGGGGGTCCGCCGGCAGGCCGGACACCCGGCACCGGCGGCGCAGGGGGCACAGGGCGCAGGGCGCGCGCCCTGTGCCCCGTACTCGTCGCAGCTGGATTTCGCCGCCCGTGCCCGTCTTCGCCGTTCCGCCGACGGACCGGCGAGGCTCAGGGGTGGCTGGGCGCCGTGTCGTTCGCCTCCGTCGCGGGCGGCTCCGCCACGGGCGAGGCGGACGCCTGCGAGGGCGCCGGGGCGGCGGGAGCGGCGGCGGGCGGCACGGGCGCGGCGGGGGCCGGCTTACGCGTGAGGCGCCGGGCCAGAGGCTCCGTCCAACGGGCCGCCAGCGGGCCGAGGATCACCAGGATGAGTACGTACGCGGTGGCCAGCGGCCCGATCCGGGGCTCCACCCCGACCGCCAGTCCGGCGATGACGATGGAGAACTCTCCGCGCGCCACGAGCGTGCCGCCGGTGCGCCAGCGGCCGGCGGTGCGCACTCCGGCCCGTTTGGCCGCGTACCAGCCGGTGCCGATCTTCGTCAGGGTGGTGACGGTCGCCAGGATCAGCGCCGGTACGAGGACCGGCGGAATGGCGGCCGGGTCGGTGTTCAGGCCGAAGAAGACGAAGAAGACGGCGGCGAACAGATCGCGCAGCGGGGCGAGCAGGTTGTGCGCGCCCTCGGCGACCTCGCCGGAGAGCGCGATACCGACGAGGAACGCGCCGACGGCGGCGGAGACTTGGAGCTCCTGCGCGACTCCGGCGACCAGGACCGTGAGCCCGAGGACGACCAGGAGCAGCATCTCCGGGTTGTCGGAGGAGACCGCACGGCTGATCAGCCGGCCGTGCCGCAGGGCCAGATAGAGGACGGCGCCGACCGTGCCGAGCGAGATCAGCAGCGTGAGACTCCCGCCCGCGAGGCTGAGTCCGGCGAGCAGCGCCGTGAGAAGCGGCAGATAGACGGCCATGGCGAGGTCTTCGATGACCAGGACACCCAGGATCACGGGGGTTTCGCGGTTGCCGAGCCGGCCGAGGTCGCCGAGGACCTTCGCGATCACGCCGGACGAGGAGATCCAGGTGACACCGGCCAGGGCCACCGCCGCGACGGGACCCCAGCCCAGGATCAGCGCGGCGGCGGCGCCCGGCACGGCGTTCAGGACGAAGTCGACGATGCCGGAGGGGTATTGGGTCTTGAGGTTGGAGACGAGTTCCGAGGCGCTGTACTCCAGCCCCAGCAGGAGCAGCAGCAGGATGACGCCGATCTCCGCGCCGGTGGCGACGAACTCCTCGCTGGCGTTGAGCGGAAGCAGCCCGCCCTGGCCGAAGGCGAGCCCGGCGAGCAGATAGAGCGGAATGGCGGAGAAGCCCACCCGGCCCGCGAGCCGGCCGAGTATCCCGAGGCCCAGGATGATGGCCCCGAGTTCGATGAGCAGAGCGGTGGTGTCGTGCACGGGCGCTTATCCTCCGGTGATCAGTTCGGCGACGGCGTCCACGCCTTCCCGGGTGCCGACGACGACGAGCGTGTCCCCCAGGGCGAAGCGGAAGTCCGGGGTGGGTGAGGGGAAGGCGTCGGTGCGGCGCAGGACGGCGACGATCGAGGCGCCCGTGCGGGTCCGCACCTGGGTGGCGCCGAGAGTCCGGCCCACGTACGGGGACCGCTTGGTGAGCTGGATGTGCTCGGTGAGCAGATCGATTTCGAGGTGCTGGTGCAGATGCGCGACGGGATCGGGCGTCAGGAGTTTGGAGAGCGCGGTCGCCTCGTGCGGGGCGAGCGTCGCGGCGTCCCGGCAGTTGTCGTCGTCCTCGGGATCGTGGAAGGCGAGGATGCGCCGGCCGTCCTGGTGCACGACGACCGACAGATGCTTGCCCCCTTCGGTGCTGAGGTCGTAGCGAGTGCCGACCCCGGGCAGGGAGGTTTTGCTGACGTGAGCTGTGGGCTCCATGAGAACGCTCCATACGGGCGTGACGTGAGGGTGTGCGGGCACGGCGGCCCCGTGGACGGGCCCACCTGGCGGCCGGGCGTGACGGCGTGTCGCCCACCACCGGACAGGGATTCCGCGTCATGCATCACGCGCCGTGCGTCATGCGCCGTGCGGAAGCACCGTCACGGGAGGCGACGGTGCGGGAAACTCGGGTAAGGGCACCGGCGACGGGACCGACGCGGCGTCAGTCGATCCGGCGCGGCGAACGGGCAGGGGAGCGCGCATATGGAAACCGCCCCCTCAAGCCCCGCGTGACCGACCGTCCGCCCAGAATCACCGCCATGGGCACACCAACACTCAAGGAAGCGTCGGTCACCCGCTTGCCATTTTAACGTAAAATAAAATGTACCGATTGACCCTTACGGGAAGGAAAGGGCGGTCTGCCCCGTAAAGGGGTTATTCCGAGGTGCGGGCGATGCCCTGCCGGACGCGGCCCCGGTCGGGGTCGAAAAGATGGGCGGCCGCTCCGGCCAGCACCAGTCCGCCGGCGATGAGAAGCCCGTGGCCGACGACGACACCCAGGACGAATCCGCCCAGTGCGACGGCCACCAGCAGCCAGGCGACGCCGTGCCGGTACTCACGCGGACGGCAGGGGGAGCCGGTCTCCAGAGCGCGCGCGAAGCGGGGGTCGTCCTGACGCAGCCGTGTGGCGAGATCGCCGAGTCGCCGGTCTTCTTCGAAGGCTGCCACGAGTTCCCTTCCCGTCGGGTCCCTCACACGATCACCCGCCCTGGCACCGGGGCGCCATCGGAGCCGACACCCATATCCGGGGGTGGCCGACATGTAGACGCGCGGGCGTACGCCCCCATGGAGGACGCCCGCCCGGGGCGGCCGGCGGACCGCGCTCTCCGGGCGGGCGATAGTGGAGGGCGTCTACTGCGAGGAGGCCGTGCTCCGTGTCCCTGTTCTGGCGGATCTTTCTGCTCAACGCCGCGGTCCTGTTCGCGGCCACCGCCCTGCTCCTGCTCGGCCCCGTCACCGTTTCCGCTCCCGTACTGCTCACGGAAGCGCTGATCATGGCCCTGGGGCTGGTGGCCATGCTCGTCGCCAACGCCGCGCTGCTGCGGATCGGGCTCGCTCCGCTGCAACGGCTCACCCGGGCCATGACCACGACCGATCTGCTGCGCCCCGGACGCAGGCCCGCGGTCTCGGGGCATGGCGAGATCGCCGGGCTGATCAGGACGTTCAACACCATGCTCGACCGGCTGGAGGCCGAACGCGCCGCCAGCAGCGGACTCGCGCTCTCCGCCCAGGAGGCCGAACGCCGAAGGATCGCGCGGGAGTTGCACGACGAGATCGGCCAGACCCTCACGGCGGTGCTGCTTGAGTTGAAGCGCGTCGCCGACCGGGCGCCCGCACCGCTGCGCGACGAGCTGCGCCATGTGCAGGAGACGACCCGGGGCAGTCTGGACGAGATCCGCCGGATAGCCCGTCGGCTCCGCCCCGGCGTCCTGGAGGAGCTGGGTCTCATCAGCGCGCTGAAGGCACTGACCAGCGAGATCACCGCGCACTCCGGCCTCTCCGTACGGAGCGGCTTCGACAGCGCGCTGCCCCGGCTGGGCGAGGACGTCGAGCTGGTGCTCTACCGGGTCGCGCAGGAGGGCCTCACCAATGTCGTGCGCCACGCCGACGCGCGCCACGTGGCTCTCACGCTCCGGCGCACCACCGGGATGGTGGAGCTGCGTCTCAGCGACGACGGACGCGGGATCGGCGGGGCGACCGAGGGCGCGGGCATCCGCGGGATGCGCGAACGGGCCCTGCTCATCGGCGCCGAGCTGTCGGTGGGGCGCGGCAGCGAGCGCGGTGGCGCCCCCGGCGGCGGAACGGACGTACGGCTGCGCGTGCCGATCGGCGAGCACGCCGGAAACAGCGGGAACGACTCCGGAAGCGGCGGCAGCGGCATCGGCGGCCGGAGTTCCGAGAGCGACGAGATCAAAGGAAGCGACTGACCATGCCCGAGGCGCCCCAGACCCGCATCCTCCTGGCGGACGATCACGCCCTGGTCCGCCGGGGCGTCCGGCTGATCCTCGACAACGAACCGGATCTGACGGTCGTCGCCGAGGCGGGCGACGGCGCGGAAGCCGTGGAGATGGCCCACGCCCACCGGCCCGACCTGGCCATTCTGGACATCGCGATGCCCCGGCTGACCGGCCTCCAGGCGGCGCGCGAACTCGCCGCGCGCCGGCCGGAGATCCGCATCCTGATGCTGACGATGTACGACAACGAGCAGTATTTCTTCGAGGCGCTGAAGTCCGGGGCGAGCGGCTACGTCCTCAAGTCCGTCGCCGACCGGGACCTGGTGGAGGCGTGCTGGGCCGCGATGCGCGACGAGCCGTTCCTCTACCCCGGGGCCGTGACCGCGCTGATCCGCAACTACCTCGACCGGGTACGGCAGGGCGACGGCATCCCCGACAGCGCGATCACGCCCCGCGAGGAGGAGATCCTCAAGCTGGTGGCCGAGGGGCACACGTCCAAGGAGATCGCCGGCCTTCTGGTCATCAGCGCCAAGACCGTCGAACGCCATCGCGCCAACCTCCTCCAGAAGCTCGGGCTGCGGGACCGGCTGGAGCTCACGCGCTACGCGATCCGGGCCGGTCTGATCGAGCCGTAGGGCCCGGCCTCGAAGCCCCGCCCGGCAGGGAACGCCGGTACGGACGCCGCCACTTGTGGCCAGGGCCTGGTCGGCGGCGGGAGTCCGCGCGCCCCGTGCTGGGCAGAGAGTGGGTGGCGCCCGTGCGAACCCGCGTACGGATTCGGCGCCCAGGACACCGCACCAACACAAGCGGAACGAGGCGAGGCATGAACCCGGGCAACAGCTGGGAGTTCACTGACGACCGCGGCCATCTCACCGTGGCACGGAACCACCCGACGCGCGTGGTGGCCTACATACAGGCGGGCGCGACCCTCTGGGACCACGGTCTGCGTCCCCTGGGGATCTTCGGATCCCACCATGACGGGGACACCCCCGATCCGGCGAAGGCGGGCGAACTGCCCCTCGCCGAACTGCGCTCCTTCGGCGCGGGCAGCGCCCTCGATCTGGACGCCCTGTCCGCGGCCGAACCGGATCTCGTCGTCGCCGTCAGCTACGGCGGCGGGCAGGTGTACGGCATCGACCCGGAGGCGGCCAAGCATCTGGAGGAGCAGGTGCCCGTCGTCGTCCTCGACGTGGGGAAGGACCGCTCGCTCGACGGGATCAGGGACCGGTTCACCGCGCTGGCCCGCTCGCTGCGGACACCGCTCCGGCCCGCGGCGGCCGATCTGGAGCGTGCGGAGGCCCGGCTGCGTACCGCGGCGGCGCGCCCCGGCGCGCCCCGGGTGCTGGCCCTCTCGGCGGCGGGACCGGAAACGGCGTATCTGGCCCGGCCGCTGACCTGGCCCGATCTGCGGGCCGTCAGCGAGCTGGGAGTGGCGCTGATCGAGCCCGCGGAGGGCGGCGGGGCCAACTGGCGTACGGCCGAGTGGGCCGAGGCGGCCGCGCTGGAGGCGGACATCGTGCTCGCCGACGTACGGGCGAACGCGGCGCCGCGCGACGGGCTCCGGGGCAACGCGCACTGGCGTGCCCTTGAGGAGCGGGCGCGGATCGTGCCGTGGAACCCGGAAGCGCCGGCCAGCCACCGCGCGCACGCCCGGTTCCTCCACACGGTCGCCGACGCCGTGGACGCGGCCGGCGCTTAGGCCGTCGTCTGCGCGGGCGCGGGCGTGGGCGTGCGCGCGGGCGTGCGCGCAGACCGTCGTCATCGCAGGCCGTCGTCATCGCAGACCGTCGTCATCGCAGGCGGGAGCGGGCGCGTGGGCGCAGGCGCCCAGGCGTCCCCGCCGACCAGGTCCGGGGACGCCGCCCCCGGACCCGTCCGCCGGCATCCGCTCCGCGTCGCGGGGCGCCGGCATCCGCTTCCCGGGAGCCGCGCTCCCCGCCCGGTCGCGCTCAGCCCGGTCTGCCGTCCGGCTGGAACTCGCACCAGACCGCCTTGCCGTCCCCGCGCGGCTCGACCCCCCAGCGGGCGGCCACCGCGTCCACCAGCAGCAGCCCTCTTCCCGAGGTGGCCGCCTCGCCGGGCTCGCGGCGGCGGGGCCAGACGCTGGAGCGGTCCTTGACCCACAGGCGTACCCTGCGCACCGGCTCCGGCAGGACCTCCAGGGTGAGTACGGCGCCACCCTCGGTGTGGAGCAGCACATTCACGAGCAGCTCGCCCGCGGCCAGCTCCACATCGTCGATGAGCGCGGCCAGCCCCCAGTCGGCCAGCGCCTGGCGCAGCACGGCACGGCTCTCGACCAGGCCCTCCGGGTCCGCCTGGTGGACGTACAGATGGATACGGGGCGCCTGGTCGGTTCCGGGATCGGGGCGGCGGCGCAGCACGAGCAGCGCGATGTCGTCGCCCGTCCCCCAGCGCTCCCACAGCCGCTCCGAGAGATGGTCGGCCAGCTCGCCCGCCTGCCCGGGACCGGTCCTCACCATCTCGGCGAGGGCGTCCATCCCAACGGAGATGTCGCTGCCGGGCTCCTCGACCAGCCCGTCGGTGCACAGCACCAGGGTCTCGCCGGGTACGAGGTCGAGCCGGGTCTCCGGGAACTCCTCCTGTCCGAAGGCCGTGGCGTACCCCAGCGGCAGTCCGCCGCGCAGATGGGGCCAGCCGATTCGGCCGTCGTTGTGCCGGACGAGGGGGCCGAGATGGCCGGCCCGTACGGCGCGCATTCCGCCGGTGACCAGGTCCACCTGGGCGTATACGCAGGTCGCGAAGCGCTCCGTGTCGAGTTCGGAGAGAAAGCGCGAGGCGCGTGCCAGGACGGTCGCGGGCGCGTGCCCCTCCCCCGCGAAGGCGCGCAGGGCGATACGCAGCTGGCCCATGATGGCGGCGGCGTGCGTGTCGTGCCCCTGGACGTCACCGATCACGATGCCGACCTGGCCCTCGGGCAGTGTGATCACGTCGTACCAGTCGCCGCCCACCTCTCTGCCGCTCCAGGCCGCGTGATAGCGGACCGCGATCTCGGCGCCGGGGAACTCCGGGATGTCGCGCGGCAGCATGGACGCCTGGAGGCCGGTCGCGAACTCGCGCTCCTGGTCGAAGAGGACGGCGCGCTGGAGCGACTGGGCCACGATGCCCGCCAGGCCCATGAGTGTGGTGCGGTCCTCGGCCGAGAAGTTCGTGCGGTGCCGGTAGAAGAGCGCCAGACAGCCGATGGAGCGGGACTGGGCGACCAGCGGCAGAAAGGCCGCCGCGTTGGCCCCGAGCCCCCGGACGTACGGCCGGAGCCGGGGGAAGCGGTCGATCACCAGATCACGCAGGGAGCTGACGAACCTCGGCCGCTGGTTCAGGACCGCCTCGGCGAGCGGCAGGGACCCGTCGAGGCGGTGGAGCCGCAGGTCGTCGAGCACGTCGATGGACTCGCCCGCCAGCGCGATGAGCTTCAGGGCGCCGCCCTCCACCACTCCGAGCGCGAGTCCGTCGGCACCGAACTGCTCAAGACCGCCCGCGCCCGTCAGCGCGGCGGCGACATCGTCCACGGTGATCGCCCGGGAGAGGACGTCCGAGACGCTGTGGACCGCGCCTGTCATGCCCGCGCTGCCCGTACCGCCGGTATCGCCCGTTTCCGCCGGGTTGACCACGGTGAACTCGGAGAGGTCCGCCGTGGCGTTCCGCACGATGCCGATGATGCGGTACGGATGGCCCTGTTCGTCCCGCAGGATGCGGCCTCGCGTATGGGTCCACTGCCGCATTCCGGTGCGGCGCGTCAGCTGGAAGTACGAGCCGTACGAGGACCGGCCGCTGCGGATCGCCGCGTCCACCACGGCCTGGAGGCGCAGGCCCTCCTCCCGGGGTACGCGTGAGGCCAGGGTCCCGGCCACACCGTCGTACTCGTCGGGGCGCATGTCGAACACAGCGAGGCCCGCCGCATCGAGCTCGAAGGCCCCGCTGTCGAGGTCCCAGTCGAAGCTGCCCATGCGGTTCAGTGCGAGTCTCTCGTCCGCACCGATCACCGGCCGGTCCCGGTCCCGATCGCGTCCTGCCATGCGCCCGCTCCGGAGGTGGGCTGGGGAGCCCGGTCAGCCGGCCGGGGCTCCTCACTGAGTTTTCGTGGCGTTCGAACGCATGTAGCGTAACTTTCCCGGCAAAACGTCGCATTATGGGTCAAATCAGGACTACTGTCCGCCCCCCCCTCGACCGGGCCCCGCGGTGGGCCACCGGGCCGAAGAATCCGCCGGCCTTCCGGTCCGCTCCGCCCCATGCCTGGACAGAGCGACAGCCGCGTGCTGTGATGCCAACTCCCCCTGTTTTCAACGTTGTACAGCTCGGCACTGACATGGATGGGAGTCCCTGATCATGCTCGACCGACGACGTTTTCTGCACACCGGCGCCCTCGCGATCGGCAGCGGGGCCCTCCTCGGCCCCTTCGCACCCTCGGCCTCCGCCTCAGCCCCGGCCCCGGCCGCCGCCCCCGCCTCGTCCACAGCCCCTGCACGCGGCGGCTGGTACACGCCGAACGCCGCGCCGCTGGCCCCCACCGCCTTCCAGAAACTCCCTCTCGGCAGCGTCACGGCCCGCGGCTGGCTCTCGGGGCAGCTGCGCCTCCTCCTCGACGGCCTCTTCGGCCGCTACGCCGAGATCTCCCACTTTCTGCGGTTCGACGAGTCCGGCTGGGCGCACCCGGAGAAGGACGGCTGGGAGGAGGTCACCTACTGGCTGCGCGGATACGTCGGCCTCGCCGCGCTCACCGGCGACCGGGACGCCCTCGCCACGAGCCGCCGCTGGATCGACGCGATCCTCGCCACGCGGCAGCCGGACGGTTTCTTCGGCCCCACCCGGCTGCGTACGGCTCTCAACGGCGGCCCCGACTTCTGGCCCTACCTCCCGCTGCTCCAGGCACTGCGTTCGCACGAGGAGTCCACCGGCGACCAGCGCGTCCTGCCGTTCGTCGTGCCGTTCCTCCGCTATATGAACGCGCAGGGCCCCGGGGCCTTCAACTCCAGCTGGGTTTCCAAACGCTGGGGCGACGGTCTCGACATCGCCATGTGGGTCTACAACCGCACCCGCGAGCCCTTCCTTCTCGACCTGGCCGACACCATGCACACGCACGGCGCGAACTGGGTCGACAACTTCCCCGATCTGCACAATGTCAATATCGCGCAGGGTTTCCGCGAGCCCGCGCAGTACGCCCTGCGTTCGGGGTCCGCCGACCTCACCCGGTCCACCTACCGCAACTACGCCGCCATCATGGGCACTTACGGCCAGTTCCCCGGTGGCGGATTCGCGGGGGACGAGAACGCCCGGCCCGGCTTCGGCGACCCCCGGCAGGGCTTCGAGACCTGCGGAATCGTCGAGTTCATGGCCAGCCATGAACTGCTCACCCGTATCACCGGCGACCCGGTGTGGGCCGACCGCTGCGAGGAGCTGGCCTTCAACCTGCTGCCGGCCGCCACGGACCCATGGGGCCGGGGCGTGCACTACATCACCTCCGCCAACAGCGTCGGTCTCGACAACTCCCGCAAGACCCAGGGGCAGTTCCAGAACGGCTTCGCGATGCAGTCGTTCCAGCCGGGCGTCGACCAGTACCGCTGCTGCCCCCACAACTACGGCATGGGCTGGACCTACTTCACCGAGGAGTTGTGGCTCGCGACCCCCGACCGGGGGCTGGCCGCCGCGATGTACGCCGCGAGCCGCGTCCGCGCGAAGGTCGCCGACGGGACGGAGATCACCGTCACCGAGGACACCGACTATCCCTTCAAGGAGACGGTCACACTCACCGTCTCCACCCCGCGCCGCCTCCGCTTCCCGCTGTATCTGCGGATTCCCGGCTGGTGCGCACAGCCCGAACTCTCCGTCAACGGGCGGCGCACAGCCGCCACGGCGGGCCCCTCCTTCGTCAAGGTCGACCGCGCGTGGAGCGACGGGGACCGGGTGACGCTGCGGCTGCCGCAGCGCACCACCGTACGCCGCTGGGACGACAACCACGGCGCCGTCAGTGTCGACCACGGCCCGCTGACCTATTCCCTGCGGATCGGCGAGCGATACGAGCGCTACGCCGGGACGGACGACTTCCCGGAGGTCGCCGTGCACGCGAGCGGACCGTGGAACTACGGCCTCGCCACCGACCGGCCCGGTGATCCGCCGGCGGATCTGCGGTTCACCGCCGACAGCGGCCCGCTGCCGGCCGATCCCTTCACCCAGGAGGGCACCCCGGTCCGGATCACCGCCCCCGCCCGCCGGATCACCGAGTGGGTCGCGGACGACGAGCGGGTCATCGCTCCCCTCCAGGACGGACCGGCCCGCAGCACGTCGGCCGTGGAGCGGGTCACGCTGATCCCGATGGGCGCGGCCAGGCTCCGTGTCACCGCCTTCCCGACCGCACACCCCGAAGGCCGGCCCTGGATACCCGAACCCGCCTTCCACCGTGTCCAGAACAAGCACAGCGGGAAGGTCCTGGCCGTGGACAGGATGTCGCTGACTGACAGCGCCCGGGTGGTGCAGTTCGACAACTCCGGTACGGCGGACCACGCCTGGCAGCTGACCGACGCCGGCGGCGGCTGGTCCCTGATCCGGAACGGGAACAGCGGCAAGGTGCTCGGCGTCGACGGAATGTCCACCGCCAACAGCGCGCCGGTGGTGCAGTTCGCGGACAACGGGACCGACGACCACCTCTGGCAGCTGCTGGACAACGGCGACGGCTGGTACCGCATCCGCAACAAGCACAGCGGGAAGGTGCTGGGCGTCGACGGGATGTCGACCGCCAACAGCGCCCAGGTGGTCCAGTTCGACGACAACGGCACGGACGACCATCTGTGGAAGCTGCTCTGACAGGACCTCACCACGGCCGCCCGCGCCGGGATCGCGCACAACTCTTGACGAGCAGGAGGCGCGGGAGAAGCATCTCGGGTACTCAGAGAGCGCTCTCCAGGCTCTCTCCCACCACACCTCCCGCAGTGCCGATGACTCAGGAGACCTGCCCATGCACGCTCCTCCGCTCGCTTCACCGGTGTTCCGCAGACCCTCGCCCGCACGCCGGCGCCCCGCAGCCCGGCGCCCGGCGAGCAGGCGAGGGCTGGCCGCCTCCCTCGCGGCCACCCTGATCGCCTCCCTGCTCCTCCTCATCCCCGGCACCTCCGCCCAGGCCGCGCCGACCCTGCTCTCCCAGGGCAAGCCCGTGACCGCCTCCAGCCAGGAGAACGGCGGCACCCCCGCCACCGGGGCCGTCGACGGCGACAACGGGACCCGCTGGTCGAGCGCCGCGTCCGATCCGCAGTGGATCCAGGTCGACCTGGGCGCCACCGCCGCCGTCAGTCAGATCGTGCTGCGCTGGGAGACCGCGTACGCCACCGCGTACCGGATCGAGTTCTCGGCCAACGGCACGAACTGGACCACCGCGTACTCCACCACCACCGGGCCCGGCGGCACGGAAACGCTCAATGTCTCGGGCAACGCCCGCTACGTGCGGGTGTACGGCACCGCGCGCGCCACCCAATGGGGCTATTCGCTCTGGGAGTTCCAGGTCTTCGGCGGCACCTCCGGCGGCGGGGGCCCGCTCCCGGGCGGTGGTGATCTGGGGCCGAACGTGGTGGTCTTCGATCCGTCGACGCCCAACATCCAGGGCAGGCTGGACGAGATCTTCCGGCAGCAGGAATC
>NZ_JBVKAK010000017.1:0-162717 GCF_055639435.1 Streptomyces sp. NPDC039430 | reverse complement strand
TCCCAGCAGCAGTGGTACACCCGCGACAGCTCCGTCGGCGGCTGGACCAACGGCGTCTGGAACATGACCTTCTCCGGTGTCGAAGGCGCCCCCGCGCAGAGCTTCCCCAACCCGCCCTACACCACCCTCAACACCACCCCCGTCTCACGCGAGAAGCCCTTCCTCTACCTCGACGGGAACGCCTACAAGGTGTTCGTCCCCGCCAAGCGCACCAACGCGCGCGGCACCACCTGGGGCAATGGCGCGCCGCAGGGCCAGTCGCTGCCGCTCGACCAGTTCTATGTCGTCAAGCCGGGCGCGACCGCCGCGACGATCAATCAGGCGCTCGCGCAGGGGCTCAACCTGCTGTTCACACCCGGCATTTACCACGTCGACCAGCCGATCAACGTGAACCGCGCCAACACCGTCGTGCTGGGGCTCGGGCTCGCCACGATCGTGCCGGACAACGGGGTGACCGCCATGAAGGTCGCCGATGTGGACGGGGTGAAGCTGGCCGGTTTCCTGATCGACGCGGGTCCGGTGAACTCTCCGACGCTTCTGGAGGTCGGTCCCCAGGGCGCCTCGGCCGACCACTCCGCCAATCCGACCACCGTGCAGGACGTGTTCATCAGGATCGGCGGCGCGGGCCCCGGCAAGGCCACCACCAGCATGGTGGTCAACAGCGACGACACGATCATCGACCACACCTGGGTCTGGCGCGCGGACCACGGCGCCGGTGTCGGCTGGGAGACCAACCGCGCGGATTACGGTATCCGGGTCAACGGCGATGACGTGCTGGCCACGGGGCTCTTCGTCGAGCACTTCAACAAGTACGACGTGGAGTGGTACGGCGAGAACGGCAGGACGATCTTCTTCCAGAACGAGAAGGCGTACGACGCCCCCAACCAGGCCGCCATCCAGAACGGCTCCATCAAGGGCTACGCCGCCTACAAGGTCGCCGACACCGTCAACAACCACGAGGGCTGGGGTATGGGCAGCTACTGCAACTACACCTCGGACTCGACGATCCAGCAGGACCACGGCTTCCAGGCGCCGGTCAAACCCGGGGTGAGGTTCCACGATCTCCTGGTCGTCTCGCTCGGCGGTATGGGCCAGTACAACCATGTGATCAACAGCATCGGGTCACCCACCTCGGGAACCTCGACGGTTCCGTCGACGGTGACCTCCTTCCCGTAGGAGGCGCTGCCGCGGGGAGACCCGCGGAGGTCCCGTAGGCGTCCCTCATGAGGGCCCGGCCCGGCAGCGCGCACCGGCGCTGCCAGGCCGGGCCCCGCCCGTTACCCGACCGGCGGGCCGACGCCGCGCACCGACCGGATGCGCCGCCCCCGTACGGCGCAACCATTCATACGATCGGCCGGGCGGCACACCGTGAAGCTGCGGCTTCCCGTGAGGCGCTCGATGATGCGCCGAAGGCCCCGCCGTCCACGGGCTGTCCACGGCGCCAGGCACAGCACGCCGGCATCGAAGACGCGAGCGAAACCCGCACAGACAGCCGATGCCCGTGATGCACCGTTACGTACCCGTGCCCAGACTGACGGCATGTCGGGCAAACAGAGCGCGGGTCTCCTCGTGTACCGGGTGACGGACACCGGTACCGAAGTGCTCCTCGGGCACATGGGCGGGCCGTTCTGGTCCGGCCGCGATGCCGCCGCCTGGTCGATCCCCAAGGGTGAGCACGGACCGGACGAGCGGCCGGAGGACGCCGCCCGCCGGGAGTTCCAGGAGGAACTGGGCCTGCCCGCACCCGACGGACCGTGGATCCCGCTCGGCGGGACGCGGCAACGGGGTGGCAAGACGGTCACGGTCTGGGCCGTAGAGGGGGATCTCGACCCCGCCCTCGCCGTGCCCGGCACTTTCACCATGGAGTGGCCGAGAGGATCGGGTGTCCTGCGCGAATTCCCCGAGCTGGACCGTGTCGCCTGGTTCTCGCTGGAGAACGCCGTGGAGCCACTGGTGACGGGGCAGCGGGTCTTCCTCGACCGGCTGAGCGAGTGCATAGGCGACGGCCGCAGGCCGTCCCCGCCCAGCCGCTGACCCCGCCATCCGGGTGCCGCCCAGGCGCGCCGTCCGGTCTTGGTTCATTCAGGAAAGGGATCTTCTCCGTGCCCGCTCGCCCCCATGTCTTCACCGCCGCCAGTACGGCGCTGCTCGCCGCCGCGGTCATCCCCGCGACCGTGCTCCCCGCCCTGGCCGTACCCGCCGAGGCGCCGCACGCCCCCGCGCCGCACGCCCGCGCGTCGCCTGACGCCGCGTCCGCCGACCCCGCGTACCGCGCCCTCGTATCGTCCCTCTCCGTAGCGTCCGCCTCCGCGCCGCACTCCTCCGCGCCACTGGCCTCCGCGCCGTCCTCCGCCGCGCCGCCCTCCTCCGACGCGCCACGAGCCTCCGCGCCATCCGCCTCCGTGCCATCCGCCTCCGCGCCGTCCGCCTCCGCATCGCCCGATCGCCACGGCGCGCCGGAGCCCGCGGCAGGGCCGCCCGCCGGTAAAGAATCGTTCAGGCACGACGGATTCCCCGAGGACGGACCCGTCACCGCGTCCGCCCTGCTCGCCAGGGCAGGCGGCTGCGACCAGATCTCCCACGGGCAGTACCGCACCCGGGAGAGCACTCCGGCCACGATCCCCGTCTGCGATGCCAAGGGCGCCGTCTTCTGGAAGGCCGACATGGACATCGACTGCGACGGCCAGACCACGGCCCACTGCAACCCCGCGGCGGACCCGTACTACCAGGACACCACCGCGTATCTGCAGTCCGACGGCAGGGCGCTCAACCCGGAGGAGCTGCCGTACATCGTCGTGCCCCTCTCCAGCTCCATCTGGAACTACCGCTCGTCGGGCGTCCGGGGCGGATCCGTCGCGGCGGTCATCCACCGCGACAAGGTGGAGTACGCGGTCGTCGGCGACACCGGCCCGCCGGGCATCATCGGGGAGGCGTCGTACGCGACGGCGCGCGCGCTGGGAATCGCGCCCGACCCCTCGGGCGGCGGGGTCCCGTCGGGGGTGACGTACATCGTCTTCAAGGACTCCGAGCTCTCCCGGCTGGATGACCAGGAGGCCATCGCGCGGCGCGGCGACGAGCTGGCGAAACAATTCCTCAGGGACAACTGAGCGGAGCCGCCAGGTCGAAGGGCCCGTCGGCACCACGCGTACGTGCGGCGGGGGCCCCGCCCTCGGGCCGGACCCCCGCCGCACACACCTCGTCCCTCCGGACGGGGAGAAGGCTCAGACGATGCCTTCCGAGATCTCGGACTGCTCGCGCGCGTTGCCGTACGCCTGCGGAGTGCTGTACGAGCCACGGGCTATGTACCACCAGGCGGTCGCCAGGATCAGCACCACGGCCAGGGCGATCACGGCGTAGTTCATCGAGTCGACCGTCACCGGGTTCGACTGGGGCAGGCAGAAGAGGACGGTCACCAGGGCCACCCACACCACGGCTATCCAGCCGATCGGCTTGCTCCAGCGCCCGAGCGTCCACGGCCCCGGCTCGAAGCGGTCCTTGGCGCGCAGCTTCAGGAAGATGGGGATGGCGTACGCCGGGGTGATACCGATGACGTTGATGGCCGTCACCGCGCCGTACGCCGTCGTGGAGTACAGCGACGGCACGGCGAGCACACCCGCGACGATGACCGCCAGCCAGACCGCCGGGACCGGGGTCTGGGTACGGCTGCTGACGCGCCGCCACAGCGCGGAGCCCGGCAGGGCGTTGTCGCGGCTGAAGGCGAAGACCATCCGGCTGGCCGCCGCGACCTCCGCGTTGCCGCAGAACAGCTGCGCCACGATCACGAGCAGCAGCAGCGCCGTGGCACCGCTCGTACCGAGCGCGTCGATCAGGATCTGCGCGGGCGGCACGCCGGTGGCGCTGTTCTGGGCGCCCGCGTAGTCCTGGATGGCGAAGGTGAGACCGGCCAGCAGGGCGAAGCCGGCGATCCAGGAGACCCAGATGGCCCGGACGATCCCGCGCGCGGCCGTCACGGACGCGTTCGAGGTCTCCTCCGAGAGATGGGCCGAGGCGTCGTAACCGCAGAAGGTGTACTGCGCGAGCAGCAGCCCGATGGCGGCCACATAGAGCGGGTTCTGCCAGCCGGTGTCATTGACGAACTCGGTGAAGACGAACGACGGCGACTGGTGGTGGTCGGGGACGATCGCCAGGGCACCGACGATGATGGCGACACCGGCCAGATGCCACCACACACTGATCGAGTTGAGCACGCTGACCAGCCTGACCCCGAACAGGTTCAGCACGGCGTGCAGCAGCAGGATGCACAGGAAGATGACGAAGGTCCAGCCCGGGGTGGGGCTGAAGCCGAACTGGAGATTGAGGAAGGCTCCGGTGAACAGCGCGGCCCCGTAGTCGATTCCCGCGATCGCGCCGAGCAGTCCGAGCAGGTTGAGCCAGCCGGTGTACCAGCCCCACTTACGGCCGCCGAGCCGGTCCGCCATGTAGTAAAGGGCGCCCGAGGTCGGATACGCGCTCGTGACCTCGGCCAGCGCCATGCCGACGCAGAGCACGAACAGACCGACTCCCGCCCAGCCCCAGAGCATCACCGAAGGACCGCCGGCGCCCATGCCGAAGCCGTACAGGGTCATACAGCCGGACAGGATGGAGATGACCGAGAAGCTGATGGCGAAGTTGCCGAAGCCACCCATGCGGCGGGCGAGAACGGGCTGGTAGCCGAGCTCGCGCAGCCGCTGCTCCTCGTCCCTCTGGGGTAGGGGACCGGCCTTCGACCAGGCCGGTGGCGAAGTGGACATCGAAAGTACCTCCGGTAAGGAACAACAAATCGGGGAACGGCTGGGGGACGTGCTGCCGAGGGCGGAGGGCACAAGCGGCACCGCGGTGGGTGCCGCTCAGCCGCCCGGCCCGTCCCGCTGGTCGCGGGCCGCCGCGAGACACCGGCTGCGGGCGCGCAGGAACACGTCCTCGGCCTGCCCGGCGTCGCCGGGGCTGCGCGTACGATACGCCCACGGCACGGAGACGTAGTAAGGCCCCAGGGCCTCGAACACCCGGGCCCCTTGCTCGAATTGGAGCGATCCCCACAGGGCGTGCGCCAGCTGGTTGAGGTCGAGCAGCGAGGCCTCGGCGAGGACGGCGTGGTCGAACCACAGACTCACCGCGCGCAGCGCGTCACGGGTGGCGTCCTCCGTGACCCAGTGGAGGTCGAGCGCCTTCTCGTGACCGTTGTCCCGGCGGTAGCGCTCCACCCGTACGAACAGGGGCATGACGTGCAGCGCGGAGCCCTCGGGCGCGGAAGAGGCCGCCCACTGGACGAAGTTGACCGCTTCCGAGAGTGATCCGTCGGCCCGCCGCGCGTAGACGAACTGGAGCATGCGGTGGTACGCCTCGCGGTTGTACGGATCGCGCTTGTCGGCCTCCGCGAGCAGGGCCCAGGGACCGGGGAAGAGCATCGGTCCCGGCGGCGGCAGCCGGTGTTCCTCCAGCCGCTGTCTGCTGTCGAGTTGGGACAGGGCCAGCAGACAGACCCAGGGCACCGGGTCGTCGGGAGCGTGGCGCGCGGCGGTACCGCACGCCTCCCATGCCTGCTGCCACAGCTCCTGCGTGCGGGCGTGTCCCTCGCGATGGGCCCGTACGGCGCGTTCCACCAGCACGCGGGTGTGCATCACGAGTGCGGCGACGCTCCCGGGCTCCTCGGACAGCCATGCCTGTACGGCGTCGGACCCGGCGGCCACGGCGGCGAGCACCTGGGTGCGCTGGGTCCACAGGGACCAACCGGGCGTCTCGGCAAGGACGTTGCGCATCGAGACCCAGCGGCCGGTACGCAGATCCTGGACCGCGGCGCGGAGTTCGTTGTCGTGTCCCGCCGGGTGGTACACGGGGCGCATGTTGTCGCTCACCATCAGCCCCGCCCCGTCCGCACACACGTGGACGGCCGCCGGGCGAGCCACGACGACGGCCGTCGGAGGATGGCCCGCGAGGGCGGCGGGCCGGGCGGGACTTTCGGGGCGCGCCCTAGCATCGCCCCTCCCTTCCCGGACCCGGTGGGCCGGGGACCCGTGGATGGCGGACGCTCCCCCGTTCCGGTATCGCGGAACTCCCGTACCGCGGCGGCCGGGAGACGCCGGCCGTCGCGGGCTGCCTACAGGACGTACTGAGCCGGGCGCGGCCGAAGGGGCACCTGGCTGAAAGTATGTTCGTCATAGATCCTCTAGGACGGTGGGGGGTGGAGCGATCCGGCGTCGTCGCAGAAGGCACAGACCTGATGTGCCGCAGGTCAGGAAGAGCCGAAGAGCACTGTCTGTCGCTGCGGCGATCAGTGTAGGGGGCATAGTGACATGGCTCGAACACTTTGCTGATCTTTCGCAACTCTCTGTTGATCAAAGCAGGTTGGACTTCGCCCGGCGGCGGTGCCCGGACGATTTCCCGGAGCGCCGGGCCGGGACGCCGCCGCACCCGCGCACGGACGGGCCAGCGAACCCTTGACGCCCGCTCTGACCTGCATCACGCTTTCGCTCAGCGATCACGACGCGCCGCGACCGACGCGGCCTCGTGCCCCTCCGCGACCGAAGAACGGGATATGCCGCCAGCCCAGCACTCGCCCCGCCCCCGCGCCGGATCGATCACCCGGCCGGTACTCGCCATCGACCAGGGCACCTCGGCCACCAAGGCGCTCGTGATCTGCCCCGAACGAGGCGTGATCGGTACGGGGTCCGCCCCGGCGCCGCCCCGCTACGGCTCCGGCGGACTGGTGGAGGTCGATCCCGCCGTCCTCCTCCGCTCCGTACTCGACGCCGGGCGGCAGGCACTCGCGGACGCGGCGGAGCCGGTCGCGGCCGTCGGTCTGGCCAACCAGGGCGAGACGGTGCTCGCCTGGGATCCGGGTACGGGTACACCGCTCACCGACGCGATCGTCTGGCAGGACCGCCGCGCCGAGCCGCTCTGCGCGGAGCTCGCCCCGTACGGCGACCGCTTGAGGCAGCTGACGGGGCTTCCGCTCGACCCGTACTTCGCCGCGCCCAAGATGGCCTGGATCCGACGCGAGCTGACCCGCGAGGGCGCCGTCACGACCAGCGACTCCTGGCTGATCCACCAGCTGACCGGCGCGTTCGTGACGGACGCCGCCACTGCCGGGCGCACGCAGCTGCTCGACCTCGACCGGGTCGGCTGGTCGCCGGAGGCGCTGGAGATCTTCGGGCTCTCCCACGAGGCGCTGCCCCGTGTCGTCGACGCGGCGGGGCCGGTCGGCACCACCGCTGCCTTCGGTGCCGAGATCCCGCTGACCGGACTGCTCGTCGACCAGCAGGCCGCGCTGCTCGCCCAGGACGTGACCGAACCGGGATCCGCCAAGTGCACGTACGGCACCGGCGCGTTCCTGCTCGCGCAGACCGGCGGACTGCCGCGCCGGGGAACGTCGGGCCTGGTCAGCTGTGTCGCCTGGCGGCTGGACGGACGGACCAGCTACTGCCTCGACGGGCAGGTCTACACGGCCGCGTCCGCCGTGCGCTGGCTGACGGATCTCGGGGTGATCTCGGGGGCCGCCGATCTCGACGCGGTCGGCTCCGCCGTACCGGACAGCGGCGGCGTGACCTTCGTACCCGCGCTCGCGGGGCTCGCCGCGCCGTGGTGGCGCGGCGATCTGCGCGGCTCGATGACCGGCCTCGGTCTGGACACCGGCCCCGGACAGCTGGTGCGCGCGCTGTGCGAGGGCATCGCCGCCCAGGTCGTGGAGCTGGCGGACGCGGTGGCCACCGATCTCGGCTCGCCGCTGACGAGCCTGCGGGTGGACGGCGGGCTGACCCGGTCGGCGCTGCTGATGCAGACCCAGGCCGATCTGCTCCAACGGCCCGTCGAGGTCTCGGCGTTGCCCGATGTCACGGCGCTGGGGGTGGGCGCCCTCGCGCGTCTCGGCCTCGATCCGGCGCAGTCGTTGCGGCAGGTGATCCCGGAGTGGAAGCCCGCCGCGGTCTACGAGCCGGGGATCGGCGCGGACGAGGCGGCGGAGCGGCTGGGCGTCTTCCGCGCGGAGGTCGCGGCGCTGCTCGACCGCACCGGACCTGGAGCACCATGACTGTCACGACCTCGGGCACGCTGCCGGACGAGGTGTACGACGTCGCCGTCATCGGCGCCGGAGTGGTCGGCGCGGCCATCGCCCGTGAACTTGCCCGCTACCCGCTGCGGATCGCGCTGGTGGAGGCGTCCGACGATGTCGGCGACGGTACGTCGAAGGCCAACACGGCCATTCTGCACACCGGTTTCGACGCCGTGCCCGGTTCGCTGGAGTCCCGGCTCGTACGCGAGGGACAGCGGCGCCTCGCGGAGTACGCCGCGCGGACGGGGATCCCCGTCGAGCCGCTCGGCGCCCTGCTCGTCGCGTGGGACGAGGAACAACTGGCCGCGCTCCCCGGGCTGGTGGAGAAGGCCGAGCGCAACGAGTACCGCGCGACACGGATCCTGGACGCGGCCGAGCTGTACGCCCGTGAGCCGCGTCTCGGCCCCGGCGCGCTCGGGGCGCTCGAAGTCCCCGGCGAGAGCGTCATCTGCCCCTGGACGACGACGCTCGCGTACGCCACCCAGGCCGTACGGGCCGGGGCCGATCTGCATCTCAACTGCCGGGTGGAGGACGTCTCCGACGTGCCCGGCGACGCGTCCCCGCACGAACTGACCACCGGCCGCGGCGTGTTGCGGACGCACACACTGATCAACGCCGCCGGACTGTACGCCGACGAGATCGACCGGCTGCTCGGCCACGCCGACTTCACCGTGACCCCCCGGCGCGGTCAGCTCATGGTCTTCGACAAGTTCTCCCGCGATCTGGTCCGGCACATCCTGCTGCCGGTGCCCACCGCGCTCGGCAAGGGGGTGCTGGTGGCGCCCACGGTGTACGGCAACGTGATGCTCGGCCCGACCGCCGAGGACCTGGACGACAAGACGGCGACCGGATCGACGGCCGAAGGACTGGACTTCCTGCGGGAGAAGGGCGGACGGATCATGCCGGAGCTGCTCGACGAGGAGGTGACGGCCGTCTACGCGGGACTGCGCGCCGCCACCGAGGAGGACGACTACCGCATCCGCTCCCATCCCGGGCAGCGCTACATCACGGTGGGCGGTATCCGCTCCACCGGGCTGACCGCGTCCATGGCGATCGCCGCCCATGTCGTGGAGCTGCTCGCGGGCTTTGGCCGGGACCTGGGCGCGGCACGGGAGCTCGAACCGGTGCGGATGCCGAATATCGGTGAGGCGTCGCCACGACCGTACGCACGCGCCGAGCTGATCGCGGCGGACCCGGAGTACGGCAGGATCGTCTGCCACTGCGAACGGGTCTCGCGCGGGGAGATCCGCGACGCCCTCGCCAGTACCGTCCCGCCCCGCTCGCCCGAGGGGCTGCGGCGGCGCACCCGCGCCCGGGGCGGCCGGTGCCAGGGCTTCTACTGCGGCGCCGCCGTACGCGCCCTGCTCGCCGCCGAAACCCCTGAAGCTCCCGAAGCCCCGGGCGCGATCGGCGCGTCCGGCACACCCGGACCGTCCGGCACACCCGGAGCGTCCACCAGGCCAGGACCGTCCGGTGGCGGCGAACCGTCCCAGGGCCCGGAGGTCGGACCATGAGCGCGACATCGGACCGGGACGGCCTGTCCTCCGTCCCCGGCCCCGGCCGACGGCAGCGCTCGGTCGAGGTGCTGGTGGTCGGCGCGGGTCCCGCGGGTCTGGCCGCGGCCGCGCGACTGGCCGCCTCGGGCGCCGGTACGGTCGAGGTCGTCGAGCGCGAGGAAGAGGCCGGAGGCGTCCCCCGCCACTGCTTCCACACCGGGTTCGGCCTGCGTGATCTGCACCGTCCGATGAGCGGACCCGCGTACGCCCGCCACTGGCGGGAGCTGGCGACCGGCGCGGGGGCGACGCTGCGCACCGGTGTCTCCGTGACCGGCTGGGCAGGACATCACGGGCGCGAGGTCTCCCCCGGCGGCCCCGGGCCGCTCACCGTGGAGATCACCGGCCCCGAAGGCCTGGAAAGCCTCTCCGCCGGAGCGGTCGTCCTCGCCACCGGCGCGCGCGAACGGCCGCGCAGCGCACGGCTGGTGCCGGGGACACGGCCGGCCGGTGTGTTCACCACCGGCGAGCTGCAACAGGCCTTCCATCTGCATCATCAGCGGATCGGGCGGCGGGCCGTCGTCATCGGGGCCGAACCCGTCAGCTTCTCCGCGGCGCGCACCCTGCGGAGCGCGGGCGTGGAGATCGCGGCGATGGTCACCGAGCAGCCGCGTCACCAGTCCTCCTGGGCTTCAGGGCTCGGGTCGCGGCTGCGCCACCGCGTACCGCTGGTCACCGGCACGACCGTCACCGAACTGCTCGGCCGGGGCCGGCTCACCGGAGTCGCGCTGCGGCACGACGACGGCAGGACGACGACCGTCGGCTGCGACACCGTCGTCTTCACCGGGGACTGGATCCCCGACCATGAGCTGGCCCGCCGGGGCGGGATCATCCTCGACCGGGGCACCCGGGGCCCGGCGGTCGACACCGCGTTCCGCACGGCCGCGCCCGGCGTCTTCGCCGTCGGCAATCTGCTGCACGCCATCGAGCCCGCGGGCACCGCCGCCCGGGAGGGCCGGCTCGTCGCGGGGCCCGTGCTGCGGTATCTGGCGGACGGCGCCTGGCCGGGCGGGCAGGTACCGGTGGAGGTGGACGCGCCCCTGCGGTGGGTCGCGCCGAACCGTATCGATCCGCGCGGCCCGCGCCCGCCGCTGGGCCGCTTCACGCTCCGTACGGCGCGCTCGGCGGACCGGCTCTCGTTCCTCCTCGTCAGCCAGGACGGACGGGTGCTGCACCGGGAACGGCTGCGGCGCGGCGCGGTGCCGAACCGCCCGCTGTACGCCTCCGCCGACTGGATCGACCGCGCCGATCCCGGCGGCGGGCCGGTCGTGATCAGCACGGGCTGAGCGCGGTCGCGGTGCCGCCGTGCCGCGCGTACGGGCTCAGAGGGCGTCGGCCCCCAGGACCGCCGCGTAGAAACCGGCGCGCGAGGCGAGCGGCGTCAGCTCGCCCGCCCGCCGCGCCGGGAAGCAGACCAGCGGGTAGCAGTCCGACTCTATGTCGAGCACGGCGAGCGCCACGCCCTGTTCCAGATGGAGCCGGCCGGCCTCATTGAGGAAGGCGGCGGTGTCCAGCGGCTCCGCGTCCGTGCCGTCCGTGCCGTCCGTACCGTCCGCGTCCTCCGGGCCCGCGAGGGACCACGGGTCGACGGTGGGACGGGATTCGAGGCCCCGGAGCTGACGCCTGATCTCGTCACCGCCCTCCTTCCAGTCGACCTCGGCCAGCAGCCCCTGGGCGGTGAGAGCGTCGACGAGCGCGATCCACGCGAGGTTCTCGATGGGCGCGTCGATGCCGCGGCGGTCGAGCCGCGTGGCGTGCGTACGGACGTAGGCGTCCGGATCGTCGTACGCGAACAGGGCCTCTTCCGCGACGGCCGCGCGGCCGGGCGCGAGGAGCTCGGCCAACTCGGCGAGCGCCTGCGCGGCGGGGGCGGAGGCGGAGGCGGAGGCGGGACTATCCGTCATGATGACAGCTCCTCGGAGGTCGGCTCAGGAACCAGCGCATGGCGGGAACCAGGGCTGGGCATCGGGGAGTCCGGGTGTCCAGGGGGGATCACCGGCCCGGGAATCACCCTCCCACGGGGGTCTGACAACCGGCCGGTTCGCCCGGGGGCACGGGAAGCGGAGCCTCGGGAAGCAGGACCGCGGGCAAGCGGGACCGGAGAGCGGCGCCCGGAGGCGCGGACACGGGAGGACCAGCCGCCCTTCCCCGCAGAGTGAACGCTGAGTGACCGGCTCCGGTCCTGTGGCCATGGGCGGGGCGACGGTTCCCCGACACGGTGATCCCTGTGTGGTGATCGGCGTTGGCCGTTGGAACTTCGTTCACCCGCAGGCCACGCCCAGTGTCAACCATCAAGGAGTAGCCAGGGGGCCGTCCCCGGCGCGCTTGTTGACGCGCTCGCACTCGGGAGACCGCAGAATGACACGCATACGCTCCGCAGTCACCGCCGTCGACCGCCGTTCCTTTCTCACCGCCACCGGAGCGGTCGGCGTCTCCGCCGGGATCGGGCTGGCGCTCGGCGCGGGCGGCGGTCCCGGGCAAGCGGCCGCCGCGCCCGGAGTGACCGCCGCACCCTCCGTCCCCGGTCCCCGCGGCCCCGCCGCCCCGGCCACGCCCATCCGTACCGTCCCCGCGCGTACGACGCTGGAGACGGTGGCCGCGCCACGCGACAGCGCCGCGGCCTTCCGGCGGCTCGGCGACGGCCCCGGCTGGCGCAGGGTCGTCCGCGAGACGCTCGCGGCCCCGCGGCCCGGCCGTGCCCAGCGGCGCACCGTACTCAGCTCCTTCGTCCAGCTCACCGATCTGCATCTGGTGGATGTCCAGCACCCGGTGCGCACCGAGTATCTGCGCTCGCAGCAGCTCTCGGGCTGGCGGCCGCAGGAGGCGCTCACCGTCCCCGGGGCGGTGGCCCTGATCGAGCAGATCAACGCGCTGAAGGCCGGACCCGCGACCGGGACTCCGCTCGCCTTCGCCGTGACGACGGGCGACAACACCGACAACAACTCCCGGGCGGAACTGGACTGGTTCCTCACGGTGATGAGCGGTGGCCGTATCTCCCCCAACACCGGTGACCTCCAGCGCTACGAAGGAGTGCAGAACTCCGACGAGCGGTTGTTCTGGCACCCGGAGGACTCACGCCGCGACACCGACAAGCGGCTCGGCTACCCCCGTATCGACGGGTTCCTCGCCGCCGCGATCCGTTCCGTGAACAGCCCGGGGCTGCGGATCCCGTGGTACTCGACCGTCGGCAATCACGACGGTCTGGCCAGCGGGGCGATGGCCGACCCGTCCGGCTTCCTCGCCGAGTTCGCCGTCGGCGCGAAGAAGCTGTACGGCATCCCCGACGCCGAGGCCAAGCAGCTGCTGAAGCTCCTCTCGAAGGGCGGCGACCCCAACGGGCAGAAGCTGATCGACCTGCTGCGCCGCTCGAAGCGCGCGATGCGGTCCATCACCGCGGATCCGCGCCGGGCGCCGTTCGGCCCGCGTGAGTATCTGACCGCGCACCTCGACCCGGAGCGGGCGGGCGCCGGTCCGGCCGGCCATGGCTACACCGCGGCCAATCTGGACGACGACACGCTCTACTACACGTTCCCGATGGGCGAGAACGTCACCGGTATCAGCCTCGACACCACCGACCGGGGCGGCCACTACACCGGTTCGCTCAATACCGCCCAGCTCGACTGGCTGAAGCGCAAGCTCGCGGAGCACCGGGACGGATACGTCGTCATCTTCAGCCATCACAACAGCTGGACGATGACCAACACCCACCCCGACCCCGCGCACCCCGGTGAGGCCCGGCACAACGGCGACGAGGTCCTGGCGCTGCTCAAGCGGAACCGCAATGTGCTGGCCTGGGTCAACGGTCACAGCCACCGCAACTCGATCCTTCCGCACGGCAGCTTCTGGGAGATCTCCACCGCCTCGCACATCGACTTCCCGCAGCTCGCCCGGGTCATCGAGATCGCCGACAACGGGGACGGCACGCTGTCGCTGTTCACCACGCTGATCGAGTCGGCCGCGCCGCACAGGACCGACTTCGAGGACCTCTCGCAGACCGGTCTCGCCGCCCTCTACCGGGAGCTGTCGCACAACGCGCCGGGTTCGACCACCGCCCCGTCGGGCAAGTCCACCGACCGCAACACCGAGCTGCTGCTGAGCCGCTGACCCACCCCCCGCCGCCACTGCCCCGGCCGGACCCGACCACCGGCACGGCCCCGCCCGACAGAGCCCCGGCCGCTGACGCCGCACGGGCGACGGCACCACTCACGAAGGGACGCACAGCCATCCACCCCGGTCCTGCCTCCGACCGCGGTCACCGGACCCGGCACACTGTCCGGGGCGGTTCCGGATCCGGTGCCCGCCCGACGACCGCCGTGGGAGGCACGATGCCGCTGCAGATCAGCGCGACCAATCCGGAGCAGCCGGCCGTGCTGCTGGATCTGCCGTGGACCACTCCGCTCGACCAGTGGCCCGACGCGTGCCTGGTCGCGCTCCCGCGCGGTATCTCACGCCATGTGGTGCGCTTCGCGTCGGCAGGGCCCGAGGTCGTGGCGGTCAAGGAGATATCGGAGCGCGGGGCGGTCCGCGAGTTCGGTCTGCTGCGCGATCTGCACCGCCTCGGGATCCCGGCCGTGGACCCGGTCGCGGTGGTGACCGGGCGTGTGGACGCGGACGGGGCGCCCCTGGAGCCGGCGCTGATCACACGCCATCTCAAAGGATCGCTGCCCTATCGCTCGATGTTCGAGTCGACGATGCGGCCGACCACGGTGAAGCGGTTGATGGACGCGCTGGCCGTGCTGCTCGTACGACTGCATCTCGCCGGATTCGCCTGGGGCGACTGCTCACTGTCCAACGCGCTCTTCCGGCGGGACGCGGGCGCGTACGCCGCGTATCTGGTGGACGCCGAGACCGGGCAGATCCAGCAGAACCTGAGCCGGGGGCAGCGCGAGTACGACATCGAGCTGGCACGGGTGAACATCGCCGGGGAACTGATGGACCTGGAGGCGTCGGGCGCGCTGCACCCTTCCGTCGACCCGGTGCCCTTCGGCGCGGCCATCGTCCAGCGGTACGAGGACCTCTGGCACGAGGTGACACGCGAGTCGGTGTACCCGGTCGACAAGCGGCACTACATCGACCGCCGGATCCGCCGGCTCAACGATCTGGGCTTCGATGTCGCGGAGATGCAGATCGAGCGCTCCCCGGTGGGTGACACCGTCACCTTCCTGCCGAAGGTCGTGGACGCGGGCCATCATCAGCGCCAGCTGCTGCGGCTGACCGGCCTGGACGCCGAGGAGAACCAGGCGCGCCGGCTGCTCAACGACCTGGAGAGCTGGATGGCGGGCGAGGAGGACTACGCGCCCGGCGATCCGCTCGGGGCGCGGCCCGAGGTCCTCGCGCACCGCTGGGTCCGCGATGTCTTCCGGCCGACCGTACGGGCCGTCCCGCTGGAGGCGCGCGGCGAGATGGACGCGGCGCAGATCTACCACGAGGTACTTGAGCACCGCTGGTATCTGTCGGAGGCGGCGGGGCGCGATGTCGGTCTGGAGACGACGATCGCGGACTACCTCGTGAACGTACTGCCGCACTCGGTGAACGCGATGACGCCCCCGGGGGCGGAGACCACGGGCGGTCTCTCACCCTGACCCCGGCAGCCGGCGATCGCGTCGTGCGCGCTCTCACTGGAGGGCGCGTACCGCCGCCGCGAAGACCGAGGGCATGCGGGCAGCCGCCGGCACGATCAGCCGGGCTCCCGCCGCGTGGCCGCTGACCCTCAGCAGCCCCTCCGTCAGCATCCGGTGGCGCCGGGACAGCGCGCGCCACAGCCCCTCGTACTCCTGCGGCCGCCCGGCCCGCAGACACCGGACGGCCGCCTCCGCCGAGGCCAGCGCGAGCGCGATGCCCTCGCCGGTGAGGGCGTCGACGTACCCGGCCGCGTCGCCGACGAGCAGCACCCGGCCCGCGCTGCGGCGGCGTACCCGCTGGCGCAGAGGGCCCGCGCCGCGCACGGCGCCGACCGGCTCACCGTCCAGCAGCGGGACGAGCCGGGGGAAGCGGGCCAGATGGTCGTCGTAACCGCCCCTCACCGTGGTCAGTACGGCCACCCCGACCAGATCGTCCGCCACGGGCGTCACATACGCCTCTCCCGCCCGCCCCGAGGACGACCAGTGGACCTCGACGAAGTCCGTCCAGGGCTTCATGCGGTAATGCCGCCGCTGCCCGTACCGCCGGGGCCGCCGGTCGGGGACGTCCAGGCCGAGGCGGTGCCGTACGGGTGAGCGCAGCCCGTCCGCGGCGACCAGCCAGCGCGCCCGCAGCCCGCCCGCGGTCACGGAGTCCGCGCTCTGCTCCACCGCGCCGACCCGGCCGGTCACGGTCCTGACACCCGCTTCGGCGGCCCGTCGTGCCAGCGCGGCGTGGAGTTCCGTACGCCGCACGCCGAGCCCGGGTCCGTCGTCGAACGGGGCCTCGGCCCGGTGGGCGCCGCGGATGTAGCGGATGCCGCGCAGTGGATGGCCCGGGAGCGGGTCGAGGCCGAGGGCGGTCAGCGCGCGTACGCCACTCGGCATCACGCCTTCGCCGCACGCCTTGTCGACGGGGGTGGAGCGGGGTTCGATCACCACGGTCTCCAGGCCGGCCAGCGCGGCATGGACCGCGGTGGCGAGACCGGCGGGTCCGCCGCCCACCACCAGCAGATCGATCACGGCCGGGCGCCCGCGGTGGCCGACTCCAGCGCGCGGTTCTCGCACCGTATCCGGATCGTCAGCAGTACCGCGTTGCACGCGGTGAACAGCAGCGCGGTGATCCAGGCGCCGTGTACGAGCGGCAGCGCGATCCCTTCCGCCGCCACCGCCACATAGTTGGGGTGCCGCAGCAGCCGGTACGGGCCGCCGGTCACCAGTGGGAGTCCCGGGACGACCAGCACCCGGGTGTTCCAGCGCGGGCCGAGCGTACGGATGCACCACCAGCGCAGCGCCTGCGCGGCCAGCACGACGGCGGCCATCGGCCAGCCGAGCGCCGGGTCGAACGGCCGGTCGGCCAGCCATACTTCCGCGAGACAGCCGAGGAGCAGCAGGGTGTGCAGCGCGACCATCGGCGGGTAGTGCCCCCGCCCCCGCTCGACGGCGCCGCGCGCCAGACTCCAGCGCGCGTTGCGCCGGGCGACGACGAGTTCGGCGACGCGCTCCACGCCCACGGCCAGTACCAGCGTGGTGTACCAGATCATGTCTCCCCGTCCCTCTGTCTCTTCTCCCCGTCCCTCGCCGCCGGGGCCGCCGCCGCCCCTACCAGCGGAGCAGCACCAGCTCGGAGCAGAATCCGGGCCCCATCGCCAGCAGCAGTCCGTGGGTACCGGGCGGTGGCGGGCGCTCGGCCAGCGTGTCACGCAGCACATGCAGCACGGAGGAGGACGACAGATTCCCCACCGCCGCCAGCGAACGCCACGTCATGTCGAGCGCGTCGGCGGGCAGTCGCAGGACCTCCTCGACGGCTTCCAGCACCTTCGGCCCGCCGGGGTGGCACACCCACGCGGTGATGTCCTCGCGCGTCAGTCCGTTGGCGGCGAGGAATCCGTCGACATCCGCGGCGAGGTTCTTGCGGACCAGATCCGGAACGCTCGCGTCCAGGACGATACGGAACCCGGAGCCCGTGATGTCCCAGCCCATCGCCTGCTCGGTGTCCGGATACAGCCGGCTGCGCGTGTCGACGACGACGGGGCCGGTGGCCCGGCGCCGGGGGCCGCAGGCGACGACGGCCGCGGCGCCGTCCCCGAAGAGCGCGGTCGCGACGAGATTGGCGGACGAGACGTCGTCACGCTGGAAGGTGAGCGAGCACAGCTCGACCGAGAGGAGGACGGCCACCCCGTCGGGCCGTCCGAGCAGATAGTCGTGCAGCCGGGCGATACCGGCCGCTCCCGCCACACAGCCGAGCCCGAAGACCGGCACTCTCTTCACGTCGGAGCGCAGTCCGAGCCGTCCGACGAGGCGCGCGTCCACGGACGGCGCGGCGATACCCGTCACCGAGGTGAACATCAGCAGATCGACATCGCGCGGGGAGAGTTCCGCCGCGTCCAGCGCCCGGCCGACCGTCTCGGCTCCCAGGGGCACGGCCCCGGCGATGAAGGCGTCGTTCACCGCCCCGAAGTCCTTGAGACCGTCGTACTGATCGAGGGGGAGGGCCGTGTGGCGCGTCTCCACGCGCGCGCCGCGGTGCAGCCGGTCGAGTACCTGCCGGTCGGCACCTGCGGGCAGACACGTCTTGGCGACCATGTCCGTGATCTCGTGCTGGGCGTACCGATGCGGAGCCAGGGCTCCATGGACGGCTGCGATGCGAGTCATCTGCGGTCCGGGGTCGGAGGGGGCGGCTGATGTGCAATCCCTGCCCCCGCTCGGTCGTGCCACACACGAAGTCGCCTGTACGGCCCCTCAGGCCCGGTCGTACGACCGCGCCGTGACGGTCGGTCCGGCCGGCGCGGGGTACGGGCGTCACGGACCGGCCGCTGTCGGTGGCGCTGCTTACGATGGACGCGTGGACGCCATCGACCAGCCGGGGAGCATCGTCCGTACACCGCTCGGCGAGGCTCCGGGCGGCTGGCCGCGCCGGACGGCCGGGCTGCTCGGCGCGCTGCTGGGCGCGTGCCATCCGGGGCCCACGGTCGCGGTGACGCTGCTGGTCGCGGGGCTCGCGGTGGCCGCCGGACAGGACGCGTCCGGCTGTCTGCTGGTGACCGCCGCCGTCCTGACGGGGCAGTTGTCGGTCGGCTGGAGCAATGACGCCGTCGACGCGGCGCGGGACACCGCGGCCGGGCGCCGCGCCAAGCCCGTGGCGGCCGGGTCCGTCGGCGCGCGTACCGTACGGGCCGCGGCCGTGGCGGCGCTGGTTCTGTGCGTTCCGCTGTCGCTGGCGTACGGCGTGCTCGCGGGCGTGGTGCATCTCGTGGGGGTGGCCGCGGCCTGGCTGTACAACGTCCGGCTGAAGTCGACGGTGCTGTCCTGGCTGCCGTACGCGATCGGGTTCGCTTCCCTGCCCGCCTTCGTGACGCTCGGTCTGCCGGGGCGGCCCCGGCCGGACTGGTGGATCGTCACCGCCGCGGCGCTGGTGGGGGTCGGGGCGCATCTCGGCGATGTGCTGCCGGACATCGAGGCGGATCTCGCGCTGGGGGTACGGGGCTGGCCGCAGCGGCTGGGGCCGGCCGCCGTGCGGCTGCTGCTGCCGGCCCCGCTGGTGGCGGCGACGGTCCTCCTCGCGCTCGGCGGAGCGGGCGCGGTCGGTGCGGTCGCCGTCGCCGTGGCGCTGATCGCGGCGGTCGGCGGCTCGCTGCTGGGCCGCCGCCGCCCCAAGGTGCCGTTCCTCGCGGCGATCGTGGTCGCGGGTGTCGATGTCGCGCTGCTGCTGTCGCGGGGGGCCGCGCTCGGCTGACCCGGTGCCGGCCGGGATACGGCGTCAGCCGGAGACGCCGAGTTGCTCGCGGAGGAAGGCGATCGTGCGCTCCCAGGCGAGCGCGGCGGACGCGGCGTGGTACGCCTCGGGGCGGCCGTCGTTGAAGAAGGCGTGGCCCGCGCCCGGGTAGAGATGGATGACCGGAACGATCCCGGACTGGGACTCGATCGCGGTACGCAGTTCCTTCAGGCTCGACGGCGGAACGGTGTCGTCGTCCTCACCGTAGTGACCGAGGATCTCGGCCTTGAGGTTCGAGAAGTCGGGGACACCGTCGCGGTTGACGCCGTAGAACGGCACGGCCGCGGAGACCCGCTGGTCCTTCGCGGCGAGGCTGAGCACGAATCCGCCGCCCATGCAGAAGCCGACGGTGCCGATCGTCTCGCCGTCCGTCTCGGGCCGCGCGAGCAGATAGTCGACGGCGCCGGAGAGCAGGTCGACGCCCCGCTCGGTGGGCAGGTCGCCCATCATGCGCAGCGCCTCGCCGGAGTCATGGGCGACCCGGCCGCCGTACAGATCCGGGGCGAGCGCGACGAAGCCCGCGCGTGCGAGGCGGTCGGCGATGTCCTTGATGTGGGCGGTCAGGCCCCACCACTCCTGGATGACGATGACGCCGGGGCCGTGTCCGGCGGGCGGTACGGCGAGATATCCGTACGCGGTCGTTCCCGCGCTCGGGAACGAGACGTTCTGCAGGGTGGATTCGGTGGGCGCGGCGGAGTCGTTGGAGTCGGTCGGCTCGGTGGCCATGGCGGGTGCTCCCAGCTCTGGTGTGCGGTGACGGAACGACATCGAGATCGTATGAAACGCGGACGCGCGGAGGGCGCGCGCCTCTCCGGGCCACACGCGGGTACGCACGACGGGCACGCGGCGCCGGTCTCGCTCGTTGTCGGAGTGACTCTGTGTGACACCTGAGGAGAGATGACCGAAATGGCCCTGTGGGACCGGTTCAAGGAATCCGCCGCGACGATGCAGACGCAGCTCACGGCGAAGAAGAACGACCTGAAGAGCGGCTCGTTCCGCGACGCGAGTATGGCGATGTGCGCGCTGGTCGCCGCGGCCGACGGCTCCGTCGACCCCGCCGAACGCCAGCGGGTCGCCTCGCTGATCGCCACCAATGACGTACTGCGGAACTTCCCCGCGGACGACCTCCAGCGCCGCTTCGACGGCTATCTCAACCAGCTGACCGCGGACTTCGCGTTCGGCAAGGTGGGGGTCCTCCAGGAGGTGGGCAAGGCCAGGAAGAAGCCCGACGAGGCGCGGGCCGTCATCCAGATCGGCATCGTCATCGGCGGCGCCGACGGCGACTTCGACAAGACGGAACAGGCCGTGGTCCGCGAGGCCTGCTTCGCGCTCGACCTGCCGCCGCACGAGTTCGACCTCTGATCCGGCCTCTGAACGGCCTCTGAACGGAGCATCCGGCCCGATACACACGGGGCGGTGGCCGACGGCCACCGCCCGTGTCGTACCCCCGGCCTCAGCTCCAGGGCCTAGCTCGTTCCGCGCCGCTCGGCCGGGCCGGTCCTGGAAGCCGGATCCGTTCTGAACGCCCAGGCCATGTCCGGCTCCAGCGCGAAGCGGAAGAGCCGCTGGACGGGAGGCGTACAGAGCAGCGTGACCACCACGCCCGCGAGGACCGTGACGACGACCGGGCCGATGGGCCGGTGCAGCCAGCCGGCGTCGTACCAGTCCCAGGTGCTCGCGCTCTGGGCGAGGAATCCGTGCAGCAGATAGCCGCAGAGCGTGCCGGCTCCCAGCAGCGTGAACCACATGCGGCGGCCGGGGACCCAGGCGAAGAAGCAGGCGGTCAGTACGAGGGAGCAGCCGAAGAGGGCGAGCGTCATCAGGATCCCGCTCCACCAGGGCGCGCCCAGTTCCTGCGCGCTGTCGCGGTGGAAGAACCACGCCATGTTCATGCGGGTGACGGCCCAGTACGCGAAGACGACCGTGGCGGCGAAGACCGGAACGGCCAGGAGGCGTACTTCCCTGCGGCGGACCAGCTGGAAGTGCTCGGGCTTGAGCCGCAGGCCGAGCACGAAGAACGGCAGGAACTGCAGGACCCGCTGGAGATCGAGGTCGTCGCCGATGTCCGGGGAGAGGGAGGCGAGCATGGCGATCCCCAGCGCGACCGGGACGGGCCACCGGACCAGACGCCAGATCGGCGCCGTCATCCGCCAGACGAGGAGGGCGAGCAGGAACCAGGTCAGATACCAGGGGTCGAGAAGGGTGATCTCCATGGACGGATCGTCCGCGGCCCATCGGTGGAAGAGGCTGTAGGCGACCTCGAACACGATGTACGGCACGGCGATGCCGGTGATCAGCCGGCGCACCCGGTCGGGCCGGAAGTCGAAGCTCCGCGAGAAATAACCCGAGATGATGATGAACGCCGGCATATGGAAGGCGTAGACGACGATGTAGAGCGCGGAGACCGCCCGGCTGCCGTCCCGCAGCGGCTCCCACGCGTGTCCCATCGCGACCAGCACGATCGCCAGGAACTTGGCGTTGTCGAAGAACGCGTCCCGCTTCTTCGCCGGTGGCGCGGCCGGCCCGGCCGGTGCGGCTTCCGCCGGTCGCGCGGTCGCCGTGGCCCGTACCGGCTGATCAGTGAGCTGCGTCACAGAGCCTCCCAGCGGGAACCCGGATCGGCGAACACACCTCTTACGGAAAATGTGGGGGGAAAACGTGGGGCGAACATTCAAGGCACCCTAACCAGGGCTCCCGCCGCCCCTCCACCTGGGTGGCGCGGATCCGGAGGCCCCTACTGAGCCATCACAGACTCGCCACACGGCCTCCTTCCGGCCACATCCCCCCGGACGGCGTGGAGGCTCGCCGCCGGGCCCGGACTCACTGGGCCCGGACTCGCTCGTCCAGGGCGTGTTGCGAAGGTAGCGCCGTCCGCCCGAAGGGCGGGGCCCGCGGCGTCCGGTGCACTACGCTCGCCGCGCTCTCTCCGTCTCGGCGCCTGACTCCTCCTTTGGATGCCGAGCGGCGATCGCAAGGCGGAGGGTCGCCCCAGTACTGGACGTACTGGGGTGATCCCGACAACACCGCAAGCGTGCGTGCTGGGCGTCGCGGGCCAGGCGGGACTTTCGCAACACGCCCTAGACCTTGAGGAGATCCGCCGCGAGCTGGTCGATCCGCGTCCGCCAGGCGGCCAGGGCCGCGTCCGCGTCGGCGCCCTCGGGGCCGGTCTGGGTCAGTACCAGCCGGGCCCCATGGCCGGTCCCCTGCCTCAGTTCCCAGGTCACCGCTCCCTCGGGCTGCCAGGTATAGGTCAGCGACTTCGGCGCCCTGACCTCCGTGACATGGCCCGCCGGAACGTTCTCGGCGGTGAACCCGACCGGGACGGGCAGGCCCGCCACCGGCTCGATGCCCGCCGACAGGACGTCCCAGACGGTCGCGGCCGGCCGTACCAGCTGACGTTCCAGCCGGATCCGCGGGCCGGCGGTGTCGTCCCCGGCCGGCTCGGCGGTGCCACGGCCGAGACCGAACCGCCGTACGTACGTCTCGTGCAGCTCGCCCGTGTCACGGCCGACGGTGACCGGGCCCCCGGCGAGCAGCTGGGCGAGGGCGGCGATACAGAGGTGCCAGCCGGAGGCGAAGCTCGCCGCGCCCGCGAGATCGTCGAAGGTGTGCACGAGCGTGAGCAGGGAGCCCTCTCCGTCGGGCGCGACGGACCAGCTCAGATGGTCGGCGCCCCAGGTGAACGCGAAGAGCCGGGGCTCGTCGACGTCCGTGACCGTGCCCGTCATGCCCGGTCCGCTGACGCCGGGGAAGTGGAAGCCCATCGCGCCACCGGGCGTGAGGTCGACGGTCACCTCGGAGGGGAACCACTGGGCGAGAGCGGCGGGTTCGGTGATCGCGGCCCAGACCTTCTCGGGAGGGTGCGGAAGCCTGCGCTCCATCCGCAGGGCGGTCCGGCCGTCGGCGGCGGTCGTCAGCGTGTCGTCCTGCGAGATGTCGTGCCAGGTGTGGTCGTAGGGGGTGCCGTCGTGCGGGTTCGTGTTCATGAGGGGTCGTCCTCCATCGCGTCGAGACCTGCCGGCCCCCGACGAGACCGGCGTCGCGCAGTACCCGCAGATGCTGGCATACGACCCCACGGCAATGGACGCTCCAGCACGGCGCGGTGTCATGAAATTTCCGCCATGGAGGGCGGTGATTACGCTCCGGATCTGGCCGGATCCGCGTCGTGACAGGACGTCAGTAAAGGCTTCATAGTTGGAAGTTCGGGCATTCCGGAGTCGCTTTCCACTCCCCCGGGAAATCACTCCGCCACGGCACCCGAGGTACCCGCGCAACGTCACCGCAAAAGCACTGCGGCCCACGCCATCAGGGTCCACAGAACGGCGCAAGGAGAGCGGCCGTGCATGACGAATTCCTGTGCCATGTCACCGCGTACGGAATCTGCGGTGGACAGCGTATCGGCGTTCCGCTGGGAACATATCGCGCCCCCACTCTGGCACTTGCACTGTGGTGGTTGCGGGATCGTGCGACCTGGATAGCGGAACGGCTCGATCCCAGCCCGGAAAACAAACATTTTCCGGCCGCCGCGCTCACTCCGGTGGGGCGGGGCGTGCCGGACGTACCGACGACGCTCCGGGCCTGGCGGGACGATACGGCCCATCAGGACATGGTCGCCGAGCACTTGGCGGCCGGGCGTCTCATCCGTGTCGCCACGCGCGACGACACCACGGAATACGAGTTACTGGCGGAATCGGTGGACGCGCTGCGTATGGACCGCGCGCTGCCGCCTCTGCTCTCGGAGGAAGCGCTGCCGGAGCCGCTTCACCGGGAACGTCCGCTGGTCGCCACCGCACCCGGCTCCCCCCACGAGTTCCGAGGACACGGCGGCAGACACGGTGGCGGTCAGGGCCGGAGGACCGGGGGTGATGATTCCTCCGGGGACACCTTGGAGTTCGGCCGGATATACCGGTGAGGGACGAATGACGGACGCATGACGGCGGAACGGGGAACGGGCGAAGGAGGGAACGGGGGAATCCCGGGTTATCGGCACGGCGCCGCCGGTCAGCGCCCGGGGTCCTCTCCCTGCGCGATCTCGATATGGGTGTGCAGGTCGTTCGCCGCCCCCACGGCCGAGGCGCCGGACAGCGTCAGGCACATCAGCAGCGCCCCCGCGACGAGGCGGCGGGTCCGTGGCCGGAGCGCGGGCCGGCCGGCCGGGCCGGTACCCAGCAGCGCGGCGACACGCCGGGGCACCGGGCCCGCGGTCGCCGCGAGTACGGTCCGGGGCCTGACCGCCCCCGACAGGCCCGGGGCACCGCGGGCGGCCAGCGCGGCGCGCCCGATCGCGCGGGCGGCGAGCCGCCGGTCACCGACGGCCGCGGCGGCGGCCTCGTCCGCGGCGCGCTCCAGCGCGTAGCCGAGCGGTTCGCGCAGCGCGCGCAGGGCCGGGTGGCAGAGCGCGGCCAGTTCCGCCGCCGCGAGCAGGACATGGTGGCGGCCGCGCAGATGGGCGCGTTCATGGGCGAACAGCGCCTCGCGCTCGGGCGGTTCCAGGGCGCGCAGCATGCCGGTGGTGACGACGATCCTGCCGGGGTGCCCCGGCAGGGCGTACGCGTCGGGCCGGTCGTCCCGTACCACCGCCAGTTCGCCGTCCGTGCCGCCCGTGAGGGCCCTGGCCCGGCGCAGCTCCGTCAGGTCGCGCCGCGCGGCGGCGGTGAGCGCCGCCGTACGCCAGACCAGCAGAGCCCCGGCGACGAGCGCGAGCGCGATGGTCACCGGGGGCGGTCCTGCCGTCAGCGGCTCGGCGAGTTCACCGAGGACGGCGACGGCGGGGAGATACGACGCGCCCGGTACGACCAGCAGCACCAGGGCGGCGGAACTGCTGGCGGCCAGGACCAGCGCGGCGGCGGTGAGCAGCACAGCCGCGCGGCGCGGCGGGAGGACCGCGGCGGCCCGGCGGGCGGCGGGCGCCGCGAGGAAGGGCACCAGGAGCGGGATCAGTACGAGGTAGGTCATCCGGCCTCGCCGCCGTCCAGCAGGGAGCGCAGCAGCCGCTCGTCCTCGTCGTTGAGCTGGGAGACGAAGCGGGCGAGCACCGCGCTCCGGTCCTCGTCCTTCGCCAGCTCGGAGTGCATACGGCGGGCGGTCAGCCCGGGGGCGTCCTCGGTCGGGGAGTACGCGTAGCCGCGCCCCGATCGGATGCGCGTGACACTGCCCTTCTCGTACAGCCGCGACAGAATCGTGGTGACGGTGGTGCGGGCAAGCGGTCCACCGAGCGCTTCCTGGACGCGTCCGGGGGTGAGCGGCTCCTCGGCCGCCCACAGCGCCGCGAGCACACCGGCTTCCAGTTCCCCCGCCGGCCGCCGTTCCGCGCCGTCGTCGCCCATGGGAACGCTCCTCCCGTTCTCTTCGTCTACAGTGAAGTAGACCGTCTACAGAACTGTAGTCAATCGGGTCGTCATGCGGGACACCCCTGTCCGCCCCTCCGTCCACCATTATGGGAGCAGCCCTTCAATGGACGTATCCGCCTTCGCGACGATGCCGCAGGCCGTGAACCTTCTCGACGCGGGATCACTGCTCTCCGCGTTCGGCGCCCTCGGCATCGCCGTCGTCCTCTTCGCCGAGACCGGCCTCCTCGTCGGGTTCTTCCTCCCCGGTGACTCACTGCTCTTCACCGCGGGACTGCTCTGCGTCTCCGGCGCGAACGGAACCGCGCACCTCTCGCTCCCGCAGGTCCTGGCCGCGTCGGTCCTCGGCGCGCTGCTGGGCGCGCAGACCGGCTACTGGATCGGCCGGCGCGGCGGCCGGGCGCTGCTGGCACGCAGCCGCGCCCGCAAGCTGCACGAGGGAGCGGCCCGCGCGGAGGAGCTGCTCGAACGGTACGGCCACGCGAAGGCCATCGTGCTCGCCCGCTTCGTCCCGGTCGTGCGCACCGTGCTGAACCCGCTGGCCGGCGCCCTGAACGTGCCCGCGCGCCTCTTCACTCTCTGGCAGGCCCTCGGCGGCGTGCTCTGGACCGTCGGGCTCGTACTCGCCGGATACGCGCTCGGCTCGTCCGTGCCCAACGTCGACCGTTATCTGCTGCCCATCGTCGCGGTCATCGTGGTCGTCTCGCTCATTCCGCTGGCTCTGGAGGTGCTGCGCTCGCGCCGGGCCGCCGGGTCCGTGCCCGAGTCCCCCGAGGAGGCACGTTGACCGCGAGTGCGTGGGCGGCGAGCGCGTGGGCGGCGGGCGCGCCCGAGGACCGGTGGTTCGACGAGGGTCTGTACAGGTCCGTGACCGGCCTGGCGGACCGCTCGCCAGGCCGGCTGGACAGCGCCGTCTCCCTCTGGTCCACATACGGTCTGGCCCTGTTCGCCGTGCTCCTGCTGGCGGCGTGGTGGCGCGCCCGGCCCGCGGCCGGCGCTCCGCGGTCCTCGGCGCGCGCCGTCATGGCGCTCGCCGCGCCGCTCGCGATGGTCCTGGCGTACGTCGTCGGTCTGGCCCTCAAGTCGGTGATGCGGGAGCAACGGCCCTGTCAGACACTGCACACGATCACCATCGAGGCATGCCCTCCGCTGGGCGACTGGTCGCTGCCGAGCAACCACGCCGCGATCGCGGCGGCAGCGGCCGTCGCGCTGCTGTTCGTCGACCGCGCGCTCGCGGCGGTCGCGGTCCCCGCGGCGCTGCTGATGGCCGGATCACGGGTCTGGGTCGGGGCGCACTACCCGCACGACGTCGTCCTCGGGCTGCTGGTCGGTGCGGCGGTGGCCTGGGCGCTGATGAGCCTCGCGCGACGCACCGCACCGCTGGCCGAGCGGCTCCATGACACCCCGCTGCGCCCGCTGGTGGCCCGTCGGTGAGCCTGACGGAACCGCCGGCCCGCAGAGCCGTCCGCACCGCGCCACTGATCGTCACCGTGCTGTGCGCCGGGGCCTTCGCCCTGCTGGCCGTGCTCGTGACGGGCCGCGGGGGCGCCCCGTTCCCGCTGGACACGGACGCGCTCGACTGGTCGCTCGGGCACCGCTCGTCCCCCGCGGGCGTCACCGCGGCGCGGGCCGTGACGGCGAGCGGCACCGGACCGTACCCCTATCTGTGCGCCGTCGTGGCCGGGCTGCTCGCCGGCCGCGACCCGCGGCACCGGCTGATGGCGGCGGCGGGCGCGCTGGTGTTCCTCCTCGCGGGGCAGGCCGCCCGCTACGGTCTCCTGGCGGCCGTGGCCCGGCCGCGGCCGCCGATGGCCGACTGGCTGACCCACGCCTCCGGCTTCGCGTTCCCCTCCGGGCACGCCACCACGTCGGCGCTCGCGGCGGGTCTGCTGATCTGGGGCCTCGTCCGCTTCGGCCACTCCGCCCACCCCGGCCGGGGATCACGGGTGATACCCAAATGGCTGAGAGGGGCGCTCATCGCGCTCCTCGTCTGCTGGGCCGTCGCCGTGGGGCTGAGCCGGATCTACCTCGGGGTCCACTGGGCGACGGATGTCGTGGGCGGATGGCTCTACGCCGCCGCCTGGCTCGGCCTGGGCGCGTCCTTCGTCCCGGCCCGGTCGCACTTCCCGGCCGGAGCCGCGCCGGTGAGCACGCGTCGTATCCGCCGCCGGAACGACCGATGAGTCTCGGACCCCGCGGGCGTCTACCTCTTCGGCACCCCTGATCAGCCTCTGATCAACCCCGATCACCCCCTGATCGAGAAAGGACGGCCGTCATGTTCGGCAACACTCCGGCGTTCAGCGGTTTCGCCGTGGACGACATCGAGAAGGCCAGGCACTTCTACGGCGAGACACTGGGACTGACGGTGGAGGAGGAGTACGGCCTGCTGCGTCTGCGTCTCGCGGGCGGAACCACCGTACTCATCTACCCGAAGCCCGATCACACCCCCGCGTCGTTCACGATTCTCAACTTCCCGGTGGACGACATCGACGCGGCGGTCGAGGAACTGGGCGGCCGCGGCGTGACCTTCGAGCGCTACCCCGCCATGGAAGCGGACGAGAAGGGCATCTTCCGGGGCGGCGGCCCGTACATCGCGTGGTTCACGGACCCGGCGGGGAACGTCCTGTCCGTGCTCCAGGACCGCTAGGGCCTGTCCGGTCGTATATTCGCCCGGATCCCGCGCTCAGAGCGCGCGGTGCATGATGTGCAGCCCGACATAGCCGTGCGCCGGGTGCAGGAAGCCCTCAGGGAGCGTGCCCAGTACCTCGAAGCCGAGCGACCGGTACAGCTTCACCGCGTGCGCATTGGTCTCGCCGACCGCGTTGAACTGCATCGCGCGGTATCCCGCCGCACGGGCCCAGTCGATCGTGTACGTACAGAGCGCTCTGCCCACCCCGCGCCCCGCGTGCGCCGGGTCCACCATGTAGCTCGCGCTCGCGATGTGCGAGCCGTTGCCCATGTGGTTCCGGTTCATCTTCGCCGTGCCCAGGACCGTGCCCGCGTCGTCGACGGCGACGACGGTGCGGTTCGGGGGCGCGACCAGCCACATGTCACGCCCGTCGGACTCGCCGAGCCCGACGGGGTAGGTGAAGGTCTCGCCCTCGGCGACGATCCGGTGGAAGAACGGCCAGATGGCGGGCCAGTCCTCGGGGGTGGCTTCCCTGATCAGCATGCGGCCAGAATGCGCGTACGCCCGGCGCGCCCACCAGTGGTTTTCCCGCTCACGCCTTGCCGGCGGCCACGGCCGGCCGGAGCGGGGCGCCCGCGTCGTGCAGGCTTCTGAGCGCCTGACGGTAGGAGGTGAGGAGGCCCGTCTCCAGATAATCGATCCCGAGTTCCTGGCAGTAACGCCGGACGAGGGGCTGGGCCCGGCGCAGCTGCGGCGTGGGCATGCTCGGGAAGAGGTGGTGCTCGATCTGGTAGTTGAGCCCGCCCAGCGCGAGATCGGTGAACCAGCCGCCGCGCACATTGCGCGAGGTGAGGACCTGGCGCCGGAGGAAATCGGGCCGGTCGTCACCGCTCAGGGTGGGCATGCCCTTGTGGTTGGGGGCGAAGATCGAGCCCATATAGAGGCCGAACAGGCACTGGTGGACGGCGAGGAAGGCCACCGCCTTGCCGGGCGGCAGGACCACGAACAGCGCGCCGAGATAGAGCGCGAAGTGCGTGAAGAGCAGCAGCCCTTCCTGGCGCCGCTGTTTCAGCGAACGGTCGGCCAGCGCCCGTACCCCGGCCACATGGAGGTTGATGCCCTCCAGCGCGAGGAGCGGGAAGAACAGATATGCCTGCGAGCCGCCGATCAGCCGGGGCAGCCCCGTGGCCGCGCGTGCCTGGCCGCGGGTCCACACCAGTACGTCGGGTTCGACATCCGGATCCAGCTCCACGTGGTTCGGATTGGCGTGGTGACGGGAGTGCTTGTCCTGCCACCAGCCGTATCCCATGCCGATACCGAGGTTCCCCGCGAACCGCCCGGCCCAGGTGCTGGCCCGGCGCAGCCGGAACACCTGGCGATGTCCCACGTCATGCGCGACGAGGGCGACCTGTCCGAAGACGACGGCGAGGAACGCGGCGACGGCGAGTGTCCACCAGCTGTCGCCGAGGAGGACGAAGGCCGCCCAGCCGAGCGCGTAGAGCACGGCGATGAGCGACATCCGTGCCACGTAATACCAGGGCCGTCGGCGCATGAGGCCGGCCGCGGTGATTTTCCTCGCCAGGCAGGCGAAATCGCTGCCGGCTTCCCGTCGCTTTTCGAGCACCGCGGGTTCACCTGAGGGATGGATCGCCATTCAGCCACGCCTTTCGGGTCGATCACGACCGTCTTGAGCCGGCTGTGTTGATTGTGTACACCGACCGGGAATGTTTTCGAGTGTAACCGCCCGCCACCCCCGAACGGCGGATACGGGCGCGGCCGGCATCGGCCGATACCCGGGCCGGGTACGTCCTGAAAACAAGGATGAGAAGAGAATAAGCCGAGGAGAGGTGAGGCGCTCATGTTCGAAGCCGACGACATCCGGGAGTGGCGCGGCCACGATGTGGTCGATGCCGAAAAGCGGAAGATCGGCTCGCTGGAGGCCATCTACGTCGACACCGCCACGGACGCCCCGTCGTTCGCCACGGTCACGGTCGGTCTGCCCACGAAACGGCGGCTGGTCTTCGTCCCGCTGGCCGACGCCACGGTCGGACCGGATTATCTGAAGATCCCATGGGACCGGAAACTCGCCAAGGATGCCCCGTCGATCGATACCGACGGAGAACTGCTCTCCGAGGACGAACCGCGGATCTTCGCGCACTACGGGCTGCCCTACGCGACCGGCTCGCAGGGCGAGCGCCGGCTCGGCCGCCGCTGAGAAAACGGCCCGGAGAAACGGCGCGGAGAAACGGCCCGGAGAAACGGCCCGGAGAAACAGTGCGGGCGCGGGGCGCGGTGTGTGAGCCGCGCCTCGCGCCGTGACCGCGTGGAGATCAGACGAGGTTTTTCTCGATATTCGCCAGATACGCGGGCATGAAGTGGTCGCGAATTCCGTCGGACGCGGGCGCGAACAGGTCGGCGGTACGCCCCTTGATACGGTCCTTGAGCCCGTCGATCAGCGGCATCCGGTCGTGGAGTACACCGTCGGCGTCGAAATACCTGACGTGATCCACGTGGGTGAACACCGGCGCCGGCGGGACCTGCGGAACGATGTCGTTGTTGTTGACGAAACGGTAGGTACGGCCCTTCAGCGCGGTGTTGTGCGCGACGGCGAGCAGCCGGTCGCAGGTGCGGGGCTGTCCGTAGGTGTAGATGCCGTCGGCGAGGATCCGCGGCTCCTCGAAGTACAGCCGGCCCCCGGCGAGCATCGCGAGGGCGCCGCCCAGGCTGTGCCCGGTGAACCACACCGTCTGGCCGCCGGTGCGGAACGCCTCGACGGCGGACCGTACGTCCGGATACACGGAGGCGAGTGCCCGGTGGAAGCCGAAGTGGACGAAGCCCTTGTTGCCCGGTCCCGGCACGGGCGGGGTGTTGGCGTCGGTCAGCCAGTCACGGATCTCCACCGGCTGGGTGCCGCGGAACGCGATGACGATCATCCGGTCGCTGGCGGCGACGTACGCCTGGGTGTCCTCCAGGGGGAACGGCAGTTGATGGCGGGCCTCGAAGTGCCGGAACCGGTCGAACCCCCAGTCGGCGAGGACGGTCCGCGCCTCGTGCTCGTCGCGGTAGGCCAGCTCCGCGGCCTTCGCCAGCCAGTAGGCGTGGGCCAGTTGATAGCCGGTCGTCTGATGGTCGAGCGGGGCGACGGGCACGGCGAACCTCCGGGACGTACACGGACACGGGCGTGGAGTGACGCGTCCGATGATCGAGGATTCCCCGGACCCGCCACAGCGCCGCGTTCACCCGCACGGGCGGCGTGCGGAAGCGCTGGGGCGTGTCTTCAAAGTCCCGCCCGCCCGGCGTGCCCCCAACCCTGGTGGCGCACGGTGTTTTCGGCGCGATGCGGCGCCCGCGCCGGACCGGGTCGAGGTGGCCGAAAATCGACGATCATTCCTCTGATTGGTCTGGACCACATGTGCGGCGACCGCTAGGGTCCCTGCCAGCCGACACCCTCGTACCGAGCACCCTCCGACGGCCCCACCCCGCCCCGCTCCCCCTGTCGGCTCCGTACCAAGGACCGAAGTACCGTGATTGATATCGTTGTCGTACTCCGGGCCGAGGACGCTGTCCTCGACTTCCTGTCCGTACTCACCGACGACGACGGCGGTGGCGGCAGCGGTGGCGAGACCCGGGTGATCCTCGCCGATCGCGAGCGCACCGAGACGCTGGTCCTCGGTGCGGACCTGGGCGCCACGGAACGCCTCGCGCTCGTCGCGGCCCATGTCAGGCCCGTGACGGAGGGCATCGCCTCGCCGGGGCCCGAGGTGCTCGCCACGCTCCTGCGTCAGGCCGCCGCCGGAGGGCCCTTCCGGATCTGGACACACTCCCCCGCGGACACCCGGCGCAGTCGCGGGCGCCTCGGCCGTGACACCGCCCTCGCCCGTGCCGCCGACGCGCGCCTCGCGGAGGCCGAGCTGCGGCACGCCGTCGGGTTCTCGCCGTACCTCCAGATCCTCAGCGATCTCGACCGCTCGCTGGGAAGGGAACACATCGCGGCCAAACTGGACTTCGTCAATGGCTCGTGCGGACATCTGCTGGCCGAGCCCGACCCCGAGTTCGTCGTCCAGACGCCCCATGTCCCCGCCGTCGAGCGCTTCTTCGACACCGACCCCGAGCAGCGTGAGCGGCTCTTCGCGCTGCTCGCCAGCCTGGACGACGAGGCGGCGTCCGTGGTGGATCCGTGGGAGTTCGGCAGTTCGCCGTACGAGGCACGGCGGCTGGACGCCACCGCGGCCTGGGTACGGGACCGGTGCGCCGGCGAGGGCTCCGGCTCCGGCTCCGGCGGCACGCTGGTGGAGGTGGGGGCCTGCGAGGGAGCGCTGACCCACCGGCTCGCCGCCGCGGGCTTCACCGTACGGGCCACCGAGCCCAACGCGGTCTTCCGGCCCCGGCTCACCGCCGCGCTCGCCGGTACCGAAGGGGTCACCGTGGACGGTGCCGGCCTCGCGGAACTGGCCAAGGAAGACGGTCCCCGCGCCACCGCGCACCTGCTGATCGAGATGCTCTACTACGGCCAGGATCTGGCGCTCCTCGACGATCTGGCCACGGATCTCGTCTTCGTCGCGCTCGAACCCGAGGCGCTGGTCTCGCGCGTACGCCCCTGGCTGGAGCGGTCCACCACCTGGCGGGCGGACGAGGAGACCGTTCTCGTGCCGCCGCAACTGGAGACCGTCTGCGCGGGACGCGCCTATCTGAGCAAGCGCGGCAGTGTGGGCCTGCTCCTGCGGCGTACGAACGGCTGAGCGCCCGGGGAGACCGGAGAGGTACGACATGGACGACGCGTACGACCGTTGTGTCGGGCTGGGCTACCACTGCGAGTCCACCCATCAGATCCGCCGGATCACCGGCGACGACCGCGCGCATTTCTTCGACTGGCTCGATCTCGAATTCGAGTCCGTGGTGGAGACGATCGCCGGTGACTTCTCCGACGTGCTGCGGCCCGGGATGGTCGAACCGTTCAGCGACGGCCTCTGCGCGCTGGACCGGGGCTCCGACATCCGTTTCTTCCACGACTTCCACCCGGTGACCGGCAGGGCGCTCAGCCGGTCCGACATCGACCGGCAACTCGACGGCGTACGCGCCAAGTTCCGGGCGCTGGCCGACCGCTGGCGCACGCTCGCGCGCTCGTCCGCGTATGTGCTGTACGTCCACCACGACGCCTTCGACGAACTCACCGCCGCCGATCTGCGCCGGCTGAGGCTGGTCATCGCGACGGCGTACCCGCGCCACCGGTTCGATCTGCTCTGGCTGCGCCGTACTCCGCCGCCGGACGGCGGCGCTCTGGGCCCCGGAATCCGCTGGGGCACGGTCGCGACCGCCCCCGGCCGGTGGGAGGGCGACGACGCCGAGTGGGACGCGGCCTTCCGCGCGGTGCGGTTCGCCACGGCGACCTCACCGACGCCGTCACCCTCCGTACCAGCCGGAGTTTCCGCGACGCCCGCACCATCCGTTACCGACAGGAGCACGTCCGTATGACACCGCCCCCGCCCCCGCCCGCCACCGTGATCCTCTCCCCGCACTTCGACGACGCCGTGCTGTCGCTCGCGGGTCTGATCCCCGCGCTCGACTCGCCCGTCACCGTCGTGACCGTGTACGGCGGCGCGCCGTGTCCAGGGCAGGAGGTCTCCTGGTGGGACACCACCTGCGGCTTCTCGTCCGGCGGCGAGGCGCATCTCGCCCGGGTGGCGGAGGACACCCGGGCCTGTGCGCTGCTCGGTGCCGAGCGGGTCGTCCTCGGGCATCCCGACGGTCCGTACGGGGACGGCGGTCCGCTCCACGAGATCGACACGTATCTCGCCGATCTCGCCCCCGGCACGCGGCTGCTCATCCCGCTGGGCACCAACCAGGCCGACCACGCGAAGGTCCGCGACCGTGCACTGCGGGTCCTCGGCGAACTCGGCAGGCCGCTCCCCCTCGTCTACGCCGACCTCCCCTATACGGGGCATCTCAAGGAGTGGGGCAGCGCGGACACCGACGCGGCCCTCGCCGTGAATGAGGACTTCGGGCGCGCCTATCAGGACATCGCGAGCCGCTACCGGACGCGGACCGTCCACGATCTGACGCTGTCCGACCAGCAGTGGGCGGCCAAGCGCGCGGCGGTGCTCTGCTACGCGTCGCAGCTGGCGCCGCTCGCCATCGACCACGACAGGGTGATGGCCCGGGGCGGCCCGCTGCGCGCCGAGCGTGTCTGGGCGCTGGAGGAGCCCGGCTCCCCGGGAGAGTCCGGCTGACAGACGAGGCGCCGTGCCCCGGCCCCGGCCCCGCCCGCGGTCTGTCCGCGCGGGCGGGCCGGGGGCTGGGGCCGGGCGGGCCGCGTGGCACCCATCCGGGGGCCCCGCACGGGTGAGGCGCCCCCGGCGGGCAGGAGGCGGGTAGTAGACGACCTATGACCCGCAAGCGTTTCGGTGCGACGGAGCACAGACACCGGTTCCGGAGCCTCTATCGCTCGATCGCCGCGTCTGCCGCCGTGCTCGCCTGGAACCGCGGCCGTGAGATGGAGCTGATGCACCGGGCGATGAGCTTCGCCGCGCTCGGCTTTCTCACTCTCGTGCCCCTGCTGATCCTCGTCGCCGCGGCCGACCCGGCGAGCGGTCAGGGGTTCGCCCGCTGGCTGGGGCAGGGCCTGGGGGTGTCGTCCTCCGCGCAGGCGGAGATCCAGCAGCTGTTCGGCAGACCGGGCCAGGCATTGCAGCGTACGACGGCGTTCGGGCTCGCCGCGCTCGCGGTGTTCGGGCTGACGTTCGGGTCCGCCGTACAGACCGGTTACGAGCGGGTCTGGGAGCTGCCGACGGCGCGCTGGCACACCATGTGGCGCCATGTGCTGTGGCTGGCGGTGCTCGTCTTCTTTCTCCTGCTCTTCGTCAACACTCCCGTCACCTCCGAGTCCGTCGTCGCGATCGTGTTCGCCACGTTCGGCGATCTGCTCGCGACGTGCCTCTTCTTCTGGTGGTCGCAGCGGGTGCTTCTCGCGGGCCGCGTCCGCTGGCCCGCGCTCCTGCCGGGAGCCGTCGCGACCGCGCTGGGGCTGCTCGGACTCCGGGTGTTCTCGCGCGTCGTCTTCTCGCCGCTGATCGCCGCGAACGCGGTCACCTACGGTCCGTTCGGGACGGTTCTGGTCATCCAGTCCTGGCTGGTCGGCGTCGGCTTCGTCGTCTACGGCGGCGCGCTGGTGGGGCGCCTCTTCCACGAGCACCGCATGCACCGGCGGATCCAGCGCTGTATCGACGCCTACGGCGAGACGGATCCCCCCGGCGGGGCGGACTGAACCGGCGGCAGGGACCGAACCCACGGAACAGGGGGCGCCGCGGCCAGGACCGGGGCGGTACGCCGGCCCGACCGCGAGAGCGCCGGAGGGGCGTGCCGTATGGGAGACGGCACGCCCCGGCTCATGACCGTCGTAACCGTCAGAGGTCGAACTCGCCCGGCGCGATGCCGACCGCGAAGCAGGCCTCGCGGACGACCGCGCGCTCGCTCTCGTCGAAGTCGCCGTCCGCGCCACCGATGACGATGCCGATCTGGATGACCGCGCGGGCCTCCGTGGGCTTCTTGGCGACCTTGCCGATGGTCTGCAGGACGCCGACCTTGCCGAAGTCGAAGTCGGCGGTCAGCTTCTGGCAGTAGTCGTTGAAGCGCGTCCGCAGATCCTCCGCCGGGAAGTTCTGCAGTACGTCGTTGGTCATGATCAGCGAGGCGACGCGCTGGCGCTCGGACGGGTCGATGGAGCCGTCGGCCGCCGCGACCAGCGCGCACATCGCCATGCTGGCGTCACGGAAGGCGCCGCTCTTGAGGTCGTTCTTCTTCGCGTTCAGCTGCGTCTGCATCGACGCGGCGGAATCCTTGATGCGGTCCCACAGGGCCACGTGGAGTCTCCTGGAAAGTGAGAGCGGCGGGAATGACGGGTGCGGACGTGCTCTAGAGGTGGGGGACGACGGCCGGCATGAGGTCCTGGAACGTACGGCCCTCGGCGGGGGTGCCGATGGCGGACATCTGCCAGCCACCGCCGGAGCGGTACACCTTGGCCATGACCTGGGCCGTGTGCTTGCCACCGCCGGTGAGGGTGTAGCGGGCCAGTTCCTGGCCGCTGGTCTCGTCGACCAGCCGGCAGAAGGCGTTGTCGACCTCTTCGAAGGTCTGGCCGGTGAAGGAGTTGACGGTGAAGACGATCTGGTCGACGTGGACGGGTACGCGCTGGAGGTCCACGACGATCGATTCGTCGTCGCCGCCCTGTCCCGCGCCGCCGACCCGGTTGTCGCCGGTGTGCCGCACCGACCCGTCGTCGCTGGTCAGATGCTGGAAGAAGACGACATCCACGGCCTCCTTCCCGGCGAAGAGCAGCGCCGAGGCGTCCAGGTCGATCTCGCGGGCGGTCAGCCGGGCGAGGAAGCCCTTGCGGGCCGCCTGCCAGCCCAGGCCCATGCGGACGACGGTGAGTTCACCTCCGCCGGACTTGGTCAGGCTGATCTGCTGGCCCTTGGCAAGGTTGACGCTCATCGTTCACTCCTGGGGGCGTGGGGGCGGAGGCGCGGGCCGGTACGCGGACAGCGGACAGCGGACACGCGCGGGTACGGGTACGGGGACGGGGACGGGGGTCAGATGTTGACGCCGTAGTCGGAGGCGATACCGGCGAGGCCGGAGGCGTACCCCTGGCCGATGGCGCGGAACTTCCACTCGGCGCCGTTGCGGTACAGCTCGCCGAAGATCATCGCGGTCTCGGTCGAGGCGTCCTCGCTGAGGTCGTAGCGCGCCAGCTCGGCGCCGCCCGCCTGGTTGACCACCCGGATGTACGCGTTGCGGACCTGTCCGAAGGACTGGCCACGGGACTCCGCGTCGTGGATCGACACCGGAAAGACGATCTTGGTGATGTCGGCGGGCACGGCGGCCAGATCGACCTTGACCGTCTCGTCGTCGCCCTCGCCCTCACCGGTGAGGTTGTCCCCGGTGTGCTCGACCGAGCCGTCCGGGCTGGTCAGGTTGTTGTAGAAGACGAAGTGCCGGTCCGAGCCGACCTTGCCGGAGCCGTCGACCAGCAGCGCACTGGCATCCAGATCATGATCGGCGCCGGTGGTGGTCCGTACGTCCCAGCCGAGGCCGACCAGAACGGCGGTCAGACCGGGAGCCTCCTTGCTCAGCGAGACATTGCCGCCCTTGGCGAGGCTCACACCCATGTTGCTTCCCTTCTTCCGTCCCGGAACCGGGCACGCCTTCCGTCCCGGTGCCACGTGCGCCGTATGGCACAATCACAAATCTACAACACTGTAGAAGTTGACCTGCCGCGCAGGTGCGTCGCGAAGAGCAGGCGAGGATGTCCCAGTTTTTTCTACAAGTTTGTAGAGAAAGTAGAGTGCATCCGTCGCACGGGGCGATGACCGGCCTGTCCGGACGAACGGCGGCCGGCAACGGGCACGGAGGATCAGCGTGGGCAGCGAAACCAGCGGGCGGCGGCGGGGTCGGTCGACGGGCGGGGGGCACCGCGGCGGCCGGCGGGCGGGCAGGACCAGGCTGACCCGGCGGGGCCGAATAGCCGTGTGGTCGGGCGGGGCACTGGCCGTGGCCCTCATCGGTGTGTCCGGTGCGGCGGCCTGGATCTATCAGGACCTCAACGGCAATATCCACTCCGCCGACGTGAACAACAAGATCGGCGGCGACCGGCCGGTCAATCTGAGCCCGGGGTCCAAGAACATCCTCGTGGTGGGGTCCGACTCACGGGGCGGCGACAACGCGAAGTACGGCAAGGGCCTGACCACCATGCAGTCGGACACGCTGATGGTCCTGCATGTGTCCGCCGACCGCGAGTGGGCCACGGTCGTCTCGCTTCCCCGCGACTCGTGGGTGGACATACCGGCCTGCGACAAGGGGGACGGCGGCAAGTCCGCCCCGCACAAGTTCAAGATCAATGAGGCGTTCGCCATCGGCGGTACGAGCGGCGAGGTGTCCGGCGCAGCCGCCTGCACCATCAGGACGGTGGAACAGAACACCGGCCTGCGCATGGACCACTTCATGTCCGTCGACTTCCAGGGCTTCAAGGGCATGGTCAACGCGCTGGACGGCATCGAGGTCTGCCCCGAGACCGCCATCCACGACAAGAAGGCCCATCTCGACCTGGACGCCGGCTGCCAGACGGTCAGGGACGAGGCGGCCCTCGGGTACGTCCGTACGCGCTACAGCGTGGGGGACGGCTCGGATCTGGGGCGTATCGGCCGGCAGCAGGAGTTCATGGAGGCCCTGGCGGCCAAGGCCCAGGAGAAACTGACCAGCCCGAACGCGCTGTACGGTTTCCTGGACTCGGCGACCAAGTCGCTGACCACGGACAAGGCGCTGGCGGGCATCAAGCCCCTCTCCGGCCTCGCGTCCGAGGTCAAGGGAATCCCGACCGAACGGCTGACGTTCCTTACGGTGCCGAACTACGCGCGGGAGGCGGACACGCCGACCGACAAGGCGAACGTCGTCTGGCAGTACCCGCAGGCGGCGGAGTTGTTCGCGGCCCTGGCGAAGGACGACGAGGTCGACAAGGAGAAACTGGAAGCCGACGCCAAGAACCCGGTCTACGCCCATACGGTGCGGGTCCAGGTCCTCAACGGCTCCGGTTCGACGGGGCGGGCCGCGACGGTCGCGGAGTCGCTGCGGTCGGCGGGCTTCACGGTCGTCGGTGTCGGCAACGCACCGGAGGTCACGAAGAAGACCACGGTCGGTTATCCGCAGGACCAGGCGGGACCGGCCGAAGTGCTGGCCTCACGGCTGCCGGGCAGCGTCGCCCGGCAGGACGCGGAGGCCGCCCCGGGAGTGGTGACACTCACTGTCGGCAAGGATTTCGACGCCGTCCGATGATCCGAACGATGCCGTGAGCCGAACACGGCATTGCGCTTCTTTGCGAGTCCTTTACTATTGCTGGGCGGGGTTTCCACTCCGCCCTTCACCACCGAACTGACCAGAGAAGGAGCTGCGGTCCCGCAATGGGTGAGCCTCCCAGTACGAGCCGTGCCGTCCCCGTCCCGTCGAGCGATGGAGCGGAGGTGGCACGGTGACCGAGGTGCTTCTGCTCCTCCTCGCTCTCGCGCTCACGCTCGCTTGTGCGGTGTTCGTAGCGGCCGAGTTCTCCCTGACCACCATCGAGCGCGGCGAGCTCGAACGTGCCGCCGCCGCTGGTGAGCGCGGCGCCGCGAGCGCGCTGGCGGCGGTCAAGCGGCTGACCTTCCAGCTCTCCGGTGCCCAGCTGGGCATCACGGTGAGTTCGCTGGTCATCGGCATGCTCGCCGAACCGTCCCTGGCCCTGCTCCTGCGCGGCCCGCTGGAGGCGGTCGGCCTGCCCGCCGGCTCTGTGTCCACGGTCGCCACCCTGCTGGGCGTCGCCCTGTCCACCGTCGTACTGATGGTCATCGGCGAGCTGGTCCCCAAGAACTGGGCGATCTCCAACCCGCTCGCGGTCGCCAAGGTCGTGGCGGGGCCGCAGCGCGGCTTCACCGCCGCCTTCACCCCGCTGATCAGGCATCTCAACAACACCGCCAACCGTCTGGTACGCCGCTTCGGGCTGGAGCCCGCCGAGGAGCTGGCCTCCGCCCGTACCCCCGAGGAACTGGTCGCCCTGGCGCGCCACTCGGCCCGGGAGGGCGCCATAGAGGCGGACTCCGCCGAACTGTTCGTGCGGACCCTGCATCTGGCCGACCTGACCGCGGAGAACGTGATGACGCCGCGCGTGGACGTACGGGCCCTGGAGGCCCACGCCACCGCCCAGGACGCGGCGAATCTGACGCTGGCGACCGGCCTGTCCCGGTTCCCGGTCTACCGCGACAGTCTCGACGAGGTGATCGGCACCATCCATATCCGCGACGTCCTCGCGCTGGACGAGAGCAGGCGCGGCGACACCCTCGTGACCGAGCTGGCCACCAGCCCGCTGCTCGTCCCGGACTCCCTTCCGGTGGACCGGCTGCTGCGGCGTCTGCGCGAGTCGCGGACGATGGCCGTGGTGATAGACGAGTACGGCGGCACCGCGGGCGTCGCCACCGTCGAGGACATCGTCGAAGAGGTCGTCGGCGAGGTACGTGACGAGCACGACCCGGACGAGACCCCCGACCTGGCTCCCGGCCGGCCGACCGCCGACGGCCGCCGCGTATGGGAGGCGGACGGCAGTGTCCGTCTCGACCAGCTCGCGGAGATCGGCTGCGACGCACCGGAGGGGCCGTACGAGACGCTCGCCGGGCTGCTCGCGACCAGGCTGGGGCGGCTGCCCGTCCTGACCGACACGCTGGAGATAGAGGGCTGGCGGTTCGCGGTCCTGCGGATCGAGCACCACCGGGCCGACCGGGTCAGGATCACCGCGCCCGTACGGGCCACCCAGCTCGTGGAGGAGAACCGATGACCGGCCTGCAGCTCGCCATCGGCGTGTTCACCCTGTTCACGAACGCGTTCTTCGTCGGCGCCGAGTTCGCCCTGATCTCCGTACGGCGCAGCCAGATCGAGCCCCTGGCGATCAAGGGCAGCCGCCGGGCCAAGACCACCCTGTGGGGCCTGGAGCATCTGTCCGCGGCCATGGCCACGGCCCAACTGGGTATCACCATCTCCTCGTTGGTGCTGGGCGCCGTCGCCGAACCGGCGATCGCCCATCTGCTGGAGCCGCCGTTCGAGGCGATCGGTGTGCCGGGGGCGCTGATCCACCCGATCGCGTTCGTGATCGCGCTGACCCTGGCGACGTATCTGCACATGCTGATCGGCGAGATGGTGCCCAAGAACATCGCGCTGGCCGCGCCGGCTCCGACCGCGCTCGCGCTGGGGCCCGCCCTGGTCGGGCTGACCCGGGCGCTGCGTCCGGTGATCTTCGGGATCAACGCGCTCGCCAACGCCATCCTGCGGCTGCTGAAGGTCGAGCCCAAGGACGAGGTCGCGTCGGTCTTCACCGACGACGAACTCGCCCGTCTGGTCAAGGACTCCAGCGAGGCGGGGCTGCTGGACCCCGCGGACGGCGAGCGGCTGCGCGACGCCCTGGAGCTGGGCACGCGTCCGGTGGGTGAGGTGATGGTCCCGCTCAACCGGGTGATCACCGTCGACCACCAGGTCACCCCGCGGGAGTTGGAGCGCGTCGCCGCGTCCTCCGGCTTCTCGCGGCTGCCGGTCACCGGACCCGACAACACGATCCTCGGCTATCTGCACATCAAGGACGCGCTCGGTGCCGGGGAGCGGACCCGGCCCTTCCCGCGCTCCACGCTGCACACGGTGATCAGGGTCGAGATCGACACCCCGCTCGACGACACCATGACGGCCATGCGCGCCGCCGGTACGCACCTCGCCGCCGTCAGCGGCGACAAGGGGACCGTCATCGGCTTCGTCACCATGGAAGACGTCCTGGAGGAACTTGTCGGCCCCGCGGCCGGCTCACCGACCGCCGCGTAGCCGAGCGGCGGAAGAGCGGCCGGTGCCCCGCCCCGGGCACCGGCCGCTTCTTCATGGTGGCGGTCAGGGTTTGCGCGCCACTCCGACGTAGCAGGCGGCTTCCTTGTCGCTGACGTTCCCACTGTGTTCTTCGGGGTCGGGGCGCCACTCGTGCGAGGGGGTGATCCCCGGATCGAGGAGCTGCCAGCCGGCGAAGAACCGGGCTATCTCCTCGCGGGTGCGCGCCTGCCCCGGTGTGCCCGCGGCGCGGTAGGCGGTGGTGAGCCGCGCGATGCCTTCCGGGTCGAACTCGGTGGTGACATGCGCTATGGCGAGTGTGGAGCCGGACGGCAGTGCGGACTTGAGGCGTTCGACGATGTCATGGGCGTCGTGCTCGTCGGTGACGAAGTGGAGCAGCGCGTTGAGGCTGAGCGCTATGGGGCGGCTGAAGTCGAGCGTCGTGCGTATCTCCTCGGCCGCCAACAGGGCCTCGGGTGCGGTGACATCGGCCTCCGCGTACGCGGTGCGCCCCGCGGGGTGGCTGTGCAGCAGCGCGCGGGCGTGGGCCAGCACGATCGGATCGTTGTCCGTATAGACGACGTGTGCCTCCGGGACCTCCCGCTGGGCGACCTCGTGGAGGTTCGGGGAGGTGGGGATTCCGGTGCCGATGTCGAGGAACTGCCGCATGCCCTGCCGCGCGAGGAAGCGGACGGAGCGGTGCATGAAGCGCCGGTTGATCCGCGCGGTGGAGAGAATGGAGGGGAAGGCGGAGATGGCCCGCGCGGCGGCCTCGCGGTCCGCGGGGAAGTTGGTCGTCCCGCCCAGATAGTAGTCGTACATACGGGCGGAATGCGCCCGGTCCAGTTCCAGATCCACCGCACCGTTGTCGCCCATCGCGCGACCCCCGTCCTCATCGCCGGATAACAGTCGGTGACTTCCCACCGCCGTATGCGGACAACCGTACGAGATGGCCCAACTCTCCTCGCGGGCAGGCCGGATGGGGAGCGACGGCACCCGGGCGACGGAATGATCCGGCAACACCGCCCACCCCGCGGCCCAGTAATCATATGATGGCTGTCCGTGAGGAAACGCCGGGTGTGTCCCGCACGTCGAGGACGCTCGTCCGGTTGGCTGACAGATGGAGAGAGGCACACCTCTCGCACCGACGCCCTCCGCCGTGGAGCGGCGCGGTGTCCAGTGAACGGGGCACGCGTGCAGGTCGATCCGGAACGTCCTGTGGTCCGCGTCTCCCGGGGCGCCCAGGACCTGGACGACCACCGCCCGCCGGTCGCCCCTGACGGGACGGTCCACCGGCTGGCGCTGACCTTCGACGCGTTCGACGCGCGCCACCACACGCTGTGGCTGCGCTACGCCCATACCCAGGTGGGCAGTCGGGCAGGCGCGGAGACCGTGGTCGACGCCACCTGCGCCCGGCTCCTGGAGCACTGGCCGCATGTGCTGACGCAGGAATCGGTGGCGCGGTACGCGTGGGCGCTCCTCAAGGAGGAGGTGGCGTGGTGGCTGGACGACCACGACATGGAACCGGCGCTGGTCGACACCGCCGCCTTCCACGCGGCGGTCCGCAAGCTCCTCAACCACGAGAAGCGCGATCAATTCGACGTGCTGCAACGGGAGATCGGGCTGTACAGGGCCATCTCCCGGCTTCCCGAGCGGCAGTACGACGTGGTCGTGCTGCGCTACGCCCTCCAGGTCCCGGACGAGGAGGTCGCCGAGTACATGGGCATCGAGGTCGCCACCGTACGGTCCCATGTCCGGCACGCCCGCAGACGACTGGCCAGGGACCTCGACGTACGAGCGCCCGAGAGGGAGGAGTAGGCCGTGCGCCATCCCCACGAACCGGACCCCCGGCCGATCGACGCGCTGCTGGAGGACGCGGAAGTCCTCGCCGACACCTATGACGACTACGACACGGCGGCGGCGCGGAACCGGGCCGGGGCGCGACGGACGGTGCGGGCGGCGGCGTGCCGTACGGACCCGGGCGTGGCGCCGCGTCGTTACCCCTCGGCCCATGAGCAGGCCGCCCATGACCTCAGCCTCGCCGTCGCCCTCGTGCTGAACGCGCCGGAGGCGGCGGCCAGTCTGGCGCGGCTGGTGGACCATGACCGTATCGATCCCGAGGGCGCCGTCGTCTTCGCCGCGCTCCTTCATCTGACCGGACACCGTGACGCGGCCCAGTTCTGGTGGCAGTTCGCCGCCGGGGGCGGCAATCGCACCGCGGCCTTCTGTCTCTTCCTCGCCCATCAGCAGCGGGCCGAGTTCAAGGACGCGGCGTACTGGCGCCGCCAGTCCCGCCGTCTGCCCGGGTCGGGACGGCCCGTGACGCCGCCCGCGCTCTCCTCGCTGCTCCCCGAGACGGTCCGGCACGATCTGCTCAGCCAGTGCCACCACGGCCGTCACCCCACGCTGCCCGCCGCACTGGAGGCCGTGATCAACCGGCTCCGCGTCGACAGCGCGGACGAGGACTTCGGCGAGGTCCCCCAGCCCGGCCCCTCCCTGACCGACGACCTCACCCGGGGCACCGGCGGCCGTCCCGCCGGATAGCGCGGAGGCCGGGCGCTTCGGCGCGTCACCTCTTATGCCGGTCCCGGATGGCACAAAAGTCCGACACGGGCATTTGATGTACCCAAGCGTGCGCCCCTCCGGCGCACGGTGGCCCTCCACGGTGAGAGTACCGCCCGTGGAGTTCGGTAAAGGGAGCCGCGCCATGTCTCTTGATCCCACGCCCTCCGACGACGCGCCGATACGGACGCTGCTCTGGACAGCGGCGACCGCCCGGCCCCTGGACGAGGTCGCCGCGCTGGTGAGCCTGCTTAAGCGGACCGGAGAGGTCCCCAACCCCGGGGACGAAGCACTGCGCGCCGCGGCCGTCACCCGTCCTCTCGATGAGGTACGGCAGCTGGTCGCCCTGCTGAACGAGCCCCCGCACGAGGTCGACGAGGCCGACACGACGCTGCGGGCCGCGGCCGTCGGGAGGCCGATCGAGGATGTGGCACTGCTCGTGTCCATCCTCGGCACCGAGGAGCGCGGTCTTACCGCCCCGGCCGGTTCCGGCGAGGCGCGCCGCGAGCCGGAACAGCTCGACATGTTCGGCCCGGACGCCGAGGAGGCCGCCGAGCGAGCCGCCCCGGCCGCGCCCTTCGCCCCGGTCGAGCCGGTCGGTCGGGCCGCTCCGGCCCCGGCCGCCCCGACTGCCCCGACTGGCCCTGCCGCCCCGCTCGCCGTCTCGACCGCGGCCAAGCCGAGGATCGAGGGCCCCGGGATCGCCGCGGGCCTCGCGGCCCTGGGCGGTACGAAGTCCGGGACCCATGGCGTCTCCCCCGCCCTCCGTTCTGCGCTGCGCCGGCCCGCCGCGGCCGTGCTGTTCGCCTGCGGCCTGATCCATCTGCCGACGGACTTCGCCCAGTTGCGTTCCGGGGGCTTCGCGGATGTGCTCTCCCTCGCCATCACCGCCCTGTGTCTCGTGCTCGGCCTCTGGCTGGCCGTGCAGGACACGACCCGGATCTGGGCGGCGAGCGCGGCGACGGCGATCGGGATCATCGCCGCCCACTCGATGTCGGGCGCGGGCGGGGTCGACCTGCTGGAGAGCAGCCTGGGCGAGTCGTTCGTCTGGGCGAAGGTGACGGCGATGGCCTGCGCCGTGCTCGCCGCGCTCGTCGGCGGTTCGGTCCTGATGCGCCGCCAGCGGACGGCCGGTACGGCCAACGACAGCTGATCGCGGGCGCGGCGTCCGTGCCGGACGTACGGGGCGCGAAGGGACAGGGCGCGCGGGACGCCCGGCGGACGGGGCTCGGCAGGCCGGGACGCTCGGAGGACGGGACGCTCGGAGGACGGGGCGCGAAGGACAGGGCTCGAAGGACGGGGCTGGTATGACGGATCGCGCGCACGGAGGCCGCCGCCTGGGCTATCCGGTGGCCGCCGCGGTGTTCGCCATCGGCATGGCCGGTACGACGCTGCCCACCCCGCTGTACGGGCTCTACCGCCAACAGCTCGGCTTCTCGGAGCTGATGGTGACGGTCGTGTTCGCCGTCTACGCCCTCGGGGTGATCGCCGTACTGCTGCTGGCCGGCGACCTCTCCGACCAGGTGGGCCGGCGGCCGGTGCTGCTGGCCGCGCTGGCGCTGGCCGCCGGGAGCGCCTTCTGCTTCCTGTTCGAGGGAGGGCTTCCGCTGCTGTTCGCGGGCCGGCTGCTGTCGGGCTTCTCCGCCGGGCTGCTCAGCGGCGCGGCCACCGTCACCGTGCTGGAACTGGCCCCGCCCGACGAGAAGGCGCGGGCGGGGCTCGCCGCCACCGCCGCGAACATGGGCGGCCTTGGCTGCGGACCGCTGCTGTCCGGGCTGCTCGCGCAGTACGCGCCGTGGCCGCTGCGTCTGCCCTTCCTCGTCCATCTCGGGCTGTTGGCCGTGGCGTGCGTACTGACCTGGTTGCTGCCGGAGACCGTCGCGCGTCCGAAGCGGCGGCCACGGCTGAGGCCACAGGGTCTGGTGGTGCCGCCCGAGGTGCGTGGGGTGTTCGCGCCGTCGGCGCTCGCCGCGTTCGCGGGCTTCGCCCTGCTGGGTCTGTTCACCGCGGTTGCGCCGTCCTTCGTGTCCCAGACCCTGAACGTCGGCAACCTGGCCGTCTCGGGATCGGTCGTCTTCTCCCTCTTCCTCGCCTCCACCATCGGCCAGTCGCTGATGGGGCGTCTGGGGGTACGCCGGGCGCTGCCGGGCGGTTGTCTGGTGCTGGTGGCAGGTCTGGTGCTGGTGGGAACGTCGCTGGCGGTGGAGTCGCTGGCGCTGCTCGTCACGGGCGCGGTCCTGGGCGGTCTGGGCCAGGGGCTGGCCTTCCGCGCGGCGATGACCGCCGTCAGCGGCGCGGCGCCGCCCGGGAACCGCGGCGGCACGGTCTCCGCCCTGTTCGTCGTCGCCTACGCGGGAATCTCGCTGCCCGTCGTCGGTGTCGGCGCGCTGACGCTCGGGCTGGGGCTGAAGGGCGCCGGGCTGACGTTCACGGCGTGCGTGGTGGTGCTGGTGGCGTTCGTCGGCCTGTATCTGCTGCGCCGGCCACTGCCGGAGGGCTGACAGAGGCCGGCGGGGAGCGGCAGGAGGCCGGGGAGCGGGCTTCTCAGGGGCGTCCCGCCGGTGGCACCTCCTCGCTCCTGGGCACCGGACCCGGTGGTGTTCCGTCCCCGAACGGCCGTCCGCCCAGCTCCTCCCGGTGGTGTGCGGTCAGCCAGCCGGACAGATCGGGGCCGAGGGGCACGATGCCGGTCGGGTTGATACCGGTGTGCACCTGGTAGTAGTGCCGCTTGATGTGGTCGAAGTCCACCGTGTCGCCGAACCCCGGGGTCTGGTACAGGTCCCTGACGTAGGCCCACAGCACCGGGTCCTCGGTGAGTTTGGAGCGGTTGCACTTGAAGTGTCCGTGGTAGACGGCGTCGAAGCGCACCAGAGTGGTGAACAGCCGGATGTCCGCCTCGGTGAGGGTGTCCCCGACCAGATAGCGGCGGTCCGCCAGCCGCCGCGAGACCTGGTCGAGACGGCGGAACAACGCGCGGTAGGCGTCCTCGTAGGCGCTCTGCCCGTCCGCGAACCCGGCGCGGTACACACCGTTGTTGATATCCCGGTAGATCCCCGCCATGATCTCGTCGATCTCGTCGCGCAGCGGCTCCGGATAGAGATCGGGCGCGCCGGGCCGGTGCAGCGCGGTCCATTCGGTGGCGAGGTCCAGGGTGATCCGCTGGAAGTCGTTGGTCACCAGTTTCCCGCTCGGTACGTCCACGATGGCGGGCACGCTGACCCCGCCGGGATAGTCCGTCTCCCGCGCGTCGTACGCCTCGCCGAGGAAGCGGATGCCGAGGACGGGGTCCCGGCCGTCGGGGTCCAGGGTGAAGCGCCAGCTGCGGTCGTCCTGGATCGGGTCGGTGACGGCGAGGGAGATCGCGTCCTCCAGGCCGAGGAGCCGCCGGGAGATCAGGGCGCGGCCGGCCCAGGGGCAGGCGCGGCTGACCACGAGCCGGTAGCGGCCGGCCTCGACGGGCCGGCCGTCCCTGCCGTCGGCCGTGATCCGGTCGGTGAAATGGCTCCTCGAACGTTTGAAGGGCTTCTTGCCGTACTCCGCGTTGCTCTCCGTCTTGCCCGTGCTCCCCGTGCTCCCCGTGCTCCCCGTGCCCCGCGTGCTCTCTGGGCTCTCCGTGTTCTCTGCGCTCTCCGGGTTCATCGCCGGTCTCCTTTCGGTGGTGGGGACCCTCGGTGCCCTCGGTGGGTGAAGGGCCGCGTCGGTCCCGTACCCCGCTTTCCGTCCCGGTGCGCCGTGGCCACGTCGGCGCCGGCGACCAGCAGCGCCGCGAGCACGAACGCCACCGCGACGATCAGCCCGTGGTCGAACGCCTTCGCCCAGCCGTCCCGTCCCACCTGGCCGAAGAAGACCGACCCCACGGCGGCGATACCGATGGCGGATCCCACCCGCTGACCGGTCTGGAGCGTGCCGCCCGCGCTGCCCGCCATGGGCACCGGCACCTCGGAGAGCGTCAGGGTCTGGTTCGGTGTGATGACGAGTCCGCTGCCGAGGCCCGCCACCAGCAGCGGCGCCGCCATCGCCCAGCCCGCGCTGTGTCCCGGCACCAGGTGTACGGCGAACGCGGTGGCCGCCAGACCGGCCGTCACCATGATCAGTCCGACCACGACCAGCGGCCTCCCGAACCGGTTGACCAGCCGTCCGCCGATGCCCGCCGCCACGGCGGAGCCCACCGCGAAGGGGGTGATGGCCAGTCCGGCCTCCAGGGCGGAGTAGTGCAGTCCGCTCTGGAGGTAGAGGGTGCTGATGAAGAAGATCGTGGTGAACCCGGCGAAGTACAGCAGGATCAGCAGACACCCGAGCGAGTAGGAACGGACGCGGAAGAGCCGGAGGTCCAGCACCGGCTGGGTGCCGCCGGGCCGGCACCGGGACTCCCATTTCACGAAGCCGGCCAGCAGCGCGGCGGCGACGATCAGCAGCAGCCACTTCTCGCCGCCGTGCCACTGCTGCGACTGGACGAAGGGAAGCAGAAGCGCCAGCACGCCGGTGCCGAGCAGCAGTACCCCGAGTGGGTCGAGATCGCGTGGCCGTACGGGGGCCGCCGACGGGGTGTCCGGCAGCAGTCGCCTCGCCAGCAGCAGACAGATGACGCCCAGGGGCAGATTGACGTAGAACACCCAGCGCCAGCCGTCCCGCTCGCCCGCCGCCTGGATGATCAGACCGCCCAGCAGCGGTCCCACGGCCGTCGAGATGCCGACCACCATTCCGAACATGCCGAAGGCGCGGCCCCGCTCGCGGCCGGTGAACATCTGCTGGATCAGTGCGGAGATCTGGGGGGTGACGACGCCTCCGGCGAAGCCCTGAACCAGCCGGGCGATCACCAGCCAGAGACTGGACTGGGCGGCTCCGCAGGCCGCGGAGGCCAGGGTGAAGAGGGCGAGCCCGATCATGAAGACCGGGCGCCGGCCGCGGGCGTCGCCGAGCCGCCCGGCGGGGATCAGGAAGAGGCCGAAGGCGAGCGCGTAGCCGGACAGCACCCACTGGAGGTCGGAGACTGGGGTGCGCAGCCCCTCCCGGATCGACGGCAGGGCCACATTGACGATGGAGACGTCCAGGAGCGTCATGAAGCCCGCGACCAGACATACGGCCAGGGCCTTCCAGCGCCGGGGGTCCGGCGCCGCGGCGGCGTCCTGTCCGCTCCCCCGCCCTGTGTCTCCGGCCATGAATCGCACCCTAGTTCGCGGGCCCGGATCCCTCACCCGGAGTGCGCCGACCGGTGGACGGGACGGCGCGGACGGGGTACGGGCCCGCGCGTGGCGCGCACGGGCCCGTACCCCGTCATGTCCGTCGCCCGGCCTCAGACGCCGTGCCGGACCGTGCGGGTCACTTCACGTTGATGGCGGTCCAGGCGGCGCCGACGGCCTTGTACTCGGCGCTGGTCGTGCCGTACAGGGCGCCCGCCGCGCTCAGCGTCGCGGTGCGCGCCTTCGCGTAGTTGGTGGAGGACGTCATGTACGTGGTCAGCGCCTTGTACCAGATCTGCGTGGCCTTGTCGCGGCCGATGCCGGTGACCGTGGAGCCGTCGTACGTCGGGCTGTTGTAGCTCACGCCGTTGACCGTCTTCGCGCCGCTGCCCTCGGACAGCAGGTAGAAGAAGTGGTTGGCCGGGCCCGAGGAGTAGTGGACGTCGATGTTGCCCAGGGTGGACGACCAGTAGTCCTTCGACGCGCCGTCCTTGCTCGGCTTGTCCTGGTAGCGCAGCGGCGTGCCGTTGCCGTTGATGTTGATCTTCTCGCCGATGAGGTAGTCGCCCGGGTCGCTCGCGGTGTTCGAGTAGAACTCGACCGCGGTGGCGAAGATGTCGGAGGTCGCCTCGTTGAGACCGCCGGACTCACCGCTGTAGGTGAGGTTGGCGGTGGCGGCGGTGACGCCGTGGCTCATCTCGTGCGCGGCCACGTCGAGCGAGGTGAGCGGGTTGGCGTTGCCCGAGCCGTCGCCGTAGGTCATGCAGAAGCAGCTGTCGCTCCAGAACGCGTTCACGTAGTTGTTGCCGTAGTGGACGCGGGAGTAGGAGCCGACCCCGTTGTTCTTGATGCCGTTGCGGCCCAGCACGTTCTTGAAGAAGTCCCAGGTCTCGGCCGCGCCGTAGTGGGCGTCCACGGCGGCGGTCTGCCGGCCGCCGGCCCAGACGTCGTCGGCGTCGGTGAAGAGCGTGCCGGTGCCCGAGGTGCCCTGGTTCAGGTCGTACGTCTTGTGGCCGCCGCGACCGGCGTCGGTGAGGTTGTACGTGGTGCCGCTCTTGGTGGTGCCGAGTGTCACCGAGCCGTTGTACTTGCCGGTGCCGGTACCGGCCTCGATGGCCTCGTCGGTGAAGAGCTGCTTGCCGGTGGCGGCGTCGGTGATGACGTGCAGCTCGCTCGGGGTGCCGTCGGGCTGGACGCCCTTGACGACGGTCTCCCAGGCCAGCACGGGCTTGCCGGTCGCGGCCCAGATCACCTTGCGGGGCGCGGTGTCGGCCGCGGCCTTGGCGGTCTTCTCCGCCGAAGCGGCCTTCAGCGCGCTCGACTTGGCGGTGGCCGCGGGGAGTTCGGCGGCGGTGGAGGGCACGGCTATTCGGGCCGTGGTCGCCTTGGTCACGCTGCGCGCGCCGGCCGGGGCCTCGTGGACGACGAGGTCGCCGCCGAGGACGGGCAGGCCCGCGTAGGTCCGCTCGTAACGGGTGTGGACGGTTCCGTCGGCGTCCTTGATGACGTCCCGGACGACGAGCTTCTCCTGGGCGCCGAGGCCGAGGGCGCCGGCCTCGCTCGCGGCGTCCGCCTGGGCGGACTTGATGGCGTCGACGCGCTGGGCCGGGCTCAGCTCCAGAGCCGTGGCGCCGCTCTCCCGGGTGGGGTCGGGCTGGGCGGCGGCCGGTCCCGACTGGACGCCGACGACCACCATGGCGGCGGAGGCGACCAGGGCGGCGACACGGACAACGTTCGTGCGGGGGGTGGAAGCTACGAGTCTCACTCAGTCTCCAAGAGTGCCGGGCCGTCGGTAACGGCCCTGTGTGGGGAAGCGGCGGCCGTGGATGGACCGTCGCCCGGTGGTGCTGAGCTGTGCGAGTGCCGTGAACAGGCTCACCGCGTGGTCCACCCGCGCTGAGCCGTCCAGAGAGTGACATCGATCGGACTCGTAAGAACAGATCGGATACCAGGATTTGACCTTGTGTTGTCAATTCAGTGCGGCATACAGACATCAATCGGTCGCGTCGACAGGGGGGTTGACAGCGGGAGGGTCCCGCGCCGGGGAGACACGGGACCCTCCGTGGGCAATCGGTCATACGCCCCGAAAAGCCGCCGCTATTCGAAGAGATCGGCGTACGAGCCGAGGGCGAGCGCGATGTCGGCCTGCGCCCAGAAGCGGTGGTACGTGAAGGTCGGCGCGGCCCCGCCGTTCAGATACGCCTCGACCTTCGACCAGGCCGGGTCGTCCTCGTAGAAGGACCGGATCGACGCGAAGGTGGAACTCCCGTTGATCGCGTCGCCGTTGGGCATGGTGCCGGTCCAGCCGCTCGGTACGTACACCGGGTCGTCGAAGCGGCTGTAGTCGGCGCGGGTCTCCGGGACCGCGATCCCGAGCGCGTCCCGGTGGTGGTCCCACATCCCGTCGAGGAGCGCCTTCGCGGTGGTCCTCGCCGCCGCGTTGCCGGACTTCGCGGCGTAGTAGGAGAGGGTCTTGGCGTACGCGGCGGCCACCCCGACGTCATTGGTGTAGTCGGCGACCGTCACATGCAGACCGGTGTTGGCGCCGGGAGCGGCGGCGTTCCAGGTGTCGGGCTTGCCCGACCACTGGAGGGTCGACGGGATCCGGTACGTACCGTCGGGGTTGACGGTGGTCTTGGACAGGGCCCAGGCGACCCACTTGTCCAGCACGGCCTTGGCGGCGCTGTCGCCGGTCTGGTGGTAGTACTCCGCGACCCGCTCCATGGACCAGGCCTGGAAGCCGAACCACTGGTTGGACGGCGGGTCGTGGTAGACGGGCGCCTCGTCGTAGTACATGCCGTAGAAGGTGGGGGTGCCGGCCGGGGGCTGCGCGTACCGGCCCTGCCAGCTGTTGGTGGCGCCGCCCGCGATGGCGCCCTCGGCGGACTGGAGCCAGCGGTAGAACTCCACCTGCCGTTTGAGGCTGGTGTTCCAGTCCTGCTGGCCGGTGGCGGACGCGGGCTTGAGATCGGCGTACGAACTCAGCGCCCAGGCGGCCATCGGGTTCTGGTAGCCGCTGTGGCTGAAACTGGAGCCGATGCGCCAGGCCCAGCCGGCCGAGGCATCGGTGGCGCCGCCCCACGCGTAGTACCAGGAGAGCAGGTAGTGCGAGCTGTTCTTGCCGCTGCCCGCCGGGCAGGCCGTCTCGCCCACGCAGCCGCCGACCTTCTTGAAGTACTTGTCGTACATCGCGTAGCGGAGGTAGTCCCCCATCTTGGCCGCCTTGGCGACACTGGCCGCGACCTCGCCGCCCTTGCCCTGCTCCTTGGCCCACTCCGACGCCCAGTACGCGGCCTGCACGGCGCGGGCGTCGGCGTCCGGCGCGTTGGTGAACTTCCACTGCTTCGCGTAGGAGGCGTCCCCGGTGAAGAGGTCCAGATAGCCGTTCCTGCCGCCGTACGTGAAGGAGTCGCAGGTCGGCTGGGTCACGGTCTCCCAGACGGACTCCTGCGGTCCGCGCTGGAAGGTGTTGATGTACGAGGGGCCCTGGTCGGCCGGTCCCGCCTCGCACTTCCCGGGCGAGTTGCCGAAGCCGTAGACGTTGTCGACGTCCTGGATCCAGTGCATGCCATAGATGTCATCAGTGCCGTAGGCGCTCTTCAGCTCGCCTGCGAGGGGGTCGTTGCCGACCGCGACATTGCCGTTGAGCTGCGAGGGATACTGCGAGGGCAGATCCCACTCGGGGGCGTAGGTGGCCGGTTTCGACGCGTTGTAGAACCCGTTCGTGGGCTGGTCGGCGTGGGTGGGGATCATGTACTTCTCCATGGTGGCCCACGCGCCGTTGAACTTGCTCCAGTCGCCGGTGACCTTGCCGTACATGGCCTGGAGCCAGATCAGATAGCTGTACGCCTCGGAGGTCGTCTCGTGCCCCTGGTCGGGCGCCTCGACGATCAGGGTCTCCACCGAGTGGTACGGGATGCCCTCCGGCGAGAAGTAGCCGGCGGCCGGGTCGGTGATCTTGCCGTACAGATCGAGGAACCGGGCCTCGTAGGTGCCGGCCGCCGCCAGCTGGGTGACGGTCACCTCGGCCTTGGTCTGGCCGGGCGCGGTCGCCGTGAAGGTGGCGGCGCCGGTGCCGGTGGCCGCGGCGGAGACGGTCACCTGCTGGGCGGTGTTCCAGTTGGCGCCGGTGAAGGTGAGAGTGGAACCGGAGGTGAGGGTGAGGCCGGTGTTGCCCGCGGTACGGGCCACGGTGACCGTCACCTCGGCGGCGGGCCGGGTGGAGAGCTTCACCCCGAAGGTGCCGGTCCTGCCCTGCTGCACGCCGAGCTGGGCGGGGCTCGCGACGAGCGACGGGCCCGCGGTGACCCGTACGCCGACCGGCGTGGACTCCGCCGCGGCGCCCTGGCCGTCGTACGCCTTCGCGTAGAGCGAGAGATCGCCGGCGGGGACGTCCGGGTAGTCGAAGGTGTACGGGGAGGTGGTGTCCGTGCCGAGCAGCCGGGTGTCGCTGTAGAACTCGACCTTGGAGATCCCGGCGCCGTCGGCGGCGACGGCGGTGGCGGCCATCGGGATGGTGCCGCCCGCGGTGAACACCGCGCCGGGCGCCGGACTGGTCAGCACGGTGAGGGGCGGCTGATGCGCGCCCGTGCAGCGCACGCCGTTGACGGTGAAGACGGCGGGCGCGGTGTTGGTACCGCTGTAGGTGAAGTTGGCACCGGCGGTCGCCGCGGCACCCGGGGCGATCCGCGCGTTGTGCGCGGCGTTCCTGACGGTGGCGGTGGTGCCGGACTGGCTCCAGGCGCCGTTCCACCCGCTGGTGAGCTTCTGGTCGCCGGAGTAGTCGTAGCCGAGCGTCCAGCCGTCGATGGGGTCCGTACCGCGATTGGTGATCGTGAGGTCGGCCGTGAAGCCGCTGCCCCAGTCATTGGTCTTGTAGTCGACACCGCACTGGACGGCCGCGGCATGCGCGGGGGTGCCGTTGACCGCGGTGAGCCCGAGCGGCAGGGAGAGGGCGGCGGCCAGCGCGGTGAGCAGGCGCCGGACTCCGCGCGGCCGGACTCCCCGGGGCCGCGTTTCACGCGGTCGGACTCCACGTGGTGTGCCGGATCTTCCGGGTGGCGGTGGTGCCCCTGGCGGTGAACCTCGTAAGCCGGGCATGGGGTGGTCCTCCTCGCGGTCCGGTGCGGGTGGTGTGGGGGTGCGAACCAGTGGGAGCGCTCCCAAGCGTTGAGCGGGACCGTGGGCCTGTCAAGAGTTTGAACGCGACGCATGTCCGGGCGAGTTGTCAGATAAAAGAATTCAACTGGGCTGTTGACTCACGCGACTTCGGCGCTACCGTCGGAAGCCAACCAGTGGGAGCGCTTCCATCAGTCATACGCCGTGTCAGGCGGCGTATCGGCCATCGAGGAGTCGCTCCATGCGAGCACCACCCCGCCTCACCGCACTGCTGGCCGCCGCGGCCCTGGCCGTGGCGGGCACCGCTCTCGCCCCGCAGCCGGCCGCGTCGGGAACCGCGGCCGGCTGCACCACCGCCTACAGCACCACCGGTCAGTGGGACAGTGGCTTCCAGGGCGCTGTCACGGTCACCAACAACGGGTCACCCGTCGAGAACTGGACACTCACCTTCGATTTCCCCGGGAGTCAGAAGGTGACCCAGGGCTGGAACGGGAAGTGGTCGCAGTCCGGGAAGACCGTGACCGCCGTCAACGAGAGCTGGAACGGGAAGATCGCCACCGGCGGCTCGCTCAGCGCCGGGTTCATCGCCTCCTGGTCCGGGTCCAACCCGGCGCCCACCGCGTTCAGGCTCAACGGCGTGGCGTGCGACGGCGGTCCGGGACCGGGTGACCCCACCGATCCGCCGACGGATCCCCCCACCGACCCACCGACCGACCCGCCGGGGCCGGGGGGCGCTCCACCGAAGCTGCGCGCCTCGGGCAACAAACTGGTCGACGAGAACGGCACGACCCGCCGCATGCTCGGCGTGAACCGCTCCGGCGGCGAGTTCGCGTGCGTCCAGGGCTACGGCATCTTCGACGGCCCGGTGGACGACGCGTCGGTGCGGGCCATCGCCGACTGGAAGGTCAACACCGTACGGATACCGCTCAACGAGGAGTGCTGGCTCGGCCTCGCGCATGTGAAGCCGGAGTACGCCGGCGCGAACTACATCGCCGCGGTCAAGCAGTTCGTGACCAGGCTGGAGGCACACGGCATCACCCCGGTCGTCGAACTGCACTGGACGCACGGCACGTACACGGGCAACGACAGCCACTGCCCGGACACCGAGTACGCGACCTGCCAGAAGCCGATGCCCAACGCGCGGTACACACCGGCCTTCTGGACCTCGGTCGCGCAGACCTTCAAGGACGACCCGGCGGTGGTCTTCGACCTCTTCAACGAACCGTTCCCGGACCGGGCCACCAGCGATATCAACGCGGCCTGGACCTGCTGGCGCGACGGCGGCACCTGTCCGGGGATCGATTTCGAGGTGGCCGGAATGCAGTCGCTGGTGAACGCGGTACGGGCGACCGGCGCCCGGAACCTGGTGCTGATCCCCGGCATCGCCTACTCCAACGACATGCGGCAGTGGCTCAAGTACCGGCCCGCCGACCCGGCGGGCAATCTGGCCGCCGCCTGGCACACGTACAACTTCAACGTCTGCGCGAGCGAGAGCTGCTGGAACGAACAGCTCGCGCCGGTGGCCGCCCAGGTGCCCTTCGTGGCGGGCGAGATCGGCGAGAACACCTGCTCGCACGGCTATATCGACCGGGTCATGGCCTGGCTCGACAACCATGGCGCCTCATATCTCGGGTGGACCTGGAACACCTGGGACTGCTCCTCGGGACCCGCTCTGATCAGCGATTACAACGGCACGCCCACCAGTTTCGGCGTAGGACTCCGTGACCATCTGAAGGGACTCTCATGAGCCGCACCCCCGCCCCTCCGCGACGTGCACGAGGCGCGGCGCTCGCCGCGTTCGCGCTGGTCGCCGCCGCGGCCGGCACCGCGACCGCGCTGGACGCGCCCGCCGGCGCCGCCGCGGCCGGCTGCACCGTCGACTACCGGATCCAGACCGCCTGGAACGGCGGTTTCTCGGCCAATGTCAATGTGACCAACACCGGCGACGCGATCAGCTCCTGGAAACTGGAGTGGAGCTTCGCCGGCGACCAGAAGGTGACACAGGGCTGGAACTCCGCGATCACCCAGAGCGGTACGGCCGTCTCCGCCGCCAATGTGGCGTGGAACGGCGCGCTGTCGAGCGGCGCCTCGGCGTCCTTCGGCTTCAACGCGTCGGTCACCGGGTCCAACGCGGTTCCGGCCGTCTTCAAGCTCAACGGTGTCACCTGCAACTCCCCCGGTGGCGGCGGGCCGACGGATCCGCCGACCGACCCGCCGACCGACCCGCCCGCCGGTGCCAAGGTCGACAACCCGTACGCGAACGCCGGGGTGTACGTGAACCCGGAGTGGTCCGCGAAGGCCGCGGCCGAACCCGGCGGCACCAAGGTCTCCAACCAGCCGACCGGTGTGTGGCTGGACCGGATCGCGGCCATCGAGGGTGTCGGCACGGGCATGGGGCTGCGCGACCACCTCGACGAGGCGGTGCGGCAGGCCGCGGGCAGGCCGTTCGTCGTCCAGCTCGTGATCTACAACCTGCCCGGCCGTGACTGCGCCGCGCTCGCCTCCAACGGAGAGCTGGGCCCGACGGAGATCGGCCGCTACCAGCGCGAGTACATCGATCCGATCGCCGCCATACTCGCCGACAGCAAGTACGCGGGTCTGCGGATCGTGACGACCGTCGAGATCGACTCGCTGCCCAATCTGGTCACCAATGTCACACCGCGGCCGACCGTCACCCCGCAGTGCGACGTGATGAAGGCGAACGGCAACTACATCAAGGGCGTCGGTTACGCGCTCAACCACCTCGGCGCCATCCCCAACGTCTACAACTACGTCGACGCGGGCCATCACGGCTGGATCGGCTGGGACGACAACTTCAACGCCTCGGCGCAGATCTTCAAGCAGGCCGCGACCGCCGAGGGCAGCACGGTCGACAAGGTCCACGGCTTCATCGTCAACACCGCCAACTACGGCGCGCTCAAGGAGAACAACTTCACCATCAACGACAACGTCGCCGGCAAGTCGGTCCGCGAGTCGAAGTGGGTGGACTGGAACCGCTACGTCGACGAGCAGTCGTTCGCCCAGGCGTTCCGGCAGGAGCTGGTGGGCGTCGGCTTCCCGTCGGGCATCGGGATGCTGATCGACACCTCGCGCAACGGCTGGGGCGGCTCGGCGCGGCCCGCCGGTCCCGGTCCGCAGACCAATGTGGACACCTATGTGAACGGTGGACGCTACGACCGCCGGATCCATCTCGGCAACTGGTGCAACCAGTCCGGTGCCGGGCTGGGCGAGCGGCCGAAGGCGGCGCCCGCCGCCGGGATCGACGCGTACGTGTGGATGAAGCCCCCGGGCGAGTCGGACGGCGCGAGCAAGGAGATCCCGAACAACCAGGGCAAGGGCTTCGACCGGATGTGCGACCCGACGTACACCGGCAATCCCCGGAACAACAACAACATGTCCGGTGCGCTGCCGAACGCGCCGCTGTCCGGTGACTGGTTCTCCGCGCAGTTCCAGGAGCTGCTGAAGAACGCGAACCCGGCGCTGTAGCCACCGCCCCTCCACCGCCCTTTCCACTGCCACTGCCACGGCCACTGCCACGGCCACTGCCACGGCCACTGCCACTGAGGCCGTCGCCGGGAGCGAGGTCGTGGCCGGGTGAGGGACCGACGCGGAACGGGCGTGGGACCGGCGGAAGCCCTACGGGGAGCCGGTCCCACGCCTTCCATATATTCCACTTATTCCGTTTCGCCGGGAAAGGAGGAAAATGACAGAAGAAAGAGCTAATGGAGGCGAGCGATGACACAGTCCCGCTACACCCAGGACCGCGGACTGACCACCCGCATGGTGACCACCATGTTCCTGATCGGCCTGCTGTACGTGGTCCTGGTCGGCGTGCTGCTGGCCGTGCTGGGCAAGTTCTGGCCGGTCATCCTGATCCTCGTCGGAGGGCTGTTCATCGCCCAGTTCTGGTTCAGTGACAAGATCGCGGCCTTCGGCATGGGCGCGCGCGAGGTCACCCCCGAGCAGGCACCCGAGCTGCACGGAGCCGTCGACCGGATCTGCGCGCTGGCCGATATGCCCAAACCCAAGGTGGCGATCGCGCGGAGTGACATACCGAACGCGTTCGCCACCGGCCGGAGCGAACGCAGCGCGCTGGTCTGTGCCACCACCGGTCTGCTCCGCAGGCTGGAGCCGGAGGAGCTGGAGGGTGTCCTCGCCCATGAGATGTCGCATGTCGCGCACCGCGATGTCGCCGTGATGACCATCGCCTCGTTCCTGGGCGTGCTCGCGGGTCTGATCACCCGGATCGCGCTCTACAGCGGGCTGTCGAGGAGCGCCAGGAACGCCGGCCCCGCGGGGCTCGCGATCCTGCTGATTCCGCTGGTCAGCGCCGTGGTCTACGCGATCGGCTTCCTGTTGACCCGGCTGCTCTCCCGCTACCGCGAGCTGTCCGCCGACCGTACGGCCGCCCTGCTCACGGGCCGGCCCTCGGCGCTCGCCTCGGCGCTGACCAAGGTGAGCGGCCAGATGGCGCGGATCCCGACGGAGGACCTGCGGAAGGCGGAGCCGTACAACGCGTTCTTCTTCGTGCCCGCGTTCGCCTCGAAGGAGAGCCTCGGGCGGCTGCTCGCCTCGCACCCGACGCTGGAACAGCGGCTGGACCAGCTGGCCCGTATCTCCGCCGAACTCGCCCGGCCGTAACCCGGCCGAAGGGCGTGACCGGTCGGCGCGGCCGTCACTGTCGTCCCCCGAACCTCTGTTGTGAGGAGCTGGTCCTGTGGGCCTTCTCGATGCCATCCTCGGCCGGAGCAAACCGGTCCGTCCCGATCTCGACCAGCTCTTCGCCCTCCCGTCCGCCGCGCTCACCCTCCAGGCCGGGGCCGGATACACCCCCACCGGCCTCGGCTCGGTCTGTTTCGCGGGCGTCGAGGGCGGTGGCTTCGCCCGGATCCGGCAGGACGTGCGCGAACTGCTCGACGCGGACACCGGCCAGGACAGCCGCCCGGTGGAGTTCAGCCAGGACTCCTACGGCTACACCTGGCTTCTGGTGCGCCGGGCGCCGGACGACACGGCCGCCCTGGTGACCGATCTGCACGCGGTGAACACCCTGCTGGAAGAGGGCGGATTCGGCCCTCAGCTGCTCTGCTCACTGCTCAGTTTCCGGGATACCGAGCACCGGCCCCTCGCTCTCGTCTATCTCTACAAGCGGGGCAGCTTCTACCCCTTCGCGCCGCTGCCCGGCACCGCCGAGAAGCGCGACAATCAGCGGGAACTCCAGGTCAGAGCGGTGCTCGGGGACGATCTGCGGATCGAGCCCGATCTCGCGCGCTGGTTCCCCGTCTGGGGTGCGCCGGGACTCTGACCGGACCCGTTGTCAGTGGTGGACGGCAGGACCGAGCTGGCTCCGCTGATCGACAAGCTCGTCGCCGCGGGTGTCAACATGACCGAACCGGGCGCCACCGAGCCGCCCTTGGCGTCGTCGGAGGAGGACGGCGCCGGGCCCGGGCGGACGGCCGGCGACGCCGCTTCCGGCGGCGGTCCGCTGGACTCCATGACCGTCGTGGTGACCGGCGCCATGACCGGACCGCTGGCGAAGCTCTCGCGCAACGAGGTGAACGAACTGATAGAGCGGGCCGGTGGCACGTCCTCGTCCGGCGTCTCCAAGCGCACCACGCTCCTGGTCGCCGGCGAGAAGGCCGGCTCCAAGCGGACCAAGGCCGAGGCGCTGGGGATACGTATCGCCACGCCCGAGGAGTTCGCCGTGCTGGTGGCCGGTCTGCTCGAAGACGCCTGACGGCCGCCCGCCCCGCTATCCGGCGTACGGCAGCGGGGCCAGTCCGGCGATCTCCGGGTCGACGGTGAACACGGCGCCCGCGGCCGGGTCGTCGCCGTCCGCGAGGCCCTGCCGTGAGGTGGTGATGAACAGCCGGCGATAGCCGTCACCGCCGAACGAACAGGCGCTGACCTGGCGTGCGTTGACCTCGACCACCTCGTCCAGGGTGCCGTCGGCGGCATAGCGGCGGACGGCGGAACCGCCCCACAGCGCGACCCACACTCCCCCTTCTGCGTCCACGGTCAGGCCATCGGGGGAGCCGTCGCCCGGGTCGATGGTGACCCAGGGCTCGGGGGTGGAGAAGTGTCCGGTCGACGGGTCGGTCGTGATCCGGGCGATGGTCCCCGTGGGGGTGTCGACGTAGTAGGCGAAGTCGCCGTCCGGGGCCCACGCGAGGCCGTTGGAGATGGTGACCCCGGTGTGGACGAGGGAGGTGGCGCCATCGGGGGTGAGGCGGTGGACGGAACCGGCACCGGGGCGGGCGTCGTACGCCATGGAACCGCAGTAGAAGTTACCGGCCGGATCGCAGGCACCGTCGTTCATCCGGACCGTGGGGTCGGTCCACAGCTCGTCGCCCGCGGTGACCGTGCCGTCCTCGGCCACCAGGACGAATCCCCGCTCGACGGCCGCGACCACACCGCCGGAGCTCCGGGGCCGCCAGGCCGCCGCGACCTCGCCGAGGTGCCACCGTTCGTACGCACCGCCGCCGGCTTCGGTGTCGAAGGTGAGGAGGTCGCCGGCCAGCAGGTCGACGATCCTCAGCCGGCCGGCGCCGGGGTCCCAGCCCGGGCCCTCGCCGTGATGGGTGACGACCCCGGTCCACTGCTCGGCGCGCATGGCGGCCCCTCTCGTCTCAGCCTTCCGGAGCCACCCGGGGCGCCCCGGGTGGCTCCGCTCACGCTCGCACGCATGCTACGGGCGTGTCCGCTACGTATCGCGGTCCGCCCTCGCCTGCCGAGAACGGCGGCGGTGGCCCGGTCATCCCGGCTTCGTCATGTCCCGGGACACGGCCAGCCGCATGGCACCGAGCATGTAGCCGTGGTCGGGTCCGTGACCCGCCCCACGCAGCTGCCGGTCCAGCCGGTCCATCCACTCGAAGTCGCCGGCCCGGCCCTCCCGCAGGCCGTCCACGGCGGGAAGGGTGGACCGGTCGACGGTGCCGGCCATCCGCATCTGCGGGTGGAGGGAGAATCCCGCCAGCCGGTACCGACGGGTGGCGCCCGCGTGGACGCTGGAGGAGAAGATGCCGGGACGCCCGTCGGCATGGGCGAGTACGGCATCCATCAGGCGCTTCCCGATGCCCTGGGCCTGATGGCCCGGCAATACGCCGTAGGTCGCCAGGTACCACAGGCCGCCGCGGTTCTGGGACATGGCGAATCCGACGACTCCGTCGGCACCGGTCCCCTCTTCCACCGCGACCCAGCACCCTCCGGGGTCGACGCTCAAGGAGAACCGCGTCCGGTCGATCCACTGCTCCGAGGCGACCGCCGAGCGCGGCTCGGCTTCGGGCTCACTGACCCGTCTGGTGCTCCGCTCCGCGTCGAGGAACGTCAGCGCCGATGCCCGTTCCGCCGAGGCGAGATCGTCCGCGCACATCAGTCTGACCCGCACAGAGTCCAAGGTTGTGGTGTCCGCGGTTTCAGCGTAGTGATCGGCGAGTCCGGGCCGCATCCGGTTATCCGTGGCCAGGCGCCGCCGGTCCCCCGGCGGCGCCACGCCATGTGTGCGGTGTCCGGTCGCTACGGCCTGGGCAGGGTGCAGCCCGGACGGGTCAAGTCGATCTTGCTGCCGGTGCCGACGCACGGCACGATCCCGTAGGTCTCCTGGGCGTAGTTGATGCCCTGACGCACGGTCACCGTACCGTTCTGGTCCACCTCGCACGGATTGTTGACCGTGCAGCGGCCGCCGCTCTCATTGCCGGTGTTGTTGACGGCGACGACCTTGCCGGTGGTGTTGTCGATGACGGGCGAGCCCGAGGTGCCGCCGATCGTGTTGCACGCGGAGGTGTAGCGGACCGAGTCCTTCCAGGTCCAGCTCCCTTCCTTCAACTGGTAGGCGAATCCATCGATGTTGCAGCTGTAGATCCGCTTCCAGTAGCCGGAGACGACCTTGATCGCGGTGCCCTGGACCGGGCGGGTGGTGTTGAGTTCCAGCGCCGAGATCCCGTAGGAGCTCTGTATCTGCGCGTAGGTGCTGGTGAGCTGGTACAGCGACACATCGGTGTCGGTCATCGTCGCGTACGCGATCTTGCTGGCGCGCAGGGTCGCGACGCCGGTGCCCGAGGAGTTCAGCAGGCTGAAGGTGCGGGTGGACGCCCGGTCCACGATGACCTGGCCGGCGGCGGGCATGCCGGTCTCCAGGCAGTGGCCGTTGGACAGGACGAGTGCGGGGTCGCTCGGTTGCGAGGCGGGCGTACGGACAACGGAGCCGGAACAGTTGCTGAGTGCGACCGTTCCGGCGAAGTCGACTGCCTGGACCTTGGCTTGGGCGGTTGCCGCGGTCCCGGCGGCCTTCGTGGGCGCGCCCGCGTCATGGCTTGTGGCCATGGCGGGTGCCGCTCCCGCTCCGAGGAGCAGAACGGCGAGCAGCGCGCCGAGGAGAGGCTTTCTCATGTGGGGTCCCCTCTGTGACCGAAGTTCCTTCGGTTTTGTCATGGGCATTGTTGACGCATGTGTGGCAGCGGGCAACCATGCCTGGACGAGGCTCACGCGGACCCCTGAATTCCGGCCCCTGACATGACGGTGGGGGCGGCGCCGGCCCGGCACCGCCCCCACCCACCGTCATTCCCTTCAGTTGATCAGATCGTTCCCGGCCTTCACCGCGTCGGCCCCGGCCTGCACCGCGCCCTTCACGGCGCCCACCTTCTTGTCGACCTTGTTCCCGAGGACGCCTTCCACAACGGGCTTGGCCTTGGTGCCCACGGCCGCCGCGGTCTGCGCCGTACTGCTCAGGGTGGAGCCGAATTCGACCGCCTGGGCGGCGGGGGCGACGGCGGCGAGCAGCGCGGAGCCTGCCGCGGCGGCGGTGAGAAATCGATACGCGTTCATGGTCGGTGTAACGCGTGGAGGCGGTAGAGGACACGCGCCCCTCCACCGGCGGGGGCACGCCGCGCCGGCGTGGGCGCGGCCCCCCGTCAGGCCGCGCCCGCCTCCGCCTCCGTACCCGTAGGCGCACCCGTGCCCGCGATCACCTCGGGCCGTAGCAGGGCCATGAGCCGGTCGGCCGGCAACAGCCCGCGTTCCAGGACCAGTTCGGCGACACCGCGCCCGGAGGCGAGGGCCTCCTTGGCGATCTCGGTCGCGGCGAGGTAGCCGATATGCGGGTTGAGCGCGGTGACGAGCCCGATGGAGTTCTCCACGCTCGCGCGCAGCGTCTCGGTATTGGCGGTGATACCGGACACGCAGCGCTCCGCGAGCGTGACACAGGCGGCCCGCAGATGGGTGATGCTCTCCGAGAGGGAGTGCAGGATGATCGGTTCGAAGGCGTTGAGCTGGAGCTGCCCCGCCTCCGCCGCCATGGTGATGGTGACGTCGTTGCCGATCACCTCGAAGGCCACCTGGTTGACGACCTCGGGGATCACCGGGTTGACCTTGCCCGGCATGATGCTGGAACCCGCCTGCACCGGCGGCAGATTGATCTCCGCGAAGCCCGCGCGCGGTCCCGAGGAGAGCAGCCGCAGATCGTTGCAGCTCTTGGAGAGCTTGACCGCGATGCGCTTGAGCACGCCGGAGAGATGGACGAAGGCGCCGCAGTCCTGGGTGGCCTCGACGAGATTGGCCGCCGTGACCAGGGGCAGCCCGGTGATGGCGGCGAGATGGCGCCGGGCGGCCTCCGCGTAACCCACCGGGGCGTTGAGGCCGGTGCCGATGGCGGTCGCGCCGAGGTTGATCTCATGGACGAGGCAGACGGCCTCGGCGAGCCGGCACTCGTCCTCCTCCAGCATCACCGCGTACGCGGAGAACTCCTGGCCGAGAGTCATCGGCACCGCGTCCTGGAGCTGGGTCCTGCCCATCTTGAGGATCTCGCGGAACTCCTCGGCCTTGGCCGCGAACGCCTCGCGCAGGATCGTCACCGCGTCGAGCAGTTCGCGGACGGCGATGATCGTGGCGACGTTGACGGCGGTCGGATAGACGTCGTTCGTCGACTGGCTGAGGTTGACGTCCTCGTTCGGGTGCAGCTCGTGGTAGTCGCCCTTGGCGTGGCCGAGGAGCTCCAGCGCCCGGTTGGCGATGACCTCGTTGGCGTTCATGTTGGTCGACGTACCGGCGCCGCCCTGGATCACGTCCACGACGAACTGGTCGTGCAGCAGGCCCTCGTTCCTGATCTCCCGGCAGGCGGCGGCGATGGCGTCGGCCTTCTCCGCGGTGAGCAGCCCCAGGTCCTGGTTGGCGCGGGCCGCGGCTTCCTTGACGGCGGCGAGCGCGTTGATCAGATGGGGGTAGGCGGCGATCGGCGTACCGGTGATGGGGAAGTTCTCCGAGGCGCGCAGGGTGTGCACTCCCCAGTACGCGTCGGCTGGTATGTCGCGGTCGCCCAGCAGATCGTGTTCGCGGCGGTGGCCGGCAGTCATGTCGGGGTCCTTCGTGAGAGCTGCGGGTGGGTGTGCCGTGGCGGCGGGACGGCGGAAGGCGAGACGGCGGGGAGACCTGGAGGAGAGGCTGGGCAAGGCGGAACGGTGGGGGAAGGCGGAACGGTTGAGGGAGGCGGAACGGTGTTACGCGGCGGGCGGGACCGAACCGGTCCGCGAACCGGCCGACGGGGCGAAGAAGGGTGCCAGGGCACCTGCCGCACGCAGGGTTCCGACCTCCCGTCCGCCCCCGATGACCGGTACGCGGTCGAATCCGGCGAGGATCTCCGGGTCGATCCCGCATCTGGCGAGGGCCGCGGCGGTCACCGGCATCCTGGCGCGGTCGGCGCCGTCGGCGATCTTCACCCCGACCGCCCGCCCGTCCGGCAGCGCCACGATCTGCACGCCCTCGAACCCGTCCTTGGCGAGCAGTCCCGGGACCGCGCGCATCAGCCGGGCGACATCCCGTCCGCTGCCGGAAACCATCCCGGGGTGCTCGCGCATGGCGTGCGCGACCCGGCCCTCGTCGGTACCGGGCGCGGCCGTCGCGATCCGGGCCGCGGCCCGGGTGAGACCGTGCAGGGATACGGCGAAGAGCGGCGCGCCGCATCCGTCGACCGTCACCCGTGCGATGGCCTGCCCGGTCAGTTCCTCGACCGTCGAGGCGATCTCCCGCTGGAGCGGATGCCCGGGGTCGAGGCAGTTCTCCAGCGGCCAGCCCCTGGCCTTGGCCGTCATCAGCATGGCGGCGTGCTTGCCCGAGCAGTTCTGGGCGAGCCGGCTGGGGCCGCGCCCGGCGCGGATCCATTCGTCCCGAACCGCCGGGTCGTACGGCAGATCGGGCACGTTGCGCAGGTCGTCCTCGGTCAGTCCCGCCGCGTCCAGGATGCGCCGGGCCACGGCCAGATGGCTTTCCTCCCCGGAGTGGCTGGCCGCGGTGAGGGCCAGCGACTCGCTGTCGAGCGCCGGCAGTCCGGCACGCAGCAGTCCGACCGCCTGCACGGGCTTGAGCGCCGAGCGCGGGTAGAACGCGGCCTCGATGTCGCCCGCGCGGAACTCCACGCCACCGTCCGCCGCGAGGACGACGACCGAGCCGTGGTGGACGCCCTCGATGACACCTCCCCGTACAACATGCGCGACGGGGACATGGGCCGGCTCGCGGACGGCGGGGGGCTCCCCCGGTACGGGGCGCTCTTCCCGCACAGGGGTGCCTTCCGGAGCAGGGGGCTGCGCGGGGCGCGAGGGGCTTGGCGGAATGGCGCCCGCCGGCGTGGAGTGGCTCATGATCAACTCTCGTTGTCGTTCTTGGTGCCGGTGGAAGTCCCGGCCCCGGCAGCAGCGGTCCCGGACGCGGTTTCCCGTACGGTCCCGACCCGGGCCCGTACCAGGAACCAGCCCGCGACGAGCGCTCCCTTCTCGCCCAGGAACTCACGGGCGTACGAGACGAACGCCCCGGAGGACGGCCGGTGCGGCACCGGCTCTCCGAGGGCGCGCACCACGAGGAAGGCGAAGACACCGCGGACGGCGTAGGCCACGGCCGACGAGGGCCCGGCGCAGGCGAGCCTGCCGCCCGCGCCGGGGAACAGCCCGGTGCCGAGGGCCCCGCCGATGGCGATCATGTTGATGCGGCGGGGCTTCGGGGACTTGCCGTATCCGGCGTCACCGGCGTCGATGTGCGCCGCACCGTCCGGCGCGGGTGCGTTGCCCGCTGGCCGAGGTTTCTGGAGGGACGGTTCGTTCACGCCGGGTCGTCGCCATCTGCGGGCGGGACCGCGCGCCGCGGCGCGCGCACGATGGTGGTCAACGTCGACTCGACGCGGGCCAGATGGTGGGTCATGGCTTCCACGGCGTCACGCTCGGAACGGTCGACGAGCGCGTCGACGATCGCCTGGTGCTCCCGGTTCGACTGCTCGCGCCGCCCGCCCAGATCGTTGAGGAACGCCGACTGGCGGGCCAGCGCGTCGCGGATCTCCTCGATGACCCTCCGGAAGACGGGGTTCTGGGCGGCCCGCGCGACCGCGAGATGGAAGAGGGTGTCCATCGCCACCCACGCGGTGGTGTCGGTCTCCCGTTCCATCCGCTCCTGCAGATGCGCGAGATGGTCGAGGTCCTCGGAGGTACGGCGGAGCGCCGCGTACCCGGCCACCGGGATCTCCACATGGCGGCGCACCTCAAGGAGGTCGCTCGCCGAGTAGTCACCGAAGGTCGGGTCCTCGACCGGGCCGTGGGACACGACGAAGGTGCCCTTGCCGCTGCGCGAGACCGTGAGCCCCATGGTCTGGAGCGCGCGCAGCGCCTCCCGGAGCACGGGTCGGCTCACTTCCAGGCGGCGGCAGAGCTCCGCCTCGGAGGGGAGCTTGTCCCCCACGGCGTACTCACGTCGCTCGATGGCACCGCGCAGATGACCGAGCACCGCTTCCAGGGCGCTGATCCGCTTGGGCGCGTCGCCAGCTGTCTGGCTGTCTGACAGGTTCACCCGCGCATCGTGAACCCCCGGGGAGACGGCTGTCAAGACAGCCGTTCACCAAGAGGAACAGACGGCTCCGGAGTCGGCCGGCCACGGCTCCGGCCGCGCACTCGCCCCTCCCCGGCACTGCGCGGAAGACGACGATCCGTCCCGCCACGGCATTGCCACGCCGCGGCGGCAATGCCGTGGGGGCGCGGCAACCGCGGCGGCCGTGGCAGCCGTCGCAGCCGTGGCGCCGTCAGAAAGGCCGGTCGCCCGCGATGGCGACGCGCTCGGCCACCCGGCGGTGCGGGGCGTAGTCGTTGACCGCGTAGTGCTGGGTGGCGCGGTTGTCCCAGAAGGCGATGTCCCCCGCCTGCCAGCGGAACCGCACCTGGTACTCGGGCACATGGGCCTGCTGGAACAGCAGGCGCAGCAGCCGGTCGCTCTCCGCACGCTCCAGCCCTACGATCCGCGTGGTGAAGGAGATGTTGACGAACAGCATCCGCCGTCCGGTCTCGGGGTGACGCCGTACGACAGGATGCTCGACGGGCGGGAACAGCTCCTGGAACGGGGCGAGTTGGGCGGGCGAGGAGAAGCGCGCGAACCCCGGGACGAAGTCGTGCACGGCGCGGGCGCCGTCGATACGGTCCTTCACGCTCCGCGGGAGATTGTCGTACGCCGCCGCCATGTCGGCCCACATCGTGTCACCGCCGACCGGAGGCACCTCGCGCAGTTGCAGCACCGCGCCCATCGCGGGCCGCTCGCGGAACGTCACATCCGCGTGCCAGACGTTCTCGAAGGTGGGCACCGCGCTCCGGTCGAAGCGGACCACCTCCGGGGCGTCTCCGGTGGCCAGCAGCGGATTGGTCTCCAACTCGCCCCAGTTGCGGGCGAAGGCGCGCTGCGCGTCGGACGACAGACGCTGTCCGCGGAAGAAGAGCACCTTCCACTCCAGCAGCGCCCGGTTGAGCTCCTCGCGTACGGCGGGCGCCGGCGGTACGGACAGGTCGATCCCGCGGATCTCGGCACCGATGATCCGCCCCTGCGGGACGACGTCGAAGAGCTCGTACGGCCGGTCCTCCCACTCCTCCGGGAGGCGGCGCAGCACCTTGGGGCCTTCGTACAGGCCGTCGGCGGGTATGCGGTGATCACGCAGTATGGGTGAGACGGACGGTACGGACGCGGTGGCAGGAGCGGACGCGGCGGAAAGGGCGGACGCGGCGGACGGGGCGGTGATGGTCACGGGTCTCCTCTGGAGGAACGGCGGCGGGCACACGCGGGGCAGTCCGGCGGAGGCGGGATCCCGGAGCGGACGAGCCCGTCGAGAACGGGCCGGTGGGGCTACGGGTGACGTCGCGGATCAGCGACAGGAACGGGCCGGGGGAGATCCCACCCGGCCGCGGCGACGCAGAAAGCTGTGGCCGCGGGGCGCGCACTCACCGTGGGGGCCGCTGTGGCGCGGCTCCGCTGCACGGAAGTTCGAGTACGTACCCATGGCAGGCACCGTACCTCAGATCGCCCGGCGGAACGCGGCGAGGAGGTGCCTCGTCCGGCCGGCGGGCTCCGCGTGGGCCACCATCCGATCCATGACCTGCATATGTTCGGCGACCTCGGCGTCCTGATCGAGATAGAGAGCGCCGGTCAGATACTCGATATACACCATGTCGGGCACTTCGGGCATATCAAAGCGGAACAGTACGAACGGACTGTAGGTACCGGGGTGATGGCCCGCGGCGAACTCGGCTATCTGGATCGTCACATTGGGCAGTTCCGTCGCCTCAAGCAGCCGGTCGATCTGTGCCCGCATCACCGCCGACGAGCCGACGGGTCTGCGCAGTACCGTTTCATCCAGGACGACCCAGAGCGCCGGCGCGCCGGCGCGGGTCAGCAGCGCCTGGCGCCGTTTGCGCAGCGCGACATGGCGTTCGATCCTGCCGGGGTCGGTCATCCGGCCCAGGGCGCCCGCGGTGAGGACCTCACGGGCGTAGTCCTCCGTCTGGAGCAGACCGGGCACGAAGTGCGGTTCGTAGGAGCGAATGGTCGTGGCGGCCTCTTCGAGGCTCACATATCCGCTGAACCAGTCGGGGAGTATGTCGTAGAACCGCTGCCACCAGCCGGGTTCGTTCGCCTCGTCCGCCAGCCGCAGGAACATCTCGGCCTCGTCCGCGGGCACGCCGTAGGCGGGCAGCAGGATCTGTACGTAGGGGATCTTGAGCGAGACCTCGGCCGTCTCCATCCTGCGGACGGTGGCGGCGGTGACGCGCAGCAGCTTGCCCGCCTGCTCCCGGCTCAGGCCCGCGCCCTCGCGCAGGGTCTGCAACTGCTTGCTGAGGACGAGTTGGCCGATCGTCGGCGCGGAGCGCGGCTCGCTCACGTCCCACCTCTACGCACCACAGCACCCCCCGAGCGCCACCGTTACGTCGGGCAGTCTGCCACAGCGGCCGCGGCATGAACATGGGAATCTGACGCCTCGTCCGGAACTCCAGAAACTGGTGCCCAAGCGGTTTCCCGGGCGGTTTCCCGGGGGGTGTCCTGAGCGGATTCCCGAGTGGTGCTCAGCGGTTTCGGAGAGGCACTCCGGTCAGGAGGCTGGGAGCGTGAAACCCAGTTCCGCCGCGGCCAGGGAGGGGGTGGGCTGCGACCAGCGCTCGACGGCGTGCTCGGTGCTGGACAGCGAGCGCGTCTCGGCGACGTCGAGGTAGAGCGTTCCGTCGAGGTGGTCCGTCTCGTGCTGGACGATCCGGGCCGGCCACCCCGAGAACTCCTCGTCGAGGTCCCGTCCCCGCTCGTCCTGCCCGCGCAGCCGGACCCGCGCGTGGCGTGCGACCACGGCCTGCCAGCCGGGGACGCTCAGGCAGCCCTCGAAGAACGCGGCCCGGCCTTCGCCGACCGGCTCGTACGACGGGTTGACGAGCACCCGGAAAGGCTGCGGAACCCGGCCGCGCGCGTCCCGCACCTCGTCACTCACCTCGGCGGGATCCTCGATGACCGCGAGCCGCAGGGGAATTCCCACCTGAGGCGCCGCCAGTCCGACGCCGGGCGCGGCACGCATCGTCTCGCGCATGACGCGCACCAGACGCTCCAGCCGGGCGTCCCCCAACTGCCCCTCGTACGGGAGCGCGGGGCGCCGTAGCACGGGGTCACCCGCGGACACGATGGGGAGCGGCGAGGGCCCGTCGAGAAAGGAGTCGACGAGATCGGTGAGTTCGGTGCGTGTCATGGCCTGCATGGCCCCACTTTCCCAGACTCCGGGAAAGGCGTTTCCCGGACTCCGTGAAAGGGGCCGCTCGCCGGGGCTGCTCGACGGGGCTGCTTGACGGGGCTGCTCGACGGGCGCAGGGGGCGTCACCGGGGACGGCGGCCGGCCCGCCCGGTTTCCCGGGACGGGCCGGCCGGTCGAATCAGGCCCTTCGGCGGTTGCGACCGCTCTTCATCGCCGCTGCCGCGCACACCAGACCGAGCAGGATGGTCAGCGCGCCGATGATCGCGTTGGTCCAGATGATGCCCTTGTCCGGACCGGTACCGACGATCCATGGCGCGATGATCAGCCACACACCCATGGCGCACATGGCCCAGCTGAGGCCGTACATGCGCTGAGGCATGACGGTGAAGCCGACAGCCATCACCACAAGCGCGATTCCCATGATGAGGTTGTGCACCGCCAGAGCGGGCTGGGTGGCCGTGAAGTGGATGATCCAGGGCGACAGGGCGCAGAACAGGCCGACGAGAAACACCGGTCCGTCCAAGAGCGCCACATCGCGTCCGCCGAGCATGCGGGCGTAACGCTCCCGCATCTCCGGGACATCGGGATGACCGGCCAGGTCCTGCCTCGTATGTGAGACGTCCTGCCTCTGTGAGACGTCGTGCCTCGTGTGTGAGACGTCGGCCATACGACTCGCCTCCTTCGCTTGCGCAAGTCAGACCGCGATGCGCGACATCGAGTCGCGTCAGATCCATTCTGCGCGCTTTGGCCACTTTTGTGTAGCGGTGAGATAAGAAGAGCGAGATATCCTTTATGTATAAAACACCTGCTGATCTTTTTCATGGCAATACTTCATGGCGGATACACAGCACACAGGCCCGCCCTCCCCCGTCCGGGCCACCCGAACCTGGACACCGGAACACCGGATCAAAGGAGCCGTACCCGTGGCCGAGGACCTCATCGCAGGCGTGATGCGGCAGTGGCAGCAGGTACTGCCCGAACTGGACACCGCCCCGATGGCGGTCATCGGGCGGCTCCATCGCTGTTCCGCGCTCCTCCAGCGGGCCACCGACGCGCCCCTCGGACGGGAGCGGCTGACCCGGCCCGAGTTCGACATCCTGGGAACCCTGCGCCGTACGGACCGGGAGCTGACTCCGGGCCGGATCGCCCGGGAGACCTTCGCCTCCGGGGCGGCGGTGACCAAGCGGCTGCGCCGGCTGGAGAAGCGGGGACTGGTCGCCAGGCGGCCGGACGACCGGGACCGCCGTGTCACCCATATGTCCCTCACCGCCGAGGGGCGTGAGCTGCTCGACCGGCTGCTGCCCGAGCAACTGGGATACGAGGCGGCCCTGCTGGACGGACTCGGCACCCGTGGTCAGGAGCGACTGGCGGGCTCGCTGGGCGAGTTGCTGGTCGTGCTGGAGGGCCGGCTCGGGAGCCTGCCGGACTCTTGACATGGCAGGCCGCGGGGAAGGCCGTACCGGGAGACGCCTTCCCGCAGAGAGGACCTTCCCCGTGGCCGTCGAGGATTTCCCGCGCTATCCCCTGCTCTTCGGACCGAGCCCGATACACAGCCTGGACCGGCTCACCGGGTTCCTCGGCGGCGCCCGCGTCTGGGCCAAACGCGAGGACTGCAACTCCGTTCTCGCATACGGCGGGAACAAGACCCGGAAGCTGGAGTACATCGTCCCCGACGTGCTGGCCCAGGGCGCGGACACGCTCGTCTCGATCGGGGGGTATCAGTCGAACCACACCCGGCAGGTGGCCGCCGTCGCCGCCCATCTCGGTCTCAAGGCCCGGCTCATCCAGGAGAAGTGGGTGGACTGGCCCGACCCGGTGAACGACAGGACCGGCAATATCCTGCTGTCCCGGATCATGGGCGCCGATGTCCGGCTCGGCTCGGCGGGGTTCGGCATCGGGATCAAGGACTCCTGGCAGCAGGCGCTGGACGAGGTACGGGCCGAGGGCGGCGCACCGTACCCGATCCCGGCCGGCGCCTCCGAACACCCGCTCGGCGGGCTGGGGTTCGCGAACTGGGCGTACGAGGTGCAGCGCCAGGAGGCCGAGCACGACGTCTTCTTCGACACGATCGTCGTCTGCAGTGTCACGGGCTCCACGCAGGCCGGGATGATCGCCGGATTCGCGGGCCAGGACCGCCCGCGGCGGGTGATCGGTATCGACGCCTCCGCCAGGATCGACGAGACCCGCGAGCAGGTCGGGCGGATCGCGCGGCACACCGCCGATCTGATCGGGCTCCGGCGTGAGCTGCGTGACGAGGAGATCAGCGTGCTCGAAGGGTGGGCGGGCGACCGGTACGGCGTCCCGGTGGCATCGACGCTGGAGGCGATCCGGCTCACCGGCCGGCTGGAGGGGATGATCATCGACCCGGTGTACGAGGGCAAGTCCATGGCCGGGCTGATCGATCTGGTGCGTACGGGCGAGATCGGCAAGGACTCGACGGTGCTGTACGCGCATCTGGGCGGCCAGCCCGCGCTCAACGCCTACAGCGGCGCGTTCGACTGAGGACGCGACCGCCCGACCGCCCGGCCGACCGCCTGGCCGCCTGTCCTGTCCTGGCCGCCTGGCCGCCTGGCCGCCCCCGCCTGGCCTGGCCTGGCCGATTGCCCGGCCGCCGCACCACGCGATCGCATGGCACCACCGCCGTCAGCTCAGGAACGTCGCCACTACCACCAGCCCCGGCACCGCCAGCATCGTGGACAGCAGAATCGATTCACGGGCCAGCCGTTCGGCGACCCGATAGCGGGACGCGTACGTATAGAGGTTCTGCGCGGCAGGCAGGGCCGAGGTCACCACGACATCGAGCAGCGCCGCGCCGTGCAGCCCGAAGACCAGGGCCCCGAGCGCCCAGGCCACCAGCGGCTGGCCCACGGACTTCAGGACCGCGGACAGCAGCACGGGCCGGCGGTCGGGGCCCCGGCCCGGCAGGGCGCCGCCGTACAGCGAGATACCGAAGGCGAGCAGCACCGCGGGGACGGACATGTTGCCGATCAGCACCAACGGGTCAAGCACCGGCCCCGGCACCGCCACCCCCGTCGCCGCCACCGCGACTCCGCACAGCGAACTGGCCGCGACCGGGTTGCGCAGCGGCGTCGTCACCCGCTGCCACACCGGCCGCTTCTCGCCGGAGCCCGAGAGATCGAGCACCGTCAGCGCGATCGGCGTGACCACGATCTGCTGGAAGAGCAGCACGGGCGCCACCAGTGAGGCATCGCCCAGGACGTACACGGCGATCGGGATACCGAGATTCCCGGCGTTGACATAGCTGGAACAGAGCGCGCCGATCGTGGTGGTCCCCACGTCCCAGCGCCGTACGAGCGCGACCGCCACGAACGCCCCGGCGGCCGCCGCCGTACTGAGCGCGGTGATCAGCAGCCTGCTGGAGAGGACCACCGACAGATCGGCCCGGGCCAGTGTCGTGAACAGCAGCGCCGGTGTGGCCACGTGGAACGCGAGCTTGGTGAGCACCTCGCGGCCGTTGTCCCCGAGATATCTGCGCCGACCTATCAGATAGCCGACACCGATGACGACCGCGATGACGCCGAATCCGGTCAGTACGCCGCGCACCGCACGCCCCCGTCGGCGAAGTGGGCAGTCCTCGGGGGCGGCGCGGATGCATGGTCCATGCAGGCAACCTTCCCGAGGAACCTCACCCGGGGTCAACGTGATCTCGCGCACCGGGACCGGGGCCCGCTGTGCTCCCGGCGCCGCCGGTGCCGACACCGCCGGTTCGGCGAGCGCCGGTTCGGCGAGCGCCGTCGGCGCCGTCGCCCCGGCGAACTGACGGAAGGTCAGCTCAGTGGCTTGTCGACGACCGCCTTCGCATGGCTGAAGGTCTCGATCGAGTACTCGCCGTGGTAGCGCCCCATGCCGCTCGCGCCGACACCGCCGAAGGGCAGCTCCGGCATCGCCAGATGGGAGACGGGCAGCCCGAACGTGAGCGCGCCTGAGGAGGTCTCCTCGGTCAGCCGCCGCTTGGTCTCCTCGGACTCGGTGAACCCGTAGAGCGCCAGCGGCTTGTCGCGGTCGTTGATGAAGGCGATCGCCGCGTCCAGGTCCGGTACGGAGATGATCGGCAGCACGGGGCCGAAGATCTCCTCCCGCATCACCGGGGCGTCCGGCGAAACGTCGGCCAGTACGGTCGGGTCGATATGGCGGGCCGCGCGGTCGCTGCCACCACCGAGGACGACGCGGCCGTCGCCGAGAAACGGGATCAGCCGGTCGAAGTTCCGCTCGTTGACAATCTTCCCGTACTTTGGGTTGGCCGCGGGATCGTCCCCGTACATGGACCGGACGGCGGCGGTCAGCAGCGGTTCCAGTTCCTTCGCCGTCTCGCCGATGGCGAGGATGTAGTCGGGCGCCACACAGGTCTGGCCCGCGTTGGGGAATTTGCCGCGCGCGATGCGCTGCGCGGTGACCTCCAGATCGGCGCCCGGCTCGACCACGGCCGGACTCTTGCCGCCCAGCTCCAGGGTGACGGGGGTGAGATGGCGGGCGGCGGCGGTCATGACGATTCGCCCGACCGGCCCACTGCCGGTGTAGAAGATGTGGTCGAACCGCTGCTCCAGCAGGGCTGTGGTCTCCGGGACCGCGCCCTCGACCACGGCGACGGCCTCGCTGTCGAGATACCGGGGCACCAGCTCGGCGAGGGCGGCCGAGCTCGCGGGCGCCAGCTCGCTGGGCTTGATGACCACGGTGTTGCCCGCGGCGAGCGCCCCCACCAGCGGCGCGAGCACGAGCTGTACGGGGTAGTTCCACGGGCCGATGATCAGCACCACCCCGAGCGGATCCCGTACGATCCGGGCCCCGGCGGGGAGGAAGACATCGGGGACGGCGGCCGGCCTGGGGCGCAGCCACTCCTCCAGACGCGCGACCGTATGGTCCAGCTCGTTGAGGGTGAACCCGATCTCGGCGCGGTACGCCTCGGCCGGATTCTTGCCCAGGTCCGCGAGCAGGGCCGCCTGGAGTTCGTCGGTCCGTTCGGTGAGCAGCCGGCGCAGGGCGTCGAGCTGTGCCAGCCGCCAGGAGAGCGGTTTGCTCCGGCCGGTGTTGAAGGTGGCGCGCAGCCGGGCGACGGTGGCGGCGGGGGTCGCGGTGACGGTGGTCATGGTCCTCACTCCTTGCTCGGCGGACTGCGGGGGCTCGGTGAACGGGCAACGGGCAACGGGCAACGGGATCACTATGCGCGTAAGGATGTATGAGGGGCACACGGGGGACGTATAAGGAGCCATGTCGTGTGCGGCGCGCACGAGGGAAGGGAGCACAGCCGGATGATCAGTGAACCCGACCCGGACCCTGTCGTGGACGTGGAGCCCGTCGTAGATGTGGAGCCCGTCGTGGACGCGGGCTCGATCGTGGACGCGGACCCCATCGTGGGCGTGGGGCCCGTCGTTCGCACCGAGTACGGCCGGGTGCGCGGCCGGATCGAGCGCGGGGTCGCCGTTTTCCGTGGTGTCCCGTACGCGGCGGCGCCCGTCGGCCCGTACCGCTTCCGCGCGCCTGCCGCGCCCGCGCCGTGGGACGGCGTCCGTGAGGCCTCGGCCTACGGGCCGACCGCCCCGAAGCCGCCGTACGCCCCGCCGCTGGACCGGCTGCTGCCCGATCCGTCGGTGCCGGGGGACGACTGTCTGAACCTCAATGTGTGGACCCCCGACCCGGGCGGCGCCGGACTGCCCGTGATGGTCTGGATCCACGGCGGCTCGCTGCGGAACGGCTCGTCGGCCGTTCCCACGTACGACGGCGCCGCGTTCGCCCGGGACGGCGTGGTCCTCGTGTCGCTGAACTACCGGCTCGGCATCGAGGGGTTCGGGGTGTTCCCCGACGCGCCCGCCAACCTGGGACTGCGGGACCAGCTCGCGGCGCTCGCGTGGGTACGGCGGAATGTGGCGGCCTTCGGCGGCGATCCCGAACTGGTCACCGTCTTCGGCGAATCCGCCGGGGCGTTCTCCGTCGCCGGGATCCTGGCCTCCCCGCTCTCCGCCGGCCTGCTGCGGCGGGCCGTGCTGCAGAGCGGTGTCCCGTCCGCCGTCACTCCGGCCAGGGGCCGGCGCACCACTCGGCGCATCGCCCGGCGGCTGCGGGTCCCGGCGACGGCGGCGGCCTTCGCCCGGGTGGACCGCGACCGGCTGCTGCGGGCTCAGCGCGAGGTGACCGCGGGCGGCCCGCTGGGCGGTGGCGCGAGCTTCGATCTCGTGGTGGACGGCGAGGTGCTGCCCCGCGATCCGGCCGCCGCGCTGGCGGCCGGACAGGCCGCGGAGATCGGTCTGCTGATGGGAACGACCTCGGAGGAGTACCGGCTGTGGTTCATACCCAGCGGTGCGCTCGACCGGATCGGTCCGGTCACCCTGCGGCTGGCCATGGCCCGCTTCGGCGTACGGGGCAGGACGGCGGCGGTGTACCGGGCCAACCGGCCGGACGCGTCGCCCGGGGAGCTGCTCGGCGCGCTCGCCACCGACCGGCTGCTCCGTATCCCGCTCACCCGGCTCGCCGACGCGCGCGGGAACGCCCCGGCCGCCACCTACTTCTACGAGTTCGCCTGGCCGTCGCCCGTCCAGGGGCTCGGCGCGTGCCACGCCCTGGAGATCGGCTTCGTCTTCGACACCCTCCGGGAGCCGGCCACGCTCTCGCTCACCGGCACCGGGGCGCCGCAGTCCCTGGCGGACACCATGCACGCCGACTGGGTGCGGTTCGCCGCCACCGGGGATCCGGGCTGGCCCGCCTGGGACTCCTCGCGCCCGGTGATGACGTACGGGCCCGGCGCCCCGGAGGTCGTCCACGCCCCCAGGGACGACGAACGCCGCGCCTGGGACAGGCCCTGACGGAACGGCCGGCCCTGCCACGGACGTGGCAAGGGGGCCGGCGCGTCCCGTCATCGTGCCGGTCCTCCGGTCAGCGCGGTTCCGTCAGCGCGGTTCCGTCAGCGCAGTTCCGTCAGCGCAGTTCCGTCAGCGCGCCGTTGTCGAAGGGCACCAGCTCGTCCGCCCGCCCCTCGATCGTCTTCACCGCCCACTCGGGATCGGCCAGCAGCGCGCGCCCGACGGCCACCAGGTCGAACTCGTCCCGCTCCAGCCGGTCGAGCAGCGGGTCGATACCCGCGACGCCCTTGACCTTGCCCTGCTCGACAGCCTCCAGGAACACGCTGTCCAGTCCGACGGAGCCGACGGTGATGGTGGCCCGGCCCGTCAGCTTCTTCGCCCAGCCGGCGAGGTTCAGGTCCGAGCCCTCGAACTCCGGCTCCCAGTACCGGCGTGTCGAGGCGTGGAAGACATCGACGCCCGCCTCGGCCAGCGGGGTGAGCAGGCGTTCCAGCTCTTCAGGGGTTTCGGTCACCTTGGCGGTGTAGTGCTGCGCCTTCCACTGGGACAGCCGGAAGATGATCGGGAAGGACGCCGACACGGCCGCGCGCGCGGCCGCGACGATCTCGGTGGCGAAGCGGATCCTGGACGCCTCGTCGCCGCCGTAGGCGTCGGCACGCCGGTTCGTACGGGACCAGAGGAACTGGTCGATGAGGTAGCCGTGCGCGCCGTGCAGCTCGATGCCGTCGAAGCCCAGGCGCTCGGCGTCGGCCGCGGCGGTGGCGAAGGCCGCGACCACCTCGTCGATCTCGGCGAGACTCATCGCCCGGCCCGCCGGGTTGCCGTCCAGCCCCAGCCCGGACGGGCTGACCGCCTTCGCCACCGACTCGTCGTCGGTCACCCGGCCGCTGCCCTCCGCCCACAGCTGCGGAACGATCCGGCCGCCGGCGCGGTGTACGGCGTCGACGACCCGGGCCCAGCCGGCGAGCGCGTCCTCCCCGTGAAAACGCGGGATCTGCTGTTCGCGCCCGGAGTAGGGGTGGTCCACATGGGTCCCTTCCGTGATGATCAGCCCCACGCCGCCGGCCGCCCGGCGCGCGTAGTACTCGGCGACATCGGCACCCGGGACACCACCGGGCGAGAAGTTGCGCGTCATGGGCGCCATGGCTATCCGGTTCGGCAGGACCAGGTCCCCGATGCTGAAGGAGCGGGAAAGGAGCTGTCCTGCCCTGCTCGCCCGCTCGTTCGGTGTCGCTGATGCCGCCGGTGCCGTCGATGTCACGGATGTTCTCCCTCGGATATCTGGAGAGTGGTCAACTCCACGCGCACAACGAGGTGGGGCCGGAGCGTATTCCCTCGCCCGGAAGCTCAGCCGGACGGTGAGAGGTGACTGTCACCGTGACCGGGACCGGGACCGGGGGGGGACACGATCGGGTGAATGTGGCCCGGCGGTGATTGCCGGGCGCCGAGGCCCCGAGACGCGGCACGGCGGCCCATCGGCCCAGTCACAGCACGCTTCCCGGGAATTCCGCCGGATCCGTTTCCGATTCTCGCGACGCGCCGGAGGGGAGAAGGTCGCACCGGCCCGGTGAAAGCAACGCCATGCTGCTGCCGAGTTCACACGGGACTGTTGACCGGAGGAGCGTTGCGGTGACCACGACGGGCACGGAAGAATCGGCGGAGGCCGACGACAGCTACGAGAATGAGCTGCCGGTACGGCGCAGGGAGCCGGGCAAAGTCATCGTGGGGTGGCTGACCACCACCGATCATAAGACGATCGGCACGCTCTATCTCCTGACATCGTTCGCGTTCTTCATCCTGGGCGGGGTGCTGGCGCTCTTCATGCGCGCCGAACTGGCCCGTCCCGGTATTCAGATCATCTCGCACGAGCAGTTCAATCAGGCGTTCACGATGCATGGCACGATCATGCTGCTGATGTTCGCCACCCCCCTGTTCGCCGGATTCACGAACTGGATCATGCCGCTGCAGATCGGCGCACCCGATGTGGCGTTCCCGCGGCTGAACATCTTCGCGTACTGGCTCTATCTCTTCGGATCGCTCATTGTCGTGGCCGGTTTCCTCACTCCGAACGGCGCGGCGGACTTCGGGTGGTTCGCGTATTCACCGCTGACGGACGGGGTCCGCTCGCCGGGGTCCGGCGGCGATCTGTGGATCATGGGTCTGGTTTTCTCCGGCTTCGGGACGATCCTCGGCTCGGTCAACTTCATCACCACGATCATCTGTATGCGCGCGCCCGGCATGACGATGTTCCGGATGCCGATCTTCACCTGGAACGTGCTGCTGACCGCCGTACTGGTCCTGTTCGCCTTCCCCATTCTGGCCGCCGCGCTGCTCGCGCTGGAAGCGGACCGCAAATTCGGCGCGCATGTCTTCGAAGCGGCCAATGGCGGGGCCCTGTTGTGGCAGCACCTCTTCTGGTTCTTCGGCCATCCCGAGGTCTACATCATCGCCCTTCCGTTCTTCGGGATCGTCACGGAAATCCTGCCGGTCTTCAGCCGCAAGCCGGTCTTCGGCTATATCGGTCTGGTGGCGGCGACAATCGCGATCGCGGGGCTGTCGATCACGGTATGGGCGCACCATATGTTCGTGACCGGCGGGGTGCTGCTGCCGTTCTTCTCGTTCATGACCTTCCTGATCGCGGTGCCCACCGGGGTGAAGTTCTTCAACTGGATCGGCACGATGTGGAAGGGCTCGCTGTCCTTCGAGACGCCGATGCTCTGGTCGATCGGCTTCCTGGTCACGTTCCTCTTCGGCGGTCTGACCGGCATCATCCTGGCGTCGCCGCCGATGGACTTCCATGTGTCCGACTCGTACTTCGTGGTGGCGCACTTCCACTACGTGGTGTTCGGCACCGTGGTGTTCGCGATGTTCGCCGGATTCCACTTCTGGTGGCCGAAGTTCACCGGCAAGATGCTGGACGAGCGGCTCGGGAAGATGACGTTCTGGACGCTTTTCGCCGGTTTCCACGGCACCTTCCTCATCCAGCACTGGCTGGGCGCCGAAGGCATGCCGCGCCGTTACGCGGACTATCTCGCCGCCGACGGTTTCACCGCGCTGAACATGGTCTCCACGATCAGCTCGTTCATCCTCGGCCTGTCGATGCTGCCGTTCTTCTACAACGTCTGGAAGACCGCCAAATACGGCAAGCAGGTCGAGGCCGACGACCCCTGGGGGTACGGGCGTTCGCTGGAATGGGCCACTTCCTGTCCCCCGCCGCGGCACAACTTCATCACCTTGCCGCGTATCCGTTCCGAGTCCCCCGCGTTCGATCTGCACTATCCGTCCATCCGGCTGCTCGACGAGGCGCTCAACAACCCCGGGGCCTCCGTCACCGTGGCACCGGGGGACCGGCAGAAATGACCGGCCCGGCGCGGCGACACGGCGTACCGGGTCGGGGACAAGGCGTACCGGTTCCGGGACACGGCGTACCGGTTCCTGGACACGGCGTACCGGGAGAGCGAGGAGAATGGCGTGGAGCCCGACAAGGAGAGCGCCCGCGGTCTCTACCAGATCGAGGGCTATCTGCTCTGGAGTGCGGAAATCGAGGACGTACGCCGGCAGGCGGCCCGCTTCACCGCGCAACTGCCCTGGCTGACCACGGCCCAGCGTGAGGACGTGGAGCGGGTCTACACCGCGGACCGGGCGGCGGCCTCCCGGGCGATGCTCGTACGGATCTCCGATCGCGCAACCGAACTGCGCCGCGAATACACCGCGCGCTACCGGCAGTTGAGAACGCGCGTGGTGGCGGCGGCGGTTGTGGCCGTCGGGGTGGCGAGCGGCGCCTGCGGTGCGGCCACGTATCTGACCCGCTGACACACGTCGCACAAACCGCGCATTCCTCATCATCAGGACACAAGGCGGCGCGCCGGACGAAATGTGATTCGGCTTGTTTCTCACGCAGGATCGAGCGGTCCTGTGAAGCGGTCGTGAATTCATCTTCATACCCTTCCGGCGACGCTCCTCTGACCACGCCCTATTACCTCCGAACGGCATCGCGGAAAATGATCAGTCGATGACCGAATCACTCTCTTGACCATCCCTTGACACACAATCCAGACTCGCAAGCGGCACTCATGCATCAGGAGCCACTGACGCATACGCGTGCGGCCTTCGCATACGCATGCGGATGGCCCTGCGAGACCGATATCGCACGGGGTGTGTGACGGGGAAAAAAACGGAGAGCGCGTAGGCCGGTCGGATCGGCGTATACGCGCGTTCCCCGAACTTCCTCTCCTCATCTCTTGGTGCGCGAAGGGAATGGAGGGGGAATGCCGACGCACATGGGCTATCCCGGCGTTTACATCGAAGAGCTTCCCAGCAGCACCCGTACCATCGCCTCGGTCACCACCTCGGTGACCGCGTTCGTGGGACACACCCGCCGGGGTCCGCTCAATCAACCCGTGCGGATCACCAGCTTCGCGGACTTCGAGCGCCGCTTCGGCGGGCTCACCTCCCAGAGCGCTGTCAGCTACGCCGTCCATCAGTTCTTCGGCAACGGCGGCTCGGTCGCCGTGATCGTGCGCGTGGCCAAGGCCGGCACCGGCGAAGAGGCCTGCGTCACGCTCGAATCCACCGAGGGGCACAGTCAGTGCCCGGTGCTGGAGGTGCGCGCCAAGGAACCCGGTGTCTGGGGCTCGGGGCTTCGGGTGGCCGTCGACCACGACACACCGACGCCGGACAGGACGTTCAACCTCCGGATCCTCGACGCGCGCGGCGGCGCCCGTGAGACCTTCACCGGGCTGTCGATGAACGCCGGCCACGGACGGTTCGTGGAGACGGTCGTCAACGCCGGTTCGTCCCTCGTCCGGGTGAAGGCCCTGGACGAGGACAGGCCCGACCCCTCCGGCACGGTCTCCAAGCCCTTCTCGGCGGAACTCCCCAACCTGAACGTTGAGTTGAAGGTCAAGATCGGCGACGTGGAGCGTGAGTTCACCCTCTACGACCCCGACCACGACGGCGAGGCACCGAGCGGCGTCACGGAACTGGCCCTCCTGCTGGAGCGCAAGCTGCGCTCACTCCCCGACGCCCCGGGCAAGCACACCTTCGCCGGCGCCGAGGTCACGGCGTTCGGCCGGCGGATCCAGGTTGTCGCCGGATCCGTCGACCCCGACGACGTGGTGCGGTTCGTCGGCGAGTGCGCCAACGACCTGGGCCTTGAGGCCTCGGTCAACCCGCCGGTCTTCCCGCTGCGGGGCGGCGAGGACGGCGATCCGCCCGGACCGCGCGACCTCATCGGCAGCGAGGCGAGCAAGACCGGAGTGCAGGCGCTGCGCGATGTGGACGACGTCAATCTGCTGGCCCTGCCCGAGCTTTCGGCGTACGAGTCCACCGAGGACATGGTCACCGTGCTCTCCGCGGCCGAGCAGCTCTGCCGCGAACGGCGGGTCTTCCTGCTCGTGGACTCGCCGTCCACCTGGGGCAGTGTGGACGCCGCGCGCGCCGGGATCGGCGCGTTCGAACCCGTACGCAGCGATCACGCCGCGTTGTACTTCCCGCACCTCCAGCTGACGGACCCGCTCACGGGACGGCTGCGCGCCTTCCCGCCGTCGGGTGCCATCGCCGGGGTCATCGCCCGTACCGACGGAGAGCGCGGAGTCTGGAAGGCGCCGGCCGGAACCGAGGCGCGGCTCGCCGGGGTCCGGTCGCTGACGGTCAAACTCACCGACCGGGAGAACGGACTGCTCAATCCGCTGGGCGTGAACTCCCTGCGCACCTTCCCGGTGGTCGGTCCGCTGGTGTGGGGCGCCCGTACGCTCCAGGGCGCGGACGCGCTCGACAGCGAGTGGAAGTACGTACCGGTGCGCCGGCTCGCGCTGCACGTCGAGGAGAGTCTCTACCGCGGTCTCCAGTGGGTCGTCTTCGAACCCAACACCGAGCAGTTGTGGCAGCAGATCCGGCTGAAGGCCTCGGCCTATCTCAACGATCTGTTCCGGCAGGGCGCTTTCCAGGGCGGCACACCGCGCGAGGCCTACTTCGTCAAGTGCGACAAGGACACCACCACCGAGGCCGATATCGAGCGCGGAGTGGTGAATGTCGTGATCGGTATCGCGCCGGTCAGGCCCGCGGAGTTCGTGATCGTGAAGATCCAGCAGGTGGCCGGGCAGTTCGACCTGTCGTAACCGAGGAAAAGGAACACGAAGGAAACCGATGGCTGAGTTCCAGATCAACGCCCATCGCTTCGACCCCTACAAGAATTTCAAGTTCCTGGTCCTGTGGGACGGTCGAACGGTCGCGGGCATCAGCAAGATCAGTCCGCTGAAGCGCACCACCGAAGTGGTCAAACACCGCCACGGCGGTGACCCCAGCTCGCCGCGGAAGTCGCCGGGCCGCTCCGAGTTCGAGGGGGTCACGCTCGAACGCGGCGTCACCCACGACCCGGAGTTCGACCGCTGGGCCAACAAGGTCTGGCAGGTCGGGGCCGGGCTCGGCTCGGAGGTCTCGCTGCGGGACTTCCGCAAGGACATCATCATCCAGGTCCTCAACGAGGCCGGGCAGGTGGCCGTCTCGCACAAGCTCTACCGGGCCTGGGTGAGCGAGTACCAGGTGCTCGGCGAGCTGGACGCCAACGCGAACGCCGTCGCCATCCAGAGCGTCAAGCTCGAATGCGAGGGCTGGGAACGGGACTACGAGGTGGAGGAGCCGGTCGAACCCTCGTTCACCTATCCGGCCTGATCCGCGCGAGCCGTACCACCTGTGTCACCTGTGTCACCTGTGTCACCTGTGTCATGCGTACCACCCGTACCACTCGTACCACCTGCACACCGGAGGAATGAGCGATGACGCCGACGGGGCCGGCCGAGCTGCTCGCCACCTGGGAATCCGGGCTGGCGCAGCACGACGCGGGACGGTCCCTGCTGCTGCACCGGGCGGCCCGCCCCGGGGCCGGCACCGACGAGTTGCTGTCGATGCCGGTCGGCGCGCGGGAGGCGGATCTCTTCGCGCTGCGCCGGGCCCTGTTCGGCGAGCGCATGCAGGTACGCGTCGAGTGCGCGTCGTGCGGGGAGGCGATGGAGTTCGATCTCGACGCGACGCTGCTGGGCGTCCGGGGGCGCGCTCCTGACGGACCACTGCGGGTGGCGGAGGGCGACTGGGTGGTGGAGTTCCGGCTGCCCACCGTCGCCGACCTCGCGGCGGCCGGCTCCGCACCGGACGCGGCGGAGGCCCGTCGGCTGCTGGTCGCCCGCTGCGCGGTCTCGGCCGTGCGGGGCGGGGAGACGGTGCCGCCGGAGCGGCTGGCCGGGCTGCTGCCCGCGGACCTGCAACGGCGTCTCGCCGAGACGGCGGCGGAGGCGGATCCGGCGGCCGACGTGACGCTGAATGTCAGCTGCCCCGAGTGCGGCGGGGGCACGCCCGCCGAACTGGACATCACCTCGTATCTGTGGACCGAACTGGACACCTGGGCAAGGGACTTGCTGCTCGATGTCCATCTGCTCGCGAGCGCCTACGGGTGGAGCGAGCCGGAGATCCTGGCGCTCAGCCCGCTGCGGCGTCGTTACTACCTGGAGCTGTGTGCCGATGCCTGACTACTTCGACCGGCTGCTCGCCCGGTACACGCCGGTGCCCGGGGTGGGCGGCGCCGAGGGTGCGGAGGGGATCGGGGGCACCGAGGGCGCCGGGAGCAGGACGCGTGTCCGCCCACGGCTGCCCGGCCCGTACGAGCGGGTCGAGGCGCTGCGGTCCGGCCCGCAGGAGCCCGACGAGCCGGCCGCGCTGCTCCCGTCCGTCGCTCAGCCTTCCTCCGGTCCGGCCGAGTTGGTGCGCGAGCGACGTGAGGTGCGGACGGACCGGCACACGGTGGTACGGACCGAGGCGGTACGTCCGGACGGCGAGCACGAGCGGCCCGCCGGCCCCGACGCCACACCGAGCACAGGGCCGCTGTTCCCGCCGCTGTCGCACCGCGCTCCGGGGCCGCGACCGGCGTCGGGCGACAGCCCGCGCGCACCACGGCGGCCCGCGGCCCCCTCGGCATCCGGCTCGGAGCGGACGGCGCCCGCCACCACACCCCGTGCCGCCACCACTCCCCCGGCCGCCGCCGCGCCGCTCAGGCCGCGCGACGCCGACACCACCGCCGCCCGGGGCACCGCGCCGAACGGGGTGGGACGGCGCGCGCCCAAGCAGGCCGAACGGGTCGTCCACGTACAGATCGGCCGGCTCGAAGTGACCGCCGCGCCGCCGCCCGGCGGGAATCGCCCCGGCGCAGCCGACCGCCCCGATCACACCGGGCGGCGCGGGCCCGCGCTGACCCTGGACGCCTATCTGTCGCGCGGCGAGAAGACGAGGAACTGAGGCCATGAGCAACGCACTTGCCGTCGCGACGGTCACCCAGGCCCTGGCACTGCTGATCGAGAGAAATCTGGGGCCCGAGATCGATATCGCAGTCAAGGTGGAGACCCGTAAACCGCCTGCCGAGCCGCCTGCCGAGCCGACCGTCAATGTCTTTCTGTACCAGGTCACTCCGAACGCCTCGATGCGCCACACCGACCTGCCGACGCGCTCGTCGGACGGCACGCTGGTCAAGCGTCCCGCCGCGCCCCTCGATCTGCACTATCTGATCAGCGCGTACGGGGAGGAGGCCGAACTGATCGGCCAGCGGCTGATCGGGGGTGTGGTCAGGACCCTGCACGAAATCCCGGTCCTGCCCAAGGAGTTGATCGAGCTGGCGGCCGAGCGTCCGTATCTGGCGGGCAGTGATCTGGCCGAGTCGCCGCAGCTCGTGCGGTTCACACCGACGGTGATGGACATCGACGAGACGTCCAAGCTCTGGGGGATGCTCCATCAGACCCCGTACACACTGTCGGTGGCGTATCAGGCGTCGCTCGTGCTGATCGAGGGCCGCGAGCGGCCCGTACCGGCGAGACCGGTGGAGCGACGGACGGTACGGGCGCTGCCGTTCGGGTCACCGGGCGCGCCGGTGCCGCCGGTCGCGAAGGAACCGTCGGACGCCGACGCCGGCGACACCGTCACCGCCACGGAGAAGGAAACGAAGCCGGAGCCGGACACGGGGACGAAGCCGGGGACGAAGCCGAAGGCCGGCGCGCCCGCGAAGAAGCGCGCGGCGAGCAGGACCGCCACCGCCAAGACGTCGGCCAAGCGGGCCGCGTCCGGCTCTCGTACACGTACGCACACCCGCGGCAGGCCCGGCACGGGCGACGACGGCACGGAGAGCTGAGGCCGCGGTGCGCGAGACAGGGGCGGGTGAGGGCATGGGGACGTATGAGGGAGCGGACCGGGGCGCGGCGGAGGGAGCCGGTACGGACGGTCGCGCGCTGGCGGCGGCCGTACGGTCCGTCCTCGCGCGTGTCGACGCCCACGCGCGACGCGCGAAGGGCCGTACGCGACGGGCGGAGGACGACGAGCCCGCGGGCACGGACATCGACACGGGCGCGGGCGCGGGCGGCGGTACCGGTACCGGTACCGGGGCGGACACCGAAACAGGCGCCGGCACCGATCCAAGGGCTGGCGCCGGCAGCGGTCCAGGCACCCTGGACGCGCTCGTCCGGTGCTTCGGGCTCAGCGCGTTCGAGCGCGAGGTCATCCTGCTCGCCGCCGCCGCGGAGCTGGACCCCACCGCCGGCGCCCGGTGCGCCGCCGCGAGCGGCGATCCCGGCCGGGCGCACCCGACGTTCTCGCTCACCCTCGCCGCTCTGGCGGAGCCGCACTGGAGCGCGCTGACGCCCGTCGCCCCGCTGCGCCGCTGGCGACTGATCGAGCTGGACGACGAGACGCGGCTGACCACTTCCCGGCTGCGCCTCGACGAACGCGTCCTGCACTTCCTCGTCGGCTCGCCGTATCTGGACGCGCGGCTGCACGGCCTGTTGCGCCGTACGACCGCGCCGGACTCCCTCCCCGCCTCGTACGAACGGGCGGCGGACCGGGTCGCGGCGGGACTGGCGGGCGCCGGACCGTACGCCCCGTTACGTGTCGAGCTGGTCGGCGGTGACCTGCGCTCCCGGGCCGATATCGCCGCCGCGGCCGCCCGCCGTTCCGGGCTCGGTCTGTACGCGCTGGCCGCCGACGATCTGCCCACCGATCCGGCGGAACGCGACCGGCTGGCCCGGCTCTGGCAGCGTGAGGCCGTTCTGCTGCCCGCCGCGCTGCTGGTGGAGATCGGCGAGCCGGACCGCGAACAGACTGCCGCCACCGACGCGTTCGTCGAGAGCGCGGGCGTACCGCTGGTGGTCTCCAGCCTCGACCCGCGGCAGACCGCCCGGCCGCGCGGCGAGCGGGTGACCGTGCCGTCGCTGGACGCCGAGGAGCAGTTGGGGGTGTGGACGAACGCCTTTCAGGACGTACCGGCGGTGTCGGAGCACGACTTGCGGGGACTGGTCGAGCAGTTCTCGCTGCCGCCCCATCTGATCCGGTCCGCGGGCGCGGCCGTCGTACGGGATCTGTCCGGTGAGGACGAGCCGGACGCGGCCGGTCTCGCCTGGCGTGCCGGGCTCACCGAGGCCCGGATGGGGATGGACGAGCTGGGCCGGCGGATCGAACCTGACGCGGCCTGGGGTGATCTGGTGCTGGCGGAACGGCAGTTGAGGATCCTGCGCGAAATCGTCGCGCACGTACGGCAGCGGGCCACCGTCTACCAGGAGTGGGGCTTCGAGGCGACACTGCGCCGGGGCCTGGGCGTCACCGCGCTCTTCGCGGGCGGCTCCGGTACCGGAAAGACACTGGCGGCCGAGGTGATGGCGCGGGAACTGGGCCTGGATCTGTTCGTCATCGATCTGTCGCAGGTGGTCAGCAAGTACATCGGTGAGACCGAGAAGAATCTGCGCAGGGTGTTCGACGCGGCCGAACGGGGCGGCGCGCTGCTGCTGTTCGACGAGGCGGACGCGCTCTTCGGCAAGCGCAGCGAGGTGAAGGACAGCCATGACCGCTACGCCAACCTGGAGGTCAGCTATCTGCTGATGCGGATGGAGGCGTACCGGGGGCTGGCGATCCTCACCACCAACATGAAGCAGGCCCTGGACACGGCGTTCATGCGCCGGATCCGCTTCGTCGTCGACTTCCCCTTCCCCGGCGAGTCCGAGCGCGCGGAGATCTGGCGGCGGGTGCTGCCCGCGCGGGCGCCGATGAAGGGCATCGATCCTGAGCGACTGGCCCGGCTGACCGTGGCGGGCGGCTCGATCCGCAATATCGCGCTGTCGGGTGCCTTCCTCGCCGCGGAGGAGGGCGACCGGCTCCAGATGCGCCACATGCTGGAGGCGGCGCGCACCGAATACCTCAAGCTGGACCGCTCCTTGACGCCCACGGAGGTGCACGGATGGGTCTGAACGAGGCACCACGCACGTCCGAGGCACGGGCGGACACCGTACGGACGGAAACCGTACGGGCGGACACCGTACGGGTCGACATAGGCGAGTTGGTGCTCGACGGCTTCGATCACGTGGACCCCGAGCGGCTCTCGGCGGCCTTCCGGACGGAGTTGGCCCGCCTCGTACGGGACCATGGCGTACCCCTGGCCACGGACGGCGGCCGGGCCCTGGACGCCCTCTCCGGCCTGCCGTCCCTGCCCGCGACCACCTCACCGCGGCGACTGGGCGAGGCGCTGGCGCGCGCGGTGCACGCGGGACTCTCGGGGCGGGGTGAGTCACGATGAGCACCACGCACTCCGAGGAGCGCGACAACCGGTCGGCGAACGACAAGCGGCGCAAGCGCAAGGCCAGGACCACGTCCCGTACCCCGGAACCGAAGAACATCGTCAGCGGCGCCGGCCAGCCCCTGGACCTGAGCGTACGGCGCGAGCTGGAGGAGCGGCTCGGCCACGACTTCAGCCGCGTACGCCTCCACACCGACCGCGGTGCGGGCGCGCTCACGGAACTGCTGGGCGCGGACGCGGTCGCGGTCGGCCAGGACATCTTCTTCCGCGAGGGCACCTACCGTCCGGGCACGGTGGACGGACAGCGCCTGCTCGCCCACGAGTTGCTCCACACCGTCCAGAACCCTGACGGCCTGGGCGCGTTGCGCGCGGGCCGCGATCTGGGCGCGGTGAGCCTGCCGCAGCAGACCATGGAGCGCGAGGCGGAATCGGCGGCGCAGCGGTCCGTACGGGACGGAGAACCGGCCCCGGACATACGACGGGACGAGTCCACACCGGGCTGGCTGCGCTACGCGACGCTCGACGCCGATCTGCGGCGCCAGGAGCAGCTCGACCCGGCGACGCTGGTGGACCGGCTGACGAACAGTCTGCTGCGCTCGCTGCGCGGCGACCCGGAGGACCGGTCCAAGCGCGTACGCACGCAACTCGCCCGCTTCGGTCCCGAGTTGCAGGACGCTGTGCTGGACCGGCTGGAGCTGCGGCTGCTCCCCTCGGAGCGTGACCGGCTGATCGATCTGGTCGAGGAGAGCGAGGACAGCGGACCGCTCGAACTGGACGCCCTGAGCGCGCCGGCGGCCGTACCGGACGTCGTCGAGCCGCTGGAACGGGAACCCGAACGCTCGGTCGAGGCCGAGCGTCGGCCGAGCCCGGAGCAGGGCGAGACGATCGACCAGGGACAACAGGAGCAGCGGCGGCCGGCGTCGAACGGCGATGACCGTACGGCCGGGCCCGGGGCGCGGCAGCCGACCGGAACGTCCGGCGGCGCCTCGCGGAGGACGCAGGCGTCGGAGCAGGGCGGTGGCGGCCGGAGCAGCGCCAATGGCGACAGGACCGGCGCGGGCAAGAAGACCGATACGGGGTCTCAGCAGCAAAGCCGGAAGGACTCCGGAGAGGGTGTGGCTGCCCCTGAGGTCAGTGGTGCGCCCACGGCCGGCAAGGAGGAGTCCGCCGCGAAGAACAGACCCGGCGCCGTGGAGCCCTTGGTCGCGGGGGGCCAGCCGCGCGGGGCGGACAGGCGTCGCGAGGACGGTCAGGACTCGGCGGGGGTGGAGCCCGGCGCTCTGCTGAGGACCGCGGATCTGGGCAGCCGCAGCACGCTGGAAGGGATCCGTCCCCAGGACGCGGAGTTGGAGGATGAGCCGCCGGGCCCGGAGTCCGGTGCGGCCGGCGAGCTGGAAGAGCTCGAAGCGGAAGAGGCGTTCGACAGAGACAGCGCGTGGAATACCGAGATCAGACCTGAGGACTTTCTCCCCGCGTCCGACCTCGACGTGTCGGGTGTACCGACCGCGGACAACATCACCCCGGACCAGGGCGCCGGTCCGTCGACGCCGAGCTTTCCCGAGCCTCCCGGGACCAAGGCCGAAGAGGTGCAGGCGCGACGGGACGAGGAGGACGCGGCGGAGTCCGACTCCGGGGAGGACGAACTCTCGGGGCCGATGGGCGCCGACGGTGAGGCGCATGATTCCCCGGCGGCCCGCGCCGAGGCGGAGGGCCGGCAGCTCAACGCCCTCCAGGCCGAGAAGCCGGTCGGACAGGAGGTGGGCCCGCCACCCTCGTCCGACGGACCGGCCGGTGACCCTACCGTGCCTTCCGGACCGACACCTGAGGTGAGGGACCGGGAATCGGCGGCACCGGAGACGGAGCGGTCCGAACCGGACCAGAAGCCGGAAGCCCAGGAATCCGGGACGGCGGAACAGAGCCAGGACCGGGGGCAGAGCCAGGGGCAGGGCCGGGGCCGGGACCAGCCGTCGGCGGGCGGGACGGCAAAGTCCGGTACGGCCTCAAGTACGCCTTCGGGTACGGCCTCCGGCTCGCCCACCGCGTCCTCTCCTGCCGCTGCGACGTCCCCGACGCCGGACACGGGCACGTCCGAGGGCGCCCGCCAGAGCGGTGACGCCCGCTCGGGCGAGCAGGACTCCGGGACAGGCACATCAGGCGACGTCTCCCCAGCCCGGGACACCCATGTCTCAGGTGCGGGAGGGGCGGCGGGAACCACGAGCGGCGGTGCGCCGGAGCCGGGGGCGGAGGCCCCACGGTCGGAGGCTCCCACTTCGGCTCCCGAGCCCACGGCCAGTCCCACGTCGGAGGCGGCTCCCGCGGCCGCACCGGCCCCCTCGCGTTCGTCCGGCTCCGCGTCCTCACGGACCGTCAAGGGCGGGGGTGGCACGCGCGGCGCCTCGGGCGGTGGCGGAGGCCGCGGGGGCTCACGCGCCGCCGCACCGGCCAGGGCGAAGCGCGAACCGGCCGCGCCGAACCTGTCGCAGGTGTCACCGGAGGCCGGGCTCAGCACCGCGGCGAACCTCAAGCCGCACCGCGCCCTTGAGGCGCTGGGTGGTGTCAACGGAGCGGTGGACAGGACCGTCGGCGAGGAACACCAGGCGCTCCAGGCCGCGCCGCCGACGACGGAACGGCCGTCCGGTGCCCCACAGACGTTGAGCGGCGCGCCGAGCACCTCCGCGCCGGGCGAGTACTCCAGTGATCCGGCAGCCCAGGTCGACGCCCCCGAGCAGGAGGAGGCGGAGGTCGAGGGGGACCAGGCCCCGGAGGGCGAGATCCCGGGGATGGAGATCGAGGAGCCCGGCAAGGTCGAACTGGGCCTGGCGGCCGGTGGGCAGGCCGTCGCCGGGATCGTGAACGGAGTCAGCAATTTCGTCGGGGGCGGCGACCTCATCGACACCGACGCCCTCGTGGGCTGGATCCTCGACCTGCCGACCGAGGACGAGATGCTCGCACAGGCGTCGGTGGGCACGGCACCCGGCGTCGGACTGGAAGGGGAGACCGGTGGCCGCGTCGACGAACAGGGCGGTGAACTCGACGCCAAGGGGCAGGAACTCCACGCGTCGGGGCGGGACGACGCCGGCCGGCCGCTGGGCGAGGACCAGATCTATCCCGACGTACCGCGGGAGACGCTGACCGCTCGCGTACCGGGCGCCCAGGGGCGGGGCGGCGGCGCGGGCCGGAGCGGCGGCGCGCCGGTGGGAGGGCGGATCCCGCCGGAGGCGGTCTCGGAGGTCGCGGAACACGAACGCGGACCGCGGCTCCGGAGCGCGTTCAGCGACGGCCGGAAGTCGATGTCCGACAAGCGGCAGGCCAAGGACGACGACTTCAGGAAGTCACAGGAGCGGCACAGGCAGGACGTCCGCGGCGAGATCGAGACCAATACGAGGACCCAGACCGCGGAGCGCGAGCGGACCAGGGCCGAGGTCGAGGAGTCCCGGGCGCGGTGGAGGACGGAGCAGGACGGAGAACTCGACTCCCTCGGGACGAAGAAGAGCGACAAGATCGAGAAGATCCGCCAGGACGTCAAGGACAAGGAGGAGCAGACCGACGAGGACGTCGAGACGCGGCGGACGACGGATCAGGAGGAGATCGGACGGGAGAGGACCAGGGCGGAGGAAGGCGCCAAGAGCGAACGCGACACCGCGAAGAACGACTCGGGCAGCTGGATCTCCCGGGCGTTCGACTGGATCCGGGACAAGCTCAATGAGCTCAAAGACGCCATTATCAGGGTCTTCCGGGCGGCCCGCGAGGCGATCACCAGCCTGATCACGGACTTCAAGGGCACTGTTCTCGGCTGGATCGAGGAGGCCCGTGAGTTCATCATCGAGAAGTTCGAGGAGTTCACCGAGGCCCTGATCCAGCTGGGCAAGGATCTGCTCGACGGCCTCCTTGAGATCGCCAATGAGATTCGCGATCTCATCATCCGGATCCGCGACGCGGCGATCGAGCTGGTCAACGAGATCGCCGACGAGCTTCGAGAGATGGTCAACGATCTCCTCGACCAGCTCGGCGAGATGCTCAGCGGCCTCCTTGACGCGCTGCGCGAAGGTCTCCGGATGGCGGTCGACGCCGTCATGAGCGGGCTCAGGGCCATCATGGACTTCGCGCTCGGCCTGCTCAACGCGCTGGGCGAGTGGGCGTTGATCGCCGCCGACATCATCACCGACCCGGGAGGCTGGCTCAGCGGAGCCGCGGCCTCGGCGGAGGACGGTGCCAGGAACTACCTCTTCCAGGAAATCATCTCGGCGGTCAAGAACTGGTTCAACGAGAAGATCCAAGAGGTACTCGGCCTCCCCAAGGCGATCTTCGACGCGCTGCTCAACGGTGGTGTGAGCAAGGAGCAGATGGCCGAGGAGGCCTGGGCCGAGGCCCAGCCCCAACTGCCGTTCATCATCGGTGAGATCGTCATCACCAAGGTGATCGCCAAGCTCATCCCCGGCGCGGGCTGGGTGCTGGCGATCATCGACGCCCTGAAGGCGGCGTGGGGTGCGCTGAGCGAGATCCTGCAGGCCTTCGGCGCGTTCATGGACTACCTGAAGGCGGTCAAGGGCGGCAACGCGGGCCTGCTGTTCGCCAAGGCCGTGGCCTCGGGTGTGGTCGCGCTGCTGGAACTGGCCTACCAGGCGCTGCTGAGCGGGGTCGCCAGGTATGTGAAGAAGGTGGGCGACCGCCTGAAGGGAGTGGCGGAGGGCCTCAAACGGGACCCCGCCAAACCGAACACCCCGAACGCCGCAGGCGGTCCCCGGGCCGCGCCGCGTCCCCAGGACCCCACGCGCCCGAACAATCCGAACAGGCCACAGGCGACGGAGCGGCCGAGGCCGGACGACCAGCGGCGCAGGAACCAGGAGACACGGGACGCCCAGCAGCAAGCGCGGCGCACCGCCGACGAACTGAGGCGCCGACCGCCCCGCCCCGGCCGGCCCCCGCGCCCGTCCCGAGGCGCCACCGCCCGCCCCGCGACCCGCCGCCCCCAAAGCTCCCCCGCCCCGTCCACGCGCCCGCGACCGGACCGCCCGACCGACCGCGCGACCGACCGCGACCGCCGGAACGACCCCGACCGCACCGACGAGAACACCCCCCAGGACCGCACCCGCCCACGCCGCGAACCCGACAGCACGAAGCCAACACAGCGCCGCCGCCCCACATCGCCGGCGGCCAGGGCCATGAACCGCGCCAGGCGGACGGTACGGGCAGCCCTCAACCGCACCCGCAGGGCCAAAGACGCCCTGGGCCGCCGAGACACCGGCGACCGGCGCCGCCGCGACCTCGACAACAACGCCCGCCGCATGCGAGACGCCTACGCCCGCCGCCGCGACCTGCTGCGCCAGCAACAGAGGACGCGCCAGGAGCAGCGACGGCGGCAGCGGGATCAGCGCCGCAAGACGGAGAACTCCACCGAATCCAAGGTGGATCGCCTACGCAGGATCGTGGCCCGCATCCGCCCCGTCGAAGAGAGCAGGCTACGCAAGGGCGTTGCCCGGAAAGACCACGTGTTGGCGCTGGAAGCCATGCGGCGGTGGTACCGCCTCACCGAACTCAGCCGACAGCACCCTCCTCGGTTCGAGGTCGTGGCCAGGCTCAACCCCTCGCGCGGCGTCATCAGCGGCAGGGAAGTCCCGGAGGAGGGTTTCGACAACGCTGGATTCGACAGGGGCGACAAGACCGTCCCGGTCGACTGGCTTGAGGACACACGTCGCGACCCGAAGCTGCCTCCAGTGAATTCGCCGAAGTTCGAGGACAACAAGCTGGCTTCCGGATTCACTTCCGAGTACGTGAACCAAAAATTCGCCCTATCCGAACAGGACCGTAACACCAAGCGCACACCCGAGCCGTTTGGATTCCGGTATCTCAACACGATGACGAATCTCAAGGACAGCGAACGCTGGGACAGGACACACCTCTTGCCGTATGAACTGGGCGGCAACGTCAAGAACCAGAACCTCGTGCCGGCGAGGCACTATCAGAACATGAAGCTCAGGGTAACCGAAGGTCCGGCTGGAAAGTGGATAGCCAACGGGGCCAGGATCGTCTGGTATCAAGTGAACATCACCTACCACCCGAAGAAGGACCATCCTGGTGGAGGCGATCCAATTCAGGGGTTCCCGAACAAGCTGAACACGGCGTGGGGAAAGTACACGCGCAAGGCCGGAAAGAGCGGCGAGAGCCAATCCCACTGGGACCGGGGGCGCTCCGTGACCCAGGTATCGATTCCGGATATGGAGGAGCCTCCGGCCAGTGGAGTCGCTCCTGAAGTCGCAGTGAACGACGAAAAGGACACATACCGACTGAAGCTCGCCCTCGAAGCCCGGGATTCACACATGCGCGCCATCCTAAGGCTGCGGGAAGAACAGCGATTTAGCAACGAGACCGAGATGATGGACCGCCTGCAGAAGTACCAACCACGATTCAAACTGATCAAGATACAGCGCCGTCTCATCAAATTGAGAGGCGAAGGACGTCTACGGTTCTAGCGCTGCACGCCCATCCCTCTCTCCATCCATGCTCCGCGTCCCCACCCATGCTCCGCGCCGAAGGTGAACCATGACGGATCCTCTGACACAGAGCGAGACTTTGCAGACCGAATCGATCAGGGAACTCGCGCGAAGCTCGCTGTTCGATGTGACATGCAGGCAGGAAGACATCACATTCCCACTGGCGACCTTCGATCCCCTGTCGGATGAGAGCCCGGAGTGGGCGGATGTGATGCTCAGCGATGAGCTCAAAGAGTGCGCGCTACGGTTCGTACATCTCTCATGTGAATGGTCCCTGGCGTCACAGGATCGGAAGTGCACCGGCGAGTTCAGCCTTCCTCACCTTTACCTGGCCATCACCGGAGACCCACCACGGCACAACGACCTGGCCATGGAGAGCGAGCGAGCACTGCTCGCCGGCCTCCGGATGATCGACTCGGCTCCGCACCGGGCCACGGGTGAAGCCGCTTTCATCCGGCTGGAGCCACACAAAGAAACGCTGGAGATCTGGTACCAGGACCGGTATCTGTTCGACGAGCAGATCAACACCCAGGGCTTCCTGAGGATGGAACTCAACTATTGCCAGTATCTGGACACCCTGCGCCTCACCAAGGGGGCGTTTGGCTGGCAGATGCTGTTCGTGGATGCTTCTCTGCGCGACGGCGGATTCCGCGCGCACGTGGAAAATCTGACGACGATGCTCGAGACGTTCCCCGCTGTGTTTCCGCAATACGACTACACGTCCTTGACAAACCGTCTGGAGGCCCGGCTGTGACTCGCTACGCGGATATTCCCAAGCCCATCCGGTCCGGGATCGTCATCGTCGATCCCGAGCGCGGCACGCCCCAGCGCATCATCGTGCTGCAGTTCAATCCCGACACCCTCGAACGCTCCGTCGCGCCCCAGGCCGCCGGGGGTAGTGGGGACTCCGGCGGAGGGGGGAGTGGAAGCGGGGATCGGAATGAGGCGCTGCGGCTCAAGGGGCCGGCGCAGGAGACGTGGAAGTTCACCGCTGAGATCGACGCGACCGATCAGCTGGATGTCGCCGCGCCCGATGGGATTCATCCTCAGCTCGCCGTCCTCGAGATGCTGGTGCAGCCCACCACGGCGCAGTTACGGGCCGCGTCCCGCCTGGCGCAGAACGGGACCATCGAGATCAGTCCGATCGAGACGCCGCTGACGCTCTTCACCTGGGGCAGTAAGCGCGTCATGCCCGTGCGGCTGACCGAGCTGTCGATCAATGAGTCGGCGTTCGACGTGAATCTGAACCCCATACGGGCCTCGCTCGGCATCGGGCTGAAGGTGCTGACGGTCAGTGATCTGCCCGCCGGGCATCGCGGGGCCGAGTTGTATCTCGCGCATCTGGCGCAGAAGGAGCGGCTGGCCGCTCGGGTAGCGGCGGGGCAGCTCGGGGCTCTGGGGCTGAGTGGTGGCGTTGGCGGCGGTATCGGGATGGGGAGGTAGGCCACAGTGATCGAGCCGTATGAGAGTGCGTTGGACGGGATACCCGGGGCTCATCCGTACCCCCGTTCCAGTCGGTATCACGACGCCGAGATCGGGGTGCACCAGCAGCCGGACGGGACCGAGGTGCGGTATACGAAGCGGCGGTTGCTGCCTCCGCTGGGGGACGGGCGGGCGAGCGCGCCTCATGTCGTCAGTGATGGGGAGCGGCCCGACCATCTCGGGCAGCGGTATTTCGGCGATCCCGGCCAGTGGTGGCAGATCGCCGACGCCAACCCCGTACTCGATCCACGCGAGTTGACCGACGAGCCGGGGCGGGTGATCGGGATTCCGCTGCCCGGCGGTGCCGTGGGGAACGGCCATGGCTGACGAGCCGATCGGGACCGGGCCCGTCCATCTCACCCTCCGCATGGGCCCCAAGCTCACCCGTCCCGTCCCCGCCGAGGTCAGTGAGGCGCTGCTGTCCGCGCAGATCACGATGACGGCCGGGGAGCGGAGCGGGTTCCAGATCGCCTTCGATCTGACGAAGACCGGCATGATCACGCGGCGGCTGCTGCCCGAGGGGTTCTTCGATCCGCGCACGCGAGTGATCGTCACGGCGTCGGTCAAGGGGACCACGACCGTGCTGCTCGACGGGCTGATCGTGCGTCAGGAGGTCGGGGCCAGTAATCAGCCGGGGCAGACGACACTCACGGTCACCGGCGAGGACCTCACCCTGCTCATGGACCTGGAGGAGCGGACCGACCGGTATCCCAATCTCGCGCCCTCGCAGCGCGTCGAGCGGATCCTCGCGAAGTACGCCGACTACGGGATCGACGCGCGCATCATCCGTGAGCAGATTCAGCAGCCGGCCCGGGAGCAGTACCGCGTCGACTACCAGACCGGGACCGATCTCCAGTATGTGAACGAGCTGGCCAAGGCCAATGGCTACACCTTCTATCTCGATCCGGGGCCCGTGCCCGGCCGGTCCAGCGCGTTCTGGGGGCCCGAGCAGCGGCTCGGGCAGCGTCAGCACGCGCTCAATGTGAATATGGACAACAACTCGACCGTCGACCAGCTGACGTTCGCGTACGACGGGACCGCCCGCGAGGAGCCGCAGGCGCGCGTGCAGGACCCCGCGTCGCGCGACTCCACACTGCTCGCCCAGCCCGACATCAGCCCGTTGCGGCCACCGCTGGGCCGCCGGGCCACCCCGGCGCTCAAGCGCAAGACCCTCTCCGGTACGGCGAAGAAGGACTTCGGGCAGGCGAGTGCCGAGGCTCTCGCCAGGGCCGCGACCTCGGCCGACGCGATCTCCGGATCCGGGTCACTGGATGTCAACCGGCATGGATACGTACTGCGGCCAAGGGAGTTGGTGGGCGTCAGAGGGGCCGGGGTGACCTACGACGGCGACTACTACGTCAAGAGCGTCACCCACAACCTCAGGCCCGGCTCGTATCAGCAGAACTTCACGCTCACCCGCGAGGGCCTCATCGCCCGCAGCACGACCGTTCGCCCGTAGGGACCAGGAGACTTTCGTATGGCGGCACCGAACAACCGCTTCCTCGGCAAGTTCCGCGGCCGTGTGATCGACAACAAGGATCCGCTCAGGATCGGCAGGATCACGGCCCAGGTGCCGGATGTGCTGGGCGACGAGGCGTCGACCTGGGCGCTGCCCTGCCTGCCCTTCACCGGGCGGCGGTCGGGGCAGTACGCCGTCCCGGAGATCGGCGCCGGGGTGTGGGTGGAGTTCGAGCAGGGAGATCCCAGCTTCCCCGTCTGGACGGGGTGTTGGTACGGGGACGCCTCGGAGCTGCCGCCCCGCGCGAGCGCGGAACTGCCCGCCTCGCAACCGGTGGTGATCCAGACCCCCGGCGCCCACAAGCTGGTGATGTCGGACGTGCCCGGCGGCGACGGGATCCTGCTGGAGGCCAAGGGCGGTGCGTACGTCCGGATCGACGAGAAGGGCGTGACCATCGGCAACGGCAAGGGGGCGTCCATCGTGCTGATCGGCGACGAGGTCAGCATCAACGAGGGCCGGCTGATCGTGCCGAAGAAGCGATGAAGAAGCGATAGCGACGGCGATACAGCGATGACAGCGATGACAGCGACGAAGACGAAGACAAAGACGATGACGACGAACACCACGGGGAGAGGTCTGTTGTCCGGGAATGTTGTGAACGGTGGGTCCACGATCAGCTGTCCGCACGGCGGCCGGGTCGTACCCGCCGCCGCCCGGTCGTCCGGTGTACGGGTCGACGGCCTGCCGGTGCCCACCGCCACCGACGTCTTCACCGTCAGCGGCTGCCCGCACCTCATCGACGGGGTCCCCCATCCGTGTGTCACGGTCCGCTGGACGCCGGAGCGCGGCGGTGTGCTGATCGACGGCGCGCCCGCGCTGCTCGACAGCACGTCCGCGCTCTGCTTCAGCGCCGCGCTGGTACCGCAGGGACCGCCGGTGGTCGCCCCCGTGACCCGGGGGGTGTCCAGCCGGTGAGGAGCGACATCGCCTTTCCCTTCCGCACCGACCGGCGCGGGCGCACCGCGCACGCCGACTACGACGACCATGTGCGGGATCTGATCGAGCAGTTGCTCTTCACCAGCCCCGGCGAACGCGTGATGCGCCCCGACTTCGGCTGCGGTCTGCTCGATCTGGTCTTCACACCCAACAGCCCGGAACTGGCCTCCGCCCTGGAGCTGTCGGTACAGGCCTCGCTCCAGCGCTGGCTGGGCGAACTCATCGAGGTGGAGGCGCTGGACGTGGTGAGCGAGGAGAACGTGGTGCGGGTGTATCTGCGCTACGTGGTGCGCTCCACCGCGAGCCGGCGCGACGAGGTGTTCGAGGGGAGCGGCCCGGTATGAGTGTGCCGAGCGATCAGCTGGTCTGCCGTACGGACGGCAGGCGTACGAAGGTACGGGCCGCGCGGCTCGGTGGTGTGGACGCGGTCGAGGTCGGTGACGACGGGCTGACCCTCACCGTCACCTTCCTCGGCAAGGCGCCCCACGGGCTCTGCCCGGAGAACATCCGGATCGACGGCGGCCGGCGGATCACCAGGATCGAGGCCGTCGAGGTGTCGGTGGAGCGTGAGGAGGACCCGGAGCTGGACGACCGGCTGTTCGTCACGCTCGACCGCACCGGCGACACCTCGCGCTACCGGCTCTCGGTGGTCGGGACGGATCCGTACGGACGGCCGGGCACCGAGCCGTTCCCCGGCTTCGACCAGCGGTACTTCTGGGCCGACTTCGACTTCCGGGCGGACTGTCCCACCCCCTTCGACTGCGCGAAGGACGAGCGGGCCGGCGGAACGGCGGCCCCGCACACCCCCGCCCCCGTCATCGACGCGGCGCCCGTCATCGACGCGGCGCCTGTCATCGACGCGGCGCCTGTCATCGACTACACGGCGCGCGACTACGACACGATCCGCCGCCTGATTCTCGACCGGCTGGCGCTGACCACTCCGGGCTGGGTCGAGCGCAACGCCGCCGACCTCGGTACCACCCTGGTCGAACTCATCGCCCACACCGCCGATCTGATCAGTCATCAGCAGGACGCGGTCGCGACGGAGGCGTATCTCGACACGGCACGGCGCCGGGTGTCCGTACGCCGCCATGTGCGGCTCATCGACTATCCGATGCACGACGGGGTCAACGCCCGCGCCTTCGTCACGGTCGAGACCGTGCGCCGGCTGACACTGCCGCCCGGTACGTTCCGCTTCGCCGCCGTCGACGTCCGTACGCCGGCGCCGCGCGACCGGCCCGAGATCGGTACGGTCATCGATGACCGGGATCTGGCCGTGCTGGACGAGCGCAGTTCGGTGGAGGTCTTCGAACCGGTCGTCGCCGAGGAGCCGTTGGTCCTCTCCCCCGGACACAACACCATCCGTTTCTGGACCTGGGGCGACGAGGTGTGCGCGCTGCCCAGGGGAGCCACCGCCGCCACGCTCCGTGACGAGTGGGCGGACAACGAGTCGGCGGACAAGGAGCCGACGGAGAAGGAGCCGGCGAAGAAGCAGTCCCCGGAGAAGGAGTGTGTGTCCCGGACGCTGGAGCTGTCACCGGGCGATCTGCTGGTGATCGAGGAGGTACGGGGACCGCGTTCCGGGACGCCGGGCGACGCCGATCCGGCGCACCGGCAGGCCGTACGCCTCACCTCCGTCACTCCGGGCGTGGACCGGCTGACGGACCAGCCCGTCCTGGAGGTCACCTGGGCGCGGGAGGACGCGCTCGCCTTCCCCGTCTGTCTGTCCACACGCGGCGGCCCCGGCTGTGAGCCGGTCGAGGATGTGAGCGTGGCGCGCGGGAATGTCGTGCTCGTCGACCACGGCCGTTCGCCGGCCTTCCACGGCGGCGCGGCCCAGACGGTCACCGTCCCGCCGGCGCCCGCCGTCCTCGGTTCCTGTGAGCCGTCGGGCTTCGGCTGCCGGGACGGGGACGCGGGGAACGCGACGGCCGCGCTGATCAACACCCGTATCAACCAGACGCGTTGCGGCCGGTCACTGACGGCTAATCAGATGCGCGAGCTGTTCACCGTCGTCGGCGAGGAGGCGACGGTACGCGCCGGACTCACGCTGGAGCTGGCGGGGCGCCGGCGGGAGAAGGTCGTCCCCGGCACCGCGTACGCCCAGGCGGAGGCGCTGGCGACCCTGCTGGCGCAGGTCACCTATCCGGGCATCCGGCCGCGCTTCCGGCCGGTGCTCGACCGCTCCCCCGTTGTCCAGTCCGTACCGTTCCCTGAGCCCCGGCATGTCTCGGCCGGACAGGCCGACAGGCTGGCGGCCATCGGGGGCCGGGTGCGGGCGCGGCTGGTGGAGCTGTGGCGCGGCGCCCGCGATCACGACGAACTGACGGACCGTGAGATCGCCGAGCTGACCGTGCTGTTCGGGCCCCGGGTGCTGGAACGTATCGAGCTGCGGCGCCATCCGGTGCGCGCGCTGCGTGAGTTGCTGCACCGCGCCGAGCGTCTGCTCGCCGCGAAGCTGCGACGGCTGGAGGTGCTGGGCGCGCGGGCGCGGGCGGGCGCGGTGCTCGACGGCACCATCGCCTGGGAGATCGCGCACAGTTGGGGCCCGGCGTACGCGGTCGGGCTGCATCCCGGTGAGGCGGTGCTGCGCGGACCCGCCGCGGCCCTCGTACAGGATCCGCGGGCCGCGCTGCCCGCGGTGCGTGTCATGGACGGTGACACGCCCTGGGCGCCCCGGCGCGATCTGCTCTCCAGCGGCCCGCGCGACCGGCACTTCGTCGGTGAGCTGGAGGACGACGGGCGGATCGCCCTGCGTTTCGGCGACGGGCGGCACGGCGCGCGTCCGCGACCCGGGGCCCGGCTGGAGCTGCACTACCGGCTCGGCGGTGGCACGGCGGGCAATGTCGGCGCGGAGGCCATCAACCATCTGGTGCTGTGCCGTGACCCGGACGCGTCCGACGCCGGGGAGCCGATGCCCGTGGCGGGGGTGCGCAATCCGCTGCCGGCCGTCGGCGGCACGGAGCCGGAACCCATCGATCAGGTACGCCAGCTGGCGCCGCTCGGCCTCAAGCGCTCGCGGCTGCGCGCCGTCACCGCCGAGGACTACGCGGCGCTGGCGGAGGGGCTCCCGGGGGTGCGGCGCGCGGCGGCGGAGATCCGCTGGACGGGCGGTGTCCAGGAGGCGCATGTCGCCATCGGCGCGCTGGGGAACGGTGATCCCTCCCCCGAGCTGCTCGACTCGGTGTCGTACGCGCTGGAGAGCTACCGCAGGATCGGCCATGACCTGGTCGTCGGCCCCGCCAGGAACGTACCGCTGGACATCGCTCTCACGGTGTGTGCCGCGCCCGGCCACCAGCACGGGCAGATCCTGGCCGAGCTGTACCGGCTGCTGGGCGGCCGCCGGCTGCCGGGCGGCCGGCCCGGCTTCTTCCACCCCGACGCGCTGACCTTCGGCGAGCCGGTGCGGCTCAGCAGGCTGGTCGCCGCGGCGGCGGCCGTACAGGGCGTGGAGAGCGTACGGGTGACCCGGCTGACCCGGCTCTTCGACGAGGCTCCCGCCCATCATGCCGACACGGACGGCACGGACGATACGGACGGCACGGACGACACGGCACTGGACGAAGGCGTGCTGCGGCTCGGCCCGCTGGAGATCGCGCGGTGCGACAACGACCCGGACCGGCCCGAGAACGGCCGGCTGTCCATCGAACTGGCCGGAGGCGCACGATGAGAGACACCCGCACCTGCGGCTGCGGCCGCGGTGGGCACGACGAGCGCCACGCGCCCCCGCCGCTGTACAACCCGCCGGGCAGGACGGCCCTCGACTACCGCGTCGGTGAGTACGGCTCGTTCCTCGCGGCCATGCTCGACCGGCTGGCCTCCCCCGGCTACCCCGCGCTGCGCGGGCTGACCGTCCGTACCCCGGACGACCCGGCGATCGGGCTGCTCGACTCCTGGGCGGTCGTCGGTGACCTCCTCACGTTCCACTCCGAGCGGATCGCCGAGGAGGGGTATCTCCGTACGGCGCGTGAGTACCGCTCGCTCGCCCTGCTGGGGCGGCTGGTCGGGCACCGGCCGCGGCCCGGCATCGCCGCCGACACCCATCTCGCGTACACCCTGGACCGCGATCCGCGCGCCGGGGACCTGCCGGTGCTGATCCCGCGCGGCGCGCGCAGCAACAGCGTGCCCGCCTCGGCGGACGAGGAGTCGCGGACGTTCGAGACCAGTGAGGACCTGACGGCCCGCTGGGCCTGGAACGAGCTGGCGGTACGCCGGCGCCGCCCCGCCCTGCTCACCCCGGACGACCTTCCCAGGCGGTCCGAGATCCAGGTGTCCGGCACGGCCACCTCGCTCCGGACCGGCGACAGGCTGCTGTTCGTCTTCGCCGCGGACGGGGAGACGGCCGGGGTGCGGCGGCTGCTGCCGGTCGCGCGGGTCCGGATCGACCGGGACGACGAGGTGACGGCGATCGGGCTGCCGCAGTCCGCGCCGCCGTCGCTCGCCGAGCTGGTGGCGGAGCTGCGCGAGTGGATCACCGAGGACGGGCGGGAGGCCGAGGAGGGCGATCCCACCCCCGAGAACCCCAATCCGCGCCCGGTCAGCCTGATCATCGAGGAGTTCGACGCTCAGGTGCTGGCGCCGCTGCGCGGCGAGCTGGACGGCATCGCGTCCCCGGCGGCGTTCGCCCGGCGGCTCGCGGATCCGCATGAGCGGCTGACCGAGGCACAGGCCGTGGCGGCTCCGTACGAGGAAGTCGTTGCCTGGTTCGAGCAGTTGGAGGCGGTGGTCGGCGAACTGATGGAGCGGGCGGCCGCGTTGGAGCCCTCGCAGCCCGTGCCGCCGGCCCCGGCGGACGTCTCCCCGTACGCCTCCGCGGGCACCACCACGGGCACCCCCGTACGCGCCACCGCGAACGCCGGGGGTGGCACCCCCGTACACGCACCCGCGAACGCCGGGGGTGGCACCCCCGTACACGCACCCGCGAACGCCGGGGCGGCGGACTCCCCCGCGATGCGGGCGCTCGGCGCCGTCCTGCCCGCGCTGCGCTCCCGGGTCGTCACACCCGCGCCGGGGGCACGCGCGCTCCCGCACGACCCGGCGCGGCTCTTCGCGCCGGGCTCCGACCTCGGCGCACGGCTCCTCTCCGCCCTCGACCCTCGTATCGCGGACGGGATGTACACGGCGTGGCGCAACGCTGCCCCGGCCGTGCCCGCGCTGCTGCGCGAGCTCCAGGCGATGCGGGTGACCGGGGCCCCGTTCGGGGCGACGGCGCCGCTCAAGCCCGTCCAGGACGAGCGCGGGCGGGTCATCCGGCAGACCGACTGGCCGCTGGGCGGCTCGTCCCTCACCACCATGCGGATCGTGTACGACGCCGCGGGCCGGGTGCCGGTACGCGCCGAGTTCCAGCACACGGAGACCGGCTCGTCCGTTCAGCGGTCGGAGAATCTGCCCGCCGAGATCACCTTCGAGCTGGCGCCGGGACGGGTCTCGCTGGTGACGCGTACCGCCCAGGACCGCGATCTGAGCTGGCTCTCCCGGCGCCCGGCGGACTCCCAGGAGCCGGGCGTGACCGCACAGTTGCTGCCCGGTCTGCCGGAGCGGACGCTCTTCGTCTCCCGGCCGGGCGAGGACGGCCGGGTCCATGTGGCCGTGCACAACGGCGAGGCACTGGAGTGGTGGCTCGCTCCCGGCGAGCACAAGCAGGTCACTCACGCCGGGCTTGAGCTGACCGTGCGGTACACCGTCGGCGGCGAGCCCGCGAATGTCGAGATCGGTCTCGCGACCGTTCCCGAGCGGGCCAACCGCCATGTGCTGCCGCTCGATTCCGTCCAGGACGGCATCACGGTCGGCAGCTGGATCGTGGTCGAGCGTCCCCGCAAGGGCGCCGAGGGGCCCGACGGGATCCCGGGCGACAGGAAGCTCGCGTTCCTGACCACCCGTGTGACCGCCGTACGCACCGCCGCGTACACCGACTACGGCATCACCGGCCGGGGCACCGAACTGACGCTCGCCGACCCCTGGCTGGACGAGCACGACGTCCTGCTCTCCACGATCCGTGACACCACCGTGCACGCGGGCGGTGAGGCGCTGCGGCTCGCCGACGAGCCGCTGGGCGAGGACGTCCACGGCAATGAACTCGAACTGGCCGAGCTGTACGACGGGTTGGCGCCGGGGCGGTATCTGATCGTGTCGGGCGAGCGCACCGACATTCCGCACACGGCCGGGGTACGGGGCACCGAACTGGCCATGATCGCGGCGGTGGAACAGGCGCTGGACCCCGGGCTGCCCGGTGACCACGTCCATACGAGGCTCACGCTCACCACGGACCTGGCCCACCGCTACCGCCGTGACACGGTGCGCGTCCAGGGCAATGTGGTGCCCGCGTCACACGGCGAGAGCCGCGACGAGCCGATCGGCAGCGGCGACGCCGGCCGGATCAACCAGACGTTCGCGCTCTGGCAGTCGCCGCTGACCTGGCTGCCGGCCGACAATCCGCTGGGCGCCACGCCCACCCTGGAGGTACGGGTCGACGGTCTGCTCTGGCACGCGGTGGACAGCCTGGCCGGTCGCGGTCCGCGCGACCGGGTGTATGTCACCGGCACGGCCGCGGACGGGCGTACGACGGTGACCTTCGGCGACGGGGTGTTCGGCGCCCGGCTGCCCTCCGGGCACGAGAACGTACGGGCCCGGTACCGGTTCGGCACCGGCAGCGCCGCCAATGTGCCCGCGGACCGGATCACCCAGGCCGTCACCCGGCCGCTGGGCATCACGGCCGTCACCAATCCGCAGCCCGCCACGGGCGGCGCGGACGCCGACGGTCCCGGTCTGACCCGGCGCACGATCCCGCTCGCGGTCTCCGCTCTGGACCGGCTCGTGTCCATCAGGGACTACGAGGACTTCGCCCGCTCCCGGGCGGGCATCGGCCGGGCCGCCGCCCGGGAGATCTTCGACGGGCGGCGGCGGGTGCTGCACATGACCGTCGCCGGGGCCGACGACATCCCGATCGCCGACGACTCCGAGGTGCTGGACTCCCTGCGGTCCTCGCTCGCCCGGTACGGCGACGCGCGCCTGCCCGTGCGGGTGGACGTACGCGAGTTGGTGCTGCTGCTGCTCGCGGCGCGGGTGAAGGTGGCCCGTGATCACACCTGGAGTGTGGTCGAACCCCTGCTGCGCCGGACACTGTTGCGTGAATTCGGCAGCGGGCGAAGGGAGTTGGGCCAACCGGCCCGGCTCTCGGACGTACTGGCGACGGCGCACCGCGTGCCCGGTGTGGACTATGTGGATGTCGATGTCTTCACCGGGGTACCGGCGTCCGTCACCCCGGAGGAGCTGATCGCCCTCGCGGAGCGGCTGGACCGGCCGCGCCACACGGTCCCGGCGCGGCTCGCCACGTACGACGAGGACGTGCACGTGGTCTCCGAGCGGGACGGTGAGACGCTCACCGGGATCGCCGGCCGGTACGGCATCCCGCCGGCCGAACTGCTGCGGCTGAACCCGGACATCACCGATACCCGGCGGCTCGCGCGCGGCCGGGCGGTGTGTGTCTTCCGTGGCATCAGGCCGGCCCGGCTCGCCCTGTTGTCACCGCGTGTCGCGGACACACTGATTCTGACGGAGGTCACCGCATGAGCAGGGAACCGGACGGGCTCGCGGAGCTGCTCCCGCAGTGGCACCGGCTGCGCGACGCCGAGGGCGGGGAGCCGCTGCGCGCGCTGCTCGCGGTGATCGCCGAGCAGGTCGACCGGGTCCGCGACGGGGTCGAACAGAGCTATGAGGACTGGTTCGTGGAGACCGCGGCGCCCTGGGTACTGCCGTATCTCGGCGATCTGGTCGGCTACACCCCGCTGCCCGGCTACGAGCGGGTGCTCGCGGAAGGGCTGGAGAGCGGCGGGAGCGCCGAGGAGGCGCGCGACCGGCTCGCCGAGGCCCTGGCGCCGCGCGCCGATGTCGCCGCGACGGTCGCCAACCGGCGGCGCAAGGGCACCCTGGCGCTGCTGGAGGAGCTGGCCGAGGACGTGGCGGGCCTGCCCGCACGGGCGGTGGAGTTCTCCCGGCTCCTCGCGTACCAGCAGCCGGTCAGGCTGTACGGATCGGGGACGGCGGCGGTGAACGCGCGCCGGCTGGAACGCGGCCGGCTCGTGGACGTACGGGAGGGCGCGGCGCTGGATCTCGCGGGCGGCCCGTTCGGCGCGGTCGCGCGGTCGGTGAACGTACGGCGGGCCGGCTCGGCACGTACGCGGGGCGGCCAATCACCGGCGGGTGTGGGCCTGTTCGTGTGGCGGCTGAAGCCGTACCACCTGACCGGGGCGCCCGCGTACTGCGTCGACCGGGCCCGTCACCTCTACACGTTCTCGATCCTCGGCAATGACACGCCACTGGTGACCAGGCCGGTGCCGGAGCCGTCGGCCACCCATGTCGCGGCCATCGACAACGTCCCCGCGGCCATCCGCCGCAGGCAGCTCGCCGACCGGCTCGCCGACTACTACGGACCCGGCAGGAGCTTCACGGTGTGGCGCGACGGCCAGGACGAGCCGGTGGCGCCGGCGGATCTCGTGGTGGCGGATCTGACGGACTGGCGCTACCGGCCCAGGCGCGGGCAGGTCGCCGTCGATCCGGAGCTGGGCCGCATCGCCTTCGGCTCGCGCTCCGCGCCGCGCCAGGGCGTCTGGGTCACGTACCACCACGCGTTCTCGGACGACACGGGCGGCGGCGAGTACCCGCGCGACCGGGAGACGCCGGTGTCCGCGGCGGTCTACCGGGTCGGCCCCGGCCAGCCGTACCAGCGGATCATGGACGCGTACGGGCAGTGGCGCTCGGACCGGCGGGCCGGCCACCGCGGGCCCGACGGGCTGATCGAGATCACGCACAGCGGCGCCTATCAGGAGCAGCTGGACTTCGATCTGGACCCCGGCGACCGGCTGGAGGTGCGGGCCGCCGAGGGCACCTGGCCGGTGATCCGGCTGCTCGACTGGTACAGCAACCGGCCCGACGCGCTCAACATCCGGGCGCGGGAGGAAAACCAGGCGCGGGAGGAAAGTCCGGCGCGGGACGATGACGGACGGCAGGGCGCGGGCCCGGCCCCCCGGATCGTGCTGGACGGTCTGCTGATCACCGGGCGGGGCCTCCATGTCTCCGGCCCCATGGGCGCGGTCGTGCTGCGGCACTGCACACTCGTACCGGGCTGGTCGCTGGAATCGCACTGCGCGCCGCACTCCCCCGAGGAACCGAGTCTGGTGCTGGACAGGACCACCGCGTGCGTGGAGATCGAACGGTGTGTCCTCGGCACCATCGAGGTGATCGGCGACGAGGTGGGGCACGACCCGCTGCCCCTCCATATCCGCGACAGCGTCCTGGACGCCACCGGCCATGACCGGGCGGCTCTGTCCGCCCCGGACTGCCGGCATGCCCACGCCGTGCTGCACGCGCACCGCACCACCGTCATCGGGGAGATCCACACGCACGCGGTGGCGATCGCCGAGAACTCTGTCTTCACCGGGGCGCTGCGGGTGGCCAGGCGCGGCGTCGGGTGCGTGCGGTTCTCGTACGTGTCGCCCGGCTCGCGCACCCCGCGCCGCCATCGCTGCCAGCCCGATCTGGTGGGCGGTGAGGAAGCCGCGCGGGTACGGCCGTTGTTCACCGGTGAGCGGTACGGCACGCCCGCTTACGGGCAGTTGGCGGCCGGGTGCGCGGAGGAGATCAAGCGGGGTGCCGAGGACGGCTCCGAGATGGGCGCCTTCCACGATCTCTACGAGCCGCAGCGCCTGGACAGTCTGCGGGCGCGGCTCGCCGAGTACACCCCGGCCGGTACCGACGCCGGGATCGTCACCGTGACCTGAGCCCTCCTTCCGCCCTGAGCCCTTCTCCGCCCTGTGCCCTGCGCGGCAGCCCCGTATCCCGCGCCACCGAATGCCGAACTTCCGAGGGGGACCCCTTCCCATGCACGCAGATATCTCCCGCACCACCTTCCGGCCCGACCGGCACTACTCGGCGGTGATCGCCCAGCAGGGCCGCGTCCAGCTCGACGCGGACGCCAATGAGCAGGCCGCGATCCAGCTGCACCAGGCCCGTACCCTCGCCGCCGATCTGATCGGACGGCACGGCGGTCCGCGTGGCGCCACGGGGTTCGCGCTGGGTTTCGTGGGCGGCGGCCGGGAGCTGGACGATCTGTCCATCGCGGGCGGCCGTTACTACGTGGACGGCATCCTGGTGGACGCGACCCGTCCGGCGCCCGGCGTACCCGTCGAGGATGACGCGGCCCCCGCCGAGGACGACGGCAAGGACGCTCCGGCGGCGCCGCGAGCACCGGCCACCTGGACGTACTGGGACCAGCCCGACGCCTACCGCGACCCGGAGCGGCCGGGCGACCGGCTGCCCACCCAATTCCCCTATCTGGCCTATCTGAAGGTGTGGGAGCGTACGGTCACGGCGGCCGAGGACCCGCTGCTGCGGGAGGTCGCGCTGGGCTCGGCGATGCCTGACACGGCGGCCAGGCTGAAGGTCGTGTGGCAGGTGCTGGCGCTTCCGGGCGCACGGCTTGCGCTGGATCCGGCGGACGGAACGCCGCAGGAGCAGGCCCGCGCGGCGTTCACCACGTGGGTGGCGGCGCAGGCGCCGACGGCCCGGATGGCGGCGCGCGCCCGGCGGCCCGAGCACGCGGACGAGGACCCGTGCCTGGTGAGGCCGGACGCGCGGTACCGGGGTCCGGAGAACCAGATGTACCGGGTGGAGATCCATCAGGGCGGCGCGGCGAAGGACGCGACGTTCAAATGGTCCAGGGAGAACGGTTCGGTGACCTTTCCGGTCGACGGACTCGACGGTACGTGGGTGGAGCTGGCCTCGCTCGGCGGTGACGGCAAGCTCGATCTGAACGTCGGCGACCAGGTCGAGTTCGCCGACTCCGCGTATCTGAGCAGGGGCGAGCCGCTGCCGCTGCTCAGGGTGGAGGAGGTCGACCTGCCGGGACGGCGCGTACGGCTCTCGGCCGAGCCCGACCCGTCGGTGGGGCGCCGGCCCGAGCTGCACCCGTTCCTGCGCCGCTGGGACCACCGGCCCGCGTCGCACCGGAGCGGTGGTACGGGGCAGTCGGGCCGTACGAAGCGGGGCGCCGCGAGGCCGCGCGACGGCGCGCTGCGGATCGAGGAGGGCGGCTGGCTGCCGCTGGAGGACGGCGTTCTCGTCTACTTCGAGCCGGGGAGGACGTATCGCTCCGGTGACTTCTGGACCGTTCCCGCGCGTACCGCCACCGGCGATGTGGAATGGCCCACGGACGCGGCCCGCAGGCCGCTGCTCCAGGCCCCCGGCGGGGTCCGGTACCACTACGCTCCGCTCGCCTGGGTGTTCGGCGAGGGCTCCGCCGCCGATCTGCGGCTGGCGTTCGCCCCGCTGGCCACCGCGATCCCCGCGGCGACCGAAGCCGAGCTGGCGGCGGAGACCGCGGCCGAGGAAGAGGCCGTCGCCGCGGAGCTGGCGGCGGCGGACGGCGCCACGGGACCCGCGTCGGAAGAGCCCAGCGGGGAACAGAACAGCGAGAAACCAAAAGAGGACTGACGAGCAGTCAGAGAAGCGAAGGAGCGCCACGATGGCAACACCTCTGTCCGCCACCAAACTGCTGCAAGTACTCCGTAACGAAGGTCTGCGCGTCGTCGAGCACCGGAGCTGGCGCACGCACAACCGCAACCACAAGGGTCCGTGGGGGCCGCTGCACGGAGTGATGATCCATCACACCGTGACGTCGGGTACGCAGAGTTCCGTGGAGCTCTGCTACAACGGCCATTCGAGCCTGCCGGGCCCGCTGTGCCACGGAGTGATCGCCAAGGACGGCACGGTGTATCTGGTCGGCAACGGACGGGCCAATCACGCCGGGTCCGGGGACGACGACGTGCTGCGCGCGGTGATCAACGAGTCGGCGCTGCCCGCCGACAACGAGGCCAACACCGACGGCAACCGCTACTTCTACGGCTTCGAGTGCGTCAACCTCGGCGACGGCAAGGACCCGTGGCCGGCCGCCCAGCTGGAGGCGATAGAGAAGGCCGCGGCGGCCATCTGCCGGGCGCACGGCTGGACACAGCGCTCGGTGATCGGTCATAAGGAATGGCAGCCGGGGAAGATCGATCCGCGCGGCTTCACGATGGAGTCGATGCGCACGCGGATAGGGGACCGGCTCGGCGGCAAGCCGGACGGCCCGTCGACTCCGCCGCCCAAACCCCCGGCGAAGTTCGAACCGTTCCCCGGAGCGGCCTTCTTCGCGGTCGGCCGGCGCAGCGCCGTGATCACGGCGATGGGCAAGCGGCTGGTGGCGGAGGGGTGCGGACGGTACGAGGTGGGCCCGGGGCCGGAATGGACCGAGGCCGACCGCAAGTCCTACTCCGCCTGGCAGCGCAAGCTCGGCTACTCGGGGAGCGACGCCGACGGTGTGCCGGGCAAGACGAGCTGGGACAAGCTCAAGGTGCCCAACGTCTGATCCAGGGATGTACGACCCGCGTGGCCCGCCTCCACGAGATCCGGAGGCGGGCCCCCGTCGCGGCCGGCCGTTCTCGATGAGCGCCTTGAGCCGCGGCAATGTCTTCTCGATGCCCTCGGCGTTCATCCTGGTCCTGCGGGTGCGCGCCAGGAGCGGACCGGCCGGCTACGCGTGATCGGTATCCCCCCGGGGACCGGCGACGATTCGGATACTCCGGGAGCCCGCGATGGCTCAGATTCCCTGGGGCAGTTCGCCGGGGTACGTCGCGGCGCGCTCGGACAGGGCCTCAAGCGCGGGCAGCGCGGCGTACAGGGCCCGCTGTTCCGCGTCCGTCAGCAGGGCGATCCGCTCGGCGAGGCGTGCGGCGGTCTCACGGCGTCTGGTCTCCAGTACGGTCTCGCCCGTACGGCTGAGGGCGACCAGGCTGGCGCGCTGGTCCTGTGGGTCGGGATGCCGTGCGATCCAGCCGATGCTGTCGAGCAGATCCACCATGCGGGAGACGGTGGACAGGGCGACGCCCATGCGGGCGGCGAGCTCGCTGATGCGCAGCGGGCCGTGGGCGGCGAGTGCGGCCAGGGCGGCCTGGCGGCTGGGGGTGAGATCGCCGGGGGCGCTCCGGGCACGCAGCACGGGCAGCAGGTGCTGGATCGCCAGCCGGAGCCGTCCGGCGATCTCAGCGGCCTCGGTGACCCCCATGGCATCGGTGATCTCAGCCACCTCAGCGGTCCCGGCGATCTCGGCGGAGTCCGGGTCGGGGGCAGGTGCGGGTGCGGGTTCGGTCATCACGGCCCCTCGGACGAGGGCGGCGGCGGAGGCGGAGGCGGAGGCGCGGGGGACGGCCCCACATACGGCCGTGGGGACGCATGCCCGGACGAGTGCGCGGACGAATGAGCGGACGAGTGCGCGGACGGCAGCGGCGCCGCGGCGGCCGACGGGGCCGGCGACTCCGAGGTGTCCGGCCGCCGCCCCGCCGCGGCGGGAGGCGCGGCCGGGGGACGGTCTCCGTGGACGTAGCGCCCGCCCCGGAGCAGCGAGGCGACGGCCGCGACCAGGCAGGCGGCGATCGCGAAGTCGAAGGCGACGGAGAGGCCGTCGGCGAACGGCTGGGAGATCAGCGCCGGGAAGAAGGCGCGCCCCGTCAGGTAGTCGGCGTGCCCGGCCGGCAGCTGGGCGAGCACATGGGGCCCGAGCAGCGTCTGCACGGGGTTGTATCCCAGGAGCGAGGCGAACAGCACGCCGACCGGCGGCAGCGCGGCGACCCTCGCCGCGTCGGCCGCGGGCACGCCCTGGGCGGTCAGACCGTGGGTGAGGGCTCCGGGCAGCGCCCCGGCGAGCCCCGCGATCATCAGGGAGAAGAAGACGCCGATGGAGAGCACCGTGGCGGAGTTCTGGAACGTGGTGCTGATCCCGGCGCCCACCCCGCGCTGGTCGGGCGGCAGGCTGTTCATGATGGCCGCCCGGTTGGGCGACGCGAACAGCCCCATGGCCAGCCCGTTCAGCAGCAGGATCAGGGCGAACATCGGATAGCCGAAGTCGACCGGGAGTTCCTTCAGCGCCACGAACGTGCCCGCGGCCAGCAGCATGCCGCCGGTGGCGAAGGTCCGCGCGCCGAACCGGTCGGAGGCCCAGCCGGAGAAGGGACCCGCGATCAGGAATCCGATGGTCAGGGGAAGCATGTAGATACCGGCCCAGAGCGGGGTCTCCTCGAAGCTGTAGCCGTGCCGGGGCAGCCAGATCCCCTGGAGCCAGATGATCAGGATGAACATCAGTCCGCCGCGTCCCAGCGACGCGAGCAGGCTGGCCACGTTGCCCGCGGTGAACGCGCGGATCCGGAACAGCGCCAGGTGGAACATCGGCTCGGCGACCCGCGTCTCCACCACACAGAACACCACCAGCATCGCCAGTCCCCCGCCGATCGCGGTGATCACCCAGGGGTTGGACCAGCCCATGGTGTGGCCACCGTAGGGCTGGATCCCGTAGGTGATGCCGGACAGGACGGCGATCAGACCGATGGCGAAGGTGAGATTGCCCCACCAGTCCAGCCGGGCAGGGGCGCGGACGCCGGTGTCCCGCAGTTTGAGGTACGCCCATACGGTGCCGAACAGGCCGATCGGTACGGACACCAGGAACACCAGATGCCAGTCGACGGGCCCGAGCAGACCGCCGAGGATCAGCCCGATGAAGGATCCGGCGATGCCCGCCACCTGGTTCAGCCCCAGGGCGAGCCCGCGCTGATGGGTGGGGAAGGCGTCGGTGAGGATGGCGTTGGAGTTCGCCATCAGCATCGCGCCCCCGACGCCCTGGAGGACGCGCATCCCGATGAGCCACAGCGCGCCCGCCGTGCCGTGCAGCCAGGTCACCGAGAGCAGGATGGAGAACACGGTGAAGACCGCGAACCCCAGGTTGTACATACGGACCCGGCCGTACATGTCACCGAGCCGCCCGAAGCTGACCACCAGCACGGCGGTGACCACCAGATAGCTCATGATCAGCCAGAGCAGCAGACTGGTATTGCCGGGCTGGAGCGGATCCACGCCGATGCCGCGGAAGATGTCGGGCAGCGCGATCAGCAGGATCGACATATTGATCGTCGCGATCAGGACGCCGAGTGTGGTGTTGGACAGGGCGATCCACTTGTAGCGCGGTCCCGGCTCACGGTCGGTTTCGGCCCCTGAGCCGGCCGGTTTCGCGACTGTCCACCGCACTGGGCATCACTCCCGTCGCGCGCGAAACCCGCGTCGCACGCCATCGACGGATTTACTTGCTTGACCTCAACCAATCTAATCCCGGTGCGGCGATGAGGCCAGTGCCCGGGGAATTATCCGAGCTCAAGACTGGTGACGGCGTACAGACCCGGTAGATCCATTTCGGGAACCGGTCCGGTATACATGCGCGCGGCCTCGAAGGAGGGTGTCAGTCCGAGTTCTTCCGCGAGCCGTACGGACGGCGCGTTGATATCCGGGATGTCGATCGCCACGGGCGCCCCGGGGACGGTCGCGGCCAGGCCGCTCAGCAGCGCGGCGGCGATCTCCGGGGACGCGGCGTAGAGCGGTCCGATACGGGAGGCTCCGCTGCACGGGCGGATGGCCGCGAAGCCGCGCAGTTCGCCGTCGCGCACGACGGCGAGGCTCGTACGGTCGGGCAGCCCGATCCACGAGGCGAGGAAGGCGTCACGCTCCGCCGGAAAGAACCGCCTGTCATAGGCGGCGAGTTGATCGAAGGGGATCCGGCGGGCGTCGGTCAGCGTCATTCCGTCCGGAATGCCGGTGGCCCTGGGCACGCCTTCGTAGCGGATATTGTTCCAGGCTGTGCGGAAGCCGGACTTACGGTAGTTCTCCTGCTGGTCGATCACTCCGTCGAGCCCTACGTTCCGGCCGGCCAGCCGCGCCATGGCCGCCCGCCAGACCTGGATTCCGTACCCCTTTCCACGCACGGCGGGCCGGGTGATATAGAAACCGATGAATCCGAAATCGGCGCCGTAGCGCACGGCGGAAACAGAGGCGACGGCCTCCCCGTTCAGGCGCCCGAAGATGAAGCCGCCCGGATCGGCCGGGAAGAAGGAGTGTCTGTCGGATTCACCTGGATTCCACCCCTCCTCGTCCGCCCAGGTACCGAGCTGTTCGATGTCATCGGCGTTCGCGGTCACAATCTCAAACGTCACCATCGGCCTCCAGTGCGGTGGGCTCACACCCTGCCACAGCCCGGCCCCGGGAAGACCGGAAGTGGATCAACTCTCAGCCATGCGAGAACTTTCGGCGCGGCACGGGCGTCTGTCCGGCGAACACACGCACTGACACGGGAGTTCACATGGCCATACGTACGAAACCGGCGCACCGCGGCGGCGCGCGTCGCGCGTGGACGGGCGCGCTGGCCGCGGCCGCTCTGGTGAGTACCGCGCTCACCGGCCCCGCCGTGGCCTCTTCGGCTGCTTCGGATGCCTCGGCCGCTTCGGCCGCTTCGGCCGCTTCGGTCGCCTCGGTCGCCTCGGTCGGTCACGCTGCCACCCAGCGGCAGTTGGACGCCGCCGTCAGGGACGGGGTCCCCGGCGCGCTGGCGCGGGTGACGGACCACGACGGCGTCTGGAACGGCGCCGCAGGAGTCGCGGACCGTACCACCGGACGCGAGCGGCTGCCCCGGGACAGATACCGCGTCGCCTCGCTCACCAAGACGTTCGTCGCCACCGTACTGCTCCAGCTGGAGGCCGAGGGCCGCCTCGGCCTGGACGACACCGTCGAGTCCTGGCTGCCGGGCGTGGTACGGGGCAACGGCCACGACGGGCGTACCGTCACCGTGCGGCAGCTGCTCAATCACACCAGCGGGATCTTCAACTACAACTCGGACCCGGAGTTCCGCCGGAAAGTCGCCGGAGACGGTTTTCCGACCCACCGTTATGACACGTGGCAGCCCGAGCAGTTGACCGCCCTCGCCATGAGCCATCCGCCCTACTTCGCGCCCGGTGCGGGCTTCCACTACTCCAACACCAACTACATCCTCGCCGGGATGATCGTGGAGAGGGTGACAGGACGCCCGTACGGCACCGAGATCGAGCGCCGTATCCTGAGCCCGCTCGAACTGCGTGCCACCAGCGCGCCGGGGACCGATGTACGGATGCCCCGTCCTTCGGGCCGCGCCTACTCGAAGCTGCTGTCCCAGGATCCCGCCGCGGAGATCCACGACGTGACCGAGCTGAATCCGACTCTCGCGGGGGCATCAGGATCGATGATCTCCGACTCGGCGGATCTGCAACGTTTCTACCGCGCGCTGCTCCGGGGCGAGTTGCTGCCCGCCGAGCAGCTCGGCGCGATGATGGACACCGTGGACCTGGGCGCCGGCGTACCGGCCGGGTACGGCTACGGTCTGGGATTGCTCCGTCAGGAACTGCCGTGCGGTGTGGAGATCTGGGGCCACAGCGGCGATACGCGCGGCTCGCTGTCGGCGGTCGCGATGACCCGCGACGGAAGCCACTCGATCGCCTTCAACTTCAACGCGGACTGGACGGGTGACACCGGGAAGGTCGTCGAGGCGGAGTTCTGCGGCTGACCGGGCGAGGCCGCTCGCTGCCCGTGGGGGCGACCGGTGTGCCGGTCGCCCCCATCGGTGCCGGTGCCGATCCCGGTTCTTGGTCCGGTTCCGTCCCCGCTCCCGCCCCCGGCCCCGCTCCCGCTCCCGCTCAGCCGAACCGGCCGTTGACGTAGTCCGCGGTCCTGGTGTCCTGGGGCGCGTTGAACATCGCGTCCGTGTCTCCGTGTTCGACGATCACCCCGGGTGTCCCCTGCTCCGCGAGGAAGAAGGCACAGGAGTCGGAGACGCGCGCGGCCTGCTGCATGTTGTGCGTGACGATGACGATCGTCACCTCCGTCTTCAGTTCGGCGATCGTCTCCTCGATGCGCCGCGTCGAGGTCGGGTCGAGCGCCGAGCACGGCTCGTCCATCAGCAGCACCCTCGGCCGCACCGCCAGTGACCGCGCGATGCACAACCGCTGCTGCTGGCCGCCGGAGAGAGCGCCGCCCGGCTGGCGCAGCCTGTCCTTGACCTCGCGCCAGAGCCCGGCCTTGGTGAGGCACTCCTCGACGAGGTCGTCCTTGCTGTCCCGCCCCGCCTTGATGCCATTGAGCTTCAGCCCGGCCAGGACGTTGTCGTACAGCGACATGGCGGGGAACGGATTGGGCTTCTGGAAGACCATGCCGATCTGGCGGCGGGCATGGGTGATGCGCCGTCCGCGGTCGTAGATGTCTCCCTCGTCGAGGAGCACGCGTCCGGCGAGAGCGGCGGCCGGGATCAGTTCGTGCATGCGGTTGAGGATGCGCAGGAAGGTCGACTTGCCGCAGCCCGAGGGGCCGATCAGCGCGGTGACCTCGTGCGCGGGCATGGTCAGCGAGACCCGGTCGAGCACCTTGTGGTCGCCGAACCACGCGGAGACGGCGTCGGCCCGCAGTGTGGCGGCGGTGCCGCCGCCCACTGCGGGCTGGACCAGAGTGTCGGCGAGCTGGTGCGGCGGCGTCACCGTCATGGTGGGGCAACTCCCTTTCGGTCAGAGGAGGTTCGGCAGAAGGCGGGTGGCGGCGCCGGAGACGGCGAGGCCGAGTACGGCCAGGACGGGCACCGCGCAGATCCAGGTCTGCCAGCGGCCCCACACCCGGTGTGCCCAGGCGGCGAGGAGCGCGGCGAGAAACAGTCCCTGGGTCCACAGGAAGACGGCGAGCCAGGCGCCGCCGTCGCCCTTCAGCGCTTCTTCCGCGGGACCGATCCACCCGGCACGGCGCTCGCGCGGTGGGCTGGGCTGGAGCGGCGTGGTCAGTTCGGCGTCGACGCGCAGCACCCCCGAGGGGGTGTACGGGGCGCCGGTGGCGGTGATGAGGGTGAGCCGGCCCTGGTTCCGGCCGCCACTGGGCGTGGGCAGTTCGTCACCGGCGCGCCGGCTGCCGGTGACGCGGTACTCCGCCTTGCCCTGCCCTGTCATCAGGGTGATCGTGGCGTTGTCGGGGAGCCGGTCGAGACGGGAGAACGGGCTTCCGTATCCCCACTGCCTGCCCATGATCACCGCGGTGCCCGGCTGGCCGGGCAGCGCGGTGTCACGCCGGTGCCCGGGGCCCGACATCAGCACACCGGACGTGGTGCCCTCGCCGACGACCTCGTGGACACCGAGGGCGGGGATGTCCAGCAGTGCGACGGGGGCGCCCAGGGCGAGATCCTTGCCGTCGTTGTCGAGCGGGCCCACCGGGGCCGTGCCCTCGGCGAGTTGCTTGCGCAGCTCGTCGTAGGCGATCTGCTGGTCACGGGCGTGCTGGAGATGTCCGACGACGGTGAGGTTGGCGGCGAAGCCGAGCAGTACGGCGGCGAGGACGCACAGCGCGGCCCCGGCCAGCGCCAGCCCCGGGCGGCCGGGGGCCCGTTGGGCCGCCCGGCCGCCCGGGGGCTCCGCACGCCGCCCGGATCCGGCGGGCGGTGCGGGGGCGGACGGCGGCGGTGTCAGAACGGCCACGGTGGCTGCGCTCCTCGCTGACTGTCGGGGGGTGGGAGTTGGGGTGTGGGTGGAGAGGTGAGTGGGTGCGGGCCGTCCGGCGTCAGTCGCCCGCCGTGCCCGACGGTGTGGCGAAGGTCAGCAGGCCACTGCGGCGAGCGCCGATGACGAACGCGGCGCCCACGCAGCACAACGCCAGGGAGGCCAGGGCGATCGAGGCGACGCCGGTGCCCGTCGAGGCGAGCGAGCCGCCCCCGCCACTGCCGCCACCGCTGCCACCGGCCGCGCCGCCACCGGTCACCGCGCCGGAGTCGCCGCCCGTGTCACCACCGGAGGTGCCCGCCGCCGCGCCGCCGTCCGCGCCCGCGGAGTCGCTGGGCTCGGGGGTGGGCTCCGTGATCTCGCCCGTGGTGAACGCGAAGGCGACGCTGTGGCCGTCCGCCTTGTCCTCGGCGAGCGTCAGCACATGGTCGCCGTCGGCGAGTTCCGCCGGGACGGTGAACGCGTACGCCTGGACGGTGCCGTCCGCGTCCGCCGTGGCGTCCTCGAAGGGCGCTTCGCTCTCGGCCAGCGTGACCTTCACGGTCGCGTCCTCGGCGTACCCGCGCGCGGTGATCGTCACCTTCTGGCCGGCTTCCAGGTTCGGGTTCGCTTCGAGCGGGTTGCCGTCCGCGTCCACCACATCGAGGTCGGCGGGCTCGCTGGGCTCGCCGGTGGGCTGCTCGGAGTCGCTGGGCGAACCGCTGGGGCCGCCGGCCTTGTCGACCGTATAGCCGTTGATGGCGTTGCTCGAACCGGCGTACGCGTCAAGATCCGTGGGGGTGAACTGGGCGTGGATGTTCTGGACGCCCTGGGGCAGCGCGGTCGTCTTGAACACGGCGGTGCCGTTCTCCACCGCTTTCGCGCCGAGCGCGACCGGCTCCTCACCGGTGCGCTCGGAGGTGAGCGTCACCTCGCCTGCCGCGGCCTCGGGGGTCACCTTCACCGTGACCGTCACCTCGCTGCCCACGACGGGGTGGTCCTCCGGGGCGGCCGTCAGCTCCACGCTGGTCGTCTCGGCCGCGGCCAGCTCCCAGGTGTCGCCAGTGACCACGATGTTCGTGGTGAAGAAGGCCGGGGGCACGTTCGGGTCGAGGATGTTGACGCAGTTCAGCCGCAGCTCGTACGTACCGTCGTGGGGCTCGTCGCCGTACCACCCGGTGAGGGCGTCGAAGAGGGTGAGGAAGTTCTCCGGCATCTCGGTGTCGATGGGCCCGGCGTCGTAGGGTCCCGTCGTCGCGTTGCCCACGGGGGCCGGGGTCGCCGCGCTGTCCGTCGGGTGGATCACACTGAGCCGTACGGCGCCGCCCTGCCCCTCCGGGCACGCGGTGTCGGTGGTGACCCGTGGGACGAGCGGGTTGTCCGTGATGCTGCCGCTGGTCCGGCCGAGGGTCAGGTCGCCGAGCCGGCCTGCCGCGTTCGCGGTGGCCGCGGCGCCGAGCACGACGGCGGCCGCGCCCATGAGCAGGGCGCAGCACAGCAGCAGCGCCGGGAGTGATCTCGCTCGGGCGAGGCGTGTCATGGTCGGGTCCCCCACAGGGTGTTGGTGTTGGCGTTGGTGTGACGGTCGGTGCCGGTTGTGATGCCGGTGTCGGTGTCGATTTTTGGTGCCGGTGTCGGTGTCGGTGCCGGTGTCGGTGTCGGTGCCGGTGCCGGTGCCGGTGTCGGTGTCGGTGTCAGCGGGATACGGGACGGGGACGGGATACGCCCCGGGGCCGGGCACCTGGAGGGTGCCCGGCCTTGGTGTGCGGGGAAGGGACGGTGATCAGCGCTCGCCCTTCAGGGAGGTGGCGCCGCAGGCGGTGCCCAGCGAACCGAAGCCGTACGCCTGGATCTGCGAGGTCTGGCCGCAGACCTTGGAGGCGGTGCCGACGAACGCGCTGACGACGTTGGCGTCGGCGGTGGTGCCGGTGATCTTGGGGGTCGGGACGACGTTGTAGACGTCACGGTTGTAGGGGAAGGCGGTGTTGAGCGTGCCGTTGGTGTTGCGCGGCGCGACGCCGTTCACCTTGCCGAGCACCGTGACGCCGTGGCGGTCCGCCACCACACCGTTGGTCTGGGCGATGTACTGGGCCACGGAGTACGGGGCGATGTCGCCCGCGGTGTCCAGCGCGGTGCCGTCGTGCTCCTGGACGGCGCCGTTGACGCAGGTGCCGACCTGAGCCTCGGTGACCCCGATCTTCTCCAGGAAGAAGGTTCGCGTGCCCGAGCCCGACTGCGGCAGCAGCGGGGTCAGGGTGACACCGTTGTGCGTGGTCTTGACGCAGGTGTAGATGTCACGCAGCTGGGCGGTGGTCAGGTCCAGGGCGCTGTTGAGCGCGCTGTCCGAGCGGACGGCGACGGTCACGGCGTCCTTGGCGAACGGAATCCAGGTCAGCTTGGTGGTCGTCGTGTCCGCCGGTCCCCGGGAGGAGCGGGCGAAGTCGATGCAGCCGGTGCTGTTGAGGACCGCGTTGCGCAGCGCGTCGATGCCGGCCGAGGAGCCGTTGGGCCGGTTGATCGTGCAGCCGGCGGCGCGGGTCTTGATGGTGGCGGAACCCGTCGCGTTGTAGGACGCGATGAGCTGACCGTCCGGGACACCGTCGGGGTCCGGGATGACCGCGCCGAGGCGGTTGCCGATGTCCTGCGTGGTGTCGGAACCCACGCCGACGAGCTGGCGGTACTCACCGACCGCCGGGTCGGCGGAGGCTGCGGGGGCCAGCAGGCCCACACCGAGTGCGGCAGCGCCGACGACGGCACCGAGGCGAGCACGGGACTTGACGTTCACTTCTGTTCTCCTCCGTGAATACGGATTTCGAGGAATGGACTGTCAAGAAGAATCCGGATTTCGTTCCGTCGACCCGTCGGCCGACGCCGTGAACATTTCCGCATATGCACAGTCCGGGACCACCAACTCCGCCGGATCATAAGGTTACGGGGGCATTTCCTAGGAGACACCTGGAGAACTCGCCGATGGTTATGGAGAATTCCCGGAGGGCGATGGGCCGCTCCGGGGCATCTCCTGGACCGGACGGGCTTTGCCCCGCTCTCCCCACTCGTCCTATGCCACCCGGGACCCGCCCGCCGCCGTTACCGCCTTGCGCGCGGAGAGCCGCAGCAGTACGGGGCCGGCCAGCGCGGCCACGCCGCCGACGACCAGGACCCCGAGCAGCACCCAGCGCACGACGCCCAGCACCTCGCGGGGGGTCAGTCCGCCGGCGGCGAGTCCGCTCTGGGCCGCGGGGCCCGCCGCGCCCGCCCCCGCGCCCGGCGGGGCGGCGGTCCCGGAGGGGCTCGCTCCGTCGCCGGCGGTGGCTCCCGCGGCCCCGGTCCCGGCCCCGCCGGCCGCTCCTCCGGTGCCCGCTCCGGCGCCGTCCCCGCCGCCGGCGGACCCGCCGGCCGCCGCACCGCCCGCCGCACCGCCCTCGGCCGACGGGGTGCCGGCGGGCTCGGCCACCTTGCCGCGTACCAACTGGTCGGCCGCGGAGAGTGCCTGGTCGCGCAGCTCCTTGGGCATCGGCGCGTAACCGGGCGGCAGTTCGCCGGGCGTCAGGCCCTGGGTCTGTCCGGCGCCCGCCGCGTACCGGATCAGGCGCGCGTAGTCCTGGCGCGCGTCCGCGGGCTGGTCGACCGGTGCCATGGCGTAGGCCACCGCCGTCAGCGGATACGCCCCGTTCTTCGCGGTGGCGGGGCTCGGCGCCTTGACCCCGGCGACCGGTGAGTCGGGCATCCGGGCGACGGCCCTCAGCATCGAATCGGCGGTCGGACGTACGTAGGCGCCGTCGGCGTTGGGAAGCGCGGCGATGTCGAGTTCGTACCGGGAGGCGGACGCCGCGTCGACGAGGCCGTACGCCTGCCGGGACCCGGGGAGGCTGTCCGAGGCGACCAGCTTGATGCCCTGCGGGGAGTTGGCGTCGAGCGCCGCGAGGAACGTCGCCCCGGTGGCACCGCGCCTGACCCGCAGCGCGCCGTCGTGCATGTCGTTGGAGTACGGGGACTTCTCCAGCTGGCCGTAGGAGATCGCGCGTTCGACGCCGTTGTCGGGCAGCGTCATACGCGTCTCGGTCGTATCGGCCTTCGGGTAGTCGAGCGGCGCGTCCGCGTCCAGGCCAAGCGTCCGGTAGAAGGGGTTCACCTTCATCCCCCACGGGTCCGGCTTGCCCCGGAGGAAGTCCCGCGATTCCGCGTTCGACTGGAGATAGCGCCAGAGCAGGGTGGCGACATCCGAATTACCGGCCTGGAGGAGTATTCCGCCGGGACCGAGCTGCGGCTGTGTCGGGCGGTCGAAATAGGGATTGAGTTTCTTGAATTCCGGGTCGACGACTATGGATTCCGCGTTCCCCTTCAGATGGTCGGGAACCGGATTCTGAAAGCTGATCTGCCGGATGTCGTAGGGGTACGAGCCGGTCACCAGCTTGGCGAGCAGCCGTGGGCTGAGTTTCAGATCGCGCACCTGGCCGGCCTGTCCGTCCTCCCAGAAGAAGCCGACCGTGAGCGCGCTGACCGCGACCGGCGCGTAGACCACGCCCGTCCCTTCCTCGATCGGGGCCACGGTGACCCCCATCCCGGGCGAGGTCGCCGTGGGTTTCGCGATGAGGCGACGCGCGTAGTCCTCGCCGGCCTGGCTGAAGGTGAACCGGGCGTCGGCGCCCGCGCACAGCGTGGCCTGCCAGGACGTGATGGCGTCGGTCAGCAGCTCGGACCCGATGACGCGCCGCTCCGCCTTGTCCGCCGGGCAGGTGTTGCCGACCGCGCCGAAGTCCATGGGAAAGACGAGCCGTTGGTCCCAGTTGGACTGGCTGAGCGGCGAGGTGTGCACACCTTCCGCGGCGTTGACGGTGCCGTCCGGGTCGTGCTCGCCGCGGGGGACGACGACCAGCCAGCACTTCCTGGGCTTCGCTCCGGCCCCGCTGCCGACGTCTCCGCAGCCCAGATAAGGGGCCTCGATCGCCGACTTCACCTCGAAGACCGCCTCGCCGGTGCCGTCGGTCCGCGTGCTCAGCCAGGGCTGGGCGTTGGTGTCGTTGTTGCTGAAGTAGGTGGCGTCGGAGGGCGAGTCGGTCGGATCGCCCTGCAGCGGCTGGAACGGAACGAACGGGTTGTCCTCGCCGGCGTCCGCGTACTCCTTCTCCAGCGGGTCCGTGCCCTTCGGCAGGGTGCGCTGGCTCATCCAGTGGGTGCCACCGCGGTTCCCCCCGAACTCGCACTGCTCCCGGTCGGGGCCCGCCGGGTCGTCTCCCCAGCACTGCATGATCTGGAGGAAGTTGCGGAAGCCGTCCACGGGCGGTACGGCACGGCCCTTCCAGGTCACATCGACGCCCTGGGCCCGCAGGTTCTTCGTCTGGTGGACGGTCACCTCAAGGCCGGAGAAGTCGTCGTACGGGCCCTTGCGGCCGGTCAGCGTCATCGCGGAGTCTTCCGCCGCGGCCCGCGTACCGCTCCCCGCCTCCGCGGCCTGTGCCCGGTCCGTGCCCGGGGGCAGTGGTACGAGCGCGAGGAGCACGGCGGCGAGAAGCGCCCCGACGCCGGCGCTCACGCGCCGGGAGACCCGGGATCCGCCCTTCGGCGCACGGAATTGACGGGTACTCATACGGATCTCTCCCTGCGGCGGGCCCGTGCGGCGAGCGCGCGTGCGGTGAGCGGCGGCCCGACGACCACACCGACGAGGAGCAGGGCGGAGAGCGCCATCAGCGCGCCGCGCAGCCCCGTCGCCTCGTCGGAGGCGAGAGTGACCGGATTCCCGACGACCGCGGAGTCACCGCCGCCGGATCCGTCCCCGCTGATCAGCTCGCCCGTGTCGGGGTCGATGACACCACCGGAGGCTCCGGCCGCCGCGGCGGCCGACTCGGGGGAGCCGGGGGAGGCCGTGGATCCGCCGGTGTTCCCGGTACCGCCCGGTCCGCCGGCGCCCGCGGTGGAGCCGCCCGTACCGCCCGGCCCGCCCGTACCTGCTGAACCGCCGCTGCCCGAGCCGCCGTTGGCGCCCTGGGCCGACGGTTTCACCGGGGTCTTCTGGCCCTTGGCGCCCGCCGTGCCGTCGGAGCACTGCGTCGCGCCCTTCTTGTCGCAGGCTTTGGGCTGCGGGGCGTTCTTGGCGAGGGTGTTGGTCCCGTCCGAGGAGAAAGTGGGGTTGCGGCAGGAGTTGATATTGATCTTGTCCGTGGGCGCGCCGGGGATGCGCCGTACCTGTTCGAAGCCCGCCTGGACGAGGTTCTTGGGCAGCGGCGAGTACCCCAGCTCCTCGGCGATCTGCTGGCCGTCGCAGAGGAAGTAGTTGGCGAAGGTGCCCAGCGAGAGGCCCTTCTCCTTGGTCATCGGGTTCTGCTCGCCCGCCAGTGAGGTGGGCAGGATCATGTAGCTGTAGCTGGAGAGCGGATAGGCCCTGGCGTCGCGGGAGCCGTAGACTCCGTCCAGGATCTGGGTCAGATAGTTCGTGGAGTTCTTGTCCGGGTTGATCCGCGCGCCGAGCAGCCCCACGGCGACGCTGGACGCGGTGGGCTCCACATAGAACTGGGAGGCGTTGAGCATCTTCGCCACCGGGAAACCGGTCGAGATGGCGTACGAGTACTCGACGTAGGTGATGGCGCCCTCTGCCTGGCTCTGCTTCACATAGCCGGAGACGCCGAGCGATCCGGACTTGGCGATCGTGGAGGTGCCAGGCACCACCGGGAAGTACGAGGTGAGACCGCACGGGGTGGCGCGTCCGGCGCGGGCGCAGTAGTCGTTCCACGCCGAGGCGTGCTGCTTGGACAGCCAGGTGGTCAGCTGCGCCGTCGTACCGGAGCCGTCGGAGCGCACGACGGGCACGATCCGGCGGGCGGGGAGCGTGAGGCCGGGGTTGTCGGCCTTGATCTCGGCCGCGTTCCACATGGTGATCTTGGAGGTGAAGATCCTGGCGAGGACATCGCCGGAGAGCCGCAGATTGGTGACCCGCTTGCCGCCGATCTTCAGGTTGTACATGAAGGCCGTACCGCCGGCCACGATCGGCATATAGGCGTAGCCGCGCTTGGGCGGGGCGTCGGTGACGCCGCCCTCCTTGAGGCCGTACGGGATCTCGGAGACACCGAAGTCGACGGAGCCGTTCCTGAACTGCTCACGGCCGTTGGAGGAGCCGGTCGCCGCGAAGTTGACGGTCATACCGAAGTTGGAGGCGACATTGCGGCGCCACTGGTCCAGTGCGTTGGAACTCCACGTGGAGCCCGCACCGTTGATCTTCGGATAGGTCACCGCCCAGGCGGGCGGCGGGCCGACGGCGAGCAGCGCGCAGAGCAGCGCGGCCAGCCCCATGGCCAGTCGGGAGGCAGTCGCGGGTCTCACGGGGTACTCCTGTTGGGCTTGACGGCGGGTGCGGGGGAAGTCGGTGCGGGCGGGCCGGCGGCGGCGCCCCGCGTACCGGTGTGCGTACCGGTGCGGTCACGGCTGCTCGTACGGGCCGAGAACCGTTCGGCGTCGCGGCGGGAGGCCAGCACGCGACGGTGTGTCTGACGTCGTGTCAGCTTGCCCGGTGCGCGCCCGCCGATGAGCCGGGCGAGGACGAACAGCAGCAGCACCAGCGCCATGAGGGTCGCCGCGGTGCCGAATCCGCGCGCGATCATGGCGGGTTCCGGCGACTTGACGAACTCGAAGGTGGCGAGTGGCAGCGAGACCTGGGGCCCGTTGAACGGATCGGCGTTCATCTCCGCGGTGAAGCCCGCGGTCAGCAGTACCGGGGAGGTCTCACCCACTCCGCGCGCGGTGCCGAGGATCACGGAGGTGGTCAGCCCGGAGCGTGCGGTGGGCAGCACCACATGCCAGGCGGTGCGCCAGCGCGAGGTGCCCAGCGCGTACGACGCCTCGCGCAGCGAGCCGGGCACCAGCCGGATCACCACGTCGGAGGCCCTGATGATGATCGGCAGCATCATCACACCGAGCGCCAGGGACGCGGCGAGGCCCGACTTCCCGATGCCCAGGGCGAGGATCGCGGTCGCGTAGATGAACAGGCCGGCCACGATGGACGGCAGCGCCGTCATCGCCTCGACGATGGTACGGACGAACCGCGCGAACCGGCCGGGCACCTCGTTGAGGAAGACCGCGCAGACCAGGCCGGCGGGGACGGTGAGGACCAGCGCGATGAGGATCTGCTCCAGGGTGCCGACGATGGCGTGCAGGATGCCGCCGGCGCTCAGTGGGTCGAGCGGGCCCGCGAGGGTCATGTCCTCGGTGAAGAAGTTCAGATGGGGCAGTGCCTTGCGACCCTCCCACAGCGTGTAGACGATCACGAACGCCAGGGCGACGACCATGACCAGCCCCACCGTGCGTACGACGACCCCGGCGAGCCGGTCCCGTACGGTGGGTCCGTCCTCGTCGAAGGAGACCAGCAGCGCGTAGAGCCCGAGGAAGAGCGCGTACCCGACGATCAGGAAGCCGATCACCCCGTTGAACGGCAGCAGCCATACGAACAGCAGCGCTGTCAGGCTGACGGCCGCGGCGCCGGAGCCGAGCAGCGCGTAGGTGTCCGTGGCGCGCCTCAGCGCCGGGGAGCGCCGCCGCTCCCCGGCCGGCTCCACGGGCCGCGGCCGGCTCGCGGGCAGGACGGTACGCCGTTCCTCCGCGACGGGCGGCGGCGACTCGGGTGCGAGGGTCATGACGGGCGGGTCCCCTTAGGACAGGGTCTAGGCGTCGCTGGCCGCGCCGGAGCGGCTGCGCGCGACGATGGACGAGGCGATGAAGTTGACGATGAGGGTCATCACGAAGAGCGCGAGGCCGGCCGCCATCAGCGCGGACATGCCGAACGGGCTGGCCTCCCCGTACCGGAGCGCGATCAGCGAGGAGACGGAACTCGTGCCGCTCTGGAGGACATGCCACTGGATCTGGAAGACCGGCGAGATGATCAGGTAGACGGCGATGGTCTCGCCGAGCGCGCGGCCGAGTCCGAGCATGGTGCCGCCGATCATGCCGCCCTTGCCGAACGGCAGGACGACACTACGGATCATCCCCCAGCGGGTGGCACCGAGAGCGTAGGCGCCCTCGCGCTCACCGGCCGGTGCCTGGGTGAAGACCTCCCGCATCACGGAGCAGATGATCGGCGCGACCATCAACGCCACCACGATGCCCGCGATGAGGGTCGAGGAGGTGTAGACGGTCTCGGTGGCGAGCGGATCGCGCGGATCGGCTCCGACGACACCCAGTGGCGGGAACCAGCCGAGGTAGGTGGCGATCCAGCGGGCGGTGGGCAGTACGGCGCCCTCGAAGAAGAAGAGCCCCCACAGTCCGTAGACGACACTCGGCACGGCCGCCATCAGGTCGACCACACTGATCAGTGTGGAGCGCATCCCGGGTGGCGCGTACTCGGAGATGTAGAGCGCCCCGCACACCGCCAGCGGCACCGCCACCACGATCGCCACCAGCGCGATCAGGACGGTGCCGACGATGACGGCGGCGATACCGAAGCGGCCCGCGTCCGGTTCCCAGGCCGCGGTGGTGAGGAAGGACCACCCGGCCCGGTCGAGCGCCTGCCAGGCGCGGTACAGCAGAAAGCCGCCCACCAGCAGCATCACGGCGAGCACGAGTCCGCCGCCGCCGCGGGCCACGCCCCGGAAGATCCGGTCGGGCAGCCCGGGGTCGGCGTAGAGCCCACGCGCCCCTTCGGCGGCGGCCGGTTTCCCGGTCGCGAGCCCAACGGATGCCTGGGCGGCGGTGGTTCGCTCCCCTGTTCGTCTCAGCACACCCATGACGCTCACGGGGCGCGGTTGACACGCACGCACCTTTATCTGAACAAGGCGCCTCCTAGAGGCAACTTCGGGTGACGAGTGTGTGCGCGTACCGTGCGGAGACCCCGGACGTCAGGATTCCGGGGCGTCAGCTCCCGCTCCACGGAACCTCGCCGCTCTCCCCCAGTTCCCGCAGCAGCTCACGGAAGCGCTGGTACGCCACCCGGCAGGTCGAGTACCTCTCATAGGAGCGGGCGGACACGATGGTCCGGCGTCCGCTCTCGTCCCGGACGATCCACATCCAGCCGTTGGCCTCCACGGTGTGCTGGACCCCTCCGGTCAGGGCCGCGTGCCGCCGGCACACCTCCTCGAACGCGGCCCGGCACCGCTCGTACGAGGTGAAGGCGAGCGCCGAGACGGCGACCACCCGCCCGTTCTGCGCCACCACCCGCCATCGGTAGCGCCCGTCCGCGTCGATGTCGGTCTGACAGCGCAGCCCGGCGGCGCTCCGTAATCTTCCGCTCTCATCGGCCGATCTCATATCCCCACGTCCCCACCCCTGCCGCTCGTCCCTGTCGGACCGCACGTACGGCCCGTGGAGCGGCAGATGCAACCTATTGAGGCGATCGTGAAGGGCGGGATCCAAACGACGGCCTGCCGACAGGATTCGTCTGGAAGTTGCCTCTAGGCCACCGGCTCTTGTTCTGGAGCGCGTGGGCCGACGGCGGCCAGGCGCAACGCCCGGCGCCATGTGATCGGCACCGGGCGTTACGTTCTGAGATCGTCCGGAGGGTCGTCCGGCAGATCGTCCCGAGGGTCGTCCCAGGGGCTACGGGACGAGGAGTTACCGGACCGGGAGTTACGGGACCGGGAGTTACGGGACTATGCGCAGGAGCTTGTTGGGCGAGCCCGTGCCGGGGTTGGACACGACTCCGTTGGTGGCGCCGTTCACCAGGGCAGCGGCGACCTGGGCCGGGGTCGCGGTGGGGTGTCCCGCGAGGTAGACGGCGGCGGCTCCGGCCACATGCGGGGTGGCCATCGACGTGCCGGAGATGCTGCTGGTGGCCGTGTCCGAGGTGTTCCAGGCACTGGTGATGGCGCTGCCCGGAGCGAAGAGGTCCACGCGCGCGCCGAAGTTGGAGTAGCTGGCGCGGGCGTCGGTGCTGGTCGTCGCGCCGACGGTGATCGCGTCCGCGACCCGGGCCGGCGAGTAGTTCTGGGCGTTCGCTCCGGAATTACCGGCGGCGACCGCGTAGGTCACACCGCTGTTGATGGAGTTCTGCACGGCGGTGTCGATCGCGGCGTTGGCGCCGCCGCCCAGCGACATGTTCGCCACCGACCGGGCGGCGTGGTTGTTGGTGACCCAGTCGATACCGGCCACGACCTGGGCCGTGGTGCCCGAGCCCGCGTTGTTGAGCACGCGCACGGCGACGATCCTGGCCTTCTTGGCCACGCCGTAGGCCGTGCCCGCGGCGTTGGCGGCCACGTGCGTGCCGTGGCCGTTGCCGTCCTGCGCCGTGTTGTCGTTGTCGACGGCGTCGTAGCCGTTCGAGGCCCGGCCCGCGATGTCCTGGTGGGTGATGCGGACGCCGGTGTCGATGACGTACACGGTCGTGCCCTCACCGGCGGTGTCCGGGTAGGTGAAGCTGTTGTTCAGCGGCAGCGCCGCCTGGTCGATCCGGTCGAGGCCCCAGGACGGCGGGTTGGTCTGGGTGGCGAGGGTGTGCACCTCACGGTCCTGGAAGACCTTGTCGACGGCCGGGTCCGCCGCGAGTCTGCGCGCCTGCGCGGGCGAGAGCTCGGCCGCGTAGCCGTTGAGGGCCGCCGTGTACGTCCGCTTGACGGTCCCGCCGTACTCGGACACCACACTCCGGCCCGCGGCCGAGGCGGACGCGAGACCGGCGCTCTTCTTGAGTGTGACGATGTAGCTGCCTTGCACCGCGTCCTTGGCATCGGCGCCGACGACCGTACCCACGGCGGGGGCCGCCTGGGCGGGAACGGCGAGGGCGGTCATGGCCGCAGCCGCCGCTGCCGCCGTGATCGCCGCGGCGATCCGTGTCTTGGTGGTACGCAACACTGCCATCGTGAGGGATCCTCCTCATCGGGTGCGCTGGGGTGCGTGCGCAACGTGGGGGTACATACGAGACGTATGCGTGACGAGCGGACCGTGTGATTCCTGAGGCCGCCCTCCAAAGACCTTCGCTGAGACAACGTCAGACGACAAGAGCCCTGACGCGATGTCATATCCATGACATGACCACGCAATGACGCCGTAGCGTGGGGGCGCCCGCCCGGGGACGTATGGGGCGTCGTGGCACGGCAGTTGAAGACAACACGCACACCTCGCCACCCATGGCGCATAACACCCCCTTTGCCCGCCACATGCGCACCCTTGACCCGATCATGCCAAAGCCTCACGATGACCCCGGGGGCACGTACTGCGTGCCCACACCCCCACGACTCCCCACCCAGGAGACTTCATGCGGCTCCGAATACGCGGAAGCGGCGGCAGCACTCACAGACGGACAGCCACCCTGGCCGTCGCGCTGACCCTGACCCTCGGCGTCACCGCCACGGCCACGGCCACCAGCGCCGATTCGACTCCCTCAGCGTCCGCCGCCAGGGCCACGGCCGCGGACGAGGACATCCAGCAGTACGAGATCGTCACACACGCCACGTCCGCCACGCGCACCGCGCTCGCCAGGACCGGTGTGACGATCGACGCGTCCGACAGCGAGAGCGTGGTCGTCTCCGCCGACCCCGCGCAGGTGAGGAAGCTCCGCTCGCTCGGTTACGCGCCGACGCCGCTGGGCGCCGCCCCGGACCGCGCCCTGAACGGTGCCGTCACTCCGTTCGACTTCCCCTCGGCCGACTCGAATTACCACAACTACGCCGAGATGACGAGCGAGATCAACTCCATCGTCGCCGCCAACCCGGGCATCGCGAGCCAGCGGGTCATCGGCACCACGTACCAGGGCCGGAACATCACGGCCATCAAGATCAGCGACAACGTCGGCACCGACGAGAACGAGCCCGAGGTCCTCTTCACCCACCATCAGCACGCCCGTGAGCATCTCACCGTCGAGATGGCGCTGTATCTGCTGAAGCAGCTGACCTCCGGTCACAACACCGACACACGCGTCACCAACATCGTGAACAACCGTGAGATCTGGATCATCCCGGACCTCAACCCGGACGGCGGCGAGTACGACATCGCCACCGGCTCCTACCGCAGCTGGCGCAAGAACCGGCAGCCCAACTCAGGCTCCAGCGCGCTCGGTACGGACCTCAACCGCAACTGGGCCTACCGCTGGGGCTGCTGCGGCGGCTCCTCCGGCAGCCCCTCCTCCGACACCTACCGGGGTACCGCCGCCGAGTCCGCGCCCGAGGTGAAGGTCGTGGCGAACTTCGTACGCGGCCGGGTCGTCGGCGGTACCCAGCAGATCAAGGCCGCGATCGACTTCCACACCTACAGCGAGCTGGTGCTCTGGCCGTTCGGCTACACCACGGCCGACACCACCACCGGCATGACCGTGGACGACCGCAACGCCTTCGCCGCCATCGGCCAGAAGATGGCCGCCAGCAACGGCTACACGCCCGAGCAGGCCAGTGACCTCTACATCACGGACGGCTCGATCGACGACTGGCTGTGGGGCACGCACAAGGTCTTCGCGTACACCTTCGAGATGTATCCGTCCTCGGGCGGCGGCGGCTTCTACCCGCCCGACGAGGTGATCACCCGCGAGACGAGCCGGAACCGCGACGCCGTACTGCAACTGCTGGAGAACGCGGACTGCATGTACCGGTCCATCGGCAAGGAAGCCCAGTACTGCTGACCGGTCCCCACCGGCCGTTCGCCGCCGGGCGGCTCACGAGGGGGCGTCCCCGTTTCCGACGGGGACGCCCCCGCTTCCGCGCACCGGGTGCACGATGCCCCGATCAGCCGGGCAGGGTGATCCGCAGCGGACCGCAGCCGATACGGCCGGCCTCCGCCGCCACGTAGCGGGGAAGCAGCGCGCGGATGTCGGCCGCGCTGCTCGACTCGTCGCTCCGGACCAGGAAGGTCACATCGCCGGTCTGGCACGCGGCCTGGAACAGCCCGAGGTCGTCGCTGATGAAGCCGCGTCCGTCCGTTGCGCCGGTGGCCTCCATCTGTTCGCCTTCGCGGAGGGCCGACCCCTTGTAGAGCTCGGACAGCCGCGGGTCCTCCACCGTCATCAGCCGCAGTCGGGGACGGTCGAACACCACATCGCTGTCGCAGGTGCGGACCGGTCCCCCGCCGCTGGTCACGAGAGGACGGTCGAACGCGCTCCTCCCCTTCCCGGGCAGACGCAGCCCCTCGATGCCGCACAGGCCCTCGGCTTCCGTGTCCTGGAATCGCGCGGGCGCCGCCATCCGCGCCACCGGGTCGGCGAGGACGCCCTCGCATCCCTCGTCGGCCAGGAAGCCGTTGACGAGTGTGACCACGGCGCGGGCGAGCTGATCGCGCTGACCGGTCTCGACCTCGTCCCGGTAGGTGGTCCAGCCCGTCTCCAGGTCGAACACGAGAGGGCCGTCGTCGCCCTCCGGCCGGCCGGTGCAGCCGTCGGGCACCGCGAGCCAGGCCCGGGTGTCCGAGGCCATCCCCAGCAGCCCGCCGCCCAGCGGGGTCAGCCGCGCGGACAGGAACTCATCGGCCCAGCGCTCCCCCGAGCCGCCCTGCCTCACGTCGAGTCGATGGACCTGGACGGTGATCCTGCGGCCCCGCGGCGACTGCAGGCGGCACTGCCCCGACGACCCTTCGGAGTTGACGCTGTCCCGCCCCAGCTCCACCTCGGACGCCCTGATGTCCCGCTTCCCGCCGAACAGCGCCGCCACGTCGGCCTCGCCGAACGCGCCCCAGCACGCCCGTCCGTCCGTGAACGGCCCCGTCCCCGTCTGCCAGGCCACCCCCGCGCCGCCGAGCACCGCCCCGGCCACGGCGGCGGCCAGCGCGGGCCGCAGCCGGCCGCGCGTCAGCCGCCGCCAGTGCCACCAGGGCCGGCGCGGCGCGGAGACCGCGTCGGCGTGTGCACCGGCGTGGAGGCCGGCGTCGGGACGGATGCCGTTGTGCGTGTCACTCATCGTTCGGAACCCCCGGAGGCGGCGACGGGCGCGACGGGCGCGCAGCCGAGCCTCGCTGTCACGGCGTTGGTGAAAGCGGTGAAGTACGGCGTCGTGTCATCGGTGAGGTCGTCCACCATCAGCAGCGTCACGGGCCGTCCCGCGCAGTCGGCCCGTACGACCTTGTAGTCGTCGGCGAAGACCCCGGAACCGCGCCAGCCGCCCGCGGGCGCACCGCTTCCCGTCGTACCGTCGAACAGCGCGGCCAGCCTCGGCCGGGCGACCATCAGGGCGTCGAAGTACCGGCTCCCGCCCCGCTCCGCGCGTACCGCACAGGACTGGAGATCCCTGGTGACCGCGCCGACCTGGTATTCGAGGGTCTTACGTGTCACCTCGTCGAATTCCAGGCCCTTGATACGGCACGCGCCGGAGAACACGCTGGTCTCGTCCTCCGGCAGCAGGAGCACGGGCGAGGAGACCCGCAGTGGCTGCGCGGGGGCGCAACCCGCCGCCGCCATCCCCCGGTTGGCGGCGGAGACGAGCAATCCGGCCACGGAGCGGACGCCGCCGAGCCCCGCTTTGGCCCGCATGGAACCGCCGCTCCACTCCGTCCGCGCGTCGGAGTCGAGCGTGACCGTGGCCGGCCGGCCGTCACGCGCGTCGCACCGCTCGGGCAGCACGAGCAGACCTCGGCGTCCGTCACTGGCTCCCGGCAGCCCGTCGGGCAGGGGTACGGCGAGATCGCCGAGGTACGCGCCGATCCACTCCATACGCTCCGCGGCGTCCTTGGGCGCCGGGCCGTAGGTGAGCGTGATCCCGGTGCTCCGGGAGGTCTCCTCGCCGTCGCCGCCCGTAGAGCCGGAGCGGAGCCTGACCTCGCACCGGCCGGCCGGCCGCCGCGGGGTCGGCGCGGTCTCCTCGGACGTACGAGCGCCCTCCTCGTCGCCCTCGAACACCGTGTCGCTCAGAAACCCGGGCCCGCTGTTCGCCTCCCAGGATCCCCAGCAGTAACGGTCCTCACCGCCGAACGGCCAACCGCCCCTGGCCCACGTGCCCAGCCCGCCGGCCACCAGCACGACGGCGGCGCCCACGAGCACACCCCCGCGGCGGGTCCGTACGGACCACTTCGGCCGGCTCGCCCGGCCCTGACCGCGATCGGCGCGTGCGTCCCCGTCCTCCATGTCATTCCCCTGTCCCCGTAAGGCCGTTGATCGTATCGGGAGGGTCCGTGCGCGTACGGGCGGGTGTCAGGGAGTACGCAGGGACCGGCGCAACACAGGACGGAAACGCGCCATACCTAGCATTCAATGGTTCAAGGATTTACGAGCCTTAAATTCACTTGATCAACCATCACCTACGGCTTTCTTCGGCCGATTCACGCAACAGCTCCCCCACAGGTCAAGCCCCTCCTCGCGACCACAACCTGCGCTCATACCATCACACGGAGCGACCGAAAGTGGCGGGAGGACCACTCGGCCGCCGTCGAAGGCGGCAAGACTGCCCATGCTTCACAGAACCTTCGACTCAGGGAGAGTTTGAAATGCGGTCCATCGCAACAGGTCTGGCGCTCACCGCCACCACACTGGCGTTCATGGCGCTGCCGGGCACCGGTACGGCGAGCGCCGAACAGGCCGTGTCCGCCGGCCTGTACGCCCCCTCCGCCCTCGTGCTCAGTGTCACCGAGGGCGCCGACACGACGACCGGGACGGTGCTGCGCGCGGTCACTCTCAGCTGCGCGCCCCGGGCGAGCGGCACGCACCCGGACCCGGCCGGCGCCTGCGCCGAACTCCGGGCCGCCCAGGGCCGGCTGGACGCCATCACCGCCCCGGCCCCGCATGTCTCCTGTACCAGGGAGTGGAACCCGGTGACCGTGACGGCGGACGGCGTCTGGGAGGGCAAGCGCTACTCGTACGCGCACACCTTCAGCAACCCGTGTGCGAGAGACGGCGGCAGCGGCACGGTGTTCGCCTTCTGACCTGACCGTGTCCCGCGCGAGCCGCTGAACCCGGCGCCGGGCCTCCGTCCGGGGCGTGCCGTACACCCGGTGCGTCCGCACGTTCTCCGCCAGGCACGGACAAGTGCCTGCGGGCGGAGGCCCGGTGCTGGAACGCTGGACGAATGAACGAGAGCGCGAGGACACTGGGGCCGGGCCGACGGTGGTGTGTGCTGCCCGACGACAAGGACTGGCTGCGGGATCTGCGGACCATGGGGGACCGGCTGCTCGATCATCTGGCGGCGGCCGCCGCCCTGGACGACGATCCGTGGGAACTCCCCGTGGCCCCCTACGCGGAGGCCGCGACCGCGTGCGACCGCGTCGTCTCCATGCTTCCGGCACGCGCCGGAGGCGGTCTCGACCTCCTGCTCTCCCCCACGGGAACGCCACAGCCGACCGTGCACGCCCTCGTGGTGGAGTGCGACGACCTGGACGCGCTGTGGGAGGTCCTCACCCGGCTACACCGCGCCCTCGACGAGGAACCGGGCACCGAAGGGCTCCTGGACCTCGTCGGACAGGCCGGTGCCGAGTGGGGCGACCCGCCGCGCTCACCGCGATGTCTGGTCTCACAGCTCGAACGAGTGGTGGCGGTGCTGGAGTTCGACACCTTCGCGGTACGGACGCTGGCGGTCGTCATGACCGACGGGGAAGCGCGGGAGGCGAAGGAGGCCGGGGCGGTACGGACGCTGGACGATACGGGACAGACCGCCTACGAGTCCGTCACCGCCGCCTGGTCCACCACACTCCAGCCCTGAACACCGTCCCTGAACACTCCAGTTTCGAACACTCCGGCCCTGAACGCTCCAGTCCTGAACGCTCCAGTCCTGAACGCTCCGGTCCCGCCCACCCACGGCCCGTCCGGCCGTCCGCCGCCCGGTCCCTACGACGGCGGATGGCCCTGGAGCGCGCGGACGAGCCCGCTCCTCGCGTCGTCCGCCAGACCACGGTCGTACGCCCTGTCGTAGGCGGGGTCGCCCGCCGCCTCGCGTGCCCGCCGCTCCCACTCCGCGCGGAGCGCGCCGAGTTCGGGCGTGCCGCGATGGGGGTGGCCGATCATGCGCCAGTACGCGTGCCCCGTGCCGTAGGTGCGGGCCGCCTCCACGCCGTCGCCCTGGACCGCGATCGCTCCCGCGAGCAGATCGAGACCGAGAGCGATCCCGAGGCTGTCGTGCAGCTGGTACTTGCCCGCGAGCATCGCCCGCGCGTGGCTCTCGGCATCGCGCGGCCGGCCCTGCAGCAGGTGTATGAAGGCGAGTTGGTGATCGGCGTACGCGCGCGCCCAGCGCTCGCCGTACCGCAGGCTGAGCCGTTGCAGCCCGGCGGCCTCTTCGCGCGCGTCGTCGAGGCGGCCGAGCGCGGTGAGCGCGAAGAGCCTTATCACCCGGCAGCGCAGCTGCGACGGGGCGTCGAGCGGGTCGCCCGGCAGATTGCGCAGCGCGCGATCGCAGACGGTGTACGCGGCGAGGGGACGGCCCATCATCAGGCAGTTGAAGCCGACGACGTGGGCCGCGGAGAGCAGGGATTCCGGATCGTCGTCGTGCCAGGCGGAGACGCTGCACTCCTCACCGACCCGGCGGGCGGCCTCATGGTCGCCCTGGAGCGCGAGAGTGATGCCAAGGGCCCAGAGGGCGCGGGTACGGTGCTGTCCGCCGCCGGTGTGGAGGCGCAGGGCGCGTTCCAGACAGCTGCGCGCCTGGTGGAGGTGGCCGCAGCAACTCCAGAACAGTCCGGTGCGGCCCGCCATCTCCACGCCCTGTTCGGGGTCGTGGTCGAGGAGATGGTCGATCGCCGCGCACAGATCGGCGTGGGTGTCGGCGATGCGCCGGTACCAGGCGACCTGTTCCGGGCCGAGCCAGCCGGCGTGCGCCCGGCGTGCGAGGCCGGCGAAGTGGGCGCCGTGCCGGTCGGCGAGAAGCCTCTCCTCGCCCAGCTCGCCCAGCCACAAGGCGCCGTATTCGCGGATCGTGTCCAGCATGCGGTACCGGCCCCCCTCACCACCGTCCAGACGCAGGACGGACTTGGCGACGAGTCCCTCCAGGGCGGTGGTCACCCCGTCTGGGGTCAGCGGACCGCCCGCGCACACGGCTCGCGCGTCCTCCGCCTCGATGTCACCGCGGAAGACCGAGAGCCTGGCCCACAGCAGCCGCTCCAGCGGCTGGCACAGCTCATGGCTCCACCCGATCGCGGTACGCAGGGCACGGTGGCGGCGGGGCCAGACCGTGTCGTCGACCAGCACATCCAGCCGGGTGGTCAGCAGGTCCGCGACGTATTCGACGGAGTGATCCGTCAGCCGGGCGCAGGCCAGTTCGACGGCCAGGGGGATGCCTTCGAGGCGGTGGCAGATCCGGACCGCGGCCGCGGCCGTACGCGGGTCGTCGAGGGACACCCCGGGCGCGGTATGGGCCGCCCGGTCGCGGAAGAGCCGTAGTGCCTGGTCGTCGCCCTCCAGGGGCAGCGGCCCCACGTCGAGGCGGTGTTCACCCCTCGCCCCGAGCGGCTGCCGGCTCGTGGCGAGAACGGTCAGCCCCGGCGCGGCGGTCAGCAGTTCCCCGACCAGATGCCCGACCTCCGTCACCGTCCGTTCGCAGCAGTCGAGCACCAGCAGCAACCGCCGCTCCGCCAGCCACTCGCACAACGCCTCCACCGGCGAGCGCAGCGAATGATCCGACAACCCGACGGCATCACAGACCGTCCCGAGCAGCAGCCTCTCGTCGTACAGCGGCGACAGATCGGCCCACCACACCCCGTCCGGGAACAGGCCGTCGCCCGCCCGCTCCGCAGCGCGCAGTGCCAGTCGGCTCTTGCCCACTCCGCCACTGCCCGTGAGCGTCACCAACTGGTGCTCCGCGAGTGCCCGTTCGATCCAGCCCAGCTCGCTGTTTCGGCCAACGAAACTGGTCGTCACGACGGGAAGGTTGCCCACCACGGCTATATCCTGGCCCTGTTGCGGCACTTGGCCTACACCCCTGGTCGGAAACGGCCAGAATCGGCCGGGAGTGGGCCCATAACAATCAGCCAGTCACGCGTTCTGCCACGAACGGGCAATTCAGGTGATCCAACGGGCACCGCGTCGGTACGCGCGACAGCAACGCGTCGGTGCTCGCGGCGGCAGCGCGGTCCGGGGCGGGGGTACGGGGCAACGGTACGGGTCAGTACAGGTGGCGGTCAGCGGCGGTCGCGCAGCCACGCGGCGAAGGCGTCCAGGGCCGGTGCCGGTTCGGCGCGCCCGATGCCGATCCGGAAGCGGTCGGCGGGCGTGGCGGTCAGCTCGGAGCGGTAGATACTCGCGGGCAGCAGCAGGACGCCGGCCTCCTGGACGAGCCTCGCGCAGAACTCCTCGACTCCGTCGGCACCCCGGTAGCGGGGGTAGGCCACGCAGCCGCCGTCCGGTGCCCGCCAGGAGAACAGCTCCTCGAACTCCGCGAAGAAGCTCTCGAAGACCGGAAGATTGGCGTCGATGACGGCCCGGTTGCGCGCCAGGATCCGTTCGCTCGCCTTGAGGGCGATCCGCGCGAGGACCTCGCTGGGCGCCGAGTTGCAGATGGTGGTGTAGTGCTTGGCCCGTTCGAGGCGGGAGCGCAGCCGCCGGTCGCGGCAGGTGATCCAGCCGATCCGCAGTCCTGGCAGGCCGAGGGATTTCGAGGTGACGTTCAGGGAGAGGGCGCGCTCCGAGAGATCCGCCGCCTGCGGCAGGGTGCGGGACGCGTCGCGCTCCAGGCCGCGGTAGACCTCGTCGCTGAAGAGGTGGATCTCCCGTTCGTCGCACAGCCGGGCCAGCCGGGAGAAGCCGGCGGCGTCGATGACCTTCCCGGTGGGGTTGTTCGGGAAGTTGACGGAGATCACCCGCGTGTTGGGCCGGATCTCCGCGGCCACCCGGTCCAGGTCAAGGGCCCAGTCGCGCTCGGCGTCCAGGGCCACGCCGCTGACCTCGCACAGCGAGAGCGGGACGGTCTCGGCGGCCTGGTAGTTCGGGGTGATGACCAGCGCGTGGTCCCCGGGCCCCAGCAGGGCGTGCATGGCCAGGTAGAGGCCCTCCTCCGCGCCGGCGAAGCAGATCACGTCATCGGCTTCGGCGTGCGTGTAGGTGTCCGCGATCGCCTGCCGCAGGGCCGGATCACCGAAGGTCTCGGTGTAGCCGAAGGACAGCGTCTCCCAGGCGTGCCGCTCCTCGTCGTCGGCGAGCGCGAGCAGTTCGCCGATGTTCATCGTCTGCGCGTCGGAGGCGGTCAGATGGTGACGCGCGGTGAACTCCCAGCGGGAGAAGTATGTTTCGAGCCGGAAGTCGGGCAGCCTGGTCATGTACGTACCTCGTGGGCTCTGTGCTCGGCGAGCAGGGCGTAGACGGTGGAACGGGACGCCTTGAGCGCGTCGGCGACGACCGGGACGGCGCGGCGGACCTCGAACAGTCCCGCCCGGTCGAGTTCGCCCACGAGTGCGAGCCGGTCCGCGCGCCCGAGGCGGTTCACGGGGCGGCCCCGGGCGCGGACGAACGCCCCCACGGTCCCGTGCACCCGTTCGGTCCAGTCCTGCTCGAACAGCGGCTCGGGCCGGGGCGCCGTCGGAGCGGCGAACCCGGCCAGCACGGCCGCCGCCTGCTCCAGCGGCGTACGGTCGAGGTTCACGCACAGCACGGCCGACGGCTCACCGTCCGGGTCGCGCAGGACGGCGCTGACCGAGGACAGCCGCCGCCCGTCGGCGAGCAGCTTCTCGTACGGCCCGTACACATCGGGGGCGGACGGAGCCGTGCCCTGTCCGTCGGATCCAGACGGGACGGGACCCAGCCGGTCGAGCTCCCCGAGCAGCGAGGGATCGCCGGGGCCACGGCGTGTCATCGGGTTCCAGATGGCCAGCACCCGGTCCTCCGGCACGTCATGCAGAACGACCTCGGCGTACGGGCCCAGCAGCAGGGCCACCGCCTCGCACACCGGTGACCACGCGCGTACCCGCGGGTCTGCCTCGTCCGCCGCCTTCTTCCCGATCTCCGTCTCCATGATCTCCGCCTCCCTGCCTGGACTGTAATTCCAGATCGGACAGAACGTCCAGTCGCGCCGCCGGCGCGTTCGCCCCGGCCCACGTGCGCGGTGGCGCCGGCCGCCGCAGGCTGGGGGCGGACGGAGAGCCGGGGAGACGAGAGAGGTACTCCATGGGACAGCCACTCGGCCGACGAGCACTGCTGTCGGGAACGGGCGGGCTGCTGCTGGGAGCGGCGGGGTGCTCGGCTCCCCCGCCCGCGCCCGTCTCCGCGCCCGTCTCCCCGTCCGTCTCCCCGTCCGTCTCCGGCTCGGGGGCCGGGTCGGCCTCACCGTCCTCCCCGTTGCCCGCGACCACACCGTGGCGGCCCGACCGGGACGATGTGGACCCGGCCGTGAAACTGCGTGCCGTACAGGTCGTGGAGGCGATCGGCGCCTGGGCCCCCGGCCGCGGCGGTGCGGCGGCGGCGAAGAAGCGGGTGGCCGCGCTCGGGGCGGCGCCGTCGCTGGTGGACCAGGCGGGCGCGCTGCTGCCCGCCGCTCCCGAGGCCGCGCTCCAGGTCATCGACGCGCAGTACGGCGGGATCCTGGCGGACTCGGCCAGCGTGCTGGTGGTGTGCCGCCAGTGGACGCCGGGGCACGCGGGCGGCACGACCGTCGACGTACGGCTGAGCCGCGCGCGGCCACGCTGGGACGTGACCGCGCTCCACCCGGCGCGGCCGGGCGCCGCCGCCGCCTCGCTGCCGGACGCCGCGCGGCGGGTACTGGCCGAGTCACGGATCCGGCTGCCTCCCGCCGCCGAGGCGGACATCCGCAGCGGGAAGGTCCGTCCCAGCGTGCTGCGGGCCCTGTCGCGGCTGGCCGGTACGTACCGGATGTACATCAGTGTGGTGCGCTCCGGGCATCCGCTGGACGTCTTCGGCACCAGCCGGCCCAGTGACCATCCGCGCGGCCGGGCGTTCGACGTCTGGCAGATCGACGGGCACAAGGTCGTCGACCCGGCCACCTCGCGCCGGCTGGTCGAGTCGTTCATGCGGGACGCGGCGGCGGCCGGCTCGTACAACGTCGGCGGACCGGTCCGGCTCTCCGGAGGAGAGCCGGGCCAGTTCTTCACCGACAACACCCATCACGACCATGTGCACGTGGGGTTCACGGCCTGAGGCCGCCGCCGGGGCCTGGCCGGGCGCCCGTGCTCAGGGGAAGGGGAGCGTACGGGCGAACAGGGTGACGAGGATCAGCACGACCGGGAAGCACACCAGGAACATGGCGAAGGTGTAACCCATGATGTCGCGTGCCTTGAGTCCGAGGATCGTGAGCGTGGGCAGCATCCAGAACGGCTGGAGCAGGTTGGCGCTCGCCTCGCCGAGGTCGTACACCACGACCACCCAGCCCTGGTTCACCTGGAGTTGATTGGCCGCGTCCAGGACATAGGGGGCCTCGATGACCCACTTGCTGCCACCGCTGGGGACGAAGACACCGAGCACGCAGCTGTAGATGGCGATGAGGGCCGGATAGAAGAACTCGTTCGACACCGACACCAGCCAGCCAGCGATGGTCTTGCTCAGTCCGGTGAAGGCGATCATCCCGAAGATGCCGCCGTACAGCGGGAATTGGAGCAGTACGCCCGAGGCCGCCGGGGTCCCCTCCTTGACCGCCTGCGCGAGCCGCACCGGACGCCAGTGCAGGATGAGCGCCAGCAGGATGAGGATGAGGTTGACGGTGTTCAGGTCCAGGGCGTTGAGCGCGCTGCCCTCCGCGCGGGCGAAGTGCCGCGCCAGGTACCACACTCCGAGCGCGAACAGCAGGATCGCGAAGACGGGGCTGTACTCGATCCACTCCCCCGGCCGGCCCCGGCGCAGCTCGGTACGCTCGTCCGCCACGCTGGGGCCGAGCTCGACGCCCATCTGTTCCGCGGTCTTCGCGCGCTCCGGCGACGGCGACAGGAACCAGGCCATGCCGACGGCGACGACGAACACGATCGCCGTGGCCACCATGCCCTGCCAGAGGAAGATGGTGTCCGTGAGCGGGATGAGACCGCTGCCGCGCCCCTCCTCGATGACCTTCTGCACGGCGGGCGGGCTCGACGCCTCGCCGGCCACCTGGAGCGCCGCGGATCCGGACAGGCCCTGGGCCCATACGGTGCCGAGACCGAGGAACGCCATCGCGCCCAGCGCCCGGTAGTCGACGCCGGACACCCTGCGCGCGATCTCCTTGGCGAGGATCGCCGTGAAGATCAGGCTGAAGGCCCAGTTCAGATAGGACGTCACCATCGCGACGGCGGCGGTGTACGCGATGGCCCCACGGGGCGTACGGGGCACCCGCGCGAGCCGGCCGATCAGCCGGCCGACCGGTGGTGAGACCGCGACCGCGTACCCGGCGATAATGATCATCGCCATCTGGAGCGTGAAGGTGATCAGGGACCAGAAGCCCTGGCCCCACGCGTCCACCAGTCCGTATCCGGTCGTCGCCGTGGGATCCGACGGGGCGCCGAACAGGTCCTCGCCGGTCACCAGGCCGAGTGCGAAGACCGCGAACGTACCCACCAGCACGAAGCCCAGCGCGTCGGGCAGCCATCTCTCGGAGAACGCGGTGAAGCGCAGCGCCATGCGCGCCGGCCAGGGCTCCCTGCCGGTCGATGGGGCCGGCTCCCGTGGGGGCGCTGTGGTCATCGGATGTCCTCCTGTCGGGCGTGCTGGCCGCGACGGTCCGCGAACCCGGGGCCGTGGCTCGGGAGTTCAGGGGTCCGCGTGTCCAGGTGTGCGGTGCCGAGGATCTTGGGCTGCTCCTGACCTGAAAACAATGGAGGTGATCCACATAGCGTGCAGGCACATCATGTGGTGAATCGACTTCCGAAGGGGCGTGAGCCTCAGTACCGTCTGCTCCGTGACCTTGGAGAGAAGTGGTCGGATGTTCCTGGAGCTGCTGGCGCGGGACGCACCCGCGGCCGAGTTCGAGGAGCCGGTCACCGTCGCGCGGGCGGCCGGGGAGAGCGCCGCGGCCCTCGCCGAGCTGGAGCGGTCGAAGCTGCTCGCCCTGCGGGTGCGGGCGGCGCTGGACAGGAGCCGGCGCCGGGAGACCGAACTGTCGGCCCTGTACGAGACGGTGGGCGATCTGGTGGCGCTGCGTGACGTCGACGCCGTGCTCCAGGCGGTCGTGCGCCGGGCGCGCACACTGCTCGGCACCGACACCGCGTATCTCGCCCTGTACGACCCGGAGCGCGGCCGCGCATATATGCGGGAGACGAACGGCTCGGTCTCGGCCAAGCTCCAGCGGCTGCTGATGCCGCTGGGCGCCGGGCTCGGCGGGCTCGTGGTGCAGACCGCTTCGCCGTACTTCAGCAGCAGCTATCTGGGCGACGCGCGGTTCCGGCACACCCGTGCCATCGACGAGGCGGTGACGGAGGAGGGTCTCGTGGCCATCCTCGGCGTGCCGCTGCGGCTCGGCGGGAACGTCATCGGCGTGCTGTACGCGGCCGACCGCAGCGAACGTGGCTTCGCCCGCGACGAGGTCAGTCTGCTCGGCTCGCTGGCCGCGCACGCCGCCGTCGCCCTCGACAACGCGCGGCTGCTCCAGGAGACGCACACGGCCCTGGCGGAACTCAACGCCGCCAACCGGCTCGTGCAGCACCGCAGCGCGTCCGTCGAGCGGGCCGCGGCGGCGTACGAACGGTTCACGGGTCTCGTCGTACGAGGCGGAGGTGTGGAGGACATCGCGCACGCGATCGGCGAGGCGCTGGACGGCTCCGTGGTCGTCGTCGGACCCGACGCCCGGCCGCTCAGTCCGGCCGGGGCGGCGCACCCGCCCGACGGATATCCCGGCGAGGAGAGCGTGGCCGAGGCCATGGCCCGCTCCCGGGCGCAGGGCCGCGCGGTCGCCTGCGGCGGTTGTACGGTCGCCGCCGTGGCGGCCGACCAGGAACCGCTGGGCGCGCTGGTGATATCCGGTGTGCGGGAGCTGGACGAGACCGGCCGGCTGATCCTGGAGCGGGGCGCCCTGGTGACCGCGCTGCTGCTGCTGTTCCGTTCCTCACTGGCCCAGGCCGAGGAACGGGTGCGCGGAGATCTGCTCACCGATCTGCTCACGGAGCGGCACGGCGGCTCCTTCGCCGTACGGGAGCGGGCGCGTCGCCTCGGCACCGACCTCGACAAACCGCACATCGTCGCGGTCGTCGCCGGCGACGACGTCCCCACGCAGCGGATGTCCGCGGCCGCGGGTGCCTACGCGAGCGCCCGCCGGGGACTGGCCGGCCGTCACGAGGGCCGTACGGTGCTGCTCGTACCGGGCGACGATCCCTCCGCCGTCGCGCGCGCGGTCGAGGCGGGGCTGCGTACCGCGCTCACGCGGCCGGTGACCGTGGGCGCGGCGGGTCCGCTGTCCGGGACGGCCGTACGGGATGCCTATGCCGAGGCGGTCCGGTGCCTCGGCGCCCTCCAGGCCCTGGGCCGCGCCGGCTCCGCCGCCGCCATGGACGATCTCGGCTTCCTCGGGCTGGTCCTCGGCAGGCACGCCGACGCGTACGGCTTCGTACGCCGCACCCTCGGCCCGTTGACCGACTACGACGACCGCAGGGGCACGAGCCTGCTGGACACCGTCGAGTCGTACTTCCAGCACGGACAGAGCCTGGCCCGTACGAGTGCGGCGCTCCACGTGCACGTCAACACCGTCACGCAGCGGCTGGAACGGGTCGGACAGATACTCGGCGAGCAGTGGAACACCCCGCAGCACGCGCTGGAGACGCAGCTGGCCCTGCGGCTGAGGAGCGTTCTGACCCAGTGACGGACGGCCCTTCCCGGACCGGGCCGGCCATTGACCCCACGTGTCGTAACACTTAATGTTGCGACTGTCGAGGGCATGAGAAGCGCGGGAGGTTCGGGAGGGCACGGGAGGTGACGAGCGAGTGAGCGCGAACAGCAGGCTGACGATCGCGGCCCACGCGCTGACGTGGATAGAGCTCCACCGGCGCCAGGGGCACGAGATCGCCACCTCGGAACAGATCGCGGGAAGCGTGAACACCAACCCGGTGGTCATCCGGCGCCTGCTCGGCGAGCTGCGCGAGGCCGGGATCGTCGAATCGCGGCGCGGCGCGGGCGCGGGCTGGAATCTGGCGCGCGGACTCGAAGCCATCACACTGCTGGACGTCTACGACGCCGTGGAGCCCAGCCCCCTCTTCGCCATGCACCGCGCCGAACCCAATCTGGACTGCCCGGTGGGCTTCGGGATCCGGCCGACGATGCAGGACGTGTACGACGGCATCGATGTCGTCCTGCGCGATGAACTGGCCCGCACCACACTGGCCGATGTCCTCCAGAACGTGCTGACCGCCCGCTAGGACAGGCACTACAGGCGCTGTCGGCGCGTCGAACCGCGAGTGCGTGCACATGCCGTTTTCGCACTCTTTAATGTAACAAAACTCATTACCTCAAGGATGGATGTCATGGGACAGCTGGACAACAAGGTGGCCCTCGTGACCGGCGGCTCGACGGGCATCGGGTTCGCCACCGCACGCCGGTTCGCCGAGGAAGGCGCCACCGTCTATGTGACCGGACGGCGCAAGCCCGAACTGGACGCCGCGGTGGAAGCCATCGGGGAGCGGGCCGTCGGCGTACAGAGCGATGTGTCGAACCTGCGGGATCTCGACACGCTCTTCGAGACGATCGAGACCCGCAGCGGACGGCTGGACATCGTCGTCGCCAACGCGGGCGGCGGCGGACTCGCACGGCTCGGCAAGATCACCGAGGAGCACTACACCTCCACCTTCGACACCAACGTCAAGGGGCTGATCTTCACCGTGCAGAAGGCCCTGCCGCTGCTGCCCGACGGCGCGTCCGTGATCGTGCTCTCCTCCACCAACGCCTCGCTCGGCGTCGAGGCGATGAGCGTCTACAGCGCCACCAAGGCCGCCATCCGCAACCTCGCCCGCTCCTGGGCCGCGGAGCTGGCCGGCCGCGGGATCCGGGTCAACGCCATCGCCCCGGGACCGATCGAGACCCCCGGCGTCGAGGGCCTGGCCGGTGACAACGCGCAGGCCAGGCAGAAGCTCAAGGACAGCTTCACGGCCCAGATCCCGCTGGGCAGGATCGGCCGCCCTGAAGAGGTCGCCGCCATGGCCGTCTTCCTCGCCTCGGACCAGAGCTCCTTCACCACCGGCGCGGAACTCTTCGTCGACGGCGGCCTCGCCCAGATCTGACCGTTCCGCACCCCTGAGTTGACGGCCATTCGCGTGAATGCGGTGTGATGGTGTGACCGGCCCGTTCCCATGGGGAATGCATGGGCTCGGGCACCGACTCGTGTGCCCGTCCAGCGACCGGTCAGACGCCGATCCGTGTGCGGCCCGGACCGGGCGAAGGGAGCAACGCAGATGATCGCTGTGCGACGCATAGCCGCTGCCGCGGTGCTGGCGGCGCTGGCCGGCATATCCGCGCCTTCCGCGTACGCGGCCTCCACGGCCACCGATGACGCGCCGTTCCTGAAGGCGATCCACCAGGGCAACCTGGCGGAGATCGCGGCCGGGCAGAGCGCACGCAAGAACGCCACGGCGGCTTGCGTGAAAACGGTCGGCGCCACGCTGGTGCGCGACCACAGGAAACTGGACGTCGGAGTCAAGGCGTTGGCGAAGAAGCTGCACGTCACACTGCCGTCCTCGCCGTCCACCGCGCAGGAGAAGACGATGACGGCCCTGCAGGGCCAGGTGGGTACGAGCGCGTACAACACCACCTGGCTGAGCACCGAGGCCAAGAGCCACGAGGAGACGCTGGCCCTGATCGACAGTGAAGTCGCCAAGGGGGGCAACGCCGAGGTCAAGGCGGCCGCCAAGGCGGCACGCCCGGTAGTGGCCGGGCACCTCAAACTGATCCGTGCCTGCGAGGCGCGCGTCAAGTCGTCGTGACCCCCGCGGACACCGACGGAGACCGGCGGCGGCCTCGGGGACTCGGCCGCCGCCCGCCGGTGCCTCAGCGTCGGGCGCTCTTCCAGCTGGCCCAGGCCAGCGTGGCGAGCAACGCGGCGATGGCGATGTCGCCGATCCCGATCGACGTGCCGGCTCGCTCGTTCAGTGTGGCGAGGGACCCTACGGCGAGGGCCGCGAAGAGGATGGCCAGCACGGTCCAGAACCTTCTCATCGCGGCCCCCAAGTGTGGAACATGGTCACCAACTCTAGCGGTCGGTCCGCACCGGGTGCGGGAGTTCGTACGATCCCGGCGGACAGGCGCGCCGTGCCTCCGCCGGGAACGCGCCCGTCGGAATCCCTGCTCCGAGCACGCGCCGGGGGGCGGCGCCATCGGCTTCGGCTTCGGCTTCGGCTTCGGCTTCGGCTTCGGGAATCCTCGTACGGCACGGTTGTTGCACCAGGTGTGAGTATCGCAGCGACCGTTCCCTTCTCCGTGCTGGACCGCTCCCGTATCCGGGAGGGCTCCGACGGTCCCCGGGCGCTGCGCGACAGCGTGGCGTTCGCCCGGCGGATCGAGGCCCTCGGCTATCACCGCTTCTGGGTCTCCGAGCACCACAGCGTGCCGGGCGTCGCCGGCTCGGCGCCGACCGTACTCGCGGCAGCCGTGGCCGCCGCCACGTCGACGATCCGCGTCGGGACCGGCGGTGTGATGCTGCCGAACCACCAACCACTGGTCGTCGCCGAGCAGTTCGGGGTGCTGGAATCCCTCTTCCCCGGCCGTATCGACATGGGGCTCGGGCGGTCGGTGGGGTTCACCGACGGGATACGCAAGGCACTGGGCCGGGACAAACAGGACGCGGCCGACTTCCCGGGGCGGCTCGCCGAACTCCTCGGATACTTCACCGGCACCCAGACCGCGCACCCTCAGGTCCACGCCCACCCCGCCGAGGGGCTGCGGGTCCCCGTCTTCGTCCTGGCCACCGGGCAGGGCGCGCGGGTCGCGGCGCGGGCGGGACTGCCGCTGGTCATCGCCGCCGTACGGGGTGAGGACGCGATGCTCCGGGCCATCGAGGAGTACCGCCGGGACTTCCGCCCCTCCGCCTGGGGCGAGCGGCCGTACGTCGTCCTGTCCGGCACGGTCGCGGTGGCGGAGACCACGCGGGAGGCGCATGAACTGCTGCTCCCGGAGGCCTGGTCGACGGCGTACTCCCGCACCCACGGGGAGTTCCCGCCGCTGGCCCCCGTCGAGACGATCCGCGCCACCGCCATGACGGAGCGCGAGCGCGCGCTGTACGGGGAGGCAGGGCGGGGGCAGTTGTACGGTACGGCGGACGAGGTGGCGGCCGGTCTCCAGAAGCTGCTGGCGCGCAGCGAGGCCGACGAGTTCCTGGTCACGACCAGCACCTACGACCGTGAGGCGCTGCTCGACTCGTACACCCGGCTGGCCCGGCTGCTGGGGCTCACCGGCGGGCAGCTCACCGGTTGAGCCGGCAGCCGGCCGGGACGCCGGTGGGGGCGAGGAGAGGAAACTGATCCACCCCGTGACGCGTCCTGGGAGGGCAGGGGCGGTTACGGGACGGGATGTCATGGTGGTGCGGGCGCGGACGGACAGAGGTGCGATGTCGACGGTGGCGCCCGCGCGCCGGTGGGCGGGGCGGCGGGCTCCGGGCGCGGAGGCGGGGGGAGACTCCGGGGGACGGCCGGCCTGGAAGAGGGGGCGGGTACTCGCCGCGCTCGCGGTGCTGACGGCCGCGCTGATGGTGTTCCACCGGGCCGTGCCCAACTCCGTGGGCCGTCTGGGCAGTTCGCTGGAGGCGTTCCTGCCGTGGCTCGGCGTGGCGGGTGTGGTGCTGCTCTGCCTGGCGCTGCTGCGCCGTTCGGCCCTCGCGCTGGTGGCTCTGCTGCTGCCGGTGGCCGCCTGGACGTACCTCTTCGGCGGGCTGCTCCTGCCCGGGGAGACGTCCGGCGCGCGCGACCTGGTCGTGGTGCAGCACAACGTCAGCGACGAGAACACCGATCCGGCGGGCACGGCGCGCACTCTGGCCGACGCCGAGCCCGATCTCATCGCGCTGGAGGAACTGATGCCCCCCGCGCCGGCGGTCTACGAGAAGACCCTCGCCCCGGACTACCCGTACCACGCGGTACGGGGCACGGTCGGACTCTGGTCGAAGCATCCGCTGACCGGCACGAGGCTGCTGGACATCAAACCCCGGGGAATCACGGAGACCTGGAGTCGTGGACTGCGGACCGTGGTCCACACGCCGCACGGCGAGATCGCGGCGTACGTCGCGCACCTGCCGTCGGTACGCTTCCGGGCGAGCGGCCTGGCGTCCTCCTGGCGCGACGAGAGCGCCGGCCTGCTGGGCGAGGCCGTCGCCGCCGAGGAGCTGAAAACGGTGATCCTGCTGGGCGACCTCAACAGCACGGTCGACGACCGCGGCCTGGCCCCGCTGACCTCACGGATGAACGTGGCGGAACGTGGCTTCGCCTTCAGCTTCCCCGCCGCGTTCCCGCTGGCCAGGATCGACCAGGTCATGGCCCGCTCGGGGACCGTCGACCACATCCGCACCCTGCCCGCCACCGGGAGCGACCACCTGCCGGTCGCCGCCCGGATCACACTGGAGTGAAACCCGCCCCGGCGGGGGTGGGCTTCACTCCGCCGAACGCGACGATGCCGGTGTGCCGGGCGGCGAATCCAGGCCATCGGTCACCGGCTCCGGCGACCGGGCCCGGTCCGTCTTCAGTACGAAGAGGGCGATCAGCAGCGCGCAGACGGCGAAGACGGAGCCGCCGGCGAAAGCGCCTGTCACTCCCTCCGTCAGCACGTGGTGCGCCTCCTCGGTGGCGGACAGTCCGCCGGGGGGATCGTCTTCGGCCGAGCGGACGAACGTGCCGGACACGGTGACGAGGATGGCCAGTCCGAGGGAGCCGCCGACGGTCAGCATCGCCTGGAGCACACCGGACGCGGCGCCGGACTCCTCGGGGGCCGCCTCGGACATCACGATGAGGTTGTGCGAGACCAGGGCGAAGCCCGCGCCGAGCCCGAACAGCACCAGGGGGCCGAGTACGTTCCCGGCATAGCCGCTCGTGGGGGTGAGCTGCGTGAGCCAGCTGGTGGCGGCGGCGACCATGGCGATGCCGGCGACCGCGACCGGCTTCGTGCCGGACTTCGGGAGGATCTTCGGTACGAGCCGGGAGGAGGCGAACACGGCGATCGCCATCGGCAGGAACGCCAGCCCGGTCAGAAGCGGTTCGTAACCGAGCACACCCTGAAGGAACTGTACGAGGAAGAACCACATGCTGGTGAGAGTGGCCGCGATGAAGAGCAGGTTGATGTAGCCGCCCGCGCGGCCGCGGCGGGTGAACAGGCGCAACGGCATGATCGGCTGGTTCGCGTTCCTCTCGATCGCGACGAAGGCGATCGAGAGGATGACGCCGATGGCGAAGGCGGCCAGGGCGACGGGGTCGCTCCAGTGGTCCTCGGAGACCCTGATGAAGCCGTACACCAGGGCGGTCATTCCGACGGTGGAGGTCAGCGCGCCGGCGATGTCGAAGCGGCCCTGTTGGCGTCGGGTCTCGTCGATGAAGCGCGGTGCGAGCAGGATGACGAGCGCGCCGAACGGCACGTTGATGAACAGCACCCAGCGCCAGGAGAGCCCCGAGGTGAGGATGCCGCCGAGGACGAGCCCGAGGGCGAGTCCGGAGCCGGCGATCGTCGAGTAGATCGCGAACGCGCGGTTCCGTTCGGCGCCTTCGCGGAAGCCGGTGGTGAGCAGCGCGATCCCGGTCGGTGCCGCAAGCGCGGCTCCGACGCCTTGCAGGGCCCGGGAGGCGATGAGGGTTTCGTCGGTGGGGGCGAGGCCGCCGAGCGCCGAGGCCAGGGTGAACAGGGCGGTGCCCGCGAGGAAGATCCGCCGGTGCCCCAGGATGTCCCCGGCCCTGCCGCCGAGCAGGAGCAGGCCACCGAAGGCCAGCAGGAAGGCGTTGATGACCCACGACAGGCCGGCCCGGCCGAAGTCGAGGCTCGTCTGGATCGTGGGTAACGCGACATTCATGATCGTCGTGTCCAGTTGGAGCATGAACTCGCACGACACGATGAGTGCGAGAGCGACGGTCGGGTTACGCGTGCGCCGAGGCTCCGCGGGCTTCTCCGCTCCCGGGCCCTTCGACCGCGCGGAGTGCTCGGACCGGCCGGGTTGCTCGGACCGCTCGGACGGCTCGGACTGGTTGGACTGGTTGGACTGGTTGGACTTCGACATGAACTGCCTATCCTCTTCGGGTCGATGGAGGGACACGCCGCGGCGCGCACACCACGACACGACAACCAGAGACAGTCTCCACTTGGACCGGATACGCTACCGGAGACAGTCTCCGCTTTCAATGCGACCCAACGCGAGGAGCACCCATGCCACCGGCATCCGCGGGCGACCGCCGGCGCCCCATGCGCGCCGACGCGCGCCGCAACTACGAGCAGTTGATCGCGGCGGCCCGGGTGGCGTTCCACGAGCAGGGGTCGGACGCGTCCCTCGACGACATCGCCAAACGCGCCGGCGTCGGCCCCGGCACGCTCTACCGCCACTTCCCGCACCGTGACGCACTGCTGGCCGCGGTCATCGGCGACAGCATCGACGCCCTGCACTCCAAGGCCGAGGAACTGCTCGCCATGGACGACCCGGACGAGGCGCTGGCCATCTGGACGCGCGCCGCCATCGCCCACGCCGGTATCTACCGCGGACTCGCCGCCTCGCTGATGAGCAGCATGTACGACGAGGGCTCCCCCCTGCACACGTCCTGTACGAGGACACACCGGGCGGGCGCCGAACTCCTCGCGCGGGCACAGCGGTTGGGCCGGGTGAATCCGTCCGCCGACGCGACCGACCTGTTCGAACTCGTCGCGGCGATCGCGTGGGTGTCCGAGCAGTCGCCCGAGGGCCGCCGGGGCAGCGTCGACCGGCTGCTGCCGCTCCTGTTCGACGGACTCCGGAGCGGCGAAGCGCCCGGCCCCCCGCGCGGCTGACACGCGAGGACCACGCGCGCGAAGCTCCGGGCTTTTGTGGGTCCTTCGCGGCCCGCCGGATGCCGGGCTATGGCAGAGTCGTGCCGGTGGATGAGCTGCGACTTCAGGATCCCGAGCGAATAGGCGCGTGGCGGATTCTCGCCCGGCTCGGTGCGGGCGGCATGGGACAGGTGTACCTGGGCCGTTCGCCGGGCGGACGGCTGGTGGCCGTCAAAGTGATCCGTGACGAGATCAGCGATCACCCCGAGGCGCTGGCCCGGTTCCGGCGGGAAGCCGCGACCGTGGAGACCGTACGCAGCGCCTACACCGCCCAGTTGATCGAGGCGTCGCTCGACGCCTCTCCGTACTGGCTGGCCACCGAGTACGTACCGGGACCCACGCTGCGCGACGCCGTGGGCGTGAACGGCCCGTTCCCGCCCGAGAGCGCTCTGCGGCTCCTCGCCGCGCTCGCCGAGGGGCTGGCCGCGGTCCATGCCCACGGGGTCACGCACCGGGATCTGAAACCGCAGAATGTCATCCTGGCGCCGCAAGGGCCGCAACTGATCGACTTCGGCATCGCCCGGGGACTTGAGCAGACGGTCCTCACCCGGGACGGATTCGCACCCGGGACACCCGGCTACGCCGCGCCCGAGGTCGTCATGCGGAACGACGTCGGCCCGGCGGCGGACATCTTCGCGCTGGGGGCGACGATCGCGTACACGGCGACCGGCCGGCCCCCGTACGGTGTGGGCGACGCCGCGGCGGTGAGCTACCGGGCCGTACACGAGGACATCGACCTGACGGGCGTACGGGACGATCTGGCCGCGCTGATCCGCCAGTGCGTCGCCAAGAACCCGGTGAAGCGGCCCGCACTGGCCGCGGTGATCGCCGGATGCGCGGTGGACTCGGCGCTGGCCGCCGATGCCCACTACCGCTCGGTGGCCCGCGATGCCGACCCGGTGCCCCTGCCCGGACACGCGAAAAACCCACCGGCCGCGTCCGGTGCGCACACGCAGTCGGAGCGGGAACCGGGGACGGTCGCGCCCGCCGCACCTGTCACGTCGGCACCACCTGGACCGCCCGCACCGCCCGCGGATCACGGCCCGGCGCGCCATGCTCCCGCGCCGACGGCGGGGACCGCGTTCTGGGCGTACTCCGACGCCACGCCGCACGACGAGCCGGAGCACCAGCCGCCTCCCGCCCGGCGCGGACGCCGTGGGGCCCTGATCGCCGCATGCGTGGTGGCGCTCCTCGTGCCGGTCGCGGTCTGGCTGTTCCCCAAGGAGGACACCGAGGGCTCCGGAGCGGTACCCACGACCGATGCCGCCGCGTCCGGCCCGGCCACCACGGACGCCCCGGCGGAGGGGCCGCCGGACCACATCGTGAACAACCGCGTCTCGCAGGACCGCTGGACCCTGTCGGACGATGCGGCACAGGCCGCCCAGGGCATCGGCTCCTGCGACCTGGCAAGTCTCACCGAGTCCTTTCCGCCGACGGACCTGCGGTCCTCCGTCTCGCACACCACCGGCACGGACACGGCCTCGGTGGAGCTGCGCCCCACGAACGCCGGCGAGGGAAAGCGCCCCGCGCCGTACTACGTGTCCGTGGGGATACGGCCCCCGCACGAAACCGACCGCACCACCGGGCGCCCCCTCAAGTCGACATCGAAGGGCATCGGCTTCACCAGCAAACCCGTCGATCTCTACTCGAAGTGGTCGTCGGGCGGAACGATCAAGCTCAGCTACCCCAAGGACTTCCGGGCCCACTTCGACAACCGGACCGTCGACGCGATCCCGGTCGGAGACGACAGGGGCGACTGGACCGTGGTGCTCTACCACGTAGAGGGCGGACCCACGAAGTTCACGACGATCGTGTGCAACGGCTTCCACGCCTGAGTCACGAAGAAGGCGTGTCCGATCGCATAATGCGGCGATGAACAGCAACCACGTGGTTTTCGACCGCGGCCTGACCTTCGAGGAGCGGCTCGGCAAGCTCGCCGAGGCATGGATCCGGGACGGTCGTGGCCGCGGCCATCTGGTCAGCGGCGAGGCGTTCTTCGCGGTGTATTCCTGGCATGTCCAGCACGGGACCGACCACGACACCACCTGGGCGGAATACGCCGCCGCCTCGTACGACGCCATCGGTGGCAGCGACGGCTGGTCGGCCATGCTGCGTGAGCGCGCCAACTGCGAGAGCTGTGGGGACAGCTACCGGCTGGAGAACATCGGGGTGTGTACCGGGTGCATGCGGTACACGTGCTACTCCTGCGACGGCCACGGGGCCTGCGCCGGCGTGGTGGTCTGACCGGCCCCGGTGGTGGACGCGGCCATGTGACCAGCGGGCCCGCTGGCCGGCGGGCCTTTCGACCGGCGGGCCTTTCGACCGGCGGGCCTTTCGACCGGCGGGCCTTTCGACCGGCGGGCCTTTCGACCGGCGGGCTTTGACCGGCGGGCCTTTTGATCGGCGGCGTCGATCAACCGATCGAGAAGCGCTCTTGGACGGCCGGTGATCCAGGACGCCAGGATGTCGGAGCGTTCCCCGACTTGCTGGACGACGAGCCGCCGTGGGCCGGAAGTGCGGGGCGCCCGCGAGGAGTCCCGTGTCGATTTCGCCTGCCCTGAACGCTTACCTCCCGATTGACACAGGGGCGTCGCGTTCATGACGCACAGCCAGTCCGGGATACGGGAGGCCGAGGGCGACGCCCGCCCCGCGAAGAAGCCTCGGGCCCGATGGTGGAGAGTCGCCGAGCCGAGGCCACCCCGGCGCACGGTCGCCTCGGCGGCTGTCACCACATCGGTCGCGCTGACCACCCTCGTGGCCGTCGGGACGCTTACGCACCAGACGGTGCTGATACCGCCCCTCGCGGCCACGACGGCGATCGTCACGGCGACTCCGGCCTCGCCCCTCGCGCAGCCCCGCCATGTCCTCGGCGGACACCTGCTGTCCTGTCTCGTCTGTTTCGCGGTGCTCGCTCTCGGCTGGCACGGCCCCTGGGCCGCCGCGGTGGCCTGCGGCGTGGCCTGTGGTCTCGGACTCGTATGCAAGGTGGCCCACCCGCCGGCCATGGCGACCGCCGTCATGATCATGCTCACCGAACCGCAAGCCTCCCGCTTCGTGCCCCTGCTGGCCGCCGGCGCGGCGCTGCTCGTCCTGGTGCAGCTGGTCTCCTCCCGTCTGCAGCGAGAGGTGTATCCCACCGCCTGGTGGTGAGCCGAGGAGTGCCGTCTCAACCGGCGCCGCGCCACGGCTGGTTGTTTCCTCGGTATGAGTGCGGCCAGGTCCTGCCGTGCGCCACCCCGCACACCGCGCGGTCCCCAACGGGAGGACCGGCCCAGGCCCGTCGGCGGCTGGGCCCCCCGACTGGGCCCGGGGGCCCTGCGTTTGGGCCCGGGCCCATCCTTAGGCTGCTGTCGCTCGGGGGAACGGGTGGTGGCGCTGGCGAGGAGAACAGATGAAGGGCTCCGACAGGTTCCAAATATGGCATGAGCATGACTATGTGCCGAGTGGCCAGGGCCTGGGTGGGCGCGGAGACAGGGGGCAGAGCGGGGCCGAGTACGCGGCGATGGTCGGGGTCGTGTCCCTGGTCGTGGCGGGGATAGTCGGCCTGAGCGTGCCCGCCGACGAGGCCACCGGGCTGAAGAGCGCCGTATGCCGGATACTTCACCCACTGAGCGGCGCCGAAGCCTGCTCCTCCGGGGACTACGCGGGCGGTGGGGACGGTGACGGGGGCGACGGAGGCGGCGGCCCCGGCGATCCCTTCGTACCCAACGGCGACCCGTTCGAGCCGGCGAAGTGCCTGCTCTCCCAGGACCAGACCAAGACCACCGTCGTCATCCAGATCCTCTTCATCAAGATCAGCAGCTCGGAGACGGTCAAGCTCCAGCAGTGGTCGGACGGCACCGTCACCCTGGAGCGCGTGACCGAGAGCGGAGGCGGCGTCACCGCGAGCATCTCCGCCGGTATCCCCGGCCTGAAGGACTGGGGCGGCAGCGCCTCGCTGAGCGGCAGCTATGTGAAGGGCAGCGGCAGCGGCGGGCAGTGGCTGTTCAACGGGAACAAGAGCGGCGACCCGCAGGCCGACCTGGCGGCCAACCTTGAGGACGCGCAGAAGTTCGCCGCGTACCTCAAGGCGAACGACGGCTGCAAGTTCCAGAGCGGCTACAACCCCGGTGCGGCGATGGGCGCCTGCCAGCAGGACGCGGCCACCAAGAAGCCCGATCTCGATCCGGAGCTGGCGCCGGACGTCGACATCACCAAGACCTCCACCGAGGCCGCCGGTGGCGTGAGCTTCGGCAAGACCTTCAAGAGCAACGGCAAGAGCGGCAAGGACACCAAGGGCGGTAAGGACGGCAAGGGCGCCGACGGCCCCAAGGACCTCGGCAACATCTCCTTCGAGGGACTCTCCGGCGCGATGACCGAGGACGTCGTCGTCATGCGCGCCAAGACCGGACCGGACGCCGGGAAGATCACCTTCGTCTACACCTTCTCCGTCAGCGGCACCGCGGGCGGCGTCGCCCAGGCCAAGGGCAGCAGGATGCAGCAGGTCGCCGTCACCTACGACGCCGCGGCCTACGACCAGGAGGAGAAGGACGGCAAACCGCACCACCCGCAGAAACTGACGATCACCACCAGCCAGGAATCCGGCGACGGCCCCGGCATCCAGACCGGCGCGGGCGCCAACGCCGGACCCGTGACCATCGACGTCGGAGGCGGCGGCGGAACCGTCAACTCACAGATCCACACCGAGTCCGCCGAGGTCACCCTCGACAACGACACCGACAGCACCGCCGTCGAGGACTGGCTGCGCGGCCGCGGCGACGCCCCCGCCAGCAACCCACTGCCCACCCCCTCCGACGCCGCCGAAGCTCTGGACGACGACGCCGGCCCCATCGAACGACTCCTCCACGACAAGGGCAAACTCTCCAGGCTCGACTACAACGCCAACACCGACTGGTGGAACGCCTCCCTCGGCATCGGATTCGGCATCTCCGCCGGACAGGTCAGCCTCGGCTTCAAACTCTTCGGCATCGACATGACCCACGAATCCAAGGAACAGACGATCACCGGCGACCCCACCTACGCCACCGGCCCCAAAAGCGGCGGCGCCCGGCCCTGGGTGGAGTGGAAGAACTGCACGCGGACCAAGCCCATCCCCACCTGACCGCCGCCTTCTCGGCCGGACACACCGCGGCGGCGCCCAGCCATCCGGGACCGTCCGCCTCAGATCCCACATGCGTCCCACGCACCCCGGGGCCCGCAGGCAATAACCGCTCTTCCGCAGGTCAGTGCCTGTGTCAGTGACAAAACCAGCGCCCGGAGCGGATGTTCGCTCCGGGCGCCACGGTCTGTACGAAGTCTTTACCCGGCCCTTGACGATTAACTGTAAACAATCCTAACTTTTAACCGCCACCCCCGTGGAGCGCACCACATCCATGGACCCCTAGCACGGATTTGTCATGTCCGCATCACGAAGGGTCTCGTCATGTCCTCCTCGCTCCTCAAGAGACTGCGTCCCACCGCGGCCCTCGCACTGGCCGGAGCCCTGTTCCTGGGCCTCGGTGTGACCGCACAGGCCGGCGCCTCCACTCCGGCCGCCGGCCAGGACCGCGTCCCCCAGGCCGCCCCCGCGGCGGACACCCCGGTCAGCGTCAACGGCAAGGTCCGCGTCTGCGGCACCAAGCTCTGCAACGCGTCCGGTACCCCGATCCAACTGCGCGGGATGAGCACCCACGGCACCCAGTGGTACGCGCAGTGCGTGACCGACGGCTCGCTGGACGCCCTCGCCAACGACTGGAACGGCGACATCCTCCGCGTCTCCACCTACGTACAAGAGGGCGGTTACGAGACCGACCCGGCCAGGTTCACCGACCTCGCCAGCCGGATCGTCGACCAGGCCACCGCACGCGGCCTGTACGTGATCGTCGACTGGCACCAGCTCACCCCGGGCGACCCGAACGCCAACACCGCACGGGCGCGTACCTTCTTCACCGAGATGGCGCGCCGCCACAAGGACAAGGTCAACGTCCTGTGGGAGATCGCCAACGAGCCGAACGGCGTCTCCTGGCCGCAGATCAAGAGCTACGCCGAGACCATCATCCCGGTGGTCCGGGCCCAGGACCCGGACGGTGTGGTCCTCGTCGGCACCCGCGCCTGGTCCTCACTCGGCGTCTCCGACGGCGCCAACGAGACCGAGGTCGTCAACAACCCGGTGAACGCCACCAACATCATGTACACGTTCCACTTCTACGCCGCTTCCCACAAGGCGGAGTACCTGAACGCGCTCTCCCGGGCCGCGGACCGCATCCCCATGTTCGTCACGGAGTTCGGCACCCAGAACTACGCGGGTGAGGGCGCCAACGACTTCGCCCAGTCGCAGCGGTACATCGACCTGATGGCCCAGAAGAAGATCAGCTGGACCAACTGGAACTACTCGGACGACAACCGGTCGGGTGCCGTCTTCAAGACCGGCACCTGCGCCCGCGGCCAGTGGACCGGCACCTCGGTCCTCAAGGAAGCCGGCGTCTGGATCCGCGACCGGATCCGCAGCGGCGGCTTCTAGCCGACCGCTCCCGCACCGCTCCCGCACCGCTGAGGGGCTCTCTTCCCGGATCAGATCCGGGGAGAGAGCCCGCCGTCGCGCTGTGGCGGTCACTTCGGCAGGGTGAGGATTTCGGCTCCGTCCTCGGTGATGGCGATCGTGTGCTCGCTGTGTGCCGTCCGGCAGCCTGTCGCGCTTCGGAGCGTCCACCCGTCGGCATCGGTGACGAGTTGAGCGGTGTCCGCCATGACCCACGGCTCCAGTGCCAGCAGCAGCCCGGGGCGCAGTTTGTATCCACGGCCGGGCCGTCCGGTGTTCGACACGTGCGGGTCCTGGTGCATCGTCGATCCGATGCCATGACCGCCGAACTCGGTGTTGATCGGGTACCCCGCCTTGCCGAGGACCGTACCGATGGCATGGGAGATGTCGCCGATGCGAGCCCCGGGCCCGGCGGCGGCGATCCCCGCGGCCAGCGCGCGTTCGGTCGCACTGATCATCGCGACGCTCTCCGCGGGCTTCGCCTCGCCCACGATGAAGCTGATGGCGGCGTCCGCGGCGACTCCGCCCCTGGAGACGGCGAGGTCGAGTGTCAGCAGATCGCCGTCGGCAAGCGTGTAGTCGTATGGCCGTCCGTGGAGCACGGCGTCGTTGACCGCCGTGCAGATGTAGTGGCCGAACGGGCCGCGCCCGAAGGACGGCTCGTAGTCGACGTAACAGGACAGCGCTCCCGACTCGACGATCATGGCCTTGGCCCACCGGTCGATGTCCAGAAGGTTCGTGCCGACCGCACTACGGCCCTTCAGCGTCCGCAGGATGTCAGCGACCAGGGCGCCGGTGTCTTTTGCCCGGGCCAGTAGGGCGGAGTTCAGGATCTCGATCATGCGGCGTCCTTCTTCGTGCAACCAATAACTATACCGGCCATACTATACCGGTACTAGAATGGGAGGCATGGTCAGGCTGCCGCTCACTCCCGCCGAGGTCGAACGCGGACAACGCCTCGGCGCCCTCCTGCGCCGGGCCAGGGGAGAGCGCTCGATGCTCGACATCGCGCTCGACGCACGCGTCTCACCGGAGACACTCCGAAAGATCGAGTCGGGCCGCGTGGCCACCCCTGCCTTCCCCACCATCGCGGCGATCGCCGATGTCCTCGGCCTCTCCCTCGATGCGGTATGGGCCGAGATCCGCCGGCCCGAGTGTGCCGTCGGACCGGCCGACTCCGCTCACCACGCGCATGAGCAGCTGACCCCGTAGGTCTCCGTCCCGCAGCCGCGTCGGACACGTCGGACGCGTCGACAAGAGGGAGAACGTGGCCTTCCGCACGAGCAACAGCGGCTTCTGGGCTGTGCTGTGATGGGTGATCATGGATGGCTCCCGAGCGGTCCGCGTCCGCCCACCACCGTGTTCGCCACTCCGGACGGAGACTGCATGAGTGACAAGATCGCCCTGTCGACATGGCCCACGCCGATGGAGCCGATGCCTCGCCTCGCGACGGCCCTGGGCCTGCGCGAGGACGACCTTTGGATCAAGCGGGACGACCTGACCGGCCTCGGCGGAGGCGGTAACAAGGTCCGCAAACTGGAGTGGACCGTTGGCGCCGCGGTGGCGGCACATGCGGACACACTGGTCACCACCGGTGCCGAACAGAGCAACCATGCCCGCCTCACCGCGGCCGCGGGCGCCCGCCTGGGACTTGATGTCGTGCTCGTCCTTCCCGGAACGTCCGACGGCGCGGCGAACGCCTCCGGCAACCTTGTTCTCGACAGCCTCTTCGGAGCCCGCGTCTTCTGGGCGGGGGACGGCCATCCCGGCACCCTGGCCGACGTGGCCGACGATGTGTGCCGGCGGTTGAGCCGCGACGGAGCACGGCCCTACTCGATCCCCTTCGGTGGCTCAAGTCCCCTCGGAGCGCGCGGTTACGCCGAGGGCGGCGAGGAGATCCGCTCCCAACTCCCCGACGTGGAGCACGTTGTCGTGGCAGTGGGTTCCGGGGGCACCATGGCCGGCCTGACAGGTGCGCTCGGGGAGGAGCGTGTGCTCGGTGTCCACTGCGGGGCGGTGGCGGACCCGGCCGCCACCGTGTCCGCTCTCGCCCGCCCGCTCACCCGTCGCGACATCGCCCCCGATTCCCTGCGTATCCGTACCGACCAGGTCGGCGCGGGATACGGGGTCCTCCATGAGCCAGTCCTGGAAGCGATGAGGACAGCCGCGGCCACCGAGGGCCTCGTTCTGGACCCCGTCTACAGCGGGCGTGCCATGGCCGGGCTCATCGCCGCTGTCCGGGATGGCGACATCCGCCGGGGCCGGCGCACCGTGTTTCTCCACACCGGTGGGCTTCCGGGACTCTTCGGACATGCGGAGACGGTGCACCGATCCGTCACAGCACTGCGTTCCTACGCCCCCGAGTGAGCGGAGGTCCGGCGCTGCCCCTGCCGGAGTGTTGCCGGACTGTGGAGCCGTGGCCGGACCCGCGGCACCGTGTCAGTCACCCTCCAGCGGCTTCCCCGGTTCGTGTCGCCGCTCGAACCGGGACCGCGCGGCCTCGTGGGCGCCGCGCAGAAGCCGCACGAGCGTGTCCGTTGTCCTCCCGGCGGGATTGACGACGCAGACCCAGCCGAGCGCGCCGTACACCGGGTGCGGCATCACGCCGTCGGCGGCCGCGTAGTCGCGAGGGCGGTCGAGACCGCGCGGCTCCTCCCCCGTCAGCTCCCGGAACGTCGTCCGGTCGACGTGCACGTTCACCCGCCAGCGGCCCGGAGGATCAAGGTCGGAGGCGGTGTCGTCGGGGTAGTTCTTGGTGACGATCGTCCCGTAAGGCTGGACGTTCTGAGGCATCTGCCCGTCGGGGGCGTAGTAGAAGAACGCGTCCCCCCACACGAGCTCGGGGAAGTCGCCGCCCGGTTCCGGACTGAACACGAGTGCGCCGTCGAAGCCTCGCACGGTCGCGATGATCTGTTCCATACTCATGGTTCAAGCATCACCTTCAAGTGCTTATGTGGGGTTGGTCGATGGGGAAGCCGGTGACCGGTTCACCGCAGATGCCGCAGATGCCGCAGATGCCGCAGATGCCGCTCCGAACGGTCGATGTCGCCAGGGAGTCGGGGTACTCGGTGCAACAGGTTCGAGACCTGGAGCGGCTGGGAGTCATTCCCCCGGCCGCCCGATCGGGCAACGGTTACCGTGCCTACACACCGCTTCATGTGCACGCCCTTCGCGCCTATCGAGGACTCGCCGGTGCCGTGGGGCCCGTCGCGGCCCGGCAGACGCTCGCGGAGCTGCGAACAAAACCGATCGCGGAGGCGGCCGCGGCGATCAGCGCGGTGCATGTTCGGCTCGCTCGGGAACGAGACGAGGCTCTGCGGGCTCAAGAAGCCTTGGGTGCGATCGAGGCTGAGGCCGCCGCACCCGGGTTCGAGCGGGAGAATGACGCGATGACGATCACGGAGCTCGCCGAAGCGCTCCATGTACGTCCCTCGGCTCTGCGGTTCTGGGAGCAGGAAGGGCTCGTCACCCCCCAGCGAGTGACGTCTCTGCGGGCACGTCGCTACGGTCTGCCAGCGATCGGAGCGGCCAGAATCGTCGCGGCCCTCCGCGGCGCCGGCTACGGCATTCCCGCGGTCCGCGAGATCATGGAATCGCTGCGCCAGGTCGACGGCGTGGAAGCGGCCCACCACATCCTGCGGCAACGTCTTGACCAGATCGCCATGCGGTCCGTGGCGCTGCTCCGGGCGGGCGCGGACTTGGCGGCCGTCGTGGCGCCCGCCGGACAATGACGGCTTCTTCTTCTCCGACGCCGGTTTCGGCCATCGCACCAGCTCGGTTACCACGTCGTATGTGGTGAGGCTAAAGATTTTCGCAGACGCTCACGAAAGGTCCCGTGGGATGGGGTGGCGCCATGACCGCCGCAGTGGTGTTCCCCGGCCCCGCGGCAGCCGCACGCCGGCCGGCTCCGGCTCCCGAAGCCGCCGTCACCGCCGGATACGCGCCGCACGCACCCCTTATGACATCCTCTGCAGCACACAGACACACAGATACACGGCGGACCGCGCGTGCGCTTCCGTGGACAGAAACGACGGCGAGGACTGATGGCACCCGAACCCGAAGCAGGCGGCGGAGTGTCGGATGCGGCGGACTCCTGG
>NZ_JBVKAK010000016.1:0-163641 GCF_055639435.1 Streptomyces sp. NPDC039430 | reverse complement strand
AACGCGCGGTAGCCGGTGTTGGAGCCCACGGTGCGGCGCTCGGCGTCGACGATCCGTATCTGGCCGAGACCGGGCCGCTTGAGCAGCGAGTTGAGGAAGTCGACGCGGAACTCGCCGACCACGAGGGCGCCGTCCCGGCCGGGCAGTTCGGCGTAGCCGGCGACCTGCGGTTCCTTGGCGTCGGTGCTGAGGATGCCGATCGGGTCGGTGCTGGTGCGCTTGCCGCCGGGGTGCTGCGGTTTGTCGCCCGCCTTGGCGAGGACGGAGCCGTCGGCGGAGAGCACGTACAGCGAGCGGTAGCGCGGGTGCTCGGTCATGGTGCGTTCGAGGACCTTCGCCATGTCCGCGGGCCCGGTCCGGTCGCCGATGAGGGTGGCGACGGACAGCAGGTCGGCGTGGCCTTCGTTGAGGGCGCGGCGTACGCGGTCGGTGACGGTGTCGGTGCGGTCGCGCTGGTCGTTGACGAGCTGCTGCGGTACGACGGCGGTGTCCCCGGCGCGGTTGAGGAGCAGCATCATCGGGGCGGACCAGATCAGCAGCAGGATGCCGCCGCCCGCCAGCAGCGCGCGGGTGCCGACGCGCCGTCCGCGCCGCTTGGAGCCGTTGGTTCCGGTTTCCTTGTCCGAGGCCGGGCCCGTGCCGGAGCCGCCGGGCGCGGGGGCGCCGAGCAGCTGGAGCCGCAGCTGTTCCAGCGCGTCGCCGACGCGTCGCGTCTCGCCGAACCGGGGCACGGTCACCGGCCGGGTGAGATCACCCCGGGTGAGGCGGCGGCTCTCCAGGAAGAGCCGGAGCAGCGGGCGCTGGACCGTACCGAGCAGCAGGGCCACCGCGAGCGCCCCGATGATGAGCAGCGCGGCGGCGGACAACAGGCCGAACAGCGGGTCGTTCACCCGACTGGTGTTCTCCGGGACGGCGACCTGCGTGACCACGGAGAGACCGAGGCCGGTCGCGTCGGTGCTCTCGCCCGCCTCGGGCGCCGCGAGCGTCGCGTATCCCGCGACCGTGCGCTCGCCGGCGATCCGGGGGCCCGTCAGCGTCCCGCTGACGCCGAGGAAGCCGCCGGAGCCCGGCTCCTTGGTCGTGAGGGGGTTCTGTCCGGACTTCTGCGCGGCGAGCTTCGCGAAGGCCTTGAGCTGCTTCTCGGTCTCCTTCAGCTCGTCCTTGATGCTCTCCGATTCGGTCTCCGCGGAGATCTGGAGGCCGTCGCTGCTGAGGATCGTGCCGTCCGAGTCGGCCACGGCGATCACCCGGAACTTGCCGAGGCTGATGCCGGGGACCTTCAGGCTGTTCGAGGTGACCAGCAGCTGCTGCGGCTGTCCTTCCCACGACAGCAGGGCGAAGGTGAGCAGCCGGGTCTCGCCGTTCTTCAGCCGCACCATCCGGGGAGCGAGACCGTCCTCGTCGGACAGCTTCTTCCGGTCGACCGCGAGGAGCGGCACGTTCTCACCGCGCGCGGCGAGCAGCTTGCCGGACTTGATCTCGACGATGGCCGAGCCGCGCCACTTCTGGTAGACGTTCCCGAGCTTGTCGAGGACGGTGTCGGCGGAGACCGGATCGCCCGCGTTGAACAGGGCCGCCGTCCGGCTGAGGTCCGTGATCGACTCGTCCAGCGAAGCCCGCAGCGCGATGGCGCCGTCCTCGGCGAAGTGCTGCTGGGAGATCCGGACCGCCTTGGGGAGCGCCTCGTTCTCCGGCTTGCCGAAGCCCAGGGCCGTGAGGCCGGCCAGCGCGAGCAGCAGTGCCGAGAGGACCGCGATCGGTGGGCGTATGCCGCCCAGGAGCGACATGTCGGCCCGTCTGCGGACCTTGTGCCGCCGCTTCGCAGACGAAACGGCCATGGGGTACCTCTCTCAGCGTGGTGCGGGCAGCGCCGTAGCGCGCGCGTTCGTGCGCGCGGGCGGATCAAGCGGATAAAGACGGGCGTGTGTGGGAAGGAGGGGGACGGGGGGATTTCCCCCACCGTTCCCACGCGTCCCACGCGCGAAATTAGGACTGGTCGCGCCGTCGAATGGTTGTGCAAAATCAGACAGTCGCGCGTGTGATCTGTATTACAGATGTTACGTACCGGACATGCGGAACCTCCGGCCGGAAGCTGCCGTCAGGGCGCCTCGCACCGAAGGGATTGCGGGCCGCGGGGCGTTGCTGCGCGATATCCGCGCCCGAAACCCCGGCAGGCCGAACAACCTCCGGAATCAGCCTAGTTGGGCGGCTCCTCAAGAGGTGTCAGCCCGTCCTTCGCCGCACCGCGGTTCAGCATCGTGCCTTGTGTACGGTCGAAGGCCAGCCGGTAACGGGCGAGTTGCACCTCGGTGTACTTCTTCCCCTCGTCCGGCGTGCCGCTTTCCGGCTTGCCGTTCTTGAGCGCCCGCGCCACATCCACCAGCCGGTAGTCCGTGACCGCGCCGTCCGGCAGCTTGTCGGGCGTCTCGGGGTCCTCCGGGTCCGGCGGGATGTCGACGAACGTCGGCACGTACTGCGCCCGTACGTCCCACGCGCCACCGCGCTTGGTGAAGGTGAACCAGCCGATGACACCCTCCTCGGACTGCCCGGTGGGCACCTCGTGCCGGGCGACCTGGTTGCCGAGACTGTAGGCGACCCACGTGCCGTTGACCTTCTCCATCGGCTGCACGACATGGGAGTGGTGGCCGATGACGAGATCGATGCCGGTGTCCTTCGTGAGGCGCTTGGCCAGTTTCATCTGCGAGGTGCTCGGCGCGTTCTGGTGCTCACGTCCCCAGTGGATGCTGAGGATCACCACCTCCGCGCCCGCCGCGCGGGCCCGCTTCTCGGCCGCCGCGATCTCCTTGAAGGACGTCTTGTTGACCAGCCACGGCTTGTCCGCGGGCACCTCTTCGGCCCCGAATCCATAGGCGAAGGAGAGCTGCGCCACCTTCACGCCCTTCACCTGGGTGATGAGTGGCGTGCGCCACTCGTCCTCGCTCCTGGCCGAGCCCGTGTGGCGCACACCGGCCGCGTCGAGCGCGTCCAGGGTGCGCTTCACGCCGTCGGCGCCGTGGTCGATCGAGTGGTTCGACGCCGTCGAGCAGGTGTCGTAGCCGACGCCCTTGAGCGTGGTGGTGATCTCGGGGGGGACCTGAAAGTTCGGGTGCCCCTCGTAGGGCCCGCCCTTCTTGGCGACCACCGGCTCCATGTGGCAGATCGCCAGATCCGCCTTGCTGATCACCGGCTTCACTCCGGCCATCAGCGGCGCGAAGTCGAGCGTCCCGGCCGTGCCTCCCATGGCCTTCGCGTCCTTCGTCGCCTGATCCGTCAGTGGCGGATGGATCAGTACGTCACCGGCCGCGGCGACCGTGAACGACGGGCCTCCGCCCCCCTTGGCGTCCGCGCCGCCGTCACCGGAGCCGAGTACGGAACAACCCGCGACGGCCATGGCGAGGGAGGCGGCGAGACAGGCTGTCGCGGCGGTGCGGAGGGCCGTACGGCCGGCGGCACGGCGTCCGCGGGGCAGAGCGAGTCGTCCGCGGAGCAGAGGGAGGGGTTGTTTCACATAGGTATTTTGAACGTCATATGACACGATCTCCGACCGTGAAGATAACAATCATGGCAAGCCTGCTGGTCGGGGTCCTGATCGCGGCAGCTGTGGTGATCGTCACTCCGGTCCTGGACCGGCACTCCGACGACCCCTCCGCACCCGCCACCGGCAACGGTACCGACCTCGATCTGGAACGCCGCATCGCGGGATTCGCCACGGACACCGTGGCCGGTGCCCGCTTTCTGCCGCCCAACCGCGTCGAGCGCGAGACCGTCGCCGCCGGGGTCGGACTCTATCTCGACGGCAAGCGCGGTGAGGCCGAACGCAGGCTCGCCGAGGTCGACTTCGGCGTACACATCCTCCGGGACACCGTGAAGGGGCGGCGGTACGCGGAGATCGCCGACCGGGCCCGCGAGGGCGCGCGCGGCTGGGGGCGGGTCTACATCGACCTCGACGCGCCCGCCCGCTTCTCGGTGCAGGTGCCGCACCCCGTCGCCGACGCGTACAGCGAGACCCTCGGCTTCGGCGTGCTGCGCGGCGCCCCAGGCGGAGTGCTGGTCATGGCCGGTGCGCATCGCGCGGCGGGCGAGGGGAACGCCGCGGACGTCGCGCACCGTACCGACACGGTCTTCCACGCGGTCTGCGCGGAACTCGTCGCCCGCGGACTTCCCGGCATCCAGGTCCACGGCTTCGCGGACGAGACGTCACGGGCGCACGACGCGGTGGTGTCCACGGGCGCGGGCGACGACGGCCGCCCGCAGGCCGTCACCCTGGCGCGGGCCCTGGCGGACGACGGGTTCCGGGTGTGCCGCGCCTGGTCGGCCAAGTGCCCGCTGGCGGGGCGCACGAACAAGCAGGGCAGGCTCGCGGCGGACGACGGAGTCCCGTTCATCCACGTGGAGTTCAGCCGTACGGTCCGGGTGGACACGGCTCGTGGCCGCCGGGTGGTCGCGGCGATGACGACGGCGGTCGCGGAGTGGAAAGCGGAGGGGAAGGCGACGGGGAAGGCGACGGGGAAGGCGACGGCGGGGGGCTAGTTCTCCGCGTCGGCCCCCCCGTGCTGGTCGACGGCCCGGTGACCCGGTGACCTGATGGTGTGTTCTGACGGTGGGTACGGGGCAACCGGCCAATCGTGAGCTTCCGCTGCCGGAGAGTGGCGGGATCCCCCATAGTGGGGCGGCATGAGGTGCGAACGGTGCGGGAGCGGCCGGGGAGTATCGCTGCCGGGCGTGGTGTGCCCCGTGTGCGACACCGCGGCGGGCGGGCCCGAGCGGCACGCGGCCCATGACGACGGCCGCCGCTCGCGCAAGCGCCCGCTGGTGACGGTCGCGGTGGTGGCACTGGCGCTGGGCACCCTGGGCGCGACACTCGCCCTGGTCACCGGCTCCGGGGACAGCGCCGGAGGCGGAGGCGTGAGCGGGGCGGGCGGTGCGGGGGCCGGCGGGATCCCGACCAGGATCGGCCCACCGGAACTGCCGGGCCTGGGCGGTGGAGGCTCATCCGCGCCCCCGGCCCCGTCCCAGTCCGCGCCCCCGGCCGCCCCTCCGACGGTGGCACCGACCGCGTCGGCGTCCGCGCCACCGACCGCGACCCACGACCCCGACGGGCCGGGCTACTCGGCGTGGGCGGGCCCCGGCTGCGCCTCGGGCGAGTACACCGAACACGGCCGCTTCGAGAACGGCGACGCCGCCTGGTACACCGTCACCGACGGCGGCTACGAGGGTGGTTCGTGCGACGGCCGGTTCTCCGCCGTCCCCATGTCCGGCAGCCCCGCCCAGGACCGCGGCTCCACGGCGACCTGGTCCTGGAAGCTGGGCAAGGCGTACGAGCAGTGCGCGCTGGCCGTCTACGTCCCGGACAGTGGCCGCCCCGCCGACACCGCGGGCCACCCCACCGTCTACCGCGTCCTGCGCGATCCCGCCGACACCTCGTCCGCGTACGCGGCCTTCGGCGTACGCCAGACCGCCCACCGCGGCAGCCTGGTGAGCGTCGGCAGCTACCGGGTCGAGGGCGAGTCCTTCTCGGTCCAGCTCCTCGACCGCGGCAGGGACTGGGGAGGCGAAGACCGCTACGGCGCCCACCACGCGGCGGCCCAGATGAACCTCAACTGCACGTGACGTGGCTACGGGCCGCTGCCGCTGCGGCTGCTGCCGCTGCTGCCGCTGCTGCCGCTACCGGAGCACGGCACGGCCTGGTGAGCCGCGCCGTGCACCGGGCGTTGTGACGTGGCCGGTTCCGGCGGCCAGGCGTGGTCAGTCCTGGTGGACGACGTTCGTGCCGGGGCCGCCGGAGAGGGTGTCCGTGCCGGGGCCGCCGTACAGCTCGTCGTCCCCGCTGTTCCCGTAGATCGTGTCGTTGCCGCCCTCGCCGTGCAGGATGTCGTTGCCCTTCCCGCCGTAGATGAAGTCGTTTCCGGCGCCGCCGTGGATCGTGTCGTTGTCGTCGCCGCCCTCCAGCCTCTGATCGCCCGCGTCGCCGTGGATCTCGTCGTCGCCCGCGCCACCGTCGGCGGCGCTGTCGTCGCCGTTGGAGTAGATCGTGTCGTTGCCGTCGCCACCCAGGGCTATGGTTCCGCGGGCGGCGCGGATGGTGTCGTTGCCGTCACCACCGGAGACCACGGTGGTCTCGTCCACCGTGAGGTTGTCGTCGCCCGCTCCACCGAGGACGTAGTTGCCGTTGACACCGCCCTTTTCGGTCAGAGTGTCCTTGCCGGCGCCGAGGTCGATGGAGGCGAAGTAGTACGTTTCGTCGGTGGTGTTGTTGTAGGTGACGACATCGTCGCCGTCGCCGAGCACCAACTTCAGGGTGGCGTACGGGTCCTGACTGTCCAGAGCGGCGACCGTGCACGAGACCTTGGTCCGGTCCGCGCTGCTGGGGTGGACGCAGTCGGTGCCCGCGGTGATCGGCACGGAGTCGTCGATCACATAGGTGATCTCCGCGGTGCCGCTGGCCCTCGACGCGGTGACGCTCACCTTGTTGGTCTGGCCGGCGGCGGCCGTGTAGAGGATCGCGTGGTCGGTCGAGCTGAACGCGGCGGTGGCCGACGGCGCCGCGGCGCCGGCCGTACCGGCCAGGAGGAGCGGAGCGACCAGCCCCGTACCGAGAGCCAGCGTCAGTGCCGATGCGGCACGTACGACCCGGTGGCTGACGAGGGGAGAGGGCATGTGCAAACCTCCGTGAGGCGTATGTGGTTCTTACAATTACTAGTGACCGCCTGGGATTGGAGTTGGTTGCACCCAACGCACTCGGTGTATATCCGCGTATCTGTGGCGCGGCGGACCGAATATTCACTGACCAGCGCTGTTTGGCCGATGGGCCGCGATATGGCAATTCTTTTTCGGGCGCAGTTCAGCAGAAATTCATGAAGGCGAGGAGAATGCGGCGCGGAAAGCGTCTCTCGCACTCCCCTCGCGCGCACGGACGGCACAGGGCCGGACCCACCGGGGTCCGGCCCTGTGCCGCGTGCCGTGCTGCCGCGCCCTATCCGGCGAGGACGTCGCCGAAGTACGACAGACCGGAGGGCCCGCCGACCGAGGCCGCGCCGAAGGTCGCCGAACCGGTGGCGGTGATACCGCTCGTACCGGACTTGAAGAGCCAGACCGACCCCGCGCCCTCGTTCTCGGCGAAGGCGCCGGCCACCAGCTCCGCGCGGCCGTCCTTGTCGCTGTCCGTGAGTTCGACGGAGGCGCCGAACTGATCCTCGGCCTCGGCGGCACCGGGCACGCCCGCCGTGTCCTGCGTGAAGCTCTTGGAACCAGTACCGGTCAGCCCCTTGGCGGAGCCCCGCAGCACGGTGACCGTGCCCGTACCCCGCTTGCTCCCGGTGGCCTCGCCCGGCGCGCCGATCGCGACATCCGCGTAGCCGTCGCGGTTGGTGTCACCCGCGGCCAGACTCCAGCCGAAGCGGTCGCCCTTCTTGGCGGTACCGGGAATTCCGGTGGTGTCCTGGGTGATACGGACCGGCGTACGGGTGGACAGTCCGGCGGCGCTGCCGTACGTCACGGTGACCGCGCCCCCGAGACCGCCGTTCGGCTCGTCGGCGGACTTCTCCATGAAGTTGCCGGTGACGATGTCGCCGTAACCGTCCTTGTCGACATCGGCGATGACCGCCTCGTACCCCCCGGCGACCTTGCTCGACGCCTTGAGGCCGGTCTTGCCCCCCTTGTAGAGGACGCTGCGGGTCCGGTACGCGTCGCCGCTCTCCTCCTGGCCCATGACCAGCAGGTCGGTCGCGCCGTCGCCGTTGACGTTCCCCGCGACGATCCTGTCGGCGTTGATGCCGGTCTGGCTGTACGTGTCGATCCCGGCGAGGCCCGCGGCCTTGCCGGTCCGGGAGACGGGTCCCTTGAAGATGTTCAGCTCGGGTGCGGCGATATTGACGGCGGCCAGGTCGGTGCGCCCGTCGCCGTCGAAGTCACCGGTGGCGAGGCCCCAGCCGAGTTCGTTCCGGTACGTGGGCAGCGGCGCGGAAATGTCCACCCCGGACTTCAGCCCGCTCGCGCCGCCCCAGACGACGGTGAGAACGCCGAAGGAGTCGGAATCGCCGATCCGCTCGGCATGCACGCCGACCACCAGGTCGGTGTAGCCGTCGCCGTCGAGGTCCCCGGTGGTGAGCCGGTCGCCGAAGTAGTCACCCGTCTCGGGCGTCCCCGGAATACCGCTGGTGGCCTGGCTGATGAGGGTGCGCTTGGACTTGTCGAGCCCGTTCTTGGTCCCGTAGACGACGGCCACATACCCGGCCCCCGCCTTTCCACTGATCTTCCCGAGGGGCGCGGCGATCGCGAGATCGCGGTAACCGTCGCCATTGAAGTCGCCCGGCACCCCGGCCGGCGCGGCAACGGCGCTCCCCCCGGCGGCGAGAAGCAGCCCACTGACGAGGGCGGCCGAGGCGGTGGTCGCGAGGATGGTACGAAGGTGCTGCTGCATGCGTGTCTTCTTCTCCTACGGCACGCCGGACGCCGTGACGGCCATCCGAGTCGGTATCCCGAACCGACGACATGGACGCAGAGGTGACCCCTGAAGGGCCCCGGAGGTTGTACGGGCCCCCGGCAGGATTCGAACCCCGGCACCCGCTCCGCACACCCACGGAGCCGCACCGTTCGATGTACGGGCCTCGCCCGGCTCCCCTCACGATCCGTATCACCGTCTGCACGCGAGGTTCGGTTGATCCGGCGCAACGCGGGGAGCCATGCGGGAAGCACTCCAACTGGGAGCCGATACCGGCCGTCTGCGTCGCAGACACCGGCGGAGTATGACGACCGCGGCCGGGAGGCGTTCCTCGCCAAGTACGGATTCAAGCCTGCTCGACGTTACCTGATTCTCCATAACGGCCGTCGGTATGAATCCAAGGCCATCGTCGGTGTGGCCCACCGTCATGTGCGGGGTCACGCATTGCAATCGGGTGACTTCTCCGGAGGCGCCGCGACAATTGTCGCCGTACTCAACCGACTTGGCTTCCGTGTCGAGGGACCCCGAACGGGGAAGGCACCTGCCGATTCAAGCTTCGTGACCCGTCTGTTGGTCTCCCCGGCGTTCGGCGGTGCCGAGTCGCGCCGACACTGGAAGGACACTCTGGACCAGCCGGTTCCGTTCACCGAACCCCCGTACGCCGGGCAGCTGACGGACGACCAGCTGGACCGTCTGAAGGAGCTGCACCCGGAGGGGCGGGCCCGCTTCTGGGGTGCCACGTCAGGCCACGACGGCAAGATGGAGCATGTCTCTACGGGTGACGTGGTGCTGTTCACCGGCAAGAACCACGTGTGTGCCATCGGCGAGATCGGGGCCTTCTTCCGGAACGGGTCCTTCGCTGATGTGATGTGGCCGCCGAAGCAGGGCGGCGAGAGCTGGCACACGGTCTACAGCCTGCGCCAGTTCGGGCCGGCGGAGATCCCATACGCGACGCTGAGCGCTCTCCTCGGCTACAAGCCGAACTTCCAGTACCCAGGCCAATTGGTGCTGTCCGGTGAGCAGGCTCGTGCGGGAATCGACGGTCTGCTCATCACCACCAGAAAGGCCCTGGAGGACGCCGGGGCCGTGACGCCGCCCGGCACGGTCCGCGAGTTGCCGGTGGAGCGCCAGCACACCCGCTCCACGACGGTCGAGCGAGCCGCGCAACAGGTTCTCTTCGACCGCGACGAGTCGGCGTTGGTCATCGAATTCCGCGGAATGCTCACCGACACCACAGTGAAACGATTCGCCCGTGCGGCGGGCATCTGTGACATCTTCTTGAACGGTCCCGAGGGATACGAACTCATCGAGGCGAAGTCGCGCGTCGAGCGTGGCTACGTACGTGAGGCACTGGCCCAACTGCTCGACTACGCGCGATACGCGCCCGGCGTGGTCGGCCGCCTCACAGCACTCTTCCCCCAACCTCTCGGGCCTAAGGAGCTCCACCTTCTGCACCACTACGGGATCGACGTCATTCATCGGGCTGCCCCGGGTGTCTTTGAACGAGTCCCCGCTCCCGACCGGGCCCGTGAGCAGATGCGAAGCATGTGGGAGTCGCGCGAGCCGAGTCCCTGATGGCGCCCTGTCCGGACGCGCCCCCTGGCCGGCCCCTCCATCGCCTCGACTGCCGCGTCCTCGGCCGGCTACTCGATCTCCTCGGACATCCTTGACTCGCTCGTCCCCGCAAGATCGCAGCTGCCCGGGACCAGCTGCCCGTGCCGGCCCCGATACTCGCGCCTGAGGGCGCCCCGCATCAGCGACTCAAGGCGTTCGATCAACTTCCCGTACCGACGCCGGGCCGGCTCATCCGTGCCGGGCATCCGGCATGGGTGCCATGCGTATGCCGCAAACGCGGGGGCCCTCCCGCCCACTGGGCGGAAGGGCCCCTGACCTGGAGCTTCTCTGTGCCCCCGGCAGGATTCGAACCTGCGACACCCGCTTTAGGAGTGGGATCGAATCCTTGCCGGGGGGTGCCTAGGCATGCCGCGCAATGCTGTCGTGCCTGGTCAGCGACCCAGAGTTTGGCCCTCGATCCGGCCGATGACACCTTGTGTCGCACTGTCCGCTCACGCATTGCTCACGCGCGTGCGCGTGAGTGGAGTCAGGCACCGGCGTCTCGGCAGTAGGGGTAATTTCCGCTGGCGGCCCGGCGGCGCACGCCATGATCACGGTCCCGACCTGCTGCAGGCTTCGGCGGTAGACCGCTTCCTGGGATGCACGCGGGGCGGGCAACCACTGGGGACCGCGTCACCGCAACCTGCAGGTGCTACCCGTTGGGGTTGGCCCCTCCGCTGTCCAGATGGCCGGCAGTCTCCAGTGCATCGCGGCCACGGAGGGGGTTGGGCCTACGCCCCGTCCGCTGCCACTCACCCGGCTCGGTGTGGTCGCCGGGAACTAGTCTTCGGCGCCGTCGACCCACATCACGATCTCGCCCGGGTTGTACTCTGCCGCAGCGTTCAACACCTCAACCGGGACAGCGTGCAACGCTGACAGAAACTCAGCTGGCATTAGGCGCCCCGCCGGGTTCGTCACCAACGCATGCGGAGGGAATCTTCCGGGAAGGCCGTAGTCCAGAAGATGCGCTCGGTCATCGACCAGTGGGCGGCCCGCCAAGCCCTCCACCACCTGATGCTGATGCCTGACCAGCAGGACCGCGTCGACGTTCCGAAACACTGCCGCACCACCATCAGTACGATGGAACGAGTTCGGGGTGAACAACCCCGAAGCCGGAGACGTCAACGCCGTCAGAGGCTCGTTGACGAAGTCATCCCACACCAGGACCAGAACCGATCGAAAGTCCGGGTCAGTTGCGCGAAATCCGGCGAACTTCTTGTCTGCACTAACCAGGAAGTCCTTCACCGGGTTGTCGCGAGGAAGCGTAACGGACCCGCCGAGGGACTTCGGGGGTACCCCGATGCGCCCGTTCAGCTGCAAGCTGTTCGACGACCGATGTTTCGCATGTGTCCTCAGGTCCGCGGCTTTAACCTCTACCCCGAGTGCGCCGAAGCCATCGAGCGTGATGACGACCTCGGGATTCGCCTTCGACCCGCCGGCAACGGGCTCCATCTCGAACTTGGCCGAAGCTGGCCACGCGTAGGCGGCCAGGTGTGCCACGACCAGCACTTCGGCGTACCAAGCCAGAATCTGCTGGTAGTGCCCCTGGCTCCGGTCCACTCCGCCGAACGACTCCAGGCGTTTGAGCTGCTCCTTGGCGAAGCCCGGCATCACCGCGTCGCCGGTCGCCAGCGCCATCACTGTTGGTATCCCCACCGCGACGAAGCCGGGTGTCTTCGGGGTGAAGTTGTAGCCCAACCAATGCCATTCAGTGCGTATCGGCCCTGTCTGGATAGCGTCCATCAGCTCCGCGGCGTGCTTGGCGATCGGGTTCGACATTCAGAAGACCCTTCTCTTGTTGAACCGATGCGGTTCATCGTCGTTCCAATGTTGGCAGCCAGCGCCAGCCCTTAGTTAGGCGCCCAGCTGCATGCTCGGCCGGCGTTGCCAACTTGGATGCCGTGTTGATCAGGACCTGAACGCGCCTTCAGATGGCTTCGGCGGTCTGACCATGTAGGCGGCAGGGCTCAGCTCTAGCGGACCCTTGCCTTCCCGCCCGCGTTGGTCGTCATCAGCCACTTCATCTGCTCGTCTTGCGCAGCCTGAGCCTCGGAAGCTGCCGAGGCTCTGTCAGGGGTCCCCGCACGAGCGATGGGGTAGCAGCGTGGACACGCACAGTGCCGCACCCTCTACCCATGAGCCGAACGGCGGCTTACGGTGAGGGCCTTGTAGATCAGGGGGAGAGCTGCACGGATGTTGAGCGTGAGTGAGCCCAGGCCAGCCGAGCCGTTGCGCGGAGACCTGAGGCAGAAGGACCGGATGGAGATGCTCCAGGACAGCTACCTCAGGGCGGTAGCGGCAGCGTCTGGATGCACGATGGCGAAGCCAGAGCCAGACGATGGGATCGACTGGCAGCTGACTCATTCGTCATCAGCCCATGTAGTTGATTGCCAGATCGACTTGAAGATTCAGCTCAAGAGCACTTGGACTTCCGCCCCCAATCCTCCCAATGGATTCGTTTCTGTAAACTTAAAAAATGACAGACTTGCAATGATGGCTCGCACTCCGGTCGCCGTTCATCGAATACTTGTGGCGATGATTGTTCCTAAAGAATTTGCTGGTTGGGTTGAGGCGAGTCATGATTACCTTTCCCTGAGGCATTGTGCTTACTGGCGAAGCGTTACGGGCGTGGCTCCGACGGGTGTAGATTCATCCTCCATTAGGGTCTCGACTGCGCAGATATTTGATGACGTGGCGCTGTGTGAGATCATGGAAAGAATTGGGCAGGGAGGGGCCCCATGATTTTCCCAAGTTATGAGGGAATTGCCGCCCGACTCAACGATGCGCAACTTGCACATCTCCTAGAAATCACCGGGTGGGAGAAATTCGGTGGTCAAGAGAGCGTTTACAGTCGCTGGAGGCCAGCGGGTCGAGAGCGGGCAGCAAGTTTGCTTCTTCCTCAAAATGATAATCTCGCAGACTACTCGGAGTTACTTGCTCAGGCCGTTGCGCAGGCGTGGAAGCTTGGAAGCGCTCGCCTACGAGCGCTGATGGAGAAAGCTGCAGCTGCGCACGTGCTCGGCGACGAGATGAAATTCCATAAAGAAGCGAGAACGTTTCAGGGGACGATCCAATGGCTGGCCGGAGAGGACTTGCATTCAGCGGCACGTAAATCGATGGCCGTTGCTGCAAAATCACGCAAATCCAGGCTAGCTTACTACGGCAATTCTAATGCGCACCTGGCTCGTTCGTTCTTGGAGTCGGTCTTGATGGGGCAAACTGAGGTGGGTAGTTATGTGGTGACTGCCTATGTGCCTCCGCAGGAAGTTTTCACGGAAAAGAAGCTGCACCCAGGGGACACGCTCCCGTCCACGGGAACGCATACCGGGCGGGACATTACCCGGGGTCTGGTTGATGTCCTCCAAGCGACGAGGGAGGTGGTTGACCACTTTTCGAGCACTGGATCTAGTGCAGGATTTCTAGACAGCGTGAATAGGGGTTTCTGTTTCGAGATCACACAAGCGGTTCGGGATCTCGTCAGAGACTCCGATGGTGCTGAGGTGGGAATTGAAATGAATGTAGCGGCCGACCTATTTTCCGACGCTCGTGTCGAGTCGCACAAAATGGAGTTTTCGCCAGCTGACTATCCTATTCTTGAGACTGCTGGCAATGTCCTTGCTGCCACGACACGGCCCCGAAGGGTTACGGTTGTGGGTGCGGTAACGCTCCTCGAGCGGCCACAGTTCGGTCGTCCTGGACTGATTCGTATTAACGTGTTGTCGGGCACCACCGCAAAAAAGATGCGTGTGAGGCTTAAGGCGGAGGACTATGATCTCGCCATGGACGCCCATCGAGACAACATGGCTATTCGAGTGACAGGGCGCCAGGAGATTGAGGGTCGGTATTACTGGTTGTACGACCCAGAACGAATTGACCTGATCCCCATGGAAACGGTCCGATCTGCTGCTGAATCTCCCAGCTCTGATCAGCATCCTCTTTTCTAGCAGACTGGAGAGTCGCTCCGGGGCAGGCTGGTTAACTTCGATCACTGAATATGGAGGGCCCGTGGCCACGTGGCGAGATCTTTCACTGCCTTCACGTCGAGAAGTTTGGCGAGACCTTCGTGGGCTACGTACGGGGGTTGTCGGGCCTGGGCGCACCAACCCTGACCGGTCGGCTGTTTTCACTGCAGCCCTGGAGCAGGCGCAACAGTTCATGGAGGCCGCGGAGTCCGCGGGGCCAGCCACTCGGCCCGTGCAGATTTTTTACTCACTATCGCAGTTTGGTCGAGCGATCTCGGCTGCGTCTAGCGCCCTTTCCGGGGAAGAGTGGCTACTTAAAGGGCACGGCATTGGCACAAAGAACCTCGACGTACGAAATGGGCTCGCTTGCGTGCAGGTCGTCCCTCATGAAAACGGCTCCTTGGCCGGGGTTGCTCGCGCAATGGGGGTTCCCCCGCTCGCAGCCAAGAGTAAATTGTCACTAGGTGAATTGTGGCCACTAATTCCAGAAGGGCAGCCGGTGCCTCTTGCGAGCGTTGGCGCGTTTCCTGCGCTCAATTTTCATGCAGGTGCGTTGGTGCACCGAAATGACAAACGTTGGTGTCGGGTTTCTTTGATGCCGATACCTGCAGAAGTGAAAGCTGCTGTTGATGTAGATGCGTCTGCGCTAGAGAGTTTTCTGGCGCATTACCCATCGTTGAATGGCTGGTCTAATACTCCCGACGTTCCTGATGTTATTCAGTGGCAGAAGCAGGGGGTCGTCAACTCGCTGCAGATCTACCTGCCGTCGAAGCTTGAGGCTCACGCGCAAGCCGAGGAGGGAGCGGCAGAAGTCATGGAGCGGGCTACTCTGTATCGAGGTCCGAGTGACGCGTACGTATTTCCCGCTCTGGACGGTATGGCGGAATCCGTCCATCCATTTCTAGTATGGTGGGCAGTTCTCTTTGGGCTGTCGATTTTGGCGCGCTACGAGCCCGCTGGCTGGGCGGCGATGATTGATATCGACACGTCGGGTACTGCCAATGCCATTGAAAACTTGCTCGAAAACGCGATTGGTGTAATCCCTCACCTTGCGCTTATTGCGATTAAGGATGTATCGGGCAGTTGAAGTGCGCCCACAGGGGTACGAAAATGTCGGGTTCCCGAGCGTGTGCTGCGCGTGGTTATCGAATAAAACAGGGAAAGTTCTATTGTTTTTTATCTGGTTGGGGGTGCGCTTCATGGGGGAGGGAGCTGATTGTCTCGGGCTCCAACGAAAGGACATGACCTTTATTGACGCCAAGCGGAAGTGCATCAGCAAGGCAAGCCGTGAGCACCGTGACTGGAGCCATCCATCCCGCGTATCGTCCTTCACGTGACTGATGCGTCCGTGACGGACAGGACTGAGATCCAAGCCAGCGTCCTCGCCGAGTTGACCAGCGCTTTCGGCCTCGAAGAGGTGCGGGAGAGGTGCTACCTCGCCGATGGGCTGATGAACGCGAATTGGAAGGTGGACACCCCAGCCGGAGTATTCGCACTCAAGCGGGTCACCGATGTGGCGCTTGATCAGCTAGTCCGCAATCTTGGGGTGCTGGCTTCACTGGCTTCCGATGGCATCCCGGTCGTTGCTCCCGTGTGCACCGACTCCGGGGCATTGGTGGCCGAGGCCGGCGGCGGTGTTTGGTGCCTGTTCCCGTGGGCGGCCGGCGCTCACCTCCGAGGTGTCGACCTCAGCCTGTCCCAGGCTGCTTCCCTGGGGGCGCACCTGGGGCGCCTTCACAAGGGGCTGGGCCGGGCCTGTGATCGAGGACTGCTGGCGATGCCCGAGACGGTGACCGCGGATGTGACGACGCAGGAACGCGCGGTGGAGAAGTTGGAGCGGCTGTCCGGAGCGGTGGGAGACAAGGGCACGGGCAGCGCGTTCGACGCGGCCGCGACGGTCGCTCTGGAGAAGCGAGGCGTGCTTATCCGCAAGCACGCCGGCCGCCGGCCACACGACGAGGTCCCTGCGGGCCCCCAGGGGTGGACGCACGGCGATGTCCAGCACCGGAATCTGCTGTGGGAGGGCGGAGATCTGGCTGCCATCCTCGATTGGGACCGTGTTGGCGTCCGACCGTACGCCGAGGAGGTCGTGCGGACGGCCCAGGTGCAGTTCGGTGTGGACGGGGTGCTCGACCTCGCGCGGGTCTCAGAGTTCGTTCGTGGCTACCGCTCGGTGGTGCCGCTGGAGACGTCGGCGCTGGCTGATGGTGCCCGTCGGCTGTGGTGGAAGCGGATGACGGACTTCTGGCAGCTGGAGTTCCATTACGACCGCGGTGAATTCTCGTTCGATGGTCTCTTCACGGCGGACGAGGCGCTGCTGCACTGGTGGACGGAGCGGCTCGATCAGGTCGAGGACGCGTTCGCCGCAGGGTAGATCCCGATGGCTTCGAGCTCTGGCAGCCTGGGGCGGGTGAGGCGCGCCGCGTGGCCTCGGGCTTGCTGGCCGAGGGCGTGATGGTCGGCAGCGTTGATGGCGTTCGCCCAGGCCCGTGGTCCCGCCGTGTGAGGCAGGACGATTCCGTGTGGGCCGATGGCTTCCGGGATGCCGCCTCTGTCGCTGCCGATGCTGGGGGTGCCGTGCAGCGCGGCTTCGACGATCACCCGGGGGAACGCGTCCTCCACCGTGGATGGCACCAGCAGCAGGCGATGGATTCGGTAGAGAGCGTCCATGTCGTAGGTGCGAGGGACGTAGGCCACGTTCGGGTAGGCCGCGAAATCTTCGGCGTTGTGCCACCAGCCTTCGACCAGCGTGAAGTGCTGCTCGGGCATCATGCGGATGACCTCGTGGAGGAGGGCAGAACCCTTCGCCGGGATCGGGTTGACCATCAGCACCGCCTCCGTCCGCAGCACGTTTGTACCACGCGAGGGCTGCACGAACGGCGGGTAGAAGACGGCGAGACGTGTACCGAGATGGTGGCGTGCTCGGCCGAGCACGAACTTCGAGACAGCCAGGCCGTATTGAGGGCGTCCCGTCAGGACCCCGAGGCCGGTCTTCGATACGGAGTGCAGGATGCCTGCGACAAGCGCAGAAGGCCGGGCCTGTTCGGCGAGGTCCGCCGCGCTCTCTTGAGAGGTGAACACAACATCGGGGCGCAGGCCGGTCAGCAGCTCGTGCAGGGCGGTGCCGATTTGATGCTGTGGTGCGGCGATGCAGTCCACTCCGTTCCAGCGGTAGCGGAGCACCCCCTTGGCCTCCTCGTATGGGGTCTGACGTGCATCGAGCAGGCTTCGTAGCTGGGGGAGTTGTGGGGTCTGGTCCCAGGGTGCCTGGTGGGACCCCAGGTAGACGACCTGCCAGCCGGCGGCCGCGAGTTCTTCGGCCAGGAGTTGCTGCGTGACTTCGGCGCCTCCGATGAGGAGTGGTGGTGGGGTGCGGCGCCAGGCGAAGAGGGCAGTGGGCATGGGCGGGTCACCTGGTCCAGAACGAGATGAGGGTTTCCACTGCCTGGGCGATTCCGTCCTGGCTGGTGTCGGCAGGGAGCACGGTGACCTCTTGAGAAACAGGAGGCCGTGCGCGGGCGAGGAAGTAGTCGCGGGTGTGCGTGAGGAAGGCGGGCTCGTGCAGGAAGTAGTCGGGCTCGGTGGCCGTGTGCCCTGCGGTTTTGCGGCGTAGGCCGAGCACCTCGGCGGGCACGTCGAGGTAGAGCGTGTGATCGGGGCGCAGGTGGGGGAGCACCTGGAGCCGGTCGCGTAGCTGGTGCTGGACGGCGTAGCCGAACAGGGTGTCGACGGCGTGGGCGTGAGCGAGGAGGGTGTCCACAGAGCGGTCGAGGATCACCACGGGTTTCGCGGCTGCGAGTGCAGTGTGGACGCGGGCCTCCTCGACGGCCATGAACGTCTCGAAGGCGGCGACTTGTTCGGCGGCGGACGCTGTGCGTGCCGGGGGCACGGCGTCCCGACGGCCGATCTGCTTGACGTAGCAGTCCGCGATGTAGGCCCGCTCCCCGTAGCCGCGCCTGCGCAGGTGACGTACTGCCGTCGACTTCCCGGCGTACGAAGGCCCTTCGATCGCGATGACCTTCACAGCGACTCCGTCCGGTAGAAGCGCTCCGCGTACGTGCCGGAATCGCCCGGGAGGTCGGCGGCGGCGGTCCAGGCGTGCCGGATCGGGCGGTACATCTTCCGGGCTGGGTACATCTGTGAGCCGTGCATCCGCAGGACGGTGCATTTGTCGAGGACCACCGAGGTGATGTCGACCAGCGAAGGCACGAGGGCGGCCCGTGTCCGGGAGCGGAAAAGATGCTGGTCGCAGCCCGCGAGCGCGTAGGTGGACCAGAACGCCAGGTCCTCCCAGAACCACCGACATCCGAGGCGGACCGCGGCTTCGTGCACCAGCAGGTGGTCGGGGTGGCGAGTGACGGCCGCGGGGGCGAGGAGTTCGGCGTCCGTGTGGGCGGCGACGATGGCGCGGAGTTCCTCCGTGATCTGGGCGAGGCGGCGTTGGTCGTAGGGGCGGTACGGAGGCTCCGCGTCCTTGTGGCCGAGGGTGAGGCGGGTCGCGGCGAGGGGGGCCAGGGCGGCGGCACCTTCCCGATCGCGCAGGTGCGAGACCGCCGATTCGGTGCTGTAGGCGTCTTCCATCGACGGGTGGACGCTGGTGGAGCGGGTGAAGACCGTGGCCACGGTGAGCGGGCGGGGGTGGGCGAGGAACGTCCCGGAGGCCGACAGCGCGAAGTCGTCGTGGTGCGGTTCGAGCGCGAGGACGGGGCGGCCGGTCGGGCGCCGCAGCTCGATGAAGTGGGGCCGGCCGCTGTGCGGGGCCATCAGCTCGATGACTGTGTGGTCGTGTGCGCGGTGGCGGGTGAGGAGCTGGTGGGTCCACTGGTGGTGGGCGTGGTCGAGGTCGCCGGGGAACGTGTAGATCCCCATTGCGTCCGGCACCGGCATGGGAACCGGCGGTGCGGACGTGTCGGTGAGGGCGGTCGTGCCGTTCATTCGGGGCTCCTGACTCATCGGACGGTGGTCTCGTACCAGTGGCGCCACATGCGCGGGGAGCTGAGCCGAAGGCGGGCGGTGACCGGGTTCTGCCACCACAGCATCCGGAGGCTCGACCACTGGTCGTAGCGGCGGGTGGAGGGGCGTACTCGCAGGTCGTCCAGAATTTTGACCGGGGCGGCGGTGATACGGCCGTGGGCGGTCAGGCGGGCGAAGAGGTCGACGTCCTCGCTCATGAGTAGGTCCTCGCGGTATCCACCGATCGCCTTGAACGCGGCGGCGGTGGCGAATTGGGCGACTCCCTGTGCGCCGCCGTGGCGGGCGCGGTAGTGGTCCCAGTACGCGCACAACAGTCGCGCCCCGAGTCGGTCCGGCGTGTAAAGGGGCGGGATCGCTCCGCCGACGGATCCGGTGTCCAGCGCGGATGCTGCCGCGCTGATCGCTTCGGCGGGCAGGGCGACATCGGCGTCTGCGAAGAACAGTCGGGGACTACGCGCAGCGTTCGCACCGGCGTTGCGTACCCGGCCGATGCTGCGGACCGACTCGCTGATCACGCGGACCCCGAAGGTGGCGGCCATGTCGGCGGTGGCATCGGTGGAGGCGTTGTCGACCACGATGACTTCGCCCTGCTCACCGCTCGCGGCCTCCCAGTGCGCGATGGCCGTGAGGACGGTGGGGAGGTAGCGGGGCAGGTAGGCAGCTTCGTTGTGAGCGGGGATGACTACCGTCAGGCCGGGGGCGGGGCTGGTCATCGGGCTCTCCTTCTCGCGTGCGGTGCGTGGGAGTGCCCCGAATGGGGCCTGAAGAGGTGTGGCGTCCGACGGGACAGCTCGGTCAACCGGTGGGACCAGGTGGTCCGGTTGCTGCCGGGGCTGGCATGGGTCCAGCAGCTCACCGTGAGGACGGCCGACCAGGCCGCGAGGTGGGTGTCGTTCACGACGTGCGGATAGGCACCGAGGAGGGCGTGCCGGTCCCATTGCGAGTGGGCGTCCGTCATGACGAGGGCGTGTGCCACGTCCGCTTCCCGGCGTCCGGGCGCGGCGTCGGTGAAGTCGACCAGGTGACGGGTCTGCCGGGTCCCGGAGAGGACCACGTTGTCGAGGTGGGGGTCGCCGTGGCACCACACGGCGGACGCCTCGTCGGGAGTGTCGGTGATGATGGCGAGGGCGGGTGCGAGCCGGTCCAGTACGTCGGACGGGCAACGCCGACTCAGGGAGGCGACGGCTTCGATCACGGGACGCCGAGGAGCGCTGGTGGAAACCGGTGCCTCGTGCATGCGGCCGAGGAGCGTGCCGAGGTCCCTGAGCGCCTGGAGGCGCGGGACGCTGTCCGAGCGCACGGCGGAGCCGAGGGTGCTTGGGCCCAAGTCGGAGGTGACCAGCGCGGTGGCGCCGCCACTGGAGGTGGTGCCGTAGCCGAGTACCCGCGGTACGGGCACGGCGGCCGAGACCGCACGAATCGCTGCGGCTTCGGTGAGGGCGTTCCGGCGTGCGGTGTGGGAGTAGAGCTTCACGATCACGTTCGAGCCGGCGGGGAGGGCGACTCGGTAGACGGCGGTACGGGAGCCGGTTGTCAGGCGTTCGGCGGTCTTGGCGGGGCTTCCAAGCAGCAGGTTGCAGGCGCGCGAGACCATCGGCGGGACGGGCGCGGCGAGGGGTGGTGTGGTCATCGGAGCTCCGGTTGTTCAGGTGTGAAGCCCAGGGCGCGGACGTGGTGCATGGTGCGTCGCAGGTGGGTGCGGTACTCCCGGACTTCCTCGGTGCGGGGGCAGCCGACCTGCCATGGCTTTTCGGGTCCCACGAAGTGGATGAGGGGTGCGGAGGTGTCGGGGAGCGTGGAGCGGGCGACGACGCGTCGGGCCCAGTTGCCGCGTTCGAGGAACCGGCCGAGCTCGAAACGGTTGTATCCGGGGCCGACCGGTCGAGCGCGGCCGGCGTGGAGGAGCCAGAGGTTCAGGGCGTCCTGGTCGTTGTGGTGGATGTGCCGGCGTAGCCGGACCAGTGCGTGTCCGACTCCGCGACGTACCTGCGGCAGGTCTGCGACGTGGGCCCACAGCAGGCCGGCGTTGTGGTACGGCCTGCCCTTCAAGTGAGGCCAGCGTTCTACGGCACCCGGCAGGGCGTGGCTGTCGCCCACGGACGGGCCGAACTCGTCCCGTACAGCGCCCACGTCACCCAGGCGCAAGTCGTTCAGCGGTGCACTCAGGTCGCCTCGCACGAGAGTGTCGGCGTCGAGGTAGATCAGATACGGGCGTCGGACGAACGCGGCGGTGAACTCGAACCGCAGGTAGGTGGCGACGCTGATGTAGGAGGAGTCCGCCATCCGCGCGGTACGCAGCGGGGAGCGGTGGGCCAGGTCGAACGAGCGGAAGCCGACCCGTCGCGCCAGATGCGAGAGGAGCACGGCCTCGGGCGGAGTCAGGTCGAGGGTGAGTACGCGCAGCGCCACGTCCCGGCGGGCTCGGGGAGTGAGGCTGTCGGCGAGGGCGGTGATGGCGGCCAGGCCGGGGACGAGGTAGCGCTGGTCGAGGCATAAGCCGAATGCGTACACAGCGGATTCGCCTTCCAGAGGCAGGAATGGGATGTCTGTGGGGGCGCTCACTACTTGTCTCGCTGGCGCTCCAACCGGGACGTGCGGGTCTCCAGTACGTGAAGGGAGTCGGGGTCGTCGGTCTCCCATTGGTGCGACATGCCGCCAGCCGGTCGACGCAGGACCCAGGTCCGCCCTTGCTTGATGTCGGTCACGATCGCCTGCGGTCCGGTGCCGTCCCGGACGAGATCGCCGATCTCCGCACGTACGCGACTCACTGGACGCTCCCAGGGACGAGGCGCCCCCACGGCGTCCAGCCGGCCGCCGCCTCGAAGAGGATCCGGCGACGGTTGTGCTGGCCGGGCGCGTGGCGGGAGGGGCTGTTCGTCGCCTCGGCCAGGAATCCGCCACGATCGCGGATGAGGACGCCGAGTGCGGCGAACTGGGCGGCGTCGTCGGCGACGTGTGTGGCTCCGGCGACGACGATGCCGCGGACCAGGCCGGACGACAGAGCCCCCGTGATGGCCGACCAGCCCAACCGGGTGTCCAGGGGCACGGTGGGGTCGTCGTCGGACCAGACACCGGCGACGTGCCAGTGGCGTGCGTCGGAGTAGTGGCGAGCGCGAAGTTCGGCCTCGCGTACTGCAGGGGGCTCGACAGCGCAGGAGTAGACGGCGACGGGAACGTGTCCGAGGCCGCCGGACGAGGAGTTCGGCATGTCACAAGCGTGCTGGGACGGACCGTTGGTCAACAGACACGGGCCGTTGCTACAGCGGAGGTTCGGGACCGGTTGGGCTGCCACACCCCGTACCGGTAGAGCCCGCAAGCGGGGTTCGGACTGTCACGGAGCGTGGCAGTCGGCAAAGTCCTGACCGCCGAACTGCTACGGGTCGTGGTGGTGGGTGGTCAGCGCACGCCCAAAGGGACGCCGGCTGCGTGCGCGAGTCCGCGAAGTCGGCCCACGGACACACCTGCCAGCCGCGAGATGATCACGCCGGGCAGCATCTGGTGCTGAACCCATCCCGGTGCCATGGTGCAGACCGCCTCCAGGGTGTCAGCAGCCCGGTCCCACCGACGGCACTCCACGTGGGTCAGGGCGACGTCGAGCCCATAGCGGGCTCGGGTCGCGAGCGGGACCGTTTCGTCCAGTCGGACGGTGTCCATGAGCCGCAGCGCCCCCGCCGTATCGCCCAGGGCAACGGCGATGCTCATGGCCTGGGTGGCGGCGTACAGCGGACCGTACGGCTGGGCGTGACCACCGCGCGCGTACTCGCTGCCGAGGCGGGCGCCGACCGCGTGGGCCTGGGACAGGTACTCGCGTGCCGTGTCGGCGGAAGCCCCTCCCCGCGACGCGGCCACGGCTGCATTGGTGACGAGCTGCCCGTACACCGACAGGCGGTCGGGGTCATGCTCGGACATCCTGGGCTCGATCCGTTCCGCTCGGGCGGCGGCGAGCGCGAAGCCCTGCGCCGTACGACCGTCACGGAGGTTCACCCACGCCGTCGTGGCGGCGAGGTGCGCCTCGCGCAGGTCGTCGCCGGCCTGGACAGCGATCTGGCGCCCGTAGGTGAGGGCGGCGTAGGCGAGGTCGCGCGAACCCCAGACGTTCGCGGCCATGCCCGCAGTCTGGAAGACGTCGGCCAGCAGACCGGCTGCGGCTTCTCTCTCGTCGGTGCCGGCGGCGTCGTACCGAGCACGGGCCTCCGGCAGCAGGACCGCCAGCAGGGTGCCTAGTTCGGTGTACCGGCCTGCCCAGTAGGCGGTGTCCGCGTGCTGGACGACGGCACGCAGCTCCGCAACGGTGCCAGGCTCGGAGCCGGAGAGGATGCCGATCGCGGCGTCGTGCGTGGCAGCCGAGAGAGTTCGCAAGGCCGCCCGCTCGTCACGATTCATCGAGCGGCGAGGTGCCTGCTGCCCGAGGAGTACCGCGATGTCGGTGCCGAGCGTGGAAGCGATGGCCAGCAGGGAGGGAAGAGAAGCGGTGCCGCCACGTTCCAGCTTCCGCACGACACCGACCGATACCTCGGCGGCCTCCGCCAGCTGCTCCTGCGTCATCCCGCTGCGGAGGGTCTTGAGGCGTTCAGCGGTGGTGTATTCCGACCATTGCATGGCAGTCACTCCCCGGGCCGTTCAAGCCAGGCTTGGACCGTACCCACTTCACCACAGGTGTGCGCACCCTTTGAGTGAGGGCGAGTTGGCGGGGCGGCTGGAATGTGCCTACAGGGTGAGGGCTGCGTTTACCCCGAGGAGGCGCTCCAGCTCGTCGACTGTCTCGTTCTCAGTCGTCGCGAGGACGGTAGTGATGCCGAGGGACTCAGCGGGCGGAAGGTTGACCGGGTGGTCGTCGACGAAATAGCAGGTCGGCCCCGGCAGGCCGAGGCGGTCCAGGGTGAGCTGGTAGATCGCCGGGTCGGGCTTCGCGAGACCGACCACTTCCGAAACCACGTGGACGTCGAACAGGTCCCAAATACCCGCATGTGCATAAGGGTTGAACGGCTCCAGTCCGAAGCTGTTCGACAGGAGCGCCAGCCGGTATCCGGCATCCTTTGCGGCGCGGGCGAGCGCGGCCATGCGCCGGGCTGGCGGTACCTTCGCCCAGGCGCGTCCCATCAGGTTCTCCGGCGCAACGTGCGCGCCGAGCAGGGCGGCAGTCCCCTCGTTCCACTCGGCCTGGCCGATGTGGCCGATCTCCAGGGCGGTGTACAGCCGCCGCCCCTCGGGGTGGTCGTTGAGCGTCGCCCGCCATGCTTCCGCGAGGAGCCCTTCGGACTCGCACCAGGCGCGGTGCACGGGGCGGGGGTCCCCGGTCAGGACTCCGGCGAAGTCCAGGATGAGCCCGCGCGGGGTCTCGTGGTGGGCGGTGTCCGTGGGCTGCGGCATGCTGCGGGGTTCCTCTCCGTCGACCTCGACGACGACGCTACCGCGAGGTGTTCCGCTCCTTCGGCGCCGTTCGTGTCGCCGGCTCTGCCGAACGAGTTGCACGGGATGTCCGGGGCGGGCAAGTCTTGAGGATCGGAAGCCCTGCTCAGGCAGGCAGTCGCCCTTCGACGGCGGCCCAGCCGGCGCCGCCTCTTGCCGTCGAACCACGCTGTCCGGGCCAGAGCCGCCCGGCCATATTTCGGAACTGCTGGCCCTTGACCATGACACCCGTGACCGCCTTGAGGCCAACCTCCTCGGCCTCGCCCCCCCAGGAGGAAGCACGGGCAACGAAGCGAACATTGGTATGGCGGAGACCGGTCGGAAACCGCAGAATCAGTGTCCGTCGGCCCGCACAATGCGTGCAGTGCATCTCCGAGAAAGGCACAACAGACCTTGGCCGGGACAGAACCAGAGACAGGTGAAGAAGCCCCGTCTCCTTCACCTGCGACCACGGAACGACTCGTGCGTAGAGTGCGCACGCCACTGGTTGCCGCCCTCGGGATTGTGCTGTCGGTGGTGGTCGCCTTCGCTTCTTGGGCATTCCTAAAGGCCAACGGCCCCTCCTACGACGACCTTGAGAAGCGTGCTTGGCTTGATACCGCTACCACGACCGCTTCCGTCCTCCTCGGAGTATCCGGGGTGATCTTGTCGTTGCTATGGGCAGCGAGCCGCTCCTTCGCCAGCGAGGCAGAAAGTGCACGTCGCCACGTAGAAGATCCCGACCTTCCCCACGTCCACGTCTATGGAGCTGAGTCGCGGGTCTACATCCAGCCCGGGGCGTCTCACGCAGGTGCCAAGGACGGCAATACCGCACCGCTCCTGGGCCCGGACGCGCAGTCGTCGATGCTGACCCAGATCTACTCCCACGGACTCGCCCAGGCCAAGGTCAGCTTCTTCGTCAGCATTGTCTTCGGCATGGTCGGTTCAGCGGTTCTTCTGACTGGGGTCGGACTGGCAATCGTGCACGCCGACAGCAACGGCAGCCGGTACGCAGCGATCGTGACGCAGACCGCTGGAGCAGTCATCGATCTTCTGGCAGGAGTCTTCTTCCTGCAGTCCAACCGCACGCGTCGAGACATGGGTGCGCAAGGCGTGATGCTCCGTGATGACGGCCGGTTCGACCGCCGGCTGAAGGCCGCCGGTGTGCTATCCGACAACATCAGCGAAGAACCCCTTCGCAACCAGGTGCGGGCCCAGATGGCTCTGCAACTTGTTGGTGGTCAACTAGACGCGTCGGCGGCGGCCGATAGCCCGGATGAAGCCGTTGGCGCGAACACTGAGTCCTCGCCAGCGGATGCAACGCCTCCAAGCGGTTCCTAACGCCTTTTTTCATCGGTCAGGAACTCTCGACCGGACTGGGTTGCTATCGAGAGATTGAGTGCAGTTCCTGCGGCGATCGCGGGCGGATATGTCGACCACCAGCTCACGGACTGCCGGGCGACGGCTTCGGCATCCCTACCGCCGTCATGCCCTACCTGAACTCGGCGCAGGCCGCCCATCCCGCATACAGCCAGAGCCTGGAGCGGCTGCGCGAGATGGGCGTCCTGATCGGTTCGTACGAGCCCCATAAGCCGAAGGCCGGCGGTGGCGCGGACCAGTACCGCTGGGAAGAGGCGCTGGAGCTGCTTACTCCCAAGCTGTCCGCACCGGCCTGATCAGCGCCGCCGTGCTGGCGGTGCCTGCGGCGGCGGAGGGGCTGCTACCGGGTAGACGGGAGCAGCGGCGCGTTGTGTGGCGCTGCGTGCCCTGGCCGCCTGGGCGCGGGGGCCAGGGGCGTGACGGTCGCCGAGGCGGCGGATGCGCCAGGTCAGCGTGCGGGCGGGGCTGTGGGCGTCGTCCAGGGTGCGCTGCCCGAGGGCCTGAACGAGCACGGTCGTCGCGTTGTGTCCGGCAGCCTCGGCTTCGGCGAGCACGGCGGTGAGTGCGTCCCAGGCGGGGTCGTTGAGGATGCGCTCGGCGTGCTCCGGCACGGCCTGCTGGAGGTGGTGGGCGTAGCGGTGCTTCATCTGGGGGCTGGGGGCGCGTTGCGCGAGGCCGGTCAGGACCGGCTCGGCGACGTGGGCGTAAGCGGCTAGAAGGTGTACGAGAGCCTGTTCTGCTGCCGCTTCCTGCTGGGCGTGCTGGTGGGTGCGGTGCCAGTGCATGGCGAGCACTACTGCCGTGAGCACGGTGTCCAGCAGCATGGCGATTCCGGACCCGTCGCCGTCCGAGGGCCGGTCTCGCCAGATCGTTTGGATTCCGCGCCGCAGAGCGTGGGTGCTGGCGAGGTCGGCCGCGATGCGGGAGCGGGTGGCGCGCTCGAAGGCGACAGCGGCTCGTTCCAGTTCGGCCTTCACCGCGGTCGGTGCGTTGATCGGCAGTAGATCCAGCGTTGCGCCGAGTAGGACCAGTTGGCCTTGTGCGGTCTGGTCGTCGCCGTGGGTGAGGTGGTGGGGGATTCGTTCCGCGGCGGCGGTGGCTTGGTGCCATGGGTTGCCCGGCCGGATGGTGACCGGTTCGGGGCTGGTGGTGGCGAGGTGCTTGCGGATCTTGGGCAGTGACAGGTCGGGGGCGAGGGTGGAGCCCGCGTAGAAGACTGGCTCGCCCTTGTCGTTGGTGTCGTGGGGCAGGGCGAAGTTGCAGCCGAGCGCATCTCCGGAAGGGCCGCGCTTGAAGCGCACAGCCACTCCTGTGTTCTCCAGCAGTGCGAAGAACTCGGCCTCGTCGGACGCGGCGGCAACCGCGCGGCGTACCCGCAGACGCAGGACGTCACGGGCGGTGGCGCCCTGGCCCAGGCGCTTGGCCTTGAAGTGCTCCTTGCTGGTGTGGCGCTTGGCGCCTGTGCCGTCGCCCGGCTTCAACCGCCGGAGCCCGTAGTCGGCCTCGATTGAGCGGGCCTCACGCTGGACTGCGCGCTGGTTGTAGCCGCGCTCGGGCCGACGGCCGTCGTGGCGTACGAGGGTGGCGGCGATGTGGATGTGGTCGTCGGCATGGCGGACGGCCACCCAGCGGCAGGCTTCCTCATCCCCTTCGGGGGCAATGCCGGCGGCGGCCACCATCCGGCGGGCGATGTCCGCCCACTGGCCGTCGCTGAGGATCGGGTCTTCGGGCGCGGCGCGGACGGGGCAGTGCCACACGGTGTCCCTGGGGGCCTTGTCGCCCAGCATCTTCACGGGCTGGTCGAGTTGAGCGACGAGCTGGGCCTGCACGTCCTTCGGGTTGCGGTGGGGGCTGCGGCCGGGGTCTGGGGCGAAGCCGTTCCAGGACGCCACCAGGTGTGGGTCGGTGTGCTCGTTGGCCCGCCCCTTGCCGAAGAGGTAGGCGATGGTGCGTTGCGTGGCTTTCGGGCCCACGCCGAGGATGATTTTGGGAATCACCGGCTCACCGGGCCTCGGTGACCTGGGCGATGGCGGTGTCCAGGTCGTCGATGGACGCCTCGACGCGGGCCAGGAGCCTTTGGACGGTGGCGGGGTGGGGCCATGCGCCGTCCTTGTTGAGGTGATGGGTGAGCTGATTGAGGTTGCTGCCGATCATGCCGAGCTGTCCGTTGGCGGCCATGAGCGTCTTCACCATGGCGCGATAGTCGGCAACAGCTGCGGTGGGATCGCCGGCACGGGCAGCGGCGAGCGAGCACTCGGCCACGTAGCCACCGGTGGCCATGCCGCTCAGGGCAGCGGCGTTCTTGACGAGGACGAACTCGTGGTCGTTGTAGCGGGGGTGGACGCGGCGCTCGCGCAACTGCTTGTCACGCAGACGGCGACGCGGCGCTGACTGCTGCGGCATGCTCGACGACGGCTTGGTGCCCCCTGTCCTGGTCGGCTCCCCCGGGCCGGCCGACTCCGGTGCCGCCTCGGCGCCGGATGCCTCCGCCTCCCCTGGAGCGGAGGACGGGTAAGGACTCCTTACCCGACAACTTGCTCCGTCGGAAGCAGCCCGTCCGAATGGCTGCCGCACACTTTCCGTCAGCACAGGCGGCTTCGTCAGCGGTGTCGGTTCCATACTGCGGTGAGGGTCGTGCGTCATGAGTGATGCTCCAGACGAAGGTGGGGCGGGCTCTTGGGAGTCCGTGAGTTGCGAGCGGTCACACGGCTCCGCCTATAGGGGTGATGAGCCAGCAGTGACCGGCTTGGCCGGGTGACCGGAACGGGTTCCGGTCACCCGGCAGGTTCCTGGTCAGCCGCTGGCTGGACCGCTTTCGGCGGAGGCTGTGAGTTCGTTCCGGAGGACGTTCGTCACCTCGGTCAGCCGCTCGCTGGAAATCGGAAGGCCCTTGTCCTCAACTGCCTTCCGGACAATGGACCGGGTGGCTTTTCCCTGCTCAGCACAGGCAGCCCTGCCGATCTCCACGAGATCCCCGAGCGGGGCGCCGGGCGGACGGCCACCCCGGGCCTTGGTCTCCGCGACCTCCGCCGGAGGTTGCGGAGACTCATCGGGCACGGCGACCGGTGGCTCGGTGAGCTCGCTGGGTTCTGCCGGCTCCGCTGGTATTCCGGCGGCCTGGAGGGGTGTGGTGACCGATGCCCTCAACACCTGCCCGGAACCTGCGGTCGGGTGCTGGTCCACGAGCTGGTGGATCTGCCGCATCAGTACGGCGAAGGCCACCATCGCGGCTGCCGGTGGAACCGCGGCCACCACGTGGTCGAGGAATGGAACGTCACCGGTATCGCGTGTGCCGCTGACCCCGGCAACGTTCAAGGCGATGGAGCCGGCCGAGCCGATGGCGGTCACGGCGATGGCCCATCGGTCGGTGACCCGCCGCAGGGCCGCGCGGAGCATGAGCAGCTCGCCCGCGACGATGAAGGCGTCCAGGGTGGCGGGCCATGCCCAGCGGCGGATCGGTGAACCTCCCAGGCCATGCTGCCCGGCGACGTCGGCCAGGTGCGCGTAGGAAAGACAGAATGCTCCGGTGGTCAGGGCGACGATGACGATGCCGGCTGCGATGAGCGCGTAGCGCTCGGCTGCACCCTGGGACGCTGCCGGCCGTCCATCGGCCGTCCGATTGCCCGGCTGGTCGTGGTGCAGGGGTGAGAGGGGAGAGGTGGACAAGCAGGTGCTCCTGGGGGTGGTGTGGTGCGTCTTTGGCGTCTTGGCCGTTGCAAGTGCAGGTCAGGGCGGTACGGCAGCGGCTCCGGCTCTCCGCCTCGGTGGTGCCGCCGGCGTCTTCAGCTCTGTCGAAGTACGGCGGAGGCGATTCGCCGTGCCAGCACCCGGCTGGCGGGACAGGGGTGTCTGTCCCGAGTCGGGACAGCGCATTGCGTCTTCCGTCTCGCCGCCCATGGCTGTGACCTGCACTGATACGGCAAGGACGCACAAGACGGTGAAAGACGGATCTCGGCAGCGTCTTGGGCGGGCCCGCCGGTAGTCGTGATCGCGTTGCCGTCTTGCCCCCGGTCGCCGTCTCGCCTGCAGGCCGTTTGACCTGCGAGATCACGGCAGGGACGGCAGGGACGGCAACCAGGGCGGTGGGCCTCAGCCCCTGTCGGGGGCGGGGTGGGTGTCGAGGGGGTGGACGGTGGGGCAGTACCGCCGCCAGCTATCGAGGAACTTGTTGCGCGTGTAGCCCTTGCGCTGCGTTCCGTCGGCCATCCGGACGTTGCCCGGCCCCACACCGAAGCTCCGCAGCAGCCTGCCCAGCTCGCGGGCGTTCAGCCCGCCGCGTCCCCACTCCGCCCACGGGCCCTCGGGGTCCTGGCGCAGGTGATGGAGGAGTTCCTCGGTGGAGAGACTGTCCACTTCCCTCTGGGCGGCGAAGATCCGACGGATGTCGGCGAGGATCCGTGCGCTGCCGGGATTGTCCTCCTCGGCGACCACTTCGGCAGCAACCATCCGCGCGCACGCCACTCGGGCTCGGCGCGGCCAGGACCCCCCGGCCAGTTCGGCGACGATCACCAAGGGCTCCCAGGTGTCGGCTGCACGGTCCTCGACCGGCATGTCCGGCTCAAGGATCGCGGCCTCCTCCAGAAGCGGGCGGGCCCACGCGTCTATCCGGTCGCGCAGTTCGTGCAGGGCAGGAATGTCACGACGAGAGCGGAATGGCTTCACCCTCTCCCCTTCGGCCCGCCGACGCATCCGGATCACGACCGACCGGTCCATGACCGTGTCGGGCAGGTCGCCGATCCCCGCGATGGCCGCCATCGCGAAAGTGGCGAACTTGTGCGGCGTGTGGTCGCTACCGACGACCCGAGTCACGTAACGCCCACGCTGATGACCGGCGTTGAGCAGGCCACGCGTCTCCTCGTTCCGCTCCGCCTGCTTCGGCGTACCGAAGATGGTGTCCGCCTCGTCCACGAGAAGGGTCGGCGGCTCCTCCTCGGTGATCGAGCGGAAGATCGCCGCCGGCGTGGTGTTGATCGTCAACATCGGCTCGTGAACCGTCTCGGTCAGCACGTCCAGGAGACGCGACTTTCCGCACCGCTTCGCCGGCCCCACCACCGCCAGACGCGGCGCGTGCTGCCACGCGGGCTGCAGGTGCGTGGCCACCACCCACAAGGTGATCGCATCCAGCGCCTCCGCTGACGGCAGGATCACGAACTGGGCTATCTGGGCATGCAGTTCCTCCAGCAGCACGGAGCCCTGCGTCGACTCCGCATCGGGCATGTCCTCCAGCCCGCTCGGAGCCTGCGCCTCGGCGGCGCTGTCGGCGGCCGAACCGGCGGTCAGGCCCGGATCGGTGTCCACGGGCTGAGCAGCGCCCAGGTGGGCACCCGGCCGGCCAGGGATGGCGGTCGTGGGCCAGCTCGCCTTGACGGGCTGGGAATAGTCCTTGGGGTTCTCGGGTTCCACTGGGCAGCTCCTCGTCTGGCGGTGGCGGGCTCGCCCGCCCTTTCCGCCGGGTCGGTTCTCATCGGATCGCTGGGGAGCTACGGGGCCTCCGGCGTTGCACCGCCGGGGGCTCTCCCCCTTCCCGCAGGCACTGAGGTACCGCGAGGGACCACGGACAGTACGGTCACGCCCGGCCACAGTCCAGCGTTTCTGTGTCAGCTCAGCGCAGAACCGTCTGCTAACCTCCCGCCCTTTCACGCGGCCAGACCCAACAGGATCAGCAGATCCGCGGTCACGACCCGATAGGCGTTGCCCAGCCGCAGGACCTTGCACGGGTACGTCCCGCGCTTCGCCAGCTCATAGCCCTTGCTCCGCCCGAGCCCAAGGGCGCGGTTGCTGGTTTCGAGGTCAACGGCCACAGGTAGGGCCAGTATGTCCTCACGGCTCATCCCCTTCGGAGACCCCGCCGTGGTGTTTTCGCGCATGCGCATTCCCTTTCGATACAGCCGTCGGCGAACGCGGGCATCACGTCCGGCTCCAGGCAGCCACCAATAAGAATCCACAAGCTAATGTGTCTTTATGACACAACGCGGTGTAGATGATGAAGCGGACGACTTCCCGGAGTGGGTGGACCGGGTCCAGGCCAACGTGGCCGGCGAAGTCCGCCGCAGACGAAAGGAGATGGGATGGAGCGCGCAGGAACTCGCCGACCGGTGCGAGCAGCTCGGGCACCCGATCCCACGCAACGTGATCGCCAACATGGAGTCCGGCCGCAGGGCCGGCCTGCCATTGGTGGATGTCCTGGTCCTGGCCGCTGCCCTGGAGACATACCCGGCCTGCCTGATCTTCCCGGTCGGCTACGTCGAACAGACCCAGGAACTCCCCTTCGAGCACCTCGTGCCGACCTGGGACGCCCTGCGTCGCTTCACCGGCGAGCAGGAAGTACCGGGGCACGACGCCGGCCTCGTGCCCGACTTCGAAATTCACGCCAGCCTCGTGAGCACCGCCCTCGCTGCGCTCGACGAAGAAGAGCAGGCACGGTTCGCCGCCAAGACGGCAACCAGCCGCGCCCAGCAGGAAGAAGCCGAACGCAAGCGGACCGAGTACGCCGACCGGGCCGTGTCCGCGAAGTACAACCTTCGCTACCTCCGCCGAGACCTCCTCGACGACGGGGCCACCCCGCCCGATCTCCCACCCGCACTCCACGACGTCGACCCGCTCGAATGGGCCCCCGATACCACCACGGAGGAACGCCCTTGAAGGGATCAACCCACCGCCGCTGCTACTGCCGCGACGCCGAGACCGGCAAGCCGCTCGGCAAGAAGTGCCCCAAGCTCACCAGCCGCAAGCACGGCTCCTACTCCATGCGCCAGGAGCTCCCACCCCGAGCCGATGGAATCCGCCGATCCTTCAGCCGTGCCGGCTACGAGAGCATCAAGGCTGCCCAAGTCGACCTCGACCACATACGGGCGCTTCTCGGCCTCGCCGACTCCGATGACTCCGAAGGTCTCGATCAGATCGCCGAGTTGCTGGAGAAGGTGGCAGACGAGAAGGCTCCGCTACCGGACATCGAGGCGACCCGTCGGCGCCTGAGCCACGGCCTGGACCTCACCAGCCGCCTCACGGTCGGCGAGTGGCTGGACATCTGGCTGGCGGGCAAGAAGGGGCGGCAGAGTGCAATCAGCCGCGACGAGAGCAATATCCGCGTCCACCTTCAGCCGCGCATCGGGCACGTACGGCTCGACCGCCTTCGGGTCACTCACCTCTCGGAGATGTTCGAGGCCATAGCCGAGGCCAACGTCGAGATCGCTGAGGGGAACGCCGCACGACGCAAGGCGTTCGAGGATCTCGCACAGATTGCCTGGAAGGGGCGCGAGCCCCGCGCCCGCCGTAAGGCGATGAAAGCGGCCATCGCCGAGATGGATCCCTACCGCCGCATTGTCGGTCCGGCGACGCGGCAACGTGTTCGCTCCACGCTGCGGGCAGCGCTGAACGCGGCGATCGCCCAGCAGCTGATCACCTTCAACCCGGCCGCCCACGTCGAGCTGGAGGCCGGCAGGCGCCCCAAGGCGCTTGTGTGGACTGAGGAGCGCATCCTCCATTGGAAGCGCACCGGAGAGAAGCCCTCGCCGGTGATGGTCTGGACGCCGGAACACACCGGGCTCTTCCTCGACCATGTAGCCGAGGACCGGCTGTACGCGCTGTTTCACCTGGTCGCTTTCCGCGGACTTCGGCGAGGCGAGGCGTGCGGTCAGAGGTGGACCGACACGAACCTGGACGCCGGGCTCCTCACGGTCGCCAAGCAACTCGTGGTGAACGGCTGGGAGGTGTACGAGGACGATCCGAAGACGGACGCCGGAGCGCGCACCATCGCCCTCGACTCCGACACGGTCCAGGCCCTGACACGGCACCGTGCCCAGCAGGACAAGGACCGCAAGGAGTGGGAGAGCGCCTGGGTGGAGACCGGAAGGGTCTTCACCCGTGAGAACGGAGAACTGCTCCACCCTGCCAACGTCACGCGGCGGTTCATCGAACTGCACGAGGAACTCGGTCTACCGCCGATCCGGCTCCACGACCTCCGTCACGGTGCCGCCACCCTGGCTCACGCGGCCGGTGCTGGCCTGAAGGACATCCAGGAGATGCTCGGCCACTCCTCGATCACCATCACGTCGGACACGTACACGAGCCTGCTCCCCGAAGCGGATCTGGCAATCGCAGAGGCTGCGGCCCGGCTCGTGCCGCGAGCGCGCACAACCCCCGAGAACATCGCTCCCGAGGCGGAGGCCGAGCTCGACGACGCAGAGTCTGCCGACGCGGAATCCGTGCCGGATGGTGCTGATCCGTTGGGGGAAATCCGGGAGATCAACTTCCCGTCCGCTCACGCACCGCTCACGCAAACGGCCCCGGACGAGAAGTCCGAGGCCGAGTAAGACCCCTCCCTGGGGGAGAAACCCCAGTTCAGAGCGGTAACGCGTTGTGCCCCCGGCAGGATTCGAACCTGCGACACCCGCTTTAGGAGAGCGGTGCTCTATCCCCTGAGCTACGAAGGCTCGGCGCGGCCGGTGAGGGCTGCGCCGCCGGGGACAGTGTAGCGGGTGGCGTTGTCCGGGAGGCGGGTGCCGTTAGCTGTGCCCGTTCTACCGGGGGCGTCGTGGCAGGGCCGGGCGGTGCGGGGCCCGTCGCTCGTGTGGGTGCCGGGCTGGTCGGGAGGCGTCGGGGTCCCGTTCGTGCGGGGATTCAGGCCGGCGGAGCGATGAGTTCTGGGCGGATCGGCGGTCGTTCGATGCGGTGGGGGCGTACGAACGCCTCGTTCGGATGCGAGAAGGGGAGAGCGGACATGCTGCTCACGAACAAGACCGCCGTGATCTATGGGGGCAGCGGGGCCATCGGGGGCGCCGTGGCGCGGACCTTCGCGCGGGAGGGGGCGCGGGTCTTTCTCGTCGCCCGTACCACCGGGCCGCTGGAGGACGTCGCCTCCGGGATCAGGGCCGAGGGCGGCGCCGTCGAGACCGCCGTGCTGGACGCGCTCGACGAGCGGGCCGTGGACGCGCATGCCGACGACGTGGCCGAGCGGGCGGGCGGTATCGATGTCTCGTTCAATCTGATCTCGCACAACGATGTGCAGGGCACGCCGCTCGCCGACATGGCACTCGCGGACTTCGAACAGCCCGTTGTGACCGCCCTGCGGACCAACTTCCTGACCGCGCGCGCCGCCGCCCGCCATATGAGGCCGCGCCGTTCCGGTGTGATCCTGATGTTCGGGGGGTACGGCGATCCCACGCCCGAGTTCAGCCTGGGCGGGCTTCAGGTCGCCTTTCAGGCGCTCGATTCGCTGCGGCGCCAACTGGCCTGCGAGCTGGGGCCGTTCGGGATCCGGGCATTGACGCTCCAGACCGCGGGCATCGTGGAGACGCTCCCCGCCGGCTTCGACGGACGCGAGGCCATCGTCCACGACATCGAGCGGCGCACGATGCTGAAGCGCGCCGCGACGCTGGAGGACGTCGGGAACGTGGCCGCCTTCGCCGCCTCCGACCGTGCCCGCTCCATGACCGCGACCGCGCTCAACATCACCTGTGGGACGCAGGTCGACTGAGGGGCTACTGAGGGGCTGATGGCGGCGCGGGCGGCCCGGGTCGACTCCGTCATGCCGGTGGAGTAGCGTCGCCCCGTACTGAGCAAGCGCTTGGAGAGATTCCCGAGGTGCCCGTGTCGCACATGCTCACCGCGCCCGGGGCGCCCTTCGCCGTCGTACGCGCCGAGAGCGGCTCGCTCGTCTACGCCGAAGGGCCGCGCACCCTGCGTGAGTTCGTCGAGCCGACCTGGACCTTCGGCGATCAGCCGTTCCTGGTCGCGGAGGACCGGACGTATACATACGGGGAGTTCTTCGCCGCCGCCTCCGCCCTCGCCAACCGGTTCGTCGACACGTACGGGCTGCGCCCCGGCGACCGCGCCGCCATCGCCATGCGCAACCATCCCGAGTGGCAGATCGCTTTCTGGGCCGCCCAGTTGGCGGGGCTGATCGCCGTACCCCTCAACGCCTGGTGGACCGAGGACGAGTTCACGTACGCGCTGGACGACTGCGCGCCGCGCGTGCTGCTCGTGGACGGCGAGCGGCTGCCGCGCGTCAGCCGATGGGCCGAGGGCCAGGGGGAGCGCGAAGGCGGGAGCGAGCCGGTGCGGATCGTCGTCTTCCACTACGGCACGTACGGCACGTACGGCGGCACGTACGACACCTACGACACCTACGACACCTACGGCGGCTGCGGCGGCGGCGTGGTCGGCGCCGGCGTGGAGCGGTACGAGGAGCTCCCCGCCCCCGATCCCGCCGCCGCGCCCCCCGACGTCGAGGTGCGGCCCGAGGACGACGCCACCATCTTCTACACATCGGGGACGACGGGACGGCCCAAGGGCGCCGTCGCCACCCATCTCGCACAGGCGGGCGCGGCCATGAATCCGCGCTTCCAGGCCGCCGCCTCCGCCCTCGGGCGCGGGCAGATGCCCGGCCAGGGGCCCGCGCCCGTCACGCTCATGACGTTCCCGTTCTTCCATGTCGCGGCGTTCACCGGCCTCTATTCGGCGATGGCCGTCGGCGGCACGCTCGTCCTGATGCGGAAGTGGGACGCGCGACGGGCCCTGGAACTGATCCACGAGCACCGGGTGACGCACTACGCGGGCGTCCCGGCCACCGCGCTCCAGCTGCTGGACGAGGCGACGGCCGGGAACGACCCGCTGGAATCGCTCACCATGCTCGCCACCGGCGGGGCCGCCGCGCCGCCCGATCTGATCGCCCGGCTCACGGCCCGTTACGGGGAGCGCATCGAAGCCCGTAACGGTTACGGCCTGACGGAGACCTCCGGAGGCGTGCTCGCCAACTTCGGCGCCGACTACCGGCGGTTCCCGGCGAGCGTGGGACGTCCGACGCCGGTCACCGAAGTGCGGATCGCGGACCCGGCCGACGAGACCCTGTCCGACGAGCCCCTGCCCGAGGGGAAGGTGCCCGAGGGGCAGGTGCCCGACGGCCAGGTGGGGGAGCTGTGGCTGCGCGGCCAGTCGCTCGTGCGCGGCTACTGGCGGGACGAGGCGTCGAGTGCGCGGGCGTTCTCCGGCGACGGCTGGTTCAGGACCGGTGACCTCGCGGTCCTACGGGACGACGGGCGCGTCAGCATCGTGGACCGGCTCAAGGACATGATCGTCCGCGGCGGCGAGAACGTGTACTGCGTCGAGGTCGAGGACGTACTCCACACCCACCCGGACGTCATGGACGCCGCCGTGCTCGGCGTCCCCCACCCCGTGCTGGGCGAGGAGGTCGCGGCGGTGGTGCGGATCAGGCCGGGGGCCGGGACGGACGCCGGGGAACTGCGGGCCCATGTCGGCCGTCGTCTCGCCGCGTTCAAGGTGCCGGCGCATGTGCTCGTACGGGAGGAGCCGCTGCCGCGTAACCCGACCGGCAAGATCCTCAAGCGCGAGCTGCGGGAGCCGGTGGCGGAGCACATCCGTGCGCACGAGGAATGACGGGCGTGCGGGCAATGAAGGGAAGGGGCGCGCGGAGACGCTCAGGACCGCTTCACCCTGATCTTGAAACTTCCGTCCTGCTCCTGCGCCAGCACCGAGATCCGGATGCCGTTCTCCTGGTCGGTGAAGGTCTGACCCGGCCGGTACGGCGCGTCCGACAGCTCCGCGTGCACATTGGGCCTGCGCGTACAGCCACCGCTGTTCGGCTTGCCGTCCGCGACGGTGATCGGGCCGCGGCCCGTGTCGACCCCCGAGTCCACGCGATAGATCAGGACCCCCGGCTCGCAGACCGCCTCGTCGTTGCCCTCGCGCGTCCGTACCTCCACCGCGTATCCCGAGTCCTTGGAGATCGGTACGAACGCCAGCTTCGGCCCGCCCGTGGTGGCCAGCGGACCGAGCACATGGTCGCTGATGCCCGCACCGGACGCGCAGCGGATCTGTTCGTCGTCGAGCCAGCCGAGCTTCCACTTGTGCCAGCCCAGCAGGTCGTTGTTGGCGCCCCAGTCCTCGGACATGATGTCCCAGTGCCCGACCGAGCCGCCGCCGTCCATCGTGTAGAGATCGGGCAGTCCGAAGACATGGCCGTTCTCGTGCGGGAGCACCCGGTAGCCGGTCTCCGCGTACGAACCGGAGCCGTCATCCTGGCGGCTGTAGACGAACGACGTGTTGGAGAGCGGGGCGCCGTCGGCGTGCGGGGCGTCCGCGTTGCCGGAGAAGGTGACGGACAGGACGGTGTCCAGCGCCGAGGGGCCCGCGTTGGGCGTGACGAGCACGTTGACCAGGTCGTACGCGCTGAAGTCCACCTCCGAGTCGGTGACGGCCACGATGTCGTCGACCAGCTTCCGGTAGCCCGGCTCGTACGGTGAGCCGCGCGCGATCCCGTACTCCGCGAAGGGCAGCGGCATCCGCACCCAGTCGCGCAGCGGGGCCTCGGGACGGTAGTCGAGCCGCCCGTACGAACTGGTTCTGAACCACTGCGACGTCTTCGGGAAGAACTCGGAGAGCCGGTCGAGCGCCTTCCCCGTGCCCGGCGCGTCCGGAAAGTCGATCATGAGGTTGAGAGCGCGGATCTTGCCCGTGGAACGGGAGTAACCGGCCGGGGTGGGCAGGCCCTCCGACATCTGTACGGCGGCGTTCGCGAGGATGCGGCACGGGCCGAGGGGGGACGCCATGGCATGTCCGGGGCCCCCTGAGGTGGGAGCGGTGGCGTGGAGGGACGAACCCGCCGAGGTCAGGGCGGCGAGGGCGAGCGCCGTGAGGCCGGCGATGGCGGTGAGCCGGCGGGGGCACTTGGTGCGCTTGAGGCGGCGGGCGGGGCCGGCGGGCACGGGGTGTCGGGTGCTGGTCGCGTTCTCGGTGTCGCCGGTGTCGTCGGTGTCGCCGGTATCGTCGGCTGCCTCGGTGTTTCCAGCTGCTGTCTCGGTGTTTCCTGTGGCTCCGGCACTGCCGCCGGCTCCGCGTATCTGACGCCTCTGCTGCATGCGGTCGCCCTTTACGTCCGCGGCAGTCGGCCGTACTGACTGCGCTGTTCGATCACCCTCCGTCGGTCGGCGTGTCGGCGCTCGCTGGGTGCGCCGATCGTGGGTTCCTGGCACCGAATGGAGCAGAGTGACCCAGCTCACATGTTTGAGTGAAATAACCGGGGATGGCTTCCCCGTTTGCACGTGTGTCTCTGGGAAACGGGGAAGCGATCCCCGCTTGCGAGATACGAGCTACTACGACGACATACGACGACGCACGACGACTTGCGACGACGCACGACGACTTACAACGACCGAGGGAAGGGTCCGACGTGACCGCCACCGCAGCTGAAACCCCAGCGCGCCGAGCACCCCGTCCGCGCGCGGACGCTCTGCGCAACCGGGAGCGGATCGTGGCGGCGGCCCGTGAGATGTTCGTGGAGTACGGGGCCGACGCCCCGCTCGACGAGATCGCCCGTCGTGCCGGCATCGGCAATGCCACGCTCTACCGGCACTTCGCCGACCGGTACGCCCTCGTTCACGCGGTAGTGCGCTCCGTCATGGAGAGTGTCGCCGACCAGGCGGACCGTATCGCCGCGGAGGAGCCCGACCCGTTCAACGCATTGCGCCGCTTCGTGCATGCGGCGGCCGACGAACGAGTCGGGGCGCTCTGTCCGATGCTGTCCGCCGCGTTCGACAGTGAACGTCCCGATCTGGACGCCCAGCGTGTGCGTCTGGAGACGGTCGTCGAGGGGCTCATGGAACGGGCACGTCAGGCCGGGCGGTTGCGTACGGATGTCGCCGTCGGCGATCTGATGGTCGCGCTGTCCCAGCTCACCCGCCCCTTGCCCGGCACCGGCTGTCTGGATATGGACCGGTTCACCCACCGTCATATCCAGCTGTTCCTCGATGGCCTGGAAGCACCCGCCAGGTCCGAACTCGCCGGCTCGGCCGCGACTCTGGAGGATCTGCGCTGCGCCGCTCCGTGACGCGCCCTTGAACCAACGCACCGGCCAGGCCCGCGCACCCGGCGGCCAGGCCCCCACAGTCCCAGTAGCCCATCCCGTGGCCGAGGCGGCTCCGGCAGTTCCGGCAAGCCCCAGCGGTCCCGCTGAGTTCAGAGGTCCGCCGGCGCATGTCCGTAACCGTGCCCGCGGCCAGTGGCCCGCTCTCCAGCGGCCGCACCAGAGACTCCGTCGACTCCATGACTCCATGACTCGATGACTTCGTAAGTCACGCAGCGTCGCATGCACTTACGTACGTTTTCGCCTTTACGCACCCTTAGGTGGATACCTCCATGTCAAAAACAGCCGAAACGCGGCTCCCCGATCCAGGGACCACGGCCGCCGATCCCAGCCGCTGGAAAGCGCTGGTGTTCATCGCCCTCGCGCAGCTGATGGTCGTGCTCGACGCGACGATCGTGAACATCGCGCTGCCCTCCGCCCAGCAGGACCTGGGGATATCGGACGGCAACAAGCAGTGGGTCATCACGGCCTACGCCCTCGCCTTCGGCGGTCTGCTCCTCTTCGGCGGACGCATCGCCGACCTGTGGGGCCGTAAGCGCACCTTCGTCACCGGCCTCATCGGCTTCGCCGCCGCGTCCGCCATCGGTGGCGCGGCCAACAGCGAGGGGCTGCTGCTCGGCGCCCGCGCGCTCCAGGGTGTGTTCGGCGCGCTGCTCGCGCCCGCCGCTCTGTCGCTGCTCGCCGTGACCTTCACCGACGCCAAGGAGCGGGCCAAGGCCTTCGGCATCTTCGGAGCGATCGCCGGTGGCGGTGGCGCCGTCGGTCTGATCCTCGGTGGATTCCTCACCGAGTACCTGGACTGGCGCTGGACTTTCTTCGTCAACATCCCGTTCGCGATCGTGGCCGCCCTGGGCGCGTACTTCGTGATCCGCGAGCCCGCGGGCGGACGCAACCGCTCCGCGCTGGACATCCCCGGCGTCGTGCTCTCCACGCTGGGCCTGGTCTCGCTGGTGTACGGCTTCACCCGCGCCGAGTCCGACGGCTGGGGCGACGCGACGACGATCTCGCTCTTCGTCGCCGCCGCGGTCCTGCTGGCGACGTTCGTGGCCGTCGAGTCGAGAGTGAAGGCCCCGCTGCTGCCGCTGCGCGTCGTGACCAACCGCAACCGCGCCGGTGTCTACCTCTCGCTGGGCCTCGCCATCATCGGCATGTTCGGTCTGTTCCTCTTCCTGACGTACTACCTCCAGGTCGTCGAGGGGTACTCGCCGGTCAAGACGGGCTTCGCCTTCATGCCGATGATCGTGGGCATGATCACGGGCTCGACGCAGATCGGTGCCCGCCTGATGACCCGGGTGGCGCCCCGCTATCTGATGGGCCCCGGCTTCCTGGTCGCCTCCGTCGGCATGCTCCTGCTGACCCAGCTGGAGATCGGCTCCTCGTACACCGGCCTGATCCTGCCGGCGGAGCTGCTGCTCGGCCTCGGTATGGGTACGGCGTTCATGCCGGCCATGGCGCTCGCCACGCACGGCATCGAGCCGCGTGACGCGGGTGTCGCCTCGGCGATGGTGAACACCTCGCAGCAGGTGGGCGGCGCGATCGGTACGGCGCTGCTGAACACGATCGCGGCCTCGGCCACGACCGCGTACGTCGCCTCCCACGCGGCGACTTCCACCAACGCGCAGCTGCTGGAGCTCCAGGCCCTGGTGGCCGGCTTCTCCAGCGCGATCTGGTGGGCGGTCGGCATCCTGCTGGTCGCCGCGGCGATCGCCGTCACCCTCATCAACACGGGCCGTCCCGGCACTTCGCCGGTCGCCTCGGGTGCCGAGGGCGTGGAGGACGAGATCAAGATGCCGGTGGCGATGCACTGACGGTCGCTGCCCTACGGCACGTACGGAACTGCCCGGGGAGTACGTAAGGAACCGCCCCGGTGCCGCCGCGATTCAGCGGTGGTACCGGGGCGGATTCGTACCTCGTACCCGTGGGGCGTCGTGACGTACTACGGGTCACGTACTACGGGCGACGTACTACGGGTCACGTGCCGCGGGTGACGTACTACGCGACGCACCGCGTGCCGTATCTCGTGCCGTATCTCGTGCCGTACCTCGTGTCGTACCTCGTGCGTCAGCGGCGCCAGGGCAGGTCCGCGCCCGTACCCTCCGGCTGGAGCCCTTCCGCCATCACCCGCATGATCTCGCCGAGCTGTCCGACCTGCTCGGGGCTGAGCCGGTCGAAGATCGCCTGGCGTACGGCGGCGACATGGCCCGGCGCCGACTTCTCCAGGACTTCGTTTCCCAGATCCGTCAGGAACGCGTTCTGTCCGCGCTTGTCGGAGGGACAGTCCTCGCGCTGCACCCAGCCGTGCTGCTCCAGCCGCGCGATCGCGTGCGACAGCCGTGACCTGGTGATCTTGGCGTCCTTGGCCAGCTGGGTCATCCGCATCCGGCGCCGCGGAGCGCGCCCGAGATGCACGAGCAGGGCGTAGTAGATGTGCGGCATCCCGGCGTCACGCTGGAGCTGGCGGTCGAGATGGTCCTCCAACAGCGTGGTGGCCTGGAGATACGCCTGCCAGACGCGCTGCTCGTCGTCGCTGAGCCAGCGAGGCTCCTCGCCCGTACCGGCGTCGTTGCCGGTGGATGCCATGGTCATGTGTTCCACTCTACCCATTCTTGAAAGTTAAACTAGGTGTGGTTAGGATTGTCGGCGAATGCTTGATAGTTCAAGTAGAAGTCGAAGCAGCTGGATCCGTGAACAGAGACATCCATGGAGAGATCCACAGTGGGATCCACAGAGGGATCCACGGACCGGGGCAGGCCAACAGACCGGGAGTCGCCATGAACGCCGTCGCCGAGCGCATGCCCGCCCTCTACCTCTCCCATGGGGCCCCGCCGCTGGCCGATGACCCGGTCTGGCCCGGCGAGCTGGCCGCCTGGTCCGCCACGCTGCCCCGCCCCAAGGCGATCCTGATCGTCTCCGCGCACTGGGAAGAGGCGCCGCTCGCGCTCGGCGCGACCGGGACCGTGCCGCTGGTGTACGACTTCTGGGGATTTCCCGAGCACTACTACGCGGTGCGGTACGCGGCGCCCGGGGCGCCCGAGCTGGCCGACTCCGTACGGAAGCTGCTGCGCGGCGCGGGGACGCCGGTGCAGGACGTGCCGGACCGGGGACTCGATCACGGCGCGTATGTGCCTCTGGTGGAGATGTTCCCCGAGGCCGACATTCCCGTGCTCCAGGTCTCCATGCCCACGCTCGACCCACGGAAGCTGCTGGAGATCGGGCGCAAGCTCGCGCCGCTGCGGGATGAGGGCGTACTGATCGTCGGCAGTGGCTTCTTCACCCACAACCTGGCCGCCCTGCGGCACGCGGGCGGCGGGGTGCCCGGCTGGTCGGCGGAGTTCGACGACTGGGGTACACGGGCGCTGCGGGCACGGGACGTCGACGCCCTGCTCGACTTCGAGCACAAGGCCCCGGCCGGCCGGCTGGCCCACCCTCGTACTGAGCACTTCGCGCCACTTTTCGTGACGCTGGGTGCGTCGGAGGGCGAGCTGGAGAGCTGCCGGAGCGTGATCGACGGCTTCTGGATGGGCCTGGCGAAGAGGTCGGTGCAGTTCGGCTGACAGTAGGTGGCGCTGCCCGGTGCCCGGAGTCCGCTGCCCCGAGCCCGCTGCCCCGAGCCCGCTGAGCAACCAAAGGCGGGCGCGAGCCGTCTTCAGGAATGTGGTGTTACCGGGATCCGCAGGGGGATGCGCGATGACCGGGGACGGGTCCGGATCCTGGCCCGCACCCCTGCTCTGACCAGCGCTTCCGGCGCTTCTCGCGGCACCGGCGGGGCCGTCGCGGCGGCACAGGGTACTGCATGATCACAAAATCCATGTACGGCATGGGAATTCTGTCCGGATTCCAGTCGTTGTTTCCTTCGGATGCAGGGCACCCGCAAGGGTGTCGCGACCTACTCAGTTCAGTAAGGGAGCTCGCATGGCAACCCGTGCCGTCGCCCGTCGTACCGCCTCTGGCGGGACGAAAGCGGCAAGCAGTGTTCGCGCTGTAGGCGGGGAGATCGCCGACCGCGACCTGGTCGGCATGTACCTCGACGAGATCGCGCGTACGCCGCTGCTCGACGCCGAAAAGGAAGTCGAGCTGTCCCAGACCATCGAGGCCGGAGTCTACGCCCGGCAGATCCTCGGCGGCGAGGTGAAGAGCGAAGCGGGTGGCGCTTCGCACGAAGAGCTTGAGGCGCTGGTCGCCGCGGGTGAGCGTGCGAAGGACGTCTTCATCCGCTCGAACCTCCGCCTGGTGGTCGCCGTGGCGCGGCGTTACCCGCGCAGCGGTCTGCCCCTGCTGGATCTGATCCAGGAGGGCAACGCCGGCCTGGTGCGTGCCGTGGAGAAGTTCGACTACGCCAAGGGCTTCAAGTTCTCCACGTACGCGACGTGGTGGATCCGCCAGGCCATCACGCGTTCCATAGCGGACCAGTCCCGGACGATCCGGCTGCCGGTCCATCTGGTGGAGGAGCTGGGCAGGATCCGGCGCGTTCAGCGGGAGTTCAACCGTGAGAACGGACGGGATCCGGAGCCCGAAGAGGTCGCCGCTGAGCTGGGGTCGAACCCGGCGCGGATCAACGACGTACTGGACTGGGCGCGTGACCCGGTCAGTCTGAACATGTCGGTGGACGACGACGGGGACACGCAGTTCGGTGATCTGCTGGAGGACACCTCCGCGGTATCGCCCGAACAGTCCGTGCTGACGCTGCTCCGCAGTGAGGAGCTGGAGGACCTGATCGGCAAGCTCGACCAGCGCACGGCCTCGATCATCAGGATGCGGTACGGCATCGAGGACGGCCGCGAGCGTACGCTCACCGAGGTGGGCAAGCAGCACGGCCTGACCCGCGAGCGGATACGGCAGATCGAGAAGCACGCGCTGATGGAGCTGAAAAAGATGGCTCGTGACACAGGTTTCGACGCGGCGGCGTGACGTCGCCGTCCTGTAGCCGTAGTGTCCCCCTTACTCGTACTGTCTCTCCGAGCGGTACGTACGGGCCGATGCGTCGGCCCCCGAGAGCGAGCCCCGGCACCAACCCCCCCCAGGTGCCGGGGCTCACCTCTGTCCACGGGGTTCATGTCTGTGCTCATCTCTGGGCTCATCTCTGTCCAGCCTGTCCGGGGGCCGCTGGGGCGGCTGGGGCAGTCGGGGCGGCTGGGGCAGTCGGGGCAGTCGCCCGGGTGATCCTCGCCCCCAGTTCCCGTAGGTAGTCCGTCAGCCGGTCCGGCCGGTGCACCGTGAACTCGCAGTCCAACAGCGCCAGCCGGAGCGCCAGCCACTCCATCGAGTCGTTCACCGAGGTGCGCAGGCGACAGGAGTCGGGGCCGGTGGCTTCGGGCGTGCCGAGATGGGCCGGGAGCCGCGCCGCCACGAAGAGCGCGGGCGCCAGGAACGTCACATCGACCTCCATCGCCGGCTGCATCCGGGACATCGACCGGCTCAGGAACTTGGCCGCGTCCCCGGCCGGCAGCTCGCGCGGGCGGAATCGCGCGCCGGTGGGGAAGGGCTCGCTGACCCGGTCGACCCGGAACGTACGCCAGTCCTCGCGCCCGAGGTCGTACGCCACGAGGTACCAGCGCCGGCCGGTGGAGACGAGGCGGTACGGCTCGACCTGGCGCTTCGTCTCCGTACCGTCGCCCGAGCGGTAGCCGAACCGCAGCCGCTCGGTGCCGGTGACCGCCGAGGCCATCACCGTCAGGGTGCGCGGATCGATGGTGGCGCCGTCGCCCCGGGTGAGCGGGATCGTCGCGGCCTGAAGTGTGGAGACGCGGTGCCGCAGCCGGGAGGGCAGCACCTGCTCCAGCTTGGCGAGGGCCCGTACGGAGGCCTCCTCGACGCCCTCGATGGCATGGCCCGCCCCGGCGCGGAGTCCGACGGCGATGGCGACGGCCTCCTCGTCGTCCAGGAGCAGCGGTGGCATGGCGGTGCCGGCGACCAGCCGGTAGCCGCCCACCGCGCCCATGGTGGCCTCGACGGGGTAGCCGAGGGCGCGCAGCCGGTCGATGTCGCGGCGGATGGTGCGCGGGCTGACGGCGAGCCGCTCGGCCAGCTCACTGCCCGGCCACTCGCGCGGAGTCTGGAGGAGGGAGAGCAGACTGAGGAGCCGTGCCGGGGTGTCGGTCATGGGATCCATGGTGCGCGCCATCTAGGACATGGGCTGGCCTAGAAGGTCTCTAGCTTCTCCCGCATGAGTTCTTCGCCCGCTTCTTCTCCGCCTTCTCCGCCTTCTCCGCCGGCTCAGCCTTCTCCGCCAGCTGCGCCGTCTCGATCAGCTCAGCTATCTCAGTCTTCTTCGACTTCTTCTTCCCTTCCTCCCCTGACGCCCGTGGCTGTTCTGGACAAGGCACCCGAGTCCCGTCCTGGCGCTCCGGACAGCGGCCCGGCCGCAGGCGGCGGCACGGGCGGCGGCACGGTCTCGGCGCCCGGCGACCGTCGTCGCTGGCTGGCCCTGGCCGTCGTCATGACCGCCGCGTTCATGGACCTGGTCGACGTCACGATCGTCAATATCGCCATCCCGAGCATCGAGCGGGATCTGGGTGCCTCTTTTGGGGCCATCCAGTGGATCACCGCCGGATACGCTCTCGCCTTCGCCGCCGGACTGATCACAGGTGGTCGGCTCGGTGACATATACGGCCGCAAGCGCCTCTTCCTGATCGGTATCAGCGGCTTCACGATCGCCTCCGCGCTCTGCGGATTCGCCGCGACCCCGGAGATACTGGCCGGCTCACGGCTGCTCCAGGGTGCGATGGCGGCGATGATGGTGCCGCAGGTGCTCGCGATCATCCATGTCACCTTCCCCGCGCACGAACGCGGCAAGGTCTTCGGGATGTTCGGCGCGATCGTCGGTCTCGGCGCCGTCTCGGGACCGCTGCTCGGCGCGCTGCTGACGCAGTGGAACATCGCGGGGCTGGAGTGGCGGCCGATCTTCCTGATCAATCTGCCGGTCGGGATCGCGGGCGTACTGCTCGGCCGGAAGTTCATCACCGAGTCCAAGGCGCCCAAGGCGCTCCGGCTGGACCTCGTCGGCATGGTGCTGGTGACCGTCGCCCTGCTGATGCTGATCTACCCCCTCACGCGCGGGCGCGAGCTGGGCTGGCCGCTGTGGGGCCATCTGTGCGTGGCGGGCAGCGTGCTGGTGTTCGCGGCCTTCGTGGCGTACGAGAAGAGGAAGACGCGCAAGGACGGTTCGCCGCTCGTCGAGTTGTCGCTGCTCCGGGTGAAGAGCTTCGCGGCGGGCATCGCCGTGCAGCTGACCTTCGGGATCGCTCTGGGCATCTTCTTCCTGGTCTGGACGCTCTATATGCAGATCGGCCTCGGCTGGAGCCCCCTGCGGGCGGGGCTCACGGGAGTGCCGTTCTCGGTCGCGGTCTCGGTCGCGGCGGGGCTGTCCGTACAGAAACTGGTGCCACGCTTCGGCCGGAAGGTTCTCCAGACCGGCGCTCTGACGATGGCCACGGGGCTGCTCGTCTACATCTGGGAAGCCGGGCGGTACGGAACGGACATCCACGCCTGGCAGATGGCGCTGCCGCTGACCGTGATGGGGCTCGGCATGGGACTGATCGTCGCGCCTCTGACGGACGCGGTGCTGTCCGGGGTGCCGCGCGAGCACGCGGGCTCGGCGTCGGGTCTGATCAGCACTACGCAGCAGATGGGCAGCGCGCTCGGGCTCGGGTTGGTGTCGGTGGTGTTCTTCGGTGTGGTCGACGACCGCGTCGGTGACTCCTCGCCGGCCGGCTCCTCGGTGGCCGGCCCCGGGGCGCTCGGTACGGCCTTCGTGGACGGATTCCAGCACGCGATGTGGTGGGTGGTCGCGGTGCTTGTGATGATCTTCGGGATGATGTTCGCGCTGCCGGCGCGGCCGAAGCAGCATGTGGAGGAGTCGGCGGTGGGGGCCACTTCGGAGGCCGCTTCCTGACAGCTGAGGACTGGGCCGAACGCCCGGCTCGACATCCCGGCTCGACATCCTCGGCCCAACACTCCAGCCCAACACTCCAGCCCAACGCTCCAGCTCAACACCCCGGCTGAACACAACTCAGATCTCCTGCGTATGAAGGCCCGTAGCGCGTAGCGCGTTTCGTCTGCTGCCGACGAGCGGACTCCGTCCCCCACAGGAGGTCACGAGTTGAGCCACAAACGCATACCCAAGCGGAAGATCGCCTTCGCCGGGGGCGGTGCCGCCGCCGTGGTGGCTGCCGCGATTCTGCTGCCCCAGGCCAATGCCTCGCAGGACGGATCCGACGCCGCCCCGGCTCCCGCGCCCAAAACACTGAGTGCCTCGTCCGCGGGCGACCTCGCCTCACGGATCGCCGTACGACTGGGCCCTGCCTTCGCCGGTGCCTACTACGACAAGGACAGGCAGCAGGTCACCGTCAATATCGTCGGCGACGACAACGACGCGCGTGCCGAGGCCGCCAGGGCCGGAGCCGTGGTGCGGAGCGTCAAGAACAGCACGGCCCGACTGAAGTCCGCCGCGACGACGTTGCGGCAGCAGGCCACCATCCCGGGCACCGCGTGGGCCGTCGATCCGAGGACCAACCAGATCCAGGTCACGGCGGACCGCACCGTCACCGGCGACAAGTGGGACCGCATCCAGTCCACGGTTCGGGCGCTCGGCGCCGACACGGCCCGTATCAAGAAGTCGGCGGGCGAGTTCAAGACCGTGGCCGCGGGTGGTGACGCCATCTTCGGTGGCGGCGCGCGCTGTTCGCTCGGCTTCAACGTCATCGACGCGGACGGCGCGCCCGGCTTCCTCACCGCCGGTCACTGCGGAGTCGCCGCCGACGAGTGGTCGGACGCCGCGGGCGGGGCGCCGGTGGGCACCGTGCGGCAGGCGACCTTCCCGGGCGACGGCGACTTCGCGTTCGTCGGCTACGACGACGCCGCCACCGAGGCCCCCAGCACGGTCGACACGGGCGACGGACAGATCGTGGAGATCACCGGGGCCGCCGAGGCCACGGTGGGCCAGGAGGTGATCCGCATGGGCAGCACCACAGGGCTGAGCGACGGCTCGGTCACCGGCCTGGACGCCACCGTCAACTACGCGGAGGGTACGGTCACCGGCCTGATCCAGACCGACGTCTGCGCGGAGCCGGGCGACAGCGGCGGCCCCCTCTTCACCGCTGACGGCAGCGCCATCGGCCTGACCTCCGGTGGCAGCGGCGACTGCACCGTCGGCGGCGAGACGTTCTTCCAGCCCGTGACCACAGCGCTGGCCGCGGTCGGCGCGCAGATAGGCGACGGTGCCGCGGGGAACGACGGCGGCGGCGAGGCCGCAGGGAACGATGGCGGCGGCGCCGCCGGGAACGACGAGGGCGGCGGCGCTGCCGGGAACGACGGCGGCGGGGGAGCCGCCGGACATGGCGAGGGAATCGTCGGCTACGGCGAGGGCACCGCTGGCTACGGCGACGGCACCGTCGAGAACGGCTGACGCCCGACCCTGTCCGTACCGTGCCCGGATCTGTTTACTTTCTGGAAATCTGGGCGTAGCGTGTCGCCGAAACCACAGGTTCGGGCACGGAACGGACGTAAAACCACATGTACGCACCGGAGCGCCAGCAGGAGATCCTGCGCCTCGCCCGCGAGGGCGGCCGCGTCGATGTGCTGTCGCTGGCCGAGGAGTTCCAGGTCACCGCCGAGACCGTACGGCGTGACCTCAAGGCCCTGGACAGGGCCGGGCTCGTACGGCGTGTGCACGGTGGGGCCATACCGGCCGGGCGGCTCGACTTCGAGCCCGACCTCGCGGAGCGCGAGTCCACCGCCGCCGATGAGAAGGACCGTATCGCGCACGCGGCGCTCGCCGAGCTGCCGGAGGACGGCAGCGTGATCCTGGACGCCGGTTCGACCGTGGCGCGGCTCGCGGCGGCGCTGCCGCTGGAGTGCGGGCTCACCGTCGTCACGCACGCGCTGCCCGTCGCCGCCCGCCTCGCTGATCACCCGGGCATCGATCTCCATCTGGTCGGGGGCAGGGTGCGGCACCGTACGCGCGCCGCCGTCGACGCCTGGGCCCTGCGCGCGTACGGCGAAATCCGCGCCGATGTCGTCTTCCTCGGCACGAACGGGTTCTCGCCGGAGGGCGGTCTCACCACCCCGGACCTCGCCGAAGCCGCGGTCAAGCGCGCGCTCGTCGGCGCCGCCCGGCGGGTGGTGCTGCTCGCCGACTCCGCCAAGCACGGCCAGGAACACTTCGCCCGCTTCGGCGCTCTCGCCGATGTCGACCTGCTCATCACCGACAGCGGGCTCAGCCCTTCGGACGCCGCGGCGGTAGAGGCCGCGGGCACCGAAGTGCTGTGCGTCTAGGAGCGCGCCGCATGATTCTCACCGTCACCCCGAACCCGAGCCTGGACCGTACGTACGAGGTCCCGGCCCTCGACCGAGGCGAGGTGCTGCGGGCCACGGCCGAGCGCATGGACCCCGGCGGCAAAGGGGTCAATGTCTCGCGGGCCGTCGCCGCGGCGGGCCGGCGCACGGTCGCCGTACTGCCGCTCGGCGGCGCGCCCGGCGCGCTTGTCGCCGAACTGCTCGCGGAGCAGGGCATCGAGGTCGCGCCGGTGCCGGTCGCGGGCGCGACCCGCTCCAACATCGCGCTCGCCGAGCCGGACGGCACCCTGACGAAGATCAACGCGCCGGGTCCGGAACTGACCGCCGTCGAGTCCGAGTCGCTGCTCTCCACGATCCGTACGCACGCGGGCGCGGCCACCTGGATCGCCTGCTGCGGCAGTCTGCCGCGCGGCCTGGCGCCGGAGTGGTACGCCGAGCTGGTCGCCCGCGCGCACCGCGCCGGGGCCAGGATCGCGCTCGACACCTCGGGCCCCTCGCTGCTGGCCGCGCTCCTGGAACGGCCGGACGTCGTGAAGCCGAACGCCGAAGAGCTGGCCCAGGCCGTCGGGCGCCCCCTCGCGACGGTGGGCGACGCGGTGAAGGCCGCGGAGGAACTGCGGACGTACGGCGCCGGGTCCGTACTCGCCAGCCTCGGCGCCGACGGCCAGCTACTGGTCTCGGGCGCGGGGACGTACTTCGGCTACGCGGCCGTCACCACGGTCCGCAGTAACGTCGGTGCGGGCGACGCCTCACTCGCCGGGTTCCTGGCGGCGGGCGGCGAAGGCCCCGAGGCCCTCGCGTCCGCCGTCGCGCACGGCGCGGCGGCGGTGCAGCTGCCGGGCAGCGTGATGCCGTCGCCCGCGGATCTGGACCCGTCGGCGGTCACGGTGACCGCCGACGTCCCGCTGGACCGTCCTCTCACGGAGCCCGCCTCATGAGCCCGTCCCCTGCCTCACGGCACCCCGCTTCCCCTGCCTCTCCCTCTGCCTCTCCCTTTTCCTCTGCCTCTGCCCCTCACCTGACCCGCGCGATAAGTAAGCGAAGGAGCCCGCGATGAGCGACATGATCACCGCGGACCTGGTCGACCTCGACCTGGCCGCCGAGACGAAGGAAGCCGCGGCCCGCTCGCTGGCCGAACGGATGGTGACCCTGGGCCGGGTCACCGACCTGGACGGCTTCCTGGCCGATGTGGCCGCGCGCGAGGCTCAGATGCCGACCGGGCTCGACGGCGGTATCGGCATCCCGCACTGCCGCAGCGCCCACGTCAGCGAACCCACGCTGGCCTTCGGCCGCTCGGCGCGGGGCATCGACTTCGGGGCCCCGGACGGTCCGGCGGATCTGATCTTCCTGATCGCGGCCCCGGCCGGTGCTGACGACGCCCATCTGACGATTCTCTCCGCGCTGGCCCGGCGTCTGATGAACGAGGACTTCACGACGGCTCTCCGTACGGCGACGGACCCGACCGCGGCGGCGTCGCTGGTCCGCGGCGAAGACGCCCCGCCGCCCGAGCCCGAGCCGCAGCCCGAGCCGCGCCTTGAGCCGCAGTCCGAGTCGGGCCCCGAGTCTCGGACCGACCCCGAGCGGCAGCCCGAGCCGGGCCCTGAGTCGCAGCCTGAGCCCGCCGCGCCCCCGGCGGCAGAGGAGCCGAAGAAGCCGAAGAACCCCGCCGACCACGTCTTCCGGATCGTCGCTGTCACCTCCTGCCCCACGGGCATCGCGCACACCTACATGGCCGCCGAAGCGCTGGAACAGGCCGGGCAGCGGGCAGGCGTCGAGGTGGTCGTCGAGCCGCAGGGATCCGCCGGGTTCAACCGGCTCGACCCCGCCGTCATCGCCGCCGCCGACGCCGTGATCTTCGCCCACGACGTGCCGGTACGGGAGAAGGGCCGGTTCGCCGGGAAGCCCACCGTCGACGTCGGCGTCAAGGCGGGCATCAACCGGCCCGCCGAGCTGATCGCCGAGGTACGGGGCAAGGCGGCACGCGGCGAGATCACCGGTACGGCGGGCGACCACGCCTCACCCGTGGACAACGCGGGCGCACCGGGCGAGGGCTACGGCACCAAGCTGCGTAAGTGGCTGATGTCCGGAGTCAGTTACATGGTTCCGTTCGTGGCCGCGGGCGGGCTTCTCATCGCCCTCGGCTTCGCCATCGGCGGCTACACCATCAACAAGGCCCCCTCCGTGGCCGAGCACTTCATCTGGACGGACCACACCAGCTGGGCCGCCCTGCTGTTCCAGATCGGCGGCCTGGCGTTCAGCTTCCTGGTGCCGGTCCTCGCGGGCTATATCGCGTACGGGATGGCCGACCGCCCCGGTCTGGTGCCCGGCTTCGTCGGCGGCTCCATCGCCCTCACCATCAACGCGGGCTTCCTGGGCGGCCTGGCCGCCGGTCTGATCGCCGGCGGCACGGTGATGGCCATACAGAAACTGAGGGTCCCCGCCCCGCTGCGCGGCATCATGCCGGTCGTCGTGATCCCCCTGATCTCCTCCGCGATCGTCGGCTTCCTGATGTTCCTGGTGGTCGGCAAGCCCATCGCCTCGCTCCAGAAGGCGCTGACCGACTGGCTGTCCGGTCTCTCCGGCGCCAACGCGATCATCCTCGGCGTCATCCTCGGTCTGATGATGTGCTTCGACCTGGGCGGCCCGCTGAACAAGGTCGCGTATGCCTTCGCGGTCGGCGGTCTCGCCAACCCCAACGAGGGCAGCCTCAAGGTCATGGCCGCCGTGATGGCCGCCGGCATGGTCCCGCCGCTCGCCATGGCGCTGGCCACGACCGTACGCGGCAGGCTGTTCACCCGTACCGAACGGGAGAACGGCAAGGCCGCCTGGGTGCTCGGCGCCTCCTTCATCACCGAGGGAGCGATCCCCTTCGCGGCCGCCGATCCGCTGCGGGTGATCCCGTCCGCGATGGCGGGCGGCGCGGTCACCGGCGCGCTGTCGATGCTCTTCGAGTGCACGCTGCGGGCCCCGCACGGTGGCATCTTCGTGATCCCGCTGATCGGCAACCCGTTCCTCTACCTGATCGCGATCGCGGCGGGTACGGCGGTGAGCACGGGGCTGGTCATCCTCCTCAAGGGAGCCCGCAAGACGGGCCGTCCTGACCAGGCGGAGGCCGGAAGCACCGGCGGCGGCGTCACCGGTGACGGGGAGGCCGGGGCGGACGCCAAGATACCGGTGGCCGCCTGAGCCGGATCCTCGTGGTCGTACGGCCGTCCACCCCTGACGGCCGTACGACCCACCCCGCTTTCTTCCCGCCCTCACCTCACGTCATCTCACCTGCGCGCGGAGCTCCATGGCTTCGCGCGCGAGGTCTTCCGTCTCGTATACCTCGCACATATGACGGCCGTCCGGGGTCGCCGTGTGCTCCACCTCCCACAGGCTTGTCTCGTTGCCGTCGATCAGCAGGAACGCGTGCTCATAGAGCATGAACCCGGCGTCCTTGCCCTCGACCTGGCACTGTCTGCCGAAGACCTGTGTGATGTGGTGCGCGAACGCCGTCCGCAGCAGCCGCGCCGTCTCCTCTCCCGGCCGGTCGGCGTTCTCCGCCCGGCGCAGCACCCGGCGCGCATGGTCGGGTGAGTTGTCCGGCGAGTACGTCCGGTGCCGCGGAAGCGGGGTCGAGGGCATGGCGCGCAGACCGCGGAGCAGCGCGAGATGCGCGTCGATCTCGGCCGTGCGCTCGGACTCCAACTCCGCGAGCAGTCCCGCCGCCGCGTCGTCCATGGGCGGCCCGTCGGGATCGCGCACCGCCTCGGGGCCCGCTGACCCGTCGTCGGAGAGCCGCGGTGCCTCGGGGCTGCCGGGGCGGCAGAGACGGGCCGCGGCGAGCTGTGCCTCGGACTCCTCCGCGTACAGCTCGTGCGACCGCGCTTCGTCCCGGCCGGTGTTGTGCACCAGCTCCCAGAGACTCAGCGCACTGCCGTTCATGAGCAGATACGTGTGTCGGTACGTCTCGCGGTGCAGCCCCGCACTGTGGTGCGCGGAACACAGCGAGCTGGCGTGCGCCAGCGCATGGCTGAGTTGCTCGACCAATGCGTCCGGCAGGTCGAAGGAGTTGAGTGCCCGACCCAGGAGTCGCTCGAGGTGCGTCTCGGTTGTCTCGTAGGGATCGTTCAAGATGGGTCTCCAGGCCGTCGCCACATGTCACTTGGTGATTGCATAACGTAGTGCCTAGGGCTTACATCGCGTCCTAAGTTTGAGAAAACGAAGGGGGCGTACGTGAAGTTCCCGCGCGCCCCCGCCAACTCGGCGACTACGCCGGTCAGTCGAGCCCGTACAGCTCGCGGTACGAGGGGAACGTCCCGCCAGGCCCCGCCACGCTCTCCGCCGCCGCGACGGCCGAGACGATTGCCCTGGTCACGACGTCGGCTCCGGCCGCCAGTACCTCATTGAGCGCGAGCGGTGCCCCCTCGGCCAGGGGGAGTTGACCCGTCGCCAGGGCGAAAACCGTGTCCCCGTCATTGAGCAGATGCACGGGACGGACGGCGCGCGCGATACCGTCGTGCGCCGTGCCCGCGAGCTTGTGCGCCTGTGCCCGGGACAGTTCGGCGTCGGTGGCGACGACGGCGAGCGTGGTGTTGAGCGGCGGGGGTCCGTTCCGCTCAAGCAGCTCGGCCAGCCGCCGCTGGGCCGCCTCGTGGACCTCGGGCGCCGGGTACTCCGGACGGCCTTCGAGGTAGCGCCCGTACAGCACGCCCGTCAGCGGATCGATCGCGGAACCCGCGGCGTTGGCCACGACCAGGGCGGCCACCGTGATCCCGGACTCCAGGACCAGACTCGCCGTACCGATCCCGCCCTTGACCGGACCGACGAGAGCACCCGTCCCGGCGCCCACACCGCCCTCCGCGACCGGTGCCCCGCTCGCAGTACCGGCCGCCGCCTCCACCGCCGCACGGCCCGTCGCCGCGTCCGGACGGACCCGCCAGTCGCCACCGCGCCCCAGGTCGAAGACCCCGGCCGCAGGCACGACCGGCACCACCTGCGACGGATCGGGACCGACCCGGACGCCCCGCCCGTGCTCCTCCAGCCACGCCATCACCCCGGACGCCGAGTCGAGCCCGAACGCGCTGCCGCCCGTCAGCACCACGGCCTCGACGCGCTGGACGATATTGCGTGGATCGAGGGCATCGGTCTCCCGGGTGGCCGGCCCGCCGCCCCGTACGTCCACCGCGGCCACCACGCCGCCCTCCGGGGCGAGAACGACGGTGGTACCGGTCAGCGCCCGGTCCCCCGCCACCTGGGCGTGCCCGACCCGCAGGCCCGCCACGTCGGTCAGTGCGTCATTCGATGTCATGAACCCCCATCCGTACCACGGGAGTCCGGGCGCCCGGCAAGCGTCACCCCCACCGCCACGGTCGCCGCCGCCACCAGCCCCGACGCGAGGACCGCCCATGCCCCGAGGAACGTACATCCGACGATCGCCGCCGTCGAGACCGGCAGGACGATCTGCTGCGCCGTACCTGTCTTGAAGTGGCGCGCGTGCAGCAGCCAGACCGTGAGCAGGAAGAGAGCGGCCGGGACGGTAACAGCGGCGGAGGCGGCGGTCGTCGGGATATGTGCCTTGCCGACCGCTTGTTCCACGGCCACCTCCACTCCAGCGCCGATCGCCGCGGCGGATCCGAAGATCACGAAGTGTCCGTAGCCCCACGGAATGGCCTGTCGATTGCCGGTCAGGCGCTCGTGGGCGGGGACCGCGAAATAGATCCACCAGGCGGCGAAGACGATGAGGATCCCGCCGGCCGCGATGGGCAGCAACTCCCTGAGCACATCGTGCTCGTCCAGCGCCGACTGCACGGCGATGGTCGCGGCCGACATCGTCTCGCCCAGCACGATCAGGGTGAACAGCCCATAACGCTCGGCGATGTGGTGCGGATGCCAAGGCGTCTGATGGCTCCACTCCGCGATCACCGGCACCAGCAGCTCGGCCGCCACCACGATCAGGAACAGCCAGTGCTTCAGGCTGTGGGGAGCGGCCAGCAAGGCCACCCAGGCCGCCTGGCAGAGCACCAGACCGGTCGCATAGCGCAGATCGGTCCGCCGGGCGGGGCTCCCCGGCGCCTCGGACACGGCCGCCCGCAGCCACTGCGCGGTCAGCGCCACCCGCATGACCAGATACCCGATGACGGTGATGGTCCAGTCGTCGTCGACGAAAGCGCGCGGCACCTCGGCGGCGTAGATCAGCACCCCGGAGATCTGCACCAGGGTCGCGATCCGGTACGGCACGTCGTCGCAGTCGTAGGCCGAGGCGAACCAGGTGAAGTTCATCCAGGCCCACCACACGCCCCAGAAGACGAAGAGGTAGCCGATGAGGCCCGTGGCCGTATGCCCCTCGGCGAGCGCGTGCACCAGCCGCACCCCGGCCTGGGCGACCGCGACGACGAAGCAGAGGTCGAAGAAGAGCTCCAGCGGTGTCGCGGCACGGTGCGCCTCGGCGCGGCTGCGAGCGGTCATGCGGCGCAGAGGCCCTGTCGCGTCGGTCGACGTCATGGGCCCAGCACAGCAGAGGTACGAGTGGTGGGGCGGTGCGGCGCGCGCTGAGCGCCACCGGGGCCGGGACGGGTCGCCTCCGCCCCTCCTCACCCGCGCCGACGCGGACCAGGCCCCCGTACCCTGGAGCTATGAGCAGCGCCACGACCCCCGAGCCGTCGGCGGCGGAGTCGTCCCAGCCGACCCAGTCGCCCCCGCCGTCCCGGCCGCCCCGCCCCAGTCCGGCGTTGATCTTCGATGATCCGCTGGACCAGCAGTCGACGGACGATACGGACCGTGGCTGGGGAGACCGGCCCGCCGGGAGCGGCGACAGCGCGGCCGATCTCGCGCGTTTCCTCGACGAGAAGCCGCCCCACCACCTCTGAGACGAGAAGCCGCGCCACCACCTGTGACCGGCGGTCCGGGACTCAGCCGCTACGGATTGCCCTGCCCCGGATTCTTCGGTCCCGAGGTGGTCTGACCGGGAGTCTCCTGCCCAGTGGTGGCCTGCCCGGGGACGGCGGTCCCCGAGCCACGCTGCGAGATCAGCGTGTCCCTGATCTCCTTCAGTACCTCCAGCTCGCTGAGCTCCGTGACCTCCTGAACCTCTTCCTTGGCGGCCTGCTGCCTGGCCCGCCTGGCGAGGTACTTGGACATCGGCAGAACCATCAGGAAGTACACGACGGCCGCTGTGATGACGAACGTGAGGACCGCGCTCAGCACCGTTCCCCACATGATCGGAATGCCGCTGACGACCTCGCCCGCGGAGTTCGTCTCGCAGGGCGACTGCAGGCACGAGCTGTACTTGTTGAGATCCTGGGTGCCGAACGCGCCGACCACAGGGTTGATCAGGCCCTTCACGACCGAGTTCACCACGTTCGTGAACGCCGCGCCGATGACCACCGCGACCGCGAGATCGATCACGTTGCCGCGCATCAGGAAGGCCTTGAAGCCCTCCAGCACGCTCTCCTTCTCCTTGCTCACGAGTGAGCCTTTCTTCGCATGTGCGGTAGAGGTGACAATCAGCTTCGCAACCTACGGCAGCGCGTGCCCACACTGTCCAATCCGCAGACGCGATCAGGCGACCCCACAGCTCGCCAGTGCGAGTGCGAACGCGTCGGTTCAGCGCGAACCGCCCCGCCACAAGCCGCCCTCGCGCGAACCTCGGCACCAGCCGACCCCGCACGAGCCTGCTCAGCACAGCGTCACCGCCAGCCGTGACGTGGCGCCCGCGCCGGCCAGCTCCGTGGCGGTCGCGCGGGGAACGGACAGGACGATCAGAGCCCCGCCGTCTCCGGTGTCCACGACGGTCTCCCGTGCTTCCGGAACCTCGGTCACCCGGGCTCCCGAAGCCACCACCCTCGCCTCCGGCGCTCCGTCGGCCGCCGCGATCACATCCACCCGGTCTCCCCGGCGCAGCAGCCTGACCGTCGCCGCGTCCGCGATACGGACCGGCGCGGACACCATTTCCACGGCCCGCTGCGCGCGGGACGGACGGGGCGGCGCTTCCGCCACGGCGCCGGGCGCCGTGGACTCCGCATGGGCGTCGGCATCCGCCACCGCACCGACCGAGCCCCCCGCCCCGGCGGCGGCCAGCGCGGCAGCCGTCATGGCCAGGCCGGCCGCGGTCGCCCGTCGCCGCCTGAACAGCGCCCTGCGCAGCCGCCGGCCGGAGCCGCGCACCCGCAGCGGATCGAAGAGCGGCACACCGCACGGCTCGGGAGCGGCGGGTGCGGGGAGGGGAGAGGGGAAGGGTGACGCGAGCGGGGAGAGGCCGGGCGAGGGGTGCGGGAGGGGAGGACGGGACGCATCACCCGAGAAGTAACGGGACATGGCGACCACCACCATTTCGTGAGGAGTTCTGCGGTCGCTCCTCACGATGCACGGTCCGTCACGATCCCGCCGCGGCCTGTGGATCAGTCGGCGGTTGTGGACAACTTCCTCACCCGCCGGAGTGGTTCAGGCGGGTGCCGCCGCAATTCCCGGTTTCTCGCGCATGGTTCGCGAGGGCCCTGGGCAAATCCGGATCAGGGCAGCTCGATCCCGGTGTCGATCCCGTCCAGAGCGTGTGCGCACAGGCAGTCGCGTGTCTCGCTCGCCTGCAATCCGCCCACCGCGTCGAACAGCACCGTGCGCAGCCGGTCGACATTCGAGGCGAAGACCTTGAGGACCTCCTCGTGGGAGACGCCCTCGCCGGTCTCCGCGCCCGCGTCCAAGTCCGTCACCAGAGTCATGGAGGTGTAGCAGAGCCCCAGTTCACGAGCGAGTACCGCCTCGGGGTGCCCGGTCATCCCGACCACCGACCAGCCCATCGCCGCATGCCACCGCGATTCCGCACGCGTCGAGAAGCGCGGCCCCTCGATGACCACGAGCGTCCCGCCGTCCACCGGCTCCCAGTCGCGCCCTCGCGCCGCCGCCAGCGTTGTCCTGCGTCCCTCAGGACAGTAGGGATCGGCGAGCGAGATGTGCACGACCTTCGAGGTGTTTCCGTCCGGCAGCGGCAGCCCGTCGTAGAAGGTCTGTGTGCGTGCCTTCGTACGGTCCACCAACTGATCGGGTACGAGCAGCGTGCCCGGCCCGAACTCCGGCCGCAGCCCGCCCACGGCGCACGGTCCCAGCACCTGCTTCACACCGACGGAACGCAGTGCCCACAGGTTGGCGCGGTAGTTGATGCGGTGCGGCGCGAGGCCGTGGGAGCGTCCGTGCCGGGGCAGGAACGCGACCTGCCGGCCTGCGATCTCGCCGAGGAAGAGGGAGTCGCTGGGAGGCCCGTAGGGGGTCTCCACCTCGACTTCGGTCACATCCTCCAGGAAGGAGTAGAAACCCGAGCCACCGATCACACCGATCTCCGCGTTCGCCATCCGATCACAGTAGCCGGACTCGTCCAGGCGTACGCGAAAGACCCCGGCCGTTCAAGACAGCGGGGTCCCCACGACACGAAAGGAGCGGAAGGAGAAGGCGTCAGGCGGCCGAGGAGCCGCTGGAGCTGCTCGACGAAGTGGAACCGGAGCCGGAGCCGGACCCGGAGCCGCCCGAGCTGGAAGAGGACGAGGCCGACGCCGGGGCCTTGGACTCCGACGACGAGGACGACTTCGTGCCCGCGGAACCCGAGGTGGAGCCCGACGAGCTCGCCGAAGCAGGCGCGCTGCTCGACGACGAGCCACGACTGTCGTTCCGGTAGAACCCGGAGCCCTTGAAGACGATGCCGACCGCGGAGAAGACCTTCTTCAGGCGTCCTTGGCAATTCGGGCACACGGTAAGGGCATCATCGGTGAACTTCTGCACCGCCTCGAGGCCCTCGCCACACTCGGTGCACTGGTACTGGTAGGTCGGCACTTGCTCCTCCTGGCACTCTCACTCAATGAGTGCTAACGACGCTCCATAGTGACGTATTCCGCGCGATCAGTCCACTGTCACCGGCAGGCGGTGACTCATCCCACGCGCGGCGACCCGCCCGGAGGCATTCGGGGCCAGCCTCGAACGCAGCGCGATCAGCGTGACCAGCGCCAGCGCGGTGCCCACCAGCGGCACCAGGAATCCGGCGCTCGCGCCATGGGCGTCCGCCAGCTGTCCGGCGACGGTGACCGCCGCGGCCTGACCGAGCGCGACGGCGCCGGTCAGCCAGGTGAACGCCTCGGTACGGGCCGAGGCGGGCACCAGCGGCTCGACCAGCGTGTAGCCCGTGATCAGCGCGGGAGCGATGCAGAGTCCGACCAGCAGTCCGAGTCCGGCGAGCAGCGGCACCGAGTGCACAGCCCACAGCGCTGACGCGGCCAGCGTCAGCCCCGCGTATCCGACCACCAGTCTGCGGCGCGGCCCGATCTTCCAGGCCACGGCGCCGCAGACGATTCCGGCGAGCATGTTGCCCGCCGCGAAGACGCCGTACAGCAGGCCGTTCACACCGGGGTTGCCGATCTCCTCGGAGAAGGCGGTCAGCGAGACCTGCATGCCCCCGAAGACCGAACCGATTCCCAGGAAGGAGATGGCGAGAACCCGCACACCGGGCACGGAGAGCGCGGAGACGCGCGGCTCGGCCGAGCCGCCTTCCCCACGCCTCCCGGTCTTGGGCTGGGTACCGCGCTGGGCGGCGAAGAGCAGCCCGCCGGCCAGCGTCAGCACGGCCTCGGCGATCAGTCCGGCCGCCGGGTGGACGCCGGTGCACAGGGCGGTCGCCAGTACCGGGCCGATGACAAAGGTGAACTCGTCCGTCACGGACTCGAAGGCGGCGGCCGTCGGGAGCAGCGACGCGTCGCCACGGGAGTGGGAGCCGGGGCCCCCACCGGAGCTTGAGCCGGTGCTCGAACCGGAACCGGAGGGGCTGCCTCCCAGCAGGGCGGCCCAGCGTGACCGGACCATGGGGCCGATCTGCGGGACGGAGGCGCCGGTCGGGACAGCGGCGAGGAACAGCGCCCACAGCGGGGCGCCGGCGAGCGCGAGCACGATCAGCGCCGTGACGGACGCCGTGTGCAGCAGCACGCCCGGGACGAGCACCGCGCGCTGCCCGAACCGGTCGGCGAGCTTTCCGCCCTGGGGCGCGAAGAGCGCCATGGAGACACCGGTCACGGCGGCGACGGCTCCCGCGCTGCCGTACGAGCCGGTGGTGTGCTGGACCAGGAGCACGATGCCGATCGTCAGCATCGCGAAGGGCTGCCGGGCGGCGAAGCCGGGGAGGAGGAACGTCCAGGCGCCGGGCGTGCGCAGCAGCCGTCCGTATCCGGGGCGGGGCGTCTCGGTCGGAGGCGTCGCGGCCGGGGTGGCGTCCTCGGTGGTGTCGACCGTGTTGTGGGACACGGTCCTTGCCTTTCTGCCGCCTGGTAGCGCGCCCCGGATGCACGGGCGCCGCCGAGAGCTGTCCTCTTGCGCGGAACTGCGGTAGATACCAGGGCCCACATCGGGGAACGCCACGGCCGCCATACGGTCGCGCCAGCACTGCGTCAGGCAGAGTTGGTCGATCAACTGTGCCTTCATCGTACAGGTACGAACACCATGTCACCTGGGAAAGGAACGAGCACCATGAACGTACGCCTGAGAAACGTACGCCCGAAATTAAGAACGGAGCTTGCTTCCGGTCCCGGCCCCGGTCCCAGCCCCGGTGCCGGCCCCACCGCCCGTGCCGTTGCCCGCGCCCGTCCCCAGCCAGTCGGCCAGCTTTCCGCCCTGCCCGACCGCCCGGAGCCGTCGCTCGGCGGCGTCCCGTACCGGGTCGGTCGCGACCACCAGAAGCTCGTCGCCGCGGCGCAGTACCGTCGCAGGCTGCGGTACAAAGCTCTTGCCGTCCCGTACGACCAGGGTCACCGCGGACCCTGCGGGCAGTCGCAGCTCCCCGACCTCCACGCCGTGCATCTTCGAGTGCGCGGGGATCGCGACGGAGAGCAGATGGCCGCGCAGCCTCTCCAATGGCGCCGACTCGATGCCCAGATCGGCGGCCTCGGAGGGATCGCCGAGCCGCAGGGCCTTGGCCAGCCAGGGCAGCGTCGGTCCCTGGATCAGCGTGTAGACGACGACCAGGATGAAGACGATGTTGAAGATCCGGAGGCTGCCCTCGATGTTCGACACCATCGGAATGGTCGCCAGGATGATGGGCACCGCGCCGCGCAGACCGGCCCAGGACATCAGCGCCTGTTCCTGCCAGGGGATACGGAACGGCAGCAGACTGATCAGCACGGACAGGGGCCGCGCCACCATGGTCAGTACGAGACCGACGACGACCGCGGGCAGGAAGTCGTCCCCCAGTTCGTGCGGGGTCACCAGCAGTCCGAGCAGGACGAACATGCCGATCTGCGCGATCCAGCCGAGCCCTTCCGCGAATCCTCGGTTGGCCGGGGCGTGCGGCAGTTTGGAGTTCCCCAGGATCATCGAGGCGAGATAGACGGCGAGGAAGCCGCTGCCGTGTGCCGTGGCGCCGATCGCGTACGCCGAGACGGCGATGGCCATCACGGCGATCGGGTACAGCCCGGAGGCCGGCAAGGCCACATGCCGCAGTCCGAAGGCACCCGCCCAGCCCACGGCCAGTCCGACGCAGGCGCCGATCGCGAGTTCCAGCGTGATCTCGCCGACCAGCACGTACCAGTGCTCGACCGGGCCCGACGCCGAGAGCGCGACCACGATGATCACGACAGGGGCGTCATTGAAACCCGACTCGGCCTCCAGCGCCCCGGTCACCCGGGACGGCAGCGGCACCTTGCGCAGTACGGAGAAGACCGCCGCGGCGTCCGTCGAGGAGACGACCGCGCCGACGATCAGCGCCTGGCGCCAGTCCAGGCCGATCAGATAGTGCGCGGCCGAGGCGGTCACCCCGACGCTCACCGCGACACCCACGGTCGAGAGCACGGCCGCGGCGGGCAGCGCCGGTTTCACTTCTTTCCACTTGGTGCCCAGACCACCCTCGGCCAGGATCACCACAAGGGCGGCGTATCCGATTACCTGTGTCAGTTCGGCGTTGTCGAACTTGACGTGAAAGAGGCCGTCCTGCCCTATGACGACCCCGATCCCGAGATAGAGCAGCAGGCTGGGGAGTCCGCTCCGGGAGGAGATCCGGACGGCCGCGACCGCGATCAGCAGCACGAGGGAGCTGATGAGCAGAAGTTCATTGAGATGGTGGACAGACAGCGGCCGATCCTTCCCCTCGCGCATGCCGGATCGTTCCTCCGGCAGCCGGTACTTCGTTACCTTACCTAATCTTTAACGTTTTCTTGACGCTTTCGATTGCCAGTACGAGCCGATGTGATCTGCGCCTCCCTTCCGGCAGCTATCCGCCGGGAACCATGGCGTGATCACCTGTGTGATCGTCCGACGAGTCGCACTACATGACACCGCGTCCGGGACGATGAACGGCTGCGCCTATGGTTGCTCCAGCATTCCAGGACCACCCTGCCCCTCGAAGGACAGCGATGCCCGCCAACACAGCCCCCCCTTCCGCCAAAAAGAAGGGGCGACGCGCCCGTCTGATCGTGATCGTCCTGGTGCTGGCGCTCGTCGGCGGTGTCGGCTACGGCACGTACTGGGGCGTCAGCACGGTCCGTGCCTCCTTCCCGCAGACGACCGGGAAGCTCGAACTCAAAGGGCTCTCCGGGCCCGTGGACGTCAGACGCGACAGCTACGGCATTCCGCAGATCTACGCGAACAGCGACCAGGACCTGTTCCGCGCCCAGGGCTTCGTCCAGGCGCAGGACCGCTTCTGGGAGATGGACGTCCGGCGCCACATGACCTCCGGCCGGCTCTCGGAGATGTTCGGCAAGAGCCAGGTCAAGACCGACACCTTCCTGCGCACCCTCGACTGGCACGGGGTGGCGCAGCGCGAGTACGACACCAAGCTCTCGGCGGAGACCAAGAAGAACCTCCAGTCGTACGCGGACGGCGTCAACGCGTATCTGGAGGGCCGCGACGGCAAGGACATCTCCTTCGAGTACGCGGCTCTGAACTTCACCAACGACTACAAGCCGGAGAAGTGGACGCCGGTCGACTCGGTGGCCTGGCTCAAGGCGATGGCCTGGGACCTGCGCAGCAATATGCAGGACGAGATCGACCGCTCACTGCTGACCAGCCGGTTGAGTGACCAGCAGATCGATGACCTGTACCCGTCGTATCCGTACGACCGGAACAAGCCGATCGTGAGCGCGGGCGGGATCGACCCGATCACCGGCAAGTACGACCCCAAGGCCGAGCCCAGCGAGAGCGCGGGAGACGGCGCGGAAAGCGGTATGGGCGGCACGGGCTCGGACCTCGGCACGGGCGGCACAGGCACAGGCACGGGCACGGGAACCGGCACAGGCGCAGGCGCAGGGGGCACCGGTACCGGCACAGGGACCGGCATCAGCACGGACAGCGGCACGGACCCCGGCACCGGCGACGGCACCGGCGGCGCGAGCACCGCGTCCGGCGCCACCGCGGACTTCAACTCCCAGCTCGAAGCACTCTCCGGCACGCTCGACGAGATCCCCGAGCTGCTCGGCCCGAGCGGCAGCGGCATCGGCTCCAACTCCTGGGTCGTCTCAGGCCGGTACACGACCACGGGCAATCCGCTCCTCGCCAACGACCCGCACCTCGCGCCCCAGCTGCCCTCGCTCTGGTACCAGATGGGTCTGCACTGCCGCAGCGTCTCGGCGACCTGCCAGTACGACGTCGCGGGCTACACGTTCTCCGGAATGCCCGGCGTCATCATCGGCCACAACCAGGACATCGCCTGGGGCTTCACCAACCTCGGCGCCGACGTGACCGATCTCTTCCTGGAGAAGGTCAACGGCGACTCCTACCAGTACGGCGACAAGGAGAAGCGGTTCAGGACCCGTGAGGAGACCATCAAGGTCGCGGGTGGCCAGAGCAAGACGATCACCGTACGCTCCACCGACCGCGGCCCGCTGGTCTCGGACCGCAACGGCGAACTGGTGAAGGTCGGCGAGAAGGCCCCGGTCGGCGATGTCGCCCCGGACCGCGGCGACGGCTACGCCGTGTCGCTCCAGTGGACGGCGCTCCAGCCGGGCAAGTCCATGGACGCGGTCTTCGAGCTCAACAGGGCCAAGGACTTCAGCGAGTTCCGCAAGGCCGCCGAGCACTTCGAGGTCCCCTCGCAGAACCTCATCTACGCCGACACCAAGGGCCACATCGGCTACCAGGCGCCGGGCCGTATCCCGATCCGCTCCGACGGCTTCGACGGCCGCACGCCGGCTCCGGGCTGGGACCCGAAGTACCAGTGGAAGGGGTACATCCCCTTCGACGAGCTGCCGTACGAGTACGACCCGGAGCGCGGCTACATCGTCACCGCCAACCAGGCCGTCGTCGACTCGAAGAAGTACCCGTACCCGCTCACCGAGGACTGGGGCTACGGCGCCCGCAGCCAGCGGATCAACGACCTGATCGAGTCGAAGATCAAGGACGGCGGGAAGATCTCGACCGACGACATGCAGACCATGCAGATGGACAACACCAGCGAGATCGCGAAGCTGCTGATGCCCTATCTGCTCAAGATCGATATCCCGGACCCCTCCGTACGCGAGGCGCAGAAGCTCCTCGAAGGCTGGGACTACACCCAGGAGCCCGACTCGGGTGCCGCGGCCTACTTCAACGCGGTCTGGCGCAACGTCCTCAAGCTCGCCTTCGGGAACAAGCTTCCCAAGGAGGTCCGCGTCGAGGGCGAGTGCCTGAACGTCCGTCCCGCCGACAGCACAGGTCCTGCGGACGACGACATACGGCCGGTCCGGGAGTGCGGCCAGCGCGCGCCCGACGCGGCCCAGCCGGACGGCGGGGACCGCTGGTACGAGGTCGTGCGCGGCATCATCAAGGACGAGGACAACGCGTGGTGGAGCTCCCCCGGCAGCCGCAGGGACGACGCCACCAAGACCCGCGACAAGCTGTTCGAGCGCGCCATGGAGGACGCCCGCTGGGAGCTGACCGCCAAGCTCGGCAAGGACGTCTCCAGCTGGAGCTGGGGCCGGCTGCACCAGCTCCAGCTGGAGAACCAGACCCTCGGGACCAGCGGACCCGGCTTCCTGAAGCAGATGCTCAACCGCGGCCCGTGGAACCTCGGCGGCGGCGAGGCCGCGGTCGACGCGACGGGCTGGAACGCGGCGGGCGGCTACGAGGTCGTGTGGGTACCGTCGATGCGGATGGTCGTCAACGTCGGTGACTGGGACAAGTCCCGCTGGATCAATCTGACGGGCGCCTCGGGGCACGCGTACAGCGCGCACTACACCGACCAGACGGACAAGTGGGCGAAGGGCGAGCTGCTCGACTGGCCGTACAAGGTCAACACGGTGGAACGCGCGACGAGCGACACCCTCACGCTCGAACCGCCCGCCTCGTGAGCCGACGCGGCCAACGCCGGCGCGCGGCCAACGCCGGCCCGCGCCCAACCTCGCCCGTCGGCTGACTCGGCGCCCGGCCGGCGCCGCCCGTCGGCCAACGCCGGGGCGAGGCCGACGCCGCCCGTCGGCTAGCGGCGGCCGTCGAAGCGCCTGACGCCCTCCGGCGTCACCACGGCCCGTACGGGGTGGTCGTGCGGCTCCTCCGGGACCCGCGCGACCACCTCGTTCTCGTACAGCAGGACGGTCAGCGCGGGTTCCGCTCCGGCGCGGGCCAGCCGGCCCAGGACCCGGTCGTACGAGCCGCCGCCCCGCCCCAGCCGCATCCCCCGCCCGTCCACCGCGAGGCCGGGCAGCAGCACGACCTCCGCCTCCAGCACCGCGTCCACGCCGAGCCGGGTACCGTCCGGCTCCAGCAGCCCCCGCCCCGCGGGCACCAACCGGTCCGCGCCCCCGTACTCCGCCCAGTCGAGGTCGTTGTCCGCCAGGAGCACCGGCAGCAGCACCCGTACCCCCCGCGCACGCAGCGCGTCGAGCAGCGGGCGCGTGCCGGGCTCGCGCCCGACCGAGACATAAGCGGCGACGGTACGGGCGCCGGCGAGCTCCGGCAGATCGAGTGCGCGCCGCGCGAGAACCACCCCGGTTTCGAGGGCGTCCTCCCTGGACAGGAGCGCCCTCAAGGCGAGGAGTTCACGGCGCAGCGCGGCCTTTCCGGGCATGTCATTACTCATCATTGCGCACCGGACATCACAAACCTCGCGTCTGATCTTTTATGAGACGAAAGTTAACCGGAGTATCATCTTCCGCCCATAAAGCGCGGATAGTGTACTCCGCATGACTCACTCGCCCTCCCGGATCACCAAGGCTGTCATCCCCGCCGCGGGCCTCGGCACCCGGTTCCTGCCCGCCACGAAGGCCACTCCAAAAGAGATGCTGCCGGTTGTGGACAAACCCGCCATTCAGTACGTGGTCGAGGAGGCGGTGGCCGCCGGGCTCTCCGACGTCCTCATGGTGACGGGCCGCAACAAGCGTCCACTGGAGGACCACTTCGACCGGAATTACGAGCTGGAGGAGGCGCTGACCCGGAAGGGAGACGCCGGCCGGCTCGCGAAGGTCCAGGAGTCCAGCGACCTCGCCACCATGCACTACGTGCGTCAGGGCAACCCCAAGGGCCTCGGTCACGCCGTGCTCTGCGCCGCCCCGCACGTCGGTGACCAGCCCTTCGCGGTGCTGCTCGGTGACGACCTGATCGACCCCCGCGACCCGCTGCTGTCGCGCATGGTGGAGGTCCAGGAGCGTGAGGGCGGCAGTGTCATCGCGCTGATGGAGGTCGACCCGAAGCAGATCCATCTCTACGGCTGCGCCGCCGTCGAGCCCACCGGTGACGCCGATGTGGTCAAGGTGCACGATCTGGTCGAGAAGCCCGACACCGCCGATGCCCCCAGCAATTACGCGATCATCGGCCGTTACGTCCTCGACCCCGCCGTCTTCGGCATACTGCGCCAGACCGAGCCGGGCCGCGGAGGTGAGATCCAGCTCACCGACGCGCTCCAGCAGCTGTCCGTGGACGAGAAGGTGGGCGGACCGGTCCATGGCGTGGTTTTCAAGGGCCGTCGCTATGACACAGGTGACCGCGGCGACTATCTGCGTGCCATTGTCAGACTCGCATGCGAACGTGAAGACCTGGGCCCGGACTTCCGTGCCTGGCTCCGCAGTTATGTCAGCGAGGAGATGTAGCACTTGAGCAGCACGGCAGAATCGGTACCGGCCGCCGGCCATGAGCGGCTGTGGTCGGTGGACGACCATCTCGCGGACATCCTCGCCGCGGTCCACCCGCTCGATCCCATCGAGCTGCAACTGCCCGACGCCCAGGGCTGTGTGCTGGTGGAGGACGTCACGGTACCGGTGGCTCTGCCGCCGTTCGACAACAGCTCCATGGACGGATACGCGGTCCGTACGGCCGATGTGGCGGGCGCCACCGACGAGTTCCCGGCCGTGCTGACCGTCATCGGCGATGTCGCGGCGGGCAGCGGCGCGTTGCCCGAGGTCGGCCCCGGGCAGGCCGCCCGCATCATGACCGGCGCCCCGCTGCCGCCCGGCGCCGAGGCCGTCGTCCCGGTGGAGTGGACCGACGGCGGCACGGGCGGCGCCGCGGCGACCTCCATGCGCCCCGCCGGTGCCGGCGGCGAGGGATCGAGCGGTGAGGTACGGGTGTTCCGCTCCGCCGAGGCGCGCGACCACGTCCGCTCGCGCGGCAGCGATGTGCGCGCCGGTGACCTGGCCCTGGAGGCGGGCACGGTCCTGGGGCCGCCGCAGATCGGCCTGCTGGCCGCTATCGGCCGCGGTTCGGTACGGGTCAGACCCCGCCCGCGCGTGGTCGTGCTCTCCACCGGCAGCGAGCTGATCCAGCCGGGCGAGGAGCTGGGCGAGGGCCAGATCTACGACTCGAACAGCTTCGCGCTCACCGCCGCCGCCCGGGACGCGGGCGCCATCGCCTACCGGGTCGGCGCCGTCACCGACGACGCCGACACGCTCCGCGCGACCATCGAGGACCAGCTGATCCGTGCCGACATGGTCGTCACCACGGGCGGCGTCAGCGTCGGGGCGTACGACGTCGTCAAGGAGGCGCTCTCCTCCGTCGGCGACGAGGACGAGCCGGGCGGCGGTGTCGACTTCCGGAAGCTCGCCATGCAGCCGGGCAAGCCGCAGGGCTTCGGCTCGATCGGCCCGGAGCACACCCCACTGCTCGCCCTCCCGGGCAACCCGGTCTCCTCGTACGTGTCGTTCGAGCTGTTCGTCCGCCCCGCGATCCGCGCCCTGATGGGCCGGGAGGACGTGCACCGCCCCGTCGTCCGGGCGACACTCGCGGCCGGCAAGACGCTGTCGTCCCCGGCGGGCCGACGCCAGTTCCTGCGCGGTACGTACGACGCCGAGGAGGGCACGATCACCCCTGTGGGAGGGGCCGGTTCCCATCTCATCGCCGCCCTCGCCCATGCCGACGCGCTGATCGTGATCCCGGAGGAGTCCGTCTCCGTGGAGCCCGGTACGGAGGTCGACGTCGTCCTGATCGGCTGATCACCGCGCGGTGGCGGTACCGTGTCTGCCCACACAGGCCCCGTCGGGCCCGGACCGGGAGCGCCACAGCGAATGACCGTGTTTTCCCGGGGGGAGACCCCTGGACCCCCTCAGCAAGGCAGCTTGACGCATATCGACGAGTCGGGCGCGGCTCGCATGGTCGACGTCTCGGCGAAAGAGGTCACGGCGCGCGTCGCGCGCGCCAGCGGCCGGGTACTGGTCTCGCCGCGCGTCGTCGAACTGCTCAGGGGCGGGGGAGTGCCCAAGGGGGACGCCCTCGCCACCGCACGTATCGCGGGCATCATGGGCGCCAAGCGGACCCCCGACCTGATTCCGCTCTGCCATCCGCTCGTCGTCTCGGGGGTCACGCTCGACCTCTCGGTCGCGGACGACGCCGTCGAGATCCTCGCGACGGTGAAGACCACCGACCGCACGGGCGTCGAGATGGAGGCCCTGACCGCCGTCTCGGTGGCCGCGCTGACCGTGGTCGACATGGTGAAGGCGGTCGACAAGGCCGCGGTCATCACGGACGTACGGGTCGAGGAGAAGACGGGCGGCAAGTCCGGGCACTGGACCCGGCCCGAGGCGGTGGTGCCGCCCGGGGCGGCGGTCTCCGAGGCGGACGGAGGCGCGGAGTGAGTACGTCCGCGAGAAGCGGCGGTCCCGGGCCCGGACCCGAGCCGCGATCCGCCCCCGCCCCCGCCCCCGGACCCGTCCCCACGTCCGAGGCCCCGTCCGCGTCCCGGTCCGCCACCTCGTCCGACAGCCCCTCCGAGGCCCCGTCCGCCACCCCGTCCACGTACCGTGCCCTCGTCGTCACGGCGTCCAACCGCGCCGCCGCCGGGGTCTACGCGGACACGGGCGGCCCGATCCTCGCCAACGGCCTGACCGCGCTGGGCTTCGCGGTCGACGGACCGAAGGTCGTCCCCGACGGGGATCCGGTCGAGCAGGCCCTGCGCGAGGGCGTCGCCGCCGCGTACGACGTCATCCTCACCACCGGCGGCACGGGCGTCTCCCCGACGGACCGCACCCCGGACGCCACCCGGCGCGTGCTCGACTACGAGATCCCGGGCATCCCGGAGGCGATCCGCGCCGAGGGCGCCGCGAAGGTCCCCGCCGCCGCCCTCTCCCGGGGCCTGGCGGGCGTGGCGGGGCGGACCCTGATCGTGAACCTGCCGGGCTCGACGGGCGGGGTACGGGACGGTCTCGCCGTGCTCGGCCGGCTGCTCGTCCACGCCGTGGACCAGATCCACGGCGGCGACCACCCCCGCACCTCCGGATGAACCCGGCCTGGCCCGTGATGCTGGTGGACGGCGACATCACCCTCCGTCCCATAAGGATGCGCGACCAGCGCGCCTGGCGTGAGGTGAACCGGCGCAACCGCGACTGGCTGCGGCCCTGGGAGGCGACGATCCCGCCGCCGCCCCCGGGCGGCCCGGTCGCCCAGCGCCCCACCTACCGTCAGATGGTCCGCCATCTGCGCGGCGAGGCCAACGCCGGCCGGATGCTGCCCTTCGTCATCGAGTACCAGGGCCGGCTCGTCGGCCAGCTGACCGTCGCCGGTATCACCTGGGGCTCGATGTGCTCGGGCCATGTCGGCTACTGGGTGGACCGCGAGGTCGCGGGCCGCGGTGTCATGCCGACCGCGGTCGCCCTCGCCGTGGACCACTGCTTCCGTACGGTCGGATTGCACCGCGTCGAGATCTGTATCCGCCCCGAGAATGGCCCCAGCCGCCGGGTGGTCGACAAACTCGGATTTCGCGAGGAGGGGCTGCGCCCCCGCTATCTGCATATCGACGGAGCGTGGCGGGACCATCTCATCTATGTGCTCACCGCCGAGGAGGTGCCCGAGGGGCTGCTCCGCCGCTGGCGCAGGGCCCGACCTGGTGCGACCGGCAACGATCAGAAAATGAAATAAGTGTTCGATAATGATCGGCATATAGCCATAAAATGATCCGCACCATCACAAAAAAATTCAGTGCTATCAGCTAGATCGTGCGACACACCGGCTCAATTGGCGGATGCCCTCGTGCGAACCCCTCTACGGTGTGAACCGTGAGCAGCAGCGGCCTCATCTACGCAGTCATTGTCGGGGCCTGGGCCGCCTACTTGGTGCCGATGTGGCTCCGCAGGCAGGACGAGCTCAATGAGGCACGCCCGACGGAACGCTTCAGCACCGCCATCCGGCTGCTGTCCGGACGGGCGGCCATGGAGCGCCGTTACGCCAAGGAGCTTCAGGAGCGCACCGCCGAGGAGGCGGGGCCCGACCGGGGACCGGACAGCCGCACGGAGTCGATCAGCTCCGTCGATGTCCGGGCCTTCTCCGCGCCCCCGGCCCGTACCGAAGCCCGGATGGAGATCCGCGCGGACGTCCCGGCCCCGGCCAGGCCGGAGGCCGCGCGCCAGGCGTCCCGTCCCGCCCAGGCATCCCGCCCGGCGCCCGGACGCCCCGCGCCCGACCGTTCCGCGCCCGCTCCCGGGCGGCGCGCTCCCGAGCGGCGCGTACGCCCCTCGGGCGCCGCGGCGGAACGCGCCCGGCGCGCACAGCGCCTCCAGGTCCTCGCCCGCCGGCGCCGTACCACCGTGATCCTCTTTCTCGCCTTCACCATCGGCACGGTCGTCGCGGCGGTAGGCGGTCTCGGCTTCCTCTGGGCACCGGCCTTCCCGGCCGTACTCCTGAGCGCGTACATCGTGCATCTGCGCGGCCAGGAGCGCCGGCGCTTCGCGTTCACCATGGACCGGCGCAGGGCCGAGGCCGCCGCGCAGCGGCTCCGTGAGAACCGCCCGCGCCGCCACCAGCCGTCGACGGCCGCCGCGGGCGAGCCGGACGAGGAGCCCGAACCCGGCCCCGAACCGGCCCCCGCCCCCACGGTCTCGCCCCAAGAGGCGGGCCGCCGCGCCCTGGTCGAGCAGACCGACCACGCGGAGTGGGTGGACCAGCAGCGCGAACGCGGCCCGGCGAGCGGCGACAGCTGGGACCCCGTACCGGTCCCGCTCCCCACGTACGTCACGGCCCCGGTCGCTCCCCGCGCCACCGGCGGCGTCGAGGTAGGCGACCCGGAAACATGGAGCGCGGCCCGCTCCTCCACGGCCGAACCCACCGTGGAGCCCCCACCGCCACCCCGCGCCCCGGCCCCCCGCCGCACGCGCGACCGCGGCAGGACGCCGCTGTTCGACCAGTACGACGAGGACGACCGCCCCCGAGCGGCCAACGAGTGACCCAGCGCCCCCCACCCCGCCCCCGCTCACCCCGCCCGCCCCCGGGCCCGGTGACACGGTGCCCCGGTGGCCGGCCCCTGACGGATTTCCGAGCACGGCGGCGAGGGTGCTAAAGTTTCACTCGTTGCAAGGGCCTGTGGCGCAGACTGGTAGCGCACCTCGTTCGCATCGAGGGGGTCAGGGGTTCAAATCCCCTCAGGTCCACAACAACAGAGCTATTCAGGGGTTCGTCCCGGAATGGTTCACGAGATCCCGGTCAGACGGTCATCGTCTGACCGGGATCTTGCCGTTTGAGCACCTGCTGGTGGGAGAGTCCGCCTGCCGGGCAACGTGGAGACCGCCGGAGCGGAAGCAGGCTCCCGCGGTCTCGCGACGTGTCGGTCCTCACTCACTGGAAGCTGAGCCGGTGCGGATGTGTGGGGTCGTCAGGGCAGGTGAAGACGCGCATCAGCCCACGACCGAGATAGACGCCGGTGGGCACGTTGGCACCCATGATGTGGACACTGTCCCGGTCCTCCAGCGGGACCCAGCTCAGCGTGCCGTTGTCCCACTCACGGTCGTGGACGGTCAGCAGGGGCCGCATGGCCGCGCCGCACGAGCAGGGCATCGGAGCCGGCCCTGTGAGGTGCCAGGAGGCGAAACCGCCGACTTTCCATCCCGGTGGAATGGACAGGTCGTGCTGGTAGGTGAGTTCGGACTGTTCGGGGCCGTCACCGGCGGCGGCCTCATATTCCTCGTAACTGTCGTAACTGTCGTAGCTGCCGAGGTCTCCGGAGTCGTCCGCGGCGTCGAGGAGATCTTCCTCCCATACTTCGATGGACTCCTGAAGGTCCTGGCTCAGCATGCCGACGTATTCATGCTCCACCACCTGTTCCGGATCGATCACACACGTCATGGGCACGCATTCCTGACGGCCGATGACAACGGGCTCCGGGATGTCCGGGAGAATGTCCGTCACATCCTGGGAGTGCCGCCATTTCAGTACCACGTCGATGGTGCGGTCCGGGCCGTGGGCCTCGAACGGGCACCAGAGGACTTGAAGAAGGTCCTTCCCTTCGGGGCAGTGGAGGTCCGGAATGTCGCGCGTGAACAACTGGGCGGCGGCGAGTAGCGGGATGGGATCTTCCGCCTCGATCTCCGGGGCGTGCAAGCCGGGTTGAAGCGCGGCGAGAGCCTCACGTTCCGTCTGCGACAGTTCGCCCCGGGGATCGCGCTGCCGGGCGGCGTTCAGAATCCGGCGCTCTTCCCGTACGTCCGCCAGCCGGTGGCCCGTGCTCTTGTCGTGGGAGGCCGTGCACACGGGCCACGGCTCGGCGGAAGGCCACAGGAACGGGCCCGCCACTGAGCTCTCGTCAGGCTTCGGGGAGCCTTTCCGGGGATGCAGTCGGGTACTTGTGCGCCGGTACCGGACAAGCTCCGGGAAAACCTCCTCGATATCGACGGGCCGCTCGGGCGTGGTGCGCGTCACGTCTTTCCTCCCAGTTGCTGTTCACCGCGAAGGCTACACGCCGGTTCGAACCCCGGCGGCGGGGTTCTCCATGCTGTGGGTGAACTTGAATGTGTCATTGCCGAAAGCGGTGAATTCAATACGGATCGGGATTGGATTGCTGCCTTCGTAGACCGGCTTGATGTTGTACTGAACGATTTCACCCTTCTTGACCGCGTCGAAGATGACCTGTTCGACCTGGTCCCGCTGGTCCGGTGAATTCGTCGGCGTCTGCGTCTGGGTCACCAGGTTGTGAAACGCCAGCCTTCCCTTGCCCGCGCCGCCCAACCGGTCGGCCAGCAGATGTCCCCGTGCCTCGTTGAAGGCCGTTCCGTTGCCACGCCAACCCGGTGGCCACAAGGAGCCGGCCTCCGAACCGGTGTGCAGCATCTCCGGACGGAGCTGCGCGTAGACGCCGGTGGGACGGCCCAGGTGATCGAGACGACCGTAACGAACGCCGCCGTTCCAGTCGTACGCGTCCATCTGACAGCGCTTGGGAGCGAGTCCCAACGGGTCTGTCCAGGTCCACGGATTGAGGACGTAGGTGGACGGGTTGGGCGCGGGGGACAGGCCCAGCGGGTCCAGACTGGTGTAGCGGGCTGTGTCGGGGTCGTAGAGGCGGAAGTAGTTGTAGTGCAGCCCGGTTTCGGGGTCGGCGTACTGGCCGGGGAAACGTAACGGGGTGTAGGCCGTCGCTCCCTTGTTCCACGCGGTGGCGCCCCAGCACGTGGAGCGGGCGCGCCAGGCTGTGTCGCCCGTCTCGGACACGAGCTCGGTCGGTGTCCCGACCAGGTCGGAGACGATCACGAAGAACCGGGCGTCGGTCTCCTCGTTTCCGGGTGCCCTGCGCTCGTACTGCGCGAGCGGCCTGCTGCCCTCGTATTCCCAGGTCACCGTCGTGCCGGTGACCGTGTCCGACTGCTCGGCCAACTGTGTGCCGTCCCAGGTGAAGGAGACGGCCTCCGCGACCGTCCGGCCGTCGGCGGCCATACGAAGCTTCGCCGTGCGCCGTCCCAGTGGGTCGTACGTGTAACGCCACACGATGCCGTCGGGCGTGGTGCACGCGATGAGGCGGTCCTCGGCATCGTATGCGTAGCGCCAGATGTCGGGCTTCCGCGACAGCCGGGTGCGGCGCCGTACGACGACCCGGCCCGCCGCGTCGTGCTCGTAGCGGATCGATCCCGCGGAGATCAGTCGTCCGCCGTCGTAGTCACGTCGGCCGCGGGCGTCCGTATGTCCGTTTGCCTCCGGCCAGTCGGCCGCCGTCTGGTTGCCGGCCGCGTCGTAGGTGTAGTGCTCCCGCCGGCCCGGGGCCTCGACGGCGACCGGGCGTCCGAGCGGATCCAGGGATATGTTCGTGTCCCGGCGGCTGTCCGCGGTCGACTCGCTCAGCGAAACCGGATAGCTGTCGGCCCGGTAGACGTACTGCCGCTCGCGCAGGGTGACGCCGCGCGACGTCAGCGACCGGTGGCTCGGCCGGCTGCGTGTGTCCCAGGCAGTGTCGAGGGTGACGGGTGTCTGAAGTGTGCCCCAGGACTGCGACAGTTCGCGGCCGAGGACATCGTGTGTGAAGGCCAGGGCATGACCGTTGGTGATCAGACGGACGCGGTCACCTTCCGCGTTGTACTCCAGCCTGCTGACGGCGCCTGTGGGGGTGGTGCGCGTCAGACGGCGGCCCAAGAGGTCGTAGGTGTAGCGACTGGTGCGGCCGTCGACGGTCTCGGAGACGAGGCGGCCCATGACGTCCCTCTCCATGGTGAGAGCGGAGGCCGGGGACCGCGCACCGGTCAGCCGGCCGCCGGCGCTGTATGTGTAGCGAGTGACGGATCCGCCCGAGTCGAGGGCGGCCAACCGGTCCATGGCGTCCCAGGTGTAGGTGAGGGTCCGGCCGAGCGGCGTGGTCCGGGACGCGAGGCGTCCCGCGGTGTCGTAGGCGTAGCGGGTCTCACGGCCGTCGAAATCACTCTCGGCGGAGAGCCGGCCGGCGGGGTCGTATGAGTAGTCCCAGGTCTGCCCGAGCGGGTTGGTCACCCGTTCGAGGCGCAGTTCCGTGTCGTATCGCAGCTCATAACGCGCTCCGTCGGCGGTGGTGCGGGTGATCGGTTTGTCGAAGTGCCCGTACTCGGCCGTCGTCACACCGCCGTGCGCGTCGGTGTGGGTGAGGCAGTTCCCCTCGCCGTCCCAGGTCCATGCCTCCCGGCTGCCATCTTTGAGGACGCGGGAGACCAGCCGGTCCTCGGCATCCCAGGCGAAGTGTTCGGTCTCTCCCGTGGCGTCGGTGATCCGCGTGGGGCGGCCCAGATGGTCGCGCACGACGCGGGTGACATGGTGACCGGCGTCGGTGATCTCAAGAGGCAGCCCGGCCCGATCGGCTCGGATACGGGTGACGTCGCCGAGCGCGTCCGTGATGACGGCCACGGCGCCTGTGCGGTCGTGAGTGAAGCGGGTGACGCTCCCGTCCGGGGCGCAGGTGCTGGTGCAGTTGCCCAGCTCGTCGAAGGTCTGCCGCCAGACGGTTTCCTCGGCGGTCGTCACCTCGACGGGAAGGCCGAGCGCGTTGTAGCGGGCGGTGGCCAGGGCGCCGTCGGGCAATCGGACCGAGGCCAGATTGCCCTGGTCGTCCCACGTCAGCTCCGTGGTGTGGCCCAGCGGGTCGGTCCGCGAGATCAGACGGTCGTCCGGGCCCCACGCCTGGGTGGTGGTGTTGCCCAGGGGATCCGTCTCCGCGACCACCTGAAGACGGTGGTTGAGCCGGAACACGGTGGTGTCGCCGGTGGAATCGGTGTAGCGGACGACGCGGTGGCCGGTTCCGGCCTCGACGTCGTATCCGAACGTGGCGGACAGGAAGCCGTCGGGGCCGATGGTCCGTACGACGCGGGCGCTGTCGTACACGTACTGGAACGTCGAGAGGTTCCGGTCGGTCCATGACGTGATACGGCCGTCGGCATCGTAGGTGAACCGCATCGGCCGTCCGACGGGGCCGGTCAGGCCGGTGAGGTCGCCTGCCGCGTCGTAGCCGTAGTCGAGAAGGGTCACCGGGCCGGTAGGAGCACGCACGGCGAGTGCGGTGACGCGGGAGCTGTCGGCCGTCAGTTGCACGTGGTAGCCGCCGCTGTGAGCCACGGACACGGGCGCGCCGTCGGGGCGCCGTGCGAAGGACACGTAGTTGTCGTTTCGGTCCCTCACCTCCTTCAGCCAGTACGCGGAGGACTCGTTGTACGGGCTGCCGGTGAAGTACCGCGTCCACCCCGAGGACGGGTCGGTTATTCGGTACGTCGTGGAGGCGTTGTCCTGCCCCTCGTACATCAGAGGAAGGTCCGGCCCCTCAAGTGGCTGGACGCCGTCGGTGTCGCCGGGAGCCGGGAGCACCGCGTAAATCAGCAGAGAGCCGTCCTCCCGCGCCCAGACCGCGCCTTTCCCCTTGGCGTCCAGTTCGATGCGTTCGTCCAGGGTGGAGGCCCAACTCCGGCCGAACCAGCGACCCCACCGGTATTCGGACAGGTGAGTACGGCGCAGGACGAGGGGAAGGACGCCGGGGAGCGACAGGTCTGTCTGGGGAAGTGTCATCTCGCCGGTGGCGACATCCACCGGATCGTTCCTGCAGGTCTTCTTCTCCAGCGATACGGCGTTGCGGCGAGCGTCGTCCCTGGCGCCGTCGAGGGAGTTCGGCTTGACACGTGTGTCGTCGGATCCGCGATGCTGCTCGCCGTCCGAGATGCCGCGCCGTCCGTCCAGGCCGCCCTCGTCCTTGCCGTCGTTCGACACGATGCTCTTGACGCGGTCGCGGACGTCCTGGTCGGTGTTCTTGTGGGTTTTGGAGCTTCTGGTGATGGCGTTGGGTACCGTCTTGCCGACGTGGTCGCCAAGGTCCTTCAGTGCCTTGCCGAGTTTTTCCGTGACCCCTTCGATAGTGGTGTCCAGGACGGCGGTCAGAGAGTCCTTGCCCTTGGCGCGCCCGTGGTGGCTCTTGGCTCTGCCGAGCTTGCCCTTGGTCCTGCCGTTCATCGAGATCCGCACGTTGGCCAGCCGCATCCCGGCTTTGCCGTGTGCGTCGTGGTCGATCTCAGGACCGCCGCCCGGCGACGGGCCGGACGCCCCGCCGGCCGAATTGATCTGCAGCCCGTCCTTGCCGGCCTGCACTGTCCGGTCGGTGTTGTAGCCGTCCTGCACTCCTGCCGCGTTCATCGCGGTCTGTATCGCCAGGTCGGCGACGATGTTCTCAATCGCCGCGACCGCAGGCTCGGTCAGCGTCGCCACGATCTCCGAGACGGCCGCCTCCGCCATTTCCTTCAGGATCCTCTTGAACGCGATCCGGGTGGCCGCGATCTTGGCGCCGGCCAGGAGTGTCGACAGCCCCGCCGTCACGGGTGCGAAGGCGAGCGTGACGCCCACCGTGGCGCACGGGTCGGCCAGTTCACCCACGGCGGCGATCTTCCGGGCCACGATGATGTCCGCCACCCGGTCCAAAGCGCCCGCTATTGTCCGGGAAGCCTTCGCCAGGTCCTTGTGCTTGCCCTGGACCTTCGACCAGTGATTGTCCAACGCCGTGAGGGACTCGCTCTGCCCGCTGGAGAGCAACTGCTGGATGTGCTGGTACGCGGCGTGTGCGTCGTCATCGGCGTCATCCGCGAAGACCCGTAACGCGTCGGCCATGTCCCGGTAGGCGTCCTCGTCGACGTTGGGCCACCCCACACCGACCACATCGAGCATCGTGTCGACGCCTTCTGGAATTGTGTAACCCACGACGCAACAGCCCCCACTCTGCCGGTAATCAGTTCGTGCGATCTTTCAGCATGTCATGGGACTCGGACACTCGGCCGGTCCCCTGTCGGCGCAGAGCGTCAGGTTGATGGTGTCGCCCTTGGACACGGTCTTCGGGCTGTGGGGGGGCGACGGCGAGGACCGAGCCTGGCTTGCCGTTAGCTGCCGCTCAGTTGCCAGATCCATGCGCTCCTCCCTTCCTGTCACCCCTCCTCGACGCGGCAGCCGGTTCATCTGCTGCACGGCCAGGATGAGAGCTGGGTCACAGCGCGGTCCCGCCGTCGAGGCGGCGGTACAACGCGCCTCGCGCGGGGACAGATGAATAAGTCTCGTACTGAAAAACGAAATTGAGAGAGTGATGTCCCGAAGTGGCGTGCGTGGTCCCCCACTTGGGTGAAGCGGGCTCACGGATATTCCCCGCAGGCCACTACTGTGCCGCAACATGACCTCTACCAATTCCGTTTCGATCAGTGCGCGGCACGCTTCCAGGCTGGGCACTCTCTCGGTAATTCCTTGGACCAGCGACCCCGCCACCGGCGATCGCAACGCGCCTTTCCTGCTGGCCTATTCACTCGGGGACGGCAAGGACGGGGCGGAGGTCGGCGAGGAGACGATGCGTACGGTGCTCGCCGAGATCGGGCTGATCCCCGGCGGCGATCTGGTCGATGTCTCGAAGACCCCCAACGTGCCGATCACGCTGCTCGTCGAGGCGGGCCGCGCCGTGCTGACGATGCCGTATCTGAACGCGCAGTGCCCCGTACCGCCGGAGTGGGAGCGGGACGCGCGGGATCACGGGCAGGTCTACTTCATCGTCGCCACCCGGCCGTGGGCCGAGGCGACCCCGGGCAGGCCCGTCACCGAGGAGCAGCTGCGCGCCTTCGCGGGCGACGAGGCGATGCTCACCAGCGCCGCGCACTGTCTCGTGCCGGTACGCAGCCTGCGCGGCTGAGCGTCGGAAGCCCGGACGGATACCGGATGAGCACCGGAAGCAGGGGAGCGGACGTCATGGCGACGGCACTGGCCGAGAACACGGCCACCGACGAGCGTACGGACACCACCGGCGGTACGTGGGGCGGCGGCCGGGCCTTCGCGTTCGTGCTGATGATCAGCGGGGCGGCCGGGCTGCTGGCGGCCTGGGTGATCACTCTCGACAAGTTCAAGCTGCTGGAGGACCCGGACTTCACCCCGGGGTGCAGTCTGAACCCGGTGGTCTCCTGCGGGAACATCATGAAGAGCGACCAGGCGTCGGTCTTCGGTTTCCCCAACCCGATGCTGGGGCTCGCGGCGTACGCGGTGGTCATCGGCGTCGGCGCCGGGCTGCTGGCCGGGGCGCGCTACCGGCGGTGGTTCTGGCTCGGCCTGAACGCCGGAACGCTCTTCGGCGTCGGCTTCTGCACGTGGCTCCAGTACCAGTCGCTCTACAGCATCAACTCGCTGTGTCTGTGGTGCTGTCTGGCCTGGGTCGCCACCATCGTGATGTTCTGCTACGTCACGGCGCACAACATCGGGCACGGGATCCTGCCCGCGCCCGCCGGGCTGCGGGACGCGCTCGGCGAGTTCCACTGGGTGCCGCCGGTGCTGTGGACCGGGATCATCGGGATGCTCATCCTGACCCGCTGGTGGGACTTCTGGACCAGCTGAGGCCAGGTCCCGCGGGGTCCGGTCACGGCCCGGCCGGCTACGGGGTCCGGGCCCTCGCGGGGCCCGGACCGTCCCGTCCGGTCACGCACGGGAATCGCCACGCCTCCGGAAACCGTCATCTCCTTCTCCGGAGACCGCTGACGGAGATGACGACGGAGATGACGACGGGGATGACGGGGACGGGGCTACTTGCCGAGCGGAAGGCCACCGAGCAGCTTGTTGCCGGTCGACGTGCCGACGATCTCCTTGGCGCCCGTCTTGCCCGACGTCTTCTTGCCGTTCGTCTTGCCGCCCTTCTTCTTGTTCAGGCTGTCCGTGGCACCCTTCACGGCGTTCAGCACGGACCCCGGGTTCTCGGTGTCCAGCGCGTTGGTGTTCAGCGGCCGGGGGTCCTTGAGGCCCTCGCTCATCACGGTCTCCAGCCCGCCATTGAGGCTCATGCCTTCGGCGGCGAACGCCGGAGAGGCGGCGCCGAGAGCCATCACGGAACCGGCGACAACGGCGGCGACCTTCATGGGCTTCATGGTGAATCCTTCTTTCAGTGATGTCTGTTGCGAGACAACTCACGCTTCGCACAGGCCTCTTGGAGAAACCTTCGCGCGGTCGCTCGTCATCAGTAACGACGCGTGCGCGCGGCGGAAACTCCGTCGGGAAGGAATTCTGGACAGGCCACTCGAATGAAGGGGACTCGCCCTATTCTCGTATCGAACGAGCAGCCGGGCGTGGGCTATTCACGGCAGTCGGGGATCAGCCGCGGGGGCGGGTACGGCCAATGAATCGGTGGACTTCTGTACGGTCGCGACCACTTCGGCCAGCGCGTCGGCCGGAGCGGCGGCCTTGAGGGCGGCCACGGCGTCCCTGATGGCCTTGGTGTGCTTCTCGATGTCCGCGGCGGACAGCTCTCCACCGGGAGCCTTCAGCGCCGCCTGGACCAGATCCGCGACGGGCTTCAGCACGTTGCTGACGTCGTCCGAGGGCTTGGTCTGTCGCACGGGCGCCGCGGGTGCCGAGGGCGCCGTCGAGCCCGGCGCTGGGTCAGGTGCGGAGACGGGAGCGGTGTCGGTGCCGGTGTCGCGCGGGAGTTCACGGGCGACGGCGGGGGCCACGGTGCCGAGCGCGAGCGCGGCACACACGGCGGCGGTCGTGAAACGGCGGGAGAGCGGGAGACGCATGCCTGGTCCTTTCGGGGCGAGCCGTGATGTTCGGGACGAGTCGTAACGTTCTCCTCACCGTCGGTTCCCCGCGCGGGGCCCGCAACCGAACGGACACCTCCCGTACGGCCGGTATCACTGCCGCCGCGGCTGTCCCGGCCCGCTCCGACCCTCTCTCACCTGGTCCGACGCGTCCGGATGGCGCTCGCGCGGGACCGTGCCGCGCCGCCGTACGAGTGGACGCCGGGGCGCGTAAGGGTGACCCCCGGACAGCGGAAGAGCCGCTCTGCCCCCGAGGGAAAGAGCGGCTCTCGCGTGCGATGTCGACGCGACGTCGGTGTGGCGCCGACAGCGGTGACGAAGGTCGTCAGCTGTTGACGCAGACGTTGCCGAAGGCCGGGTTGAGGATGCCGATGACGTCGATCGTGTTGCCGCAGAGGTTCACGGGCAGGTGGATCGGGACCTGGATGACGTTGCCGGAGATGACACCCGGGGAGCCGACAGCGGCGGCCCCGGCGTCGGCGTCGGCGAAGGCGACGCCGGAGGCGCCGGCGACAGCGGCGGCGGCCGCGGTGGAGAGAACAACAGCCTTGGCGATACGCGACATGGAGAAGGGCTCCTCGGTCGAAAGGGACGCTGTACGTGTCGGGCGCGATTGCCTGACCTATGCATCAACGCCGAAGGCGCCCATCGGTTGCGCGCCCGAAAGAGTGACGCCCCGTCTGCCACTCGGCCGGGGCGGTGGCCGATCGGGTGAGGAACAACAGTCAGGCGCGGAACAGCGGTCGGGCGTGGAACAACGCTCGGGCGCGGAACAACCGTCGGGCCGGAAACAACCGCTCCTAAGAGTCCTTTTGTACGTTCAGCGCGATTCAGCGCGTCTCACGTGATTTTCAGTCCGCCCTCTGTAAAGGTGCCTTCTTGTTTCGGTCTTCGAGACGGATGGCCACTATGTGGAATTCGGCGGTTCTCGGGGCCGGTAATGAATTCGCCTGGTGCCGAGTGACTCATGCGTTCGAATCGGTGCCAAGCGTGACCCCTGTCGTGCCGGTGCGTTTTTCGTAGGAGCGGAAAACCGGAACTGAACACCGGGCGCCCGAGCCCGCTCGCAGAGATCGTTCTTCCGTATCCACGAGTGGAGGAGTTGCGCGTGCAGCCAGAACGGCGCCGGCCCGGGGCCGGCTTCACCGCGCTCCACCTCGTCCAGCCGGTCGACGGCGGAGTGGCCAGGGTGGTCCTGGATCTCGTCGAGGCACAACGGGACGCCGGAGTACGCGTGGCCGTCGCCTGTCCCGGGGAAGGGCCGCTGGCCGCGGCGGCGGCCCGGCTCGGCGCCGAGGTCCATGGCTGGCGGGCGACCCGCGGCCCCGGGCCCGCGCTGGTCCGCGAAGTGGGCCAGGCCGCCCGCGTGGTACGGCGGGTCAGGCCCGATCTGGTGCACGCCCACAGCGCGAAGGCCGGTCTGGCCGGACGGCTCGCCGTACGGGGCCGGGTGCCCACCGTCTTCCAGCCGCACGCGTGGTCGTTCGAGGCGGTCGGCGGTGTGACGGGCCGGCTGGCCGGACACTGGGAGCGGTGGGCCGTCCGGTGGACCGACCGGGTCGTATGCGTCAGCGACGCCGAACGGCGCACCGGCGAGCGGGCCGGCATCCGCGCCTCCTGGACCGTCGTCCACAACGGGGTCGACGTCGGGCGGTTCCGGTCCCCCGACGGGCCGTCCGGGCCCGCGGACCTGACCGACACCACCGCCGCGCGGGCCGCGCTCCCGCCGTCGGCCGCCCTCCCGCCGGACACACCCGTGGTGCTCTGCGTCGGGCGGCTCTGCCGGCAGAAGGGACAGGACATCCTGCTGCGGGCCTGGCGGCAGGTCCTCCTCCAACTGCCGCGGGCACGGCTGGTCCTCGTCGGGGACGGCCCCGACGCCGCCGCCCTGCGCGCCGCCGCGCCGCCCTCGGTGCTCTTCGCCGGGGCCGTACCGGACACCGCGCCCTGGTACCGGGCGGCCGATCTGGTCGTCCTGCCCTCGCGCTGGGAGGGCATGGCGGTGGCCCCGCTGGAGGCCATGGCGAGCGGCAGGACCGTCGTCCTCAGCGACGTGGACGGGGCGCGCGAGAGCCTGCCGCCCGGCCGCGAAGCGCTCTGTCTCGTACCGCCGGAGGACCCGCCCGCGCTGGCGGCCGCCATCGGCGCTCTGCTCCGCGACGCGCCACTGCGCGAAGCGATCGGCCGTCAGGGCCATCAGCACGTACTCAGCACCTATGACGTGCGGCAGACAGCGCGGGCCATCGCGGATGTGTATCGCGAAGTCGCCTCAGTGCCGCGCCCCGAACGCAGGGAGCCGATTCCCCAGTGACCACGGAAAGCACCAGCGTTCCCCCGCCCACCGGGCGGGCGCGGACGGCGGAACAGGCCATGGGGCAGCAGGCCCTCGGACAGCAGACGGCAGGACAGAAGGCGCTGGGGCAGCAGTCCCTGGGACAGCAGACCGTCGGACCGCGGACCTCAGGACCACAGACCCTGGGGCAGCAGGTCCTGCGGCGCGTCTCGATCGCCTCCCCGCGCGACACCCCCGACCGCCTCGCGCGGCCGTCCCGCCGCCCCGCGGGCTCCCCGCTGCGCTTCGGCCTGCCGCTGGTCGCCTCGGACGTGCTGGCGGCGCTGCTGTCCACGGTCGTACTCGGCGACGATCAGCGCGACGCCGTCCTCGTCGTCCAGCTCATCGCCTGGGTGACCGTACTGAACGCGTCCGCCGGGCTCTACCGTGCCGGTGTCGTCCTGTCGGGGCTGGACCAGCTCCCCGCGCTGGCCGCCCGGATCGCGGTGGCCTGGTGCGCCGCCGCGGCCGTACTCGCCGCGTGCTACCCCTGGCTGGCCGTGGGCGTCCCCGACCTGCTGGGCGGCTGCGCACTCCAGCTCGCCGTCGCGTGCGGCTGCCGCTCGCTCCTGCACACCAGGCGCCGGGCCCTGGCGCGCAACCGGCTGCGGTCCGCGCTGGTCGTCGGTGCGGGACCGGCCGCGCGGCGGCTGGCCGCGCTGCTCGCCCAGCATCCCGAGTACGGCCTGCGGCCCGTCGGGATCGCCGGGTCCGCCCAGGACGAGGACGAGGCGGACCGGGCCGGCACGAGGACCGGCGGGCGGGACGGCGGAGCGGCGGACGTACCCGCCCTGCCGGTGCTGACCTCCGCCGAGGAGATCCACCGGGCGGTCATCCAGAACGGTGTCCAGGACGCGCTCTTCATCGACCACCGGTTCATCGACTTCACCGACCGCGAGCGAGGGCTCGGCGACTCCGGGTTCGGCCAGGCGGGGTTCAAGGAGCCCGGGTTCAACGAGCCGGGGTTCGGTGAGCCGGGGTTCGGCGAGTCCGGGCTCCATGACGCCGGATTCCATGACGCCGGCGCCACCGGCACCGGCGACGGCACGGAGCGCGCGGCCCTCGTCGCGCTCTTCCACGAGTACGGCTGCGCCACCTGGTTCGTCGGCGCGGGACCCTGGGACCTGACCGCCGCGCCCGTCGCCATGGAGCGGCACCTGTGGGGGTTCGCCGCCCGCCACGTCGCGCCGCCCCCCGTACGCCGCCACCGCCGCGACGCCGCCGTCAAACGGCTGCTGGACGTGGTGTTCACGCTCCCGCTCCTGCTGGCCGCCTCCCCGGTCCTGCTGGCCTGCGCGCTCGCCGTCCGGCTCTGCGACGGCCGTGACGTGCTCTTCCGCCAGGAACGCGTCGGACAGAACGGCCGCACCTTCACCCTGCTGAAGTTCCGCACCCTGCGCCCGGCCGACGAGCACGAGTCCGCCACCCGCTGGAACATCGCCAACGATCTGCGGATGAGCCCGGTGGGCAACTTCCTGCGCCGTACGTCGATGGACGAACTGCCCCAGCTCTGGAACGTGCTGCGGGGTGACATGAGCCTGGTCGGACCCCGCCCGGAGCGTCCGTTCTTCGTGGCCAACTTCAGCAAGACCCAGCCCGGTTACGCGGCCCGGCACCGCATGCCCGTGGGCATCACCGGTCTCGCGCAGGTCCACGGGCTGCGCGGGGACACCTCCATCGAGGAGCGGTCGCGGTTCGACAACCACTACATCGACCACTGGTCGCTGTGGCAGGACGTGTGCATCCTGCTGCGGACCGCCGCGTCCCTCGTCCGCCCGGCGGGCAGCTGATGGCCTCGGACGCCACCGGCGTCGGTTTCCCGGGCGGCTTCGGGGGCGGCTTCGCGGGCACGGGGCTGACCGCGCGCCGATCCGCTGCCCACCTGTCCGCCGACCGGACGCTTCCGGCGGCGGGTCCCTGGGGACACGTCCTGCGCCGGTCGGCGCATCTGCTGCCGGCCGTCGCGGTCGTCGCACTGCTCGCCGTGCCCTCGGCACCCGCCGGGGACGGCTCCGCCGGGTCCGGGAGCGTCGCGGACGCGGCCTCCGGCCTGCTCGTCCTGTACTGCCTCGTACGCGTACTGCGCGACCGGGCCAGGCCGCTGACCCGTACCGCCGCTGTCGTCCTCGGACTGCCCGTGCTGGGCGTGACCATCGCGGCCATCACCGCCCACGACCCGGGCTCCAACCTGCCCGGAATCGCGCGCTACCTCCAGATCTTCGTGCTGGTGCCCGGCGCGCTGCTGCTCCTGCTGCGCGACCGCCGTGACTTCCGGCTGGTCGCCGGGTCCGTCGTCGTCCTCGCGCTGGTACAGGGCGCGATCGGCGTCACGCAGTATCTGACCGGCACCGGCGCCTCGTACATGGGCGAGGAGATCCGCGCGGTCGGCACCTTCGGCCCCACCGACGTGATGGGCATGGCCACGGTCGTCGCGTACGGACTGGTCATCTGCGTCGGCTTCGCCCTGAGCCCCGCGGACAGCTCGGCGGCGGACGGCCCGGGGCGGCACGCCGCCCGTGTGCCGAGCGCGATCGCGCTCGGCTGCGCCGCGCTGCTCGCCGTACCCCTCGCCCTGTCCTTCAGCCGTGGCGCCTGGATCGCCACCGCCGTGGCCGTCGCCCTCCAGCTGACGCTCTCCGGGCCGCGCCGCGCCGTCGTCGTCACGCTCGTGGCCGGGGCGCTCGGCGTCGTACTCGTGGGAGGTCTCGGCATCGGCTCGCAGATGATCACCGAGCGGCTCGACAGCATCACGCGGGTCACCGACGCGCCCGACCAGTCCGTCACCGACCGGTACACCATGTGGGCCGCGGCCACGGACATGTGGCGCGAGCACCCGGTCACCGGCGTCGGGCTGAAGGGCTTCCCCGCCTACCGCGACAGCCACGCCTCGCTCGCGCTCTCCGCCGCCAGCGACACCGAGGGCGCGGGTCTCGGCTTCCAGCGTCAGCCGCTGCTCTCCCCGCACAACATGTATCTGCTGGTCCTCAGCGAACAGGGGCTGCTGGGCATCGTCGCCCTGGCGGGCAGCTGGGCCGCGCTCCTCGTCCGCGCGCTGCGCCGGCTGCCCGGCGCGTACCGCTCCCGTACCGGCGCCGACTGCGGCCTCGCCGTCACCGGGCTGCTGATCTGGCAGCTGGTGGACTTCAGTTACGCCGACATCGGCGGCCCGTCGACCGTACTGACGGCCGTGATGCTCGGCCTGGCGGCCCGGTGGGCCCTCGGGCCCGCACGGCGCCCCGCCACGAGTGAGGCCGGCCGCGCGTGAGCGATACGAGACACTCCCTTCCCGCCGTACCGCCGCAGCCCGAGTCGCCCTCCGCGGAGGTCGCGAAGGACGGGGGAACGGGAGGCGGCGGCACAGGAGGAGCCGGCACAGGACGAGTCGGCACAGGAGAGGCCCGCCCCGGCGCGGAGGGCCGCGGCTCCTTCTCCTCCGGACGGTTCCTGGCGCGCGCGGCGTTCCTCACCGCGCTGCTGACCGCCGCCGGGGCGCTCCTCGGGCTCGCCCGCGACCAGACCATCGCGCATCTCTACGGCGCGGGCCCCGACACGGACGCCTTCCTGGTCGCCTGGACCGTGCCCGAGGTGGCCGCCACGCTCCTCATCGAGGACGCCATGGCGCTGATCCTCGTACCGGCGTTCAGCCTGGCCCTGGCCCGGCGCGCCACCGCGTCGGCCCTGGACCCGGATCCCGTACGCCTCCTGGTGCGGAGCACCCTGCCCCGGCTGTTCCTCGCCCTCGGCGCGGGCTCGGCGCTGCTGGTGGCCACCGCGCCCTGGGTGGTGGCCGTCCTCGCACCGGGACTGCCCGAGCCGGGGCTCGCCGTCGACTGCACCCGGCTGACCGCCACCTGTGCCTTCACCTTCGGCATGGCCGGGTACTGCAGCGCGGCGCTCCGCGCGCACGGCAGCTTCACGGCGCCCGCGTTGATCTACGTCGCGTACAACGCCGGGATCATCACCACCATGCTGGTGGTCGCCGACCGGTGGGGGGTACGGGCCGCCGCCGCCGGGGTCGCCATCGGCGGCGTACTCATGGTCGTCGTCCAACTGCCCGTGCTGTGGCGCAGACTGCGCGCCCGGCGGCCCGTGGAGGTGACCGTCACCGAGCGGGGGCCGAAGGACGCGGGCGGCGGGCCGACCGTCGCTCTCGCCCTGCTCGCGCCCGTCATCGTCTTCGCGCTCAGCCGGCAGTCCCAGGTCCTCATCGAACGGTTCCTCGCCGCGCCGCTGCCGGCCGGGGCCATCTCGCATCTGAACTACGCGCAGAAGGTCGCGCAGATCCCGATGACGCTCTCCATGATGCTGTGCACCGTCACCTTCCCGGTGGTCGCCCGCGCCATGGCGGCGGGGGACACCGAGCGGGCCAGGCGCAGGGTCGAGCGCGATCTCGCGCTGGCCGGGATAATCGTGCTGGTCGGGGCCGCCACCGTGGTCGCCTGCGCGCCGCAGATCATCGAAGTGCTCTTCCAGCGCGGCGCGTTCGAGCCGGCGGACACCGCGGCGACAGCCGAGGTGATGCGGGTGTACGCGCTCGGTCTGCTGGGCCACACGCTCGTCGGGGCGCTCGTACGCTGCTACTTCTCCGCCGCCCGCCCGTTGTGGTTCCCGGCGTTCGCCATGCTCACCGGGCTCGCGCTGACCACCGGCCTGGGCACCCTGCTCGTACAGGTGTGGGGCGTGCTCGGCATCGCGGCCGCCAACGCGCTCGGCATCACCGTCACCGCCGCCCTGATGCTGCACGGGGTCGGCCGGCACAGCGTGCCCGTCAGCCTCCGGTTCATGACCGGGGGGCTGGTCAAGCTCGCCGCCGCCGCGGCGGCGGCCACCGGCTCCGGATGGCTCTGCGGAGCCCTCATCCCGTCACCCGTCCTGGGCGCCATGGCGGCCTGCGTGGTGGTCAGCGCGGTGTTCCTCGTCATCGCGCGCGCCCTGCGGGCCCCCGAGACCGACACCATCCTCCGCTTCCTCTCCCGCCCCCTCACACGAAAGCTCGCGCATGCCCGCTGACACGGTGTCCGCCGGCCCCCTGTGGGCCGCCATGTACCACTCCGTCGCCGACCCCACCGACGACCCCTACCGGGTGACGGTCTCGCCGCACCGGCTCGAACGGCAGCTGCGCTGGCTGCGCCGCCGGGGGCTGACCGGCGTCAGTATGGACCGGCTGCTGAGCGCCCGCGCCGCGGGGCGGGGCGCCGGTCTCGTCGGGCTCACCTTCGACGACGGCTACGCCGACTTCCTGGAACAGGCCGTCCCGCTGCTGCGCCGCCACGCCTTCACCGCGACCGTGTTCGTCCTGCCCGGCCGTCTCGGCGGTACGAACGAATGGGACAGGCCGGGCCCGAGCAAGTCCCTCCTCACCGCGGACGGCATCCGCGCGGCGGCGCGGGCGGGCATGGAGATCGGTTCGCACGGACTGCGCCACACCGATCTGACCAAGGCCGACGACGCGGTGCTCGCCGCCGACACCGCGCGGAGCCGTGAACTCCTGCGCGAACTGCTCCGGGATCTGACCGGCCGTCATGAGGTCGCCGGTTACTGCTATCCGTACGGCTCGGTCGACGCGCGCGCCATCAAGGCCGTACGCGCCGCGGGTTACGCGTACGCCTGCGCCATCGACCCGGGGCCGCTCACCGGCGTGTTCGCCCTGCCCCGTGTCCATGTCGGGGAGAGCGACACCGGCCCCCGGCTGCACCTCAAGCGGCGCACGCACCGCTGGCGCCGCGAGCCGGTCCCGGCGTCGGACTACGCCGAGTACGCGGCGCACACACGGCGGACCGCGCAGGCCACGCGGGCCGCCCACGCCGTACGGACGGTGGGGACCGCGCAGGCCGCGCAGGCCGTGTCCGGCGACTCCCGGGCGGCGACGGCGACATGAAGGTGCTGCACATCATCACCGGTCTCGGCATCGGCGGCGCCGAGCAGCAACTCAGGCTGCTGCTGAGGCAGTTGCCGACCGACAGCGAAGTCATCACGCTCACCAACCCGGGTGCGGTCGCCGAGGGCATCGTCGCCGACGGCGTCCCCGTCACCGACCTCGGCATGGCGGGCAACCGCGACCTCGGCGCCCTGCCCCGGCTCGCGCGGCTGATCAAGCGGGGACGGTACGACCTGGTGCACACGCACCTCTACCGCGCCTGCCTGTACGGGCGGTTCGCGGCCCGGCTCGCCGGCGTACGGACCATCGTGGCCACCGAACACTCCCTCGGGGCTGTCCAGATCGAGGGAAGGCCGCTCTCCGCGGGCGCCCGCGGCCTCTACCTCGCGGGCGAACGCCTGGGCACCGCGACCGTCGCCGTCTCCGCCACCGTCGCCCGGCGGCTGGAGCGCTGGGGCGTACGCCCCGACCGTATCCATGTGGTGCCCAACGGCATCGAGGTCGGCCGCTTCGCCTACGACGAGAGCGCACGCCGCACGGCCCGCGCCCGCCTCGGCGTGCCCGAGGACGCCTTCGTGGTCGGCGGGGTCGGACGGCTCACCGGCAGCAAACGCTTCGACCGGCTCGTCCGGGCCGTCGCCGAACTGCCCGGCGCGCGCCTGCTCCTCGTCGGTGACGGGCCCGAGCGCGACCGGCTCCTGCGGCTCGCGCGGGAGCGGGGAGCGGCCGACCGGATCATGCTGCACGGCTCCTGCCAGGACCCGCCGCCCCCGCCGCTCCCGCCCCCGCCGCTCCCGCCCCCGCCCCCGCCGCTCCCGCCCCCGCCCCCGCCGCTCCCGTCCGCGCCGCTCCCGCGGCAGCACGGGCCGGATCTTCCCTCGCTGCTCGCGGCCATGGACGTCTTCGTCTCCACCTCCCACGACGAGGCGTTCGGACTCGCCGTCGTGGAAGGGCTCGCGGCCGGGCTGCCGGTCCTGCATGTCACCTGCCCCGCCCTCCAGGACCTGCCCGCCGACGCCGCGCCCGGAGCGCGCCGGGTCAGCGGCTCCGTACCCGGACTCGTCGACGAACTGCGGCGGTTCGAGGAGGCGGGGCCGCGGCGGCTGCCCGTACCCCCGGCCGCGCGCCACTACGACATCGCCCACAGCGCACGCCAGCTGATGACCGTCTACGAGAACGCCGTCCTCGGCCCGGCCCCCTCCGAGAAGTGAGCTGCTCATGACTCCGCACAGCAATCCCCCGCGCCGCCCGGCGGGGCGGCGCCGGCCCGCCGTCCCCGAATCGGAATCCGCCCCGGTGGCGGAGCGTCGCCCCCGTCTCGTCCGTCGCCTCCGCCTTCCCCGTCGCCCCCGTCTCGGGCACCTCCCACGTCGCCTCCGTCTCCCGCGTCTCCCACGTCGCTTTCGTCTCCCGCGCCGCCCCCGTCTCCCGCGTCTTCGGCTGTCGAAGGTGGCGGCGCTGCCCGCCCGCTGGATCGTGCCGGTGGCGGTCCTGGCCGGGGCGCTGGCGGGCGGTACGTACGGGATGCTCCGCACCCCGCAGTACTCGGCGACCAGCTACGTCGTCGTCGTACCGACGGAGAAGTCCGACCCGGCCGCCGCGCTGGGCTTCGCGACGGCCTACGGGCGAGTCGCCACTCAGGTCGCGCTGATCGGTGACGCGGCGGTCTGGGCCGGAGTGCCCGCGCGGACGCTCCAGGAGAGCGTGCAGACGGCCACCTCGCCGGACGCTCCGATGATCTCCGTGACGGCGACCTCGGACCGGCCCTCGGACGCGGTGAACATGGCGGACGGGGTGGCGCGGGCGCTGGTCGTCAACGGCTCCCAGCTGCAGGGAAGTACGAAGGTACGCGTGCTCCGGTTCTCCCGGGCCGTGGCGCCTTCCGGCCCGGTCACCCCCTCGGCGGGGCTCTCGGCCCTGGTCGGCGGCTGCGCGGGCGGGCTGCTCGGCGGGCTCGGTCTGCTGGTCAGACCGAAGCCGCGGCGCGGTGAGTTCCACGCGAACGTCCCCGGTCCGACGTCCGCCCCGCCGCAGTCCCAGGCGCAGCCCCTGCCGCAGCCGGAAACGGTGTGAGTCCGATGGCCGCCGAATCGAGCGCGCGCACCGCCGCGGCCCCCGCAGCTCCTCCGGTCACGCACCTCCGCGTCTTCGCCCGGCCCTCCGCCTCCGCCTCGCGTTCCTCCGGCCCGGTCTTCACCACCGAGATCTGCCGTGACGCCGACCGCTTCGCCGAACTCGCGTCGGCCTGGCACGAGTTGTACCGCTGTACGCGCACGGCCACACCGTTCCAGAGCCATGCCTGGCTGCACTCGTGGTGGCTGTCGTACGGGAACAGGCGCGGACTGCGCGTCGTGCTCGTACGCCGGGGCACGAAACTCGTCGCGGCCGCCCCCCTGATGCTGGTCCACCGCCCCCTCCCCGTTCTCGTCCAACTCGGCGGCTCCATCTCCGACTTCTCCGACGTCCTGCTCCACGACGACTGCACCGAGGCGGCGGCCGCGGCTCTGGCGAAGTCGCTCGCGCGGCTGGCCCGTACGGCGGTGATCGATCTGCGCGAAGTACGGCCCGGGGCCGCGGCGGAACGAATCTTCGCCCGCTGGACGGGCCCGCGCACCCAGCTCGACGACTCCCTCTGTCTCGAACTGCCCGGCGTTCCCATGGACGAACTGCTCGGCAGGCTCACCTCCTCGCGCGCCCAGCGCGCCCGCGCCAAACTGCGCAAGCTGGACGCGCTGGGCATCGAGGAACGGGTGGTGCCGAAGGACGAGATCCCGGCGGCGGTCGGACGGCTGCTGGAGCTGCACCGGCTCCAGTGGCAGGGCCGCGGGGTCACCCCGGAACACCTCAGCCCGCGCTTCGCGGACCATCTGATCCGGTCCGTACAGTCCATGACCGAGTACGGCGACGCGCGGCTGACCGAGTTCCGGCTGTCCGGCGCGGTGGTCGCGGCGGATCTCACCCTGATGTCCGGCCTGCTGGAGGGCGGCTATCTGTACGGGGCCGATCCGGTGCTGCGCGCCAGGAAGGTGGAGGTCGCCTCGATACTGCTGCGGAGCGGGGCGCGGCGGATCAGTACGAGTGGCCGCGCCACACTGAGCATGCTGCGCGGCGACGAGCCGTACAAGCACCACTGGCGCCCCGAGACCGTGCGCAACCGGCGCCTGCTGCTCGCCCGGCCGTATCTGGCGCCGTCCCTGCGGCTGCTGGTCAGCCTCGCGGCGGGCCGCGGCCGGGCCGCCGCGCTCGTCAAACGGCTGCGGGGCGGCGGCGCCGGGGGATGACCCCGGGCGCCGCCGCCCCGTGACGGGGGGCCGGTCAGCCGTCCTCGCGCCGTGACCAGTTGACGTGGACACAGATCTTGCCGCCCAGCCACTTCTCGACCCAGGGCCCGAGGTCCAGCGGCATACAGTTCCGCGGCGGCTCGGTGGGCGCGGGGGTCGGGGCCGGTGTGGGCACCGGGAGCGGTACGGGCTCCGGCTTGAACCCGTACAGCAGGGCCCGGAACATCTTCGACGACTTGGGATTCTGCCCGCACTGCCAGACACCGTGCGGGCAGTAGTCGGTCAGTGTGCTGTACACCGGCTTGTACGTGTCGATCCATTGGAGCATGCGGCGCATGTATTCCGGGTTGTCACCGTTGCGGAAGAGGCCCCACTCCGGATAAGAGATAACCTTTCCGTGTGCAGCGGCGAAATCCACATGCTCCTGGAGCCCAAAGGGCTCATTCACCTGTTCATCAAATGTCCGGCCCGGGGGCTGGTCATAAGAATCCATGCCCATGATGTCGACGACATCGTCACCCGGATAGCACTCGGTCCAGGGAATGGCGTCCCTTCCGCGGTTCGGAGCGAAATCGAACCGGAACTTCTGTCCGGGCACTGCACGCATGGTGGTGACGATGCGATTCCAGTATTTCTTCCACGACTCCGGGTCGGGCCCGCAGCGGTGGGTGTACGTGACCCCGTTCATTTCCCAGCCGAGCACGATCACCGTGTCCGGGACACCCAGGCCGACGAGCCGTTCCGCCAGGGCCTTGAAGTGGCCGTCGTAATCGCCCTGCGCGGCCCGGCGCAGCTCACGGCGGACGAGAACGTCCGGCACCCGCTCCTCATTGTGTTCGAGCATGGGGACATTGAGGACGAACAGCCGGTCGTCCTTCGCCTTTCGCCACGCGGCCCAGTCCTCAAGGAAGCCGGGCTTGCCCTCGATGTTGGACCACACGTCACCGGGAAGATAGGTGTGCCCCACCCGCAGCTCCCTGCCGCCCAGCCATCTCTGCATGCCCGCGATACGCCGGACGCCTTTCGGGCCGTAATCGAGATACGCGCCGAGCGCGGGTGAGGCCGCCCGCGGCGGTTTCGGTTTCTCGCGCCGCGCCGAATCCTCCGCCGCGGCCGGCTCGTCGGCTTCATGGGTGACGGGCAGCGCCGCGCCGGACGTGAGGAGGCCGGCCGCGACCATTCCCAGGCAGGTGGTCGTCAGCCGTCGTCGTCGAAGGGGCATGTCCGCTCCTCGTGAGTTGGACCTCTTTCCGTGGCCTCGATCCGTGGTCACGTTGATCACAAAGTATTTCTAATAAGCCGATCGGGAACCCGGCCTGGCGTTCCAGTAGTCCGTTCGTGAATTTCATCCCCCGCATGGGTTACCGAAATGAAGGACATCACCGTGCCGAGCTTTGACACCCGAGTCCCCGCCGTACTCATGAGGCTCGACCGCAACCCGTTCCACCACGGCACCCTTGGCGCCGTCAGATCCCTTGGCCGCGCGGGGATCGAGGTCCACGCGGTGATCGAGGCCGCCCGCAGCCCCGTGGGGCGCTCCCGCTATCTGCGCCGGGCGTATCTACGGCCCGACCACCCCACGGATCTGACGGAGCTTTCGGATCTGGCGGAGATTCAGCGGCTGCTGCTCGGTATCGCGGACCGGCTCGCCACCCCGCCCGTGCTCATCGCCATGGACGACCTGAGCGCGATCGCGGTCGGCCGGCTGCGGGAACGACTCGACGGCCGCTATCTGCTCCCTGATCAGCCGTCAGGGCTGCCGGAGCGCGTCGCGGACAAGGCGGAGCTGGTCGGGATCTGCGGCATGCTCGGCATCCCCCACCCGCGCACCGTCATCCCCTCGGGCGCCGAGGAGGCCGCGGCGGCGGCCTGGTCGCTCGGGCTGCCCGTGGTGGCGAAGTGGAGCAGGCCCTGGCTCCTGCCCGAGGGGACCGGACTGCGCTCCACCCTGGTCGTACGCTCCCCGCAGGAGGCCCGCGAGCTGTACGGGCGCAGCGCCGAGGCGGGCAGCCGGCTGCTCCTCCAGGAATTCCTGCCGCAGGGCCGTGACCTGGACTGGTTCTTCCACGGCTACAGCGGCGGTGGCGGCGACTGCCTGATCGGAGCCGCCGGACGGAAGGAACGGTCCTGGCCGGTGGGGGCCGGACTGACCGCGGTGGGCCGGTGGCTGCCCAACCCGGCGGTCGAGCGGATGGCCCGTCAGATGGTCTCGGCGCTCGGCTATCGCGGGATCCTCGATCTCGACTTCCGGCTCGACACCGCCACCGGCGCCTACCACCTGCTCGACTTCAACCCCCGGCCCGGCGCGCAGTTCCGGCTCTTCACGGACCGGTCGGGCACCGATGTCGTACGGGCGCTGCATCTGGACCTCACCGGCCGGGCCGTGCCCACGCAGGAGGCGGCGCACGGCAGGACCTTCGTGGTGGAGAACTACGCGCTGCTGTCCTTCCTCGCGTCCCTGCGGTCGTCCCTCCTCACGCCCTTCCGGTACTGGGGCGTGCGCCGGGCGGGACACGGCGTGCTGCGGCCCCGGTCCACGGAGGCCGCGTGGTTCGCGCTGGACGATCCGCTGCCCGCGTACGCCATGGCCGTCGCGTGGCTGCTGCATGTCGTACGCCGTGGCTGGCGCAGGCTCGGACGGGCGCTGCCGGGGCGCCGTACGGCCGGCTCCGAGCGGCCTCGTACGTCCCCCGTACGGCAGCGCGGACGGGGCAGGAACCGCGCCAATCCGCGCCCCCCTGTCTCCCACACGCCCTAGACGAGTGAGTCCAGCCCTGATGAACCGTCCGTCAACCACCCAAGCCCCACGTCAGAACGTCCGACACAGAGAAGCGGGACACACGATGTACGACCTGGTAGTTGTGGGCGCCGGCCCCTACGGACTCTCCATCGCCGCCCACGCGGCGGCGGCCGGACTCGATCTGCGGGTGTTCGGCAGACCCATGGCCTCGTGGCGGGACAATATGCCGCCCGGCATGTTCCTGAAGTCCGAACCGTGGGCGTCGAATCTCTCCGATCCGAAAGGCGCGTTCAGCCTGGCCGCCTACGCCGCGACCCAGGGGGTGGAGGTACGGCACGCCTCCCCGCTGCCCGTCGGCTTCTTCGCCTCGTACGGCCTGTGGTTCGCGGAGCGCGCGGCCCCGCCGGTCGACGAACGCACGATCACGTCCGTACGGGCCTGCCCCGGCGGCTTCCGGCTCGACACCGACGACGGGACCACCGTCCTCGCCCGTACGGTGGCGCTCGCGGTCGGCGTGATGCCCTTCACCGACATCCCCGCCCCGCTGCGCGGGCTCCCCTCCGACCAGGTGTCGCACAGCAGCCACCACGCCGATCTGACGCGCTTCGAGGGCCGGGACGTGACGGTCATCGGCGCCGGGCAGGCCGCCCTGGAGACGGCGGCGCTCCTCGCCGAACAGGGCACCGTCGTACGGGTGGTGGCCCGGTCGGACCGACTGAACTGGAACACCCTGCCGCCGCCCCGGCAGCGCCCCGCCCTGGAGGCGGCCCGCGCCCCGCACACCGGCCTGGGCTGCGGATGGAAGAACTACCTCTACGCGGAGACCCCCGGCATCTTCCGCAGACTGCCCGAGACGACCCGGGCCCGGGTCTTCACCTCGGCGCTCGGCCCCGCCGGCGCGTGGTGGCTGCGGGACCGCTTCGAGTCGGCGGTGGACGTCCGGCTGGGCGAGAGCGTGGCGGGCGCGGTCCGGGCGGACGGGCGCGTACGGCTGGAACTGGTCGCCACCACCGGCCGGGTCGAGACCGTGGACACGGACCATGTCATCGCCGCCACCGGATTCACCCCGGGGCTCGAACGGCTCGGCCTGGTCGACCGTGAGCTGCGGACCGGCATGCGGACGGTACGCCCGAGCAGCGCGCCCGAGGCGAGCGCGGTCTTCGAGAGTTCGTACCCGGGGCTGTTCGTGGCCGGACTGCTCAGCGCCCCGTCGTTCGGCCCCTCCATGCGGTTCGTGTACGGGGCGGCGTACACCGCCGAGCGGCTGGTGGCGGGGGTGCGGCGGCGGCTCGGATCACGGGGCGGATCGCTCGCCGCGGTCCGCCAGCGGCAGACCTCGTCGACGCCGGTGGGGGAGCCGAGACTGTCCTGACGGCGCCGCCCGGCCGGGGCGGCGCCGGACGCGGCGGGCTCCGCCGGCCGGGAGAATCCGTCGTGGTTCTCCCGGCCGGGCGGACGCGCCGTCAGACGCGCGAGGCGGCGGTGCCGCGGCGGTAGAGGATTCCGCCACCGAGCAGCAGACCGGCGCCGGCGGCTCCCATGGCGAGCATGTTCAGGTCACTGCCGGTGGAGGCCAGCTGAGCGATCTCGCCCGAGGCCGTGGTCAGGGACGACGAGGCGGGCAGGATCGCTTCGGAGGAACCCCGGGGGGCCGGGGTACGCGGGTGCGTGACGGGGCCGGCCGGGTCCACGGCGCGGTCGTCCGGCGGGGTGGCGGACTCGGGCGCCTCCGGAGAGCCGGGGGTGCCGGGGGTTCCGTGGGGCGCCTGCGGGGTGCCGTTCACACAGAGATTGCCGAAGGCCGGGTTGAGGACGCCGATCAGATCCGCGGAGTTGCCGCAGATGTTCAGCGGGATGTCGAGGACGGCCTCCAGGACGTTGCCCGTGAGCACGCCCGGTGAGCCGATGGCCCCGGCGGAGGCGTGCGTGGAGCTGGCGGCCTCGTCGTGATATCCGCCCGGGGACGCCTGGCCGGGCACGCCGTGGTGCGGCGCGTGGCTGTGGGGCGGGGCGGGCGGTGTGACGGCGTCGTCCGCCTCGGGAGCCGGCCGCGTGGCGTGTGCGGGGGGAGCCGCCTGCGCCGGGGGACCGGCGTGGGGCGCCGGATCCGAGTGGGGCGCGGGCTCCGAGTGGGGCGCGGGAGCCGCCTGAGGATCCGGCGCGGCGTGGTGCGCGGGAGCCGGATGCGTCGCGTGCTGCGGTCCGCTCGTCGAATTGACGCAGGCATTGCCGAAAACCGGGTTGAGTACCCCGATGGGATCCACCGTATTCCCGCAGACATTGACCGGGATCTCCACAGGCACCTGGATGTTGTTCCCGGACAGCACGCCCGGTGAACCGACGGCCGCCCCGTCGGCGCCCACCGCGTGGGCGTAACCGCTGCTCATGGAGAGGACGCTCGACGCCGCTGCGGCGGTGAGCAGTCCTTTACTGATGAGATCTCGCATCTGGTTCTCCTCCTGCCCGCCGGTTCGGCGAGCAGTGGTCGTTGGTTGAAATCGGTGCCAACTGAGGCCGGTCCCGGGGCGCAGGTCGTACGCGCCCCGGGACCGGCAGAGAACACCCCCGCGGGGTGCCCTTACAACGTCACTGCAACGTCACTTGTTGAGGCACTTGTTGCCGAACGCGGGGTTCAGCAGGCCGATGACGTCGATGCTGTTACCACACACGTTGACCGGAATGTTCACGGGAACCTGAATGACGTTTCCGGAGAGAACACCCGGCGAGTGGGCGGCGAAGCCCTCCGCCTCGGCGTCGGCCATGGCCGGGGCAGCGGAACCCATGGCCAGGAGCAGGCCTGCGACGACCGTTGCGGCCTTCTTGCACTTCATCTTGAGCCCTTTCCGCAGCGGCGAATACGTTCGCACGGCTTTCGTGGAACGCGAGCACGGCTTTTCCGGCTCATACGTCCGCTGCTGGAAGTCCAACGATTATGTGCTGTCGAAGAAACTGTCCAGGATTCGGGCAGCCGTTTGTTCACTCGGTTGCCACGATAATGTTTTCTTCTCCGTGCATCCCGGAATACATGCGCAATTTTGCGTAATTCCGCGCCCCGCGCCACGTCCTCGACGGGCCGTCGGAAACGCCGTACGGGCCGGCGGGGGCTCCATCGCCCCGGCCGGCCCGTACGTGGTGCGGGAGGTGCGGGATCAGCGGTTGCCCGTACCGTTCCCGGACAGGACCGGGATGTCGTCCAGGATGTGCGACAGCGGCTCGTCGCCCTTCGCCTGGGTGGAGTTCTCCGTGCACTGCTGGTTCTGCGGAGACGCCAGGACGTTGACGTCCTGGACCGTGACCGGCACGAGGAGGCCGATCAGCGAGCCGACGTTGGCCTTGACCGGCACACCGAGGCACAGGTCGTTCAGCGAACCCTGGATCAGCTCCGCCTGCGGGCTCAGGTCGCCCCTGGTGGACTGGTTGCCGAACGCTTCCTCGGCACCGTTTCCGCTCAGGGAGGTGGTCCCACCGTCGTTGGCGGTGGCGAACGCCGAGGGCGCCGCCGCGGCCGTGACACCGACCACCGAGACGGCGACGGCCGCGCCGGCCATAATCTTCTTGATCACGATGTGTTTCCTTTTCTCAAAGAATGCATGCGGAGCGACCTGCACAACCGGCCACCAGCTGTTTAGTTCCGCTGCTTCACTCGATCGGCTTGCCGGTGTGTGCGGCATTGTCCTGCGGTGTCGCCAGGGTTGGCGGGCCTGTTGATCCCCGGTAATACGCCGTTGGAGTGAAGGGCCGGAACCAAACCCGGGGTCTGGAGTTGCACCAGTAGCCCCGGGGACTTTGGGGCTTCCTTCAGAAGGGGACTCATCGTGATCAAGAAGGTCATGGCCGGTCTGGCCGTCACCACCTCCGTGGTCGGCGTTTCCGCCGCCGCCGCGCCCACCGCGCTCGCCGTCGGCAATGACGGCGGCACCACGTCCGCCAGCGGGAACTTCGCCACGCAGGCGTACGGAAACATGGCGACCCACGGCAACATGAGCCCGCAGATCGCCCTCATCCAGGGCTCGCTGAACAAGCCCTGTATCGCACTTCCCGCCAAGGCGAACGTCGGTTCCCTGCTGGGCGTCGTGCCGATCTCGGTCCAGGACATCAATGTCCTGTCCTCTCCGCAGAACCAGCAGTGTGTGGAGAACTCGACGCAGGCGAAGGGCGACGAGGCGCTGTCGCACATCCTGGACAACATTCCGATCCTGTCCGGGAACGGCACGGGCAACCGCTGAGAAATCGGCCGGGCCGCCGGGCCGGGCCACCGCTGAATTCCGCGGTGGACCGGCCTTTTTCTCTGAATAATGCATTACGCCATTCGGGGGAACCGCCGCAACTAATCCATCCGTGAGCGAGTTGAGCAAGTCGGACTCCACCGGTGGAGTCCGACTTTCCGGAAAGGCATTTACATGAAGAAGCTGTGGGCAACCGCCGCTGTGGCCGCGTCGATCGTCGGAGCCACGGCCGCCGCCGCGTCGCCGGCGCTCGCCATCGCCGATGACGGCGGCACCACCTCGCTCAGCGGCAACGGTGCGAAGCAGGCCTTCGGCAACCAGTCGACCAGGGGCGACATGAGCCCGCAGCTGGGCCTGGTCCAGGGCTCGCTGAACAAGCCCTGTGTCGGTCTGCCGCTCAAGGCGAACGTCGGCTCCCTCATCGGCCTCGTGCCGGTCACGGTCCAGGACATCAACGTTCTGTCCTCTCCGCAGAACCAGCAGTGTGTCGAGAACTCGACCCAGGCGAAGGGCGACGAGCCGCTGTCGCACATCCTGGACGACATCCCGGTCCTGTCCGGGAACGGTGTCGGCAACCGCTGATCCCACCCGAAGGCCCGGCCCGGCGCACTGCGCGGGGCCGGGCCTTCGGCATGTCCGGGCCCCGTGGCCGACGGGTGCGGAAAAACTCGCGGAACGGTGTCAACCGGATCACCGCCCCCATGCGTATATGTCTTGAGACCTGATCACGTCCTGGGAGCCGCATGACCGTCGAGGAGTTTGAGGAGTTCTACGCTCACTCCGTTCAGCAGCTGGTGGGACAGGTGTACCTGATGACCGGAGACCTTCACGAGGCTCAGGACGTGGTGCAGGAGGCTTTCGTACGTGCCTGGGGCCGCCGGGCGAAACTGGACAGGGACGCGGGGCCCGAGGCGTGGATCCGTACCGTCGCGTTCCGGCTGGCGGTCAGCCGGTGGCGAAGGCGCGGCCGGGCGCTGGAGGCCTGGCGGCGGTACAGCGGAAGCGAACCGCATACCGAGGCCGCGCCCGAGCCGGGCACGGTCGCCCTCGTCTCCGCGCTCCAGCGGCTGTCGGCGCGCCAGCGTCTGGTGGCCGTTCTGTACTACGTGTGCGACCTGACGGTGGAGCAGGTGGCGGCAGAGGCCGGGGTCTCGACCGGAACCGTCAAGACGCATCTGTCCCGGGCCAGGGCCGCGCTCGCGGCCGGGCTCGACGACTCACCCGCCTCCGAGGAGGAGCACGGTGCCTGAGTTTCATCGAAGAGGCGGAGAGGATCCCCTGGAGGATCGCCTGCCCGCCGCACTCAAACAGGCCGCGGACCGGAGCGGGCGGCGGGTGTCGCCGCTGCCCGTCGAGGAGATCGAGGCACGCGGGACCCGGCGGCGGCGTACGACGCTGGCCCTCGCCGCCGGGTGCGCGGTGTGCGTGCTGAGCGGAGCGAGCGCGGTCGCCGCGCTGAACCTCACCTCCGAGCAGCCGCCCGCCCGCCCTGTCCCCTCGGTCACCCCGTCGCAGCCCGTGTCGCCGTCCGGTCCACCGCCGTCGCGCACCCCGTTCGCCACGCCGTCCACCAGCGCCGCGTACCCGCCCGCGCCTCCGGGCGCGGGGTCGGGGTCGCCCAGCGGCGCGCCGACGTTCACGCCGCCGCCCTTCGGCCGGGGGACCGGCCCCGGGCCTTCGGCCTCGATGCCGCCCGGCTCCGGCGCGAGCACCTCCCGGCCGCCGGCCGACTAGACCAGCGGTCCTGTCCGGTCCGCCGGCGCGTATCCACAGAGAGATCTCACACCCATGCACGGAGCCAGCCTCGCCCTGCCCGAAAACGGCATACCGAGCCCGCCGCCCACCCCTTCTACGTCCTCTTCCCCGCCCCCTGGCGCGCCGCCCGCCCTGCCGCTTCCCGAGCCTGCCGGGGCCCCGGCGCGCTCTGTCCGGGTCCGCGATCCGTACCTCGTGGCCGTGGTCCTGTTCTGCGCGTACGCCGCCCTGTCCATATGCAGGTACCGGCAACTGCGGACGATGTCCTGGGACCTGGGCATCTTCGAGCAGGCGATACGGGCGTACGCGCAGCTGCGGGCCCCCGTCGCCGACCTCAAGGGGCCCGGCGTCAACATCCTCGGCGACCACTTCAGCCCCATCACCGCGCTGCTCGCCCCGGCGTACCGGCTGTTTCCCACGCCCGTCACGCTGCTGGTCGCCCAGGCCGCGCTGTTCGCGCTCTCCGCCATCCCCGTCACGCGCGTCGCGGCGCGTCTGCTGGGCCGGTGGCCGGGCCTGGCGATCGGTGTGGCGTACGGCCTGTCGTGGGGGGTGCAGCGGGCGGTCGAGTTCGACTTCCACGAGATCGCCTTCGCGGTCCCGCTGATCGCCTTCTCCCTCGAAGCGCTGCTCACGGGCCGCCGGCGGGCCGCGCTGTACTGGGCGTTGCCGCTGGTGCTGGTGAAGGAGGACCTGGGGCTGACCGCCGCCGCGATCGCGCTGGTCGTGGCCTGGCGCGCGCGGCACGCGGCACCGCGGTTCGTGCGCGAGGCGCTGGTGGTGGCGGCGTTGGCGGTGGTCGCCGCCGTGCTCACGTTCACGGTCGTCATACCGGCCTTCAACTCGGGCGGCACATACGACTACTGGGGCAAGGCCGACGGCGGGAACGGCCCGCTGGACGGCTTCGACACCAAGTTCCGTACCCTCGTCTGGCTCCTGCTGCCGACCACCGGGCTCCTCGCACCGCGCTCCCCGCTGATACTGATCGCCCTGCCCACGCTCGGCTGGCGCTTCCTGTCGTCGGACGACCACTACTGGGGCACGGGCTGGCACTACAGCGCCGTGCTGATGCCCGTCGTGGCGCTCGCGCTGGTCGACGCCGCCCACCGGATCCGGCGCGACGCGCGCCCCTGGCTGCGCGCGTACGCGCGCCATCTCCCGGCGGCGGTCGCGGGCGCGGCGCTCGCCCTGACGACGTCGCTGCCGCTGTCGGCCCTGACCGAGGCGGACACCTACCGTGTCCGGCCCGAGGTGCGAGCGGCGCAGCGGCTGCTGGACCGTATCCCCGACGGCGCGACGGTCGAGGCCAACGTGGGGCCGGTCAGCGTGCTCACCTCGCGCTGCCGGGTCTTCTGGGTGGGCGATACGCGAGGCATCACACCGGACTACATCGCGCTGAACAACACGAGCCGGTGGGTCTCCGACCCCTTGAGGTACGCGAAGCGGCTGCATCCACGGGCCACTTATACGGTCGTGGGCGAGGTGGGCGGCTATCTGGTGCTGGAACGGGCGGCCAATCCGCGGACATAGCGCGGGCGTCTGAGCGGTCCGGCTCGCTCATGCGTTCAACTCCCCTTTGTTCCATATGGGTTGTCGCGGAGAATTCCCCATGCGGAGTAGTGAGGAAAGGTCACTTCGGGTGTAGAAACGAGGAATTGCACACGAAGAGGCGAGGACTCGCAGCTATGGCTAGGGATTCACTCTCGATCGACGAGATCGACAAGCCGGCGACGTCGGCCGTGGTCCGGGATTATGTGCGATGGGACCCTGACTGGGTGCCGCCGGATTTTCCCGAGCCCACGCGCGAGTTGGTGGAGCGCGTCGCCGTCGGACTGCGGGGGCTGGCCGAATGACCGTACGCGGGGTCGAGGGCGCTGATCTGGTGCCGGGGTCCGGGCTCCGGTGGCCCAAGTGCGAGTGCGGACAGTCGATTTGCCCCGACAGCAAGGGGTCGGGCGCGGCGCGTGGCGGCGCCGGTTCGGGGGCGCTCTCCGCGCGTGTGGCGGAGCGGAACAAATGGAGCGGTCGCGGCGGGGTGTGAGCGGCGTGAACGCCCGGGGAATTCACCTCGCCCGGGATTACCGGCCCCGTTACGGGAGGACGCGGAATGGCCATGACCGGGCCCGGGGGCGTCCGGGCCGGGCGGGTAGTGTGTCGGAATGCTCACTGTGACCTCCGTGAATGTGAATGGACTGCGCGCCGCCGCGAAGAAGGGTTTCGTGGAGTGGCTGGCCGGCACCTCCGCCGATGTGATCTGCCTCCAGGAGGTACGCGCCGAGCCCCAGCAGCTCCCCGAGGAGGTCCGCGCCCCGGAGGGCTGGCACGCCCTGCACGCGCCCGCCGCCGCGAAGGGGCGCGCGGGTGTCTCGCTGTACGCGCGACGGGAGCCGGAGGGCACGCGGATCGGCTTCGGCAGCACGGAGTTCGACGCGAGCGGGCGGTACGCGGAGATCGACCTGCCGGGCGTCACGGTCGCCAGCCTCTATCTGCCCTCGGGCGAGGTGGGCACGGAGCGCCAGGACGAGAAGATCCGGTTCATGGACGAGTTCCTCCCGTATCTGGAGCGGCTGAAGAAGCGCGCGGCGGCGGACGGGCGCGAGGTGCTGGTGTGCGGCGACTGGAACATCGCCCACCAGGAGGCCGACCTCAAGAACTGGCGGGCCAACCGCAAGTCCTCGGGCTTCCTCCCCGAGGAACGCGCCTGGCTGACCCGCGTCTTCGAGGTGACGGACGCGGACTACGTGGATGTCGTGCGCGCCCAGCACCCGGACCGGGAGGGCCCGTACTCGTGGTGGTCGTACCGCGGCCGCGCCTTCGACAACGACACGGGCTGGCGCATCGACTACCACGTGGCGACGCGGGGCCTGGCCGCGCGGGCGGTCAAGGCGTACGTCGAGAAGGCCGCGAGCCATGAGGAGCGGTGGAGCGATCACGCGCCGGTGACGGTCACCTACGACCTCGGCTGACGCCCTTCCGCGCGACGGCGCCGCAGCGGGACGGTTCTCAACCGGCCGCGGGGCGGGGCGGACTGGGGGGCGCCGTGGCTTCCGGGTCCGTACGCAGATGGCGGTCCAGGGCCAGGGAGAATTCCGCCTCCACCACGCTCTTCGCCAGCGGGCGGAGCTTCTCCGCGTCCGTCGTGGTGGCGGTGTGGGCGCGCAGGACCGCGGCGAAGAGTCCGGCCAGGGCGTCCGCGTGGACGCGGACGCGGCGAGCCGCGTCGAGGACCGCCGCCAGGGGGACGCCCTCGCGGACCAGGGCCGCCGACACATCCAGCAGGCGGCGGCTGATGTGGACTATCTCGTCGCCGTCCGTGGCCAGATAGCCGAGATCGAGGGCGGCCCGCAGATTCTCCGGGGTGACCTCCCCCTCGAAGTAGTCGGCGAGTTCCTCGGGCGAGAGCCGGACCGGGGTCTCCTCGGTGGGCTCGCCGAGGCCGAGCACCTCGCCCACGTCCCGGCCGCTCTCGAAGGCGGTGGCGAGGTGGGCGATCCCGGTCAGGGTGTGGCCGCGCTCCAGCAGGGCCGCGATCGTACGGAGCCGGGCCAGGTGGTGGTCGTCGTACCAGGCGATCCGGCCTTCCCGGCGCGGCGGCCGGATCAGGCCGCGCTCGCGGTAGAAGCGCACGGTACGCACGGTGATGCCCGCCTCGCGGGCCAGCTCCTCCATGCGGTACTCGCGGGGTTCCGGGCCTTCTGCCATGCCCGCCAGCTTATGGCGTGCCGGGTCGGGTTGGAAAAGTCCCGCCGGGCGCGCGACGCCCGGCACGCCCGTCCCGTGGCGTCCCTCCCGTACCGCTCCGTCATGCCCCTCCCGTACCTCACGTACCGCCCGTAACCCCCGCTCGCCCCGGCGGCGACTTTCCCGTTCCCACCCCCTACCCATCAGTACGACACTGCTCTACTCTCCAAATCGTGCCAGTGATTACTGGCGCGGTTGTGCGGGTGTCGTCCGGTGTCAGGAGGCGGTATGGGCCAGCACGAACACGACCACGAACATGACCACGAGCCCGAGCACGTCCATGTGGCGGTGGTCGGGTCGGGGTTCGGGGGGCTCGGGGCGGCCATCCGGCTGCGCCGGGAGGGGATGACCGACTTCGTCGTGCTGGAGCGCGCCGACTCGGTCGGCGGGACCTGGCGGGACAACAGTTATCCGGGATGCGCCTGCGACGTACCCTCACATCTCTACTCGTTCTCGTTCGCGCCCAACCCCGACTGGCCGCGCACCTTCTCCGGGCAGCGGCACATCAGGGCGTATCTGGAACATGTCGCGGACACCTTCGGGCTCCGGCCGCATCTGCGGCTGAACCACGAGGTACGGCTGATGCGCTGGGACAACGACGCACTGCACTGGGAGATCGAGACCTCGCGCGGAACGCTCACCGCCGATGTCATCGTCTCCGCGACCGGGCCGCTCTCCGATCCGAAGATCCCGGAGATACCCGGGCTCGCCGGGTTCCCGGGGAAGGTCTTCCACTCGGCCCGCTGGGATCACGGCTACGACCTGCGCGGCAAGCGCGTCGCCATGATCGGTACGGGCGCCTCCGCCATACAGATCGTGCCCGCGATCCAGCCCGAGGTGGGCAGACTGACGCTGTTCCAGCGGACACCGCCCTGGGTGATGCCGCGCGTCGACCGGGCGATATCCGGGGCCGAGCGCAGGCTGCACCGGGCGCTGCCGTTCACCGGGACCCTGCGGCGCCGGCTCCTGTGGGGCATAAGGGAGTTGCAGGTCCAGGCCTTCACCAAGCGGCCGGAGGAACTCGGGCTCGTCGAGTCCCTCGCCAAGGCCAATATGGCGCGGGCGATCAAGGACCCGGTGCTGCGCGCCCGGCTGACGCCCTCGTACCGCATCGGGTGCAAGCGCATCCTGCTCTCCAGCACCTACTATCCGGCGCTCGCGCGGCCCAATGTGGACCTGGTGACCTCGGGGCTGGCCGAGGTGCGCGGCTCCACGCTGGTCGCGGCGGACGGTACGGAGACCGAGGCCGACGCGATCGTCTTCGGGACCGGCTTCCATGTGACGGACATGCCGATCGCCGATCGGGTGGTGGGCGCCGACGGGATCACGCTCGCGGAGGCGTGGAAGGACGGGATGCGGTCGCTGCGCGGCGCGACCGCGGCGGGCTTCCCCAACTGGATGACGATCATCGGCCCCAACACCGGTCTCGGGAACTCCTCGATGATCCTGATGATCGAGTCCCAGCTGAACTACATGGCCGACTATCTGCGGCAGTTGGACGGGCTCGGGGGCCGCGGGGGCGGCCCGAGGGGCGTCGGCGGGAGCGGGCGCGTGGCGCTCGGGCCGCGGCCCGCCGCCGTACGCGCCTGGAACCACCGGGTGCAGGAGCGCATGAAGCGGACCGTGTGGAACACCGGCGGCTGCACCAGCTGGTACCTGGACGAGCAGGGCCGCAACACCACCGTCTGGCCGGGTACGACGGCGGAGTTCCGCCGGGCCACCCGTGAGGTCGATCTCGCGGAGTACGAGGTGATCCGCGCCGCGGCCGCGCCCGTACGCGTGCCGCGGCAGGCGGAGAAGCCGGCCGCGGAGACGCGGGTGTCCGAGGGGCGGGCGTCCGGGAGGCCCGCCGGGGCGCGGTCCGGAGCGCGGTCCGGGACACCGGTTGCGAAGGAGACCGTCCGGTGAGGCAGCCGCACAGAGAGCGTGAACTGACCGCCGTCTCCGCCGACGGCACCCGTGTCCATGCCGAGATCCACGGCGACGACGGCCGGCCCGCCGTCGTTCTCGTCCACGGCTGGACCTGCTCGGTCCGGTTCTGGGCCGCGCAACTCGCGGACCTGGCCGCCGACCACCGGGTGATCGTCTACGACCAGCGCGGCCACGGCCGTACGCCGGCGCCGGCCGGTCACTCCGCGGGCTACTCCACGGACGCCCTCGCCGACGATCTGGAGGCCGTCCTCGCGGCCACGCTGGAGCCGGGGGAGCGAGCCGTGCTCGCCGGACACTCCATGGGCGGGATGACGCTGATGGCGGCCGCCCGGCGGCCCGTCTTCCGGGAGCACGCGGCCGCCGTACTGCTGTGCAGCACGGGCAGTTCGCGGCTGATCCCGGAGGCGCTCGTCGTACCCATGCGGCCCGGCAGGACCCGTACCTGGATCAGCCGGCACATCCTCGGCGCGCGTGCCCCGCTGGGGCCGGTCACACCGCTGTCGAAGCGGATCCTGCGCTACGGGACGATGGGCCCCGGCGCCGCGCCTGACCGGGTCGCGGAGTGCGCCCGGATCGTGCACGCGTGTCCGCGCCCCGTGCGGGTGGCCTGGTCGCATGTCCTCGGCGCGCTCGATCTCGACGCGGAGGTAAGGGAGTTGAGGGTGCCGGCCGTCGTCATCGTGGGGCGCGACGACCGGCTGACCCCACCGGTGCAGGCGCGGGCGCTGGCCGCCGCGCTGCCCGGCCGCGCCGGGCTCACCGAACTCACCGGGGTGGGACATATGACGCCCGTGGAGGCCCCGGAGGCCGTCACCGGCGCGATCCGGTCCCTGACCGGTACGTATCTCGACACGTATCCCGACACCGACAGCGCCGGGAGCGCGAAGAGCGCCATGGGTGCGAAGGAGGACGTGGCATGAGCGGGGCAGGGGCAGGGGCAGGGGCAGGAGCAGGAGCACGGGCGGGCCGGCGGGGTTTCCGCGATCTTGACGGTCAGGTCGCCGTCGTCACGGGCGCGGCGCGCGGCGTCGGTGAACTGCTGGCGCGCAAGCTCTCGGCGCGCGGCGCGAAGGTCGCCCTCGTCGGTCTGGAGGAGGACGGGCTGAAGCGGGTCGCCGCCCGGCTGCACGCCGACCGCGAACACTGGTACGCGGATGTCACCGACGACACCGCGATGGCGCGCGTCGCCCAGGAGGTCAAAGCGCGCTTCGGCAAGGTCGACATCGTCGTCGCCAACGCGGGTGTGGCGGCGGGCGGTCCCTTCGCGGACTCGGACCCGGACGCGTGGCGGCGGGTCATCGAGGTCAATCTGATCGGAGGCGCGGTGACGGCGCGGGCGTTCCTGCCCGTCCTGCGGGAAAGCCGCGGCTACTTCCTCCAGATAGCGTCGCTGGCCGCGATCACGCCGGCGCCGATGATGACCGCGTACTGCGCGTCCAAGTCCGGGGCCGAGGCCTTCGCGCACAGTCTGCGCTCCGAGGTCGCCCACCAGGGGGTCAGGGTCGGCGTCGGCTATCTGTCCTGGACGGACACCGACATGGTGCGCGGCGCGGACCGGGACGAGGTGATGCGGGAGCTGCGGCAGCGGCTGCCGTGGCCCTCGAACCGTACCTATCCGCTCGGCCCCGCCGTGGACCGGCTCGTCGCCGGGATCGAGCGGCGCTCGGCGCATGTGTACGCGCAGTGGTGGCTGCGCGGGATGCAGTCCGTACGCGGATATCTGCCGGCCGTCATCGCGGCGGCCGGGCAACGCGAGATGCGCCGCCTCGGACCACGTCTGGCGGGCGTGCGAAAGGGGCTGGTCGGGGCGGGCGGGGCGGCCGACGAAAAGGAACGCACACAGCGTTACTGATCGAAATGCGCGGAATGTCGGGCCATGTAAGTCTGGTCGAGGCCCCACTCGGGTCCCCCCAAGCTCCCCACACCCCTTCAGGAGTGACATTCCATGGCTATTGCCGATCAGTTCAGGGACAAGGCCGAAGAGCTCGCCGCCCAGCAGGCGAAGTCGCGGCAGGGCGACAAGAAGGACGACCGGACGCAGCAGCCCGGCCGCCCCGGCCAGCCCGACCGCGGTGCGCAGCCCGGTTCGCCGGTCAGGGACCGCAACCAGGGGCAGCACAACGCGCAGCACGATGCCCAGCAGAACGACGCCCAGCACAACAACGCGCACAACAACGCGCAGCACGACGCCCAGCACGACGCCCAGCACAACAACGCGCAGCAGAACGCGCAGAGCAGGGCGCAGAGCGCGCGCGATGAACTGGATGACCGCTTTGACGCCTGAGTGAATGGCTTGATGATCGCGAGGCGCACCCGGTTCCGCCGGGTGCGCCTTCTTTGTGTGCGCCCTCTTTGTGTGCGCGTGCGCGTGTGTGCGTGCACGCAGGTGTGCTGGTGCGCTTCTTACGCGCGGGGCGGGAGGGGCGGGCGGCGCAGGTCCGGGACCGCTCCGTACCCCGGCGGTGTCGAGGCCGGATGACCGGCCAGCAGGTCCAGCGCCACCCAGACAGCGTCGTCGAGCTGGGCGTGCCGGCCCTCCGCCCAGTCGAGCGGGGTGCGCAGTGCCTCGATGTCCGGCTCCACGCCGTGGTTCTCGATGGACCAGCCGTACGCGTCGAACCAGGCGGCGTTCATGGGCACCGTGATGACCGTGCCGTCGCCGAGCCGGTGCCGTCCCGTCATACCGACCACCCCGCCCCAGGTGCGCTGGCCGACCACGGGGCCGAGGTTCAGCAGCCGGAAGGCCGCGGTGATCATGTCGCCGTCGGACGAGGTCGCCTCGTCGGCGAGCGCGACGACCGGGCCGCGCGGCGCGTTCGACGCGTACGAGACGGGCTGGGCGTCGCGCGTCAGATCCCAGCCGATGATCCGGCGGGTCAGCTTCTCGACGACCAGCTCGCTGATGTGACCGCCCGCGTTGCCCCGTACGTCCACGATCAGCGCGGGGCGCGAGACCTCAAGCCGCAGATCCCGGTTGAACTGGGCCCAGCCGGAGCCGCCCATGTCGGGGATGTGCAGATAGCCGCATCTGCCGCCGCTGATCTCCCGTACGGCCTCCCGGCGTTTGGCGACCCAGTCCTGGTAGCGCAGCGGGCGTTCGTCGATGAGCGGGACCACCGCGACGCGACGGGACGGACGGTCGCGTTCCGCGGGCCGGAAGGTCAGCTCGACGGTCGTGCCGCCGGCGGCGGACAGCAGGGGATAGGGACCGGCCACCGGATCGACCGGCCGGCCGTCCACATGGGTCAGGACCGCGCCCTCGCGGATGCCCGTACCGGCCAGCGGTGAGCGCGCCTTGGAGTCGGAGGAGTCGCCGGGCAGGATCCGCTTGATCATCCACTCGCCGTCCCGGCAGACCAGATTGGCGCCGAGCAGACCGATGGGACGCTGGTAGTGGGGCGGGCCCTCGTTGCGGCGGGCCGGGGTGACATACGCGTGCGAGGTGCCCAGTTCGCCGAGGACCTCGCGCAGCAGATCCGCGAACTCGTCGGGGGAGCAGACCCGTTCGACCAGCGGACGGTACTGGTCGAGCACCCCGTCCCAGTCGATGCCGCACATGTCCGGCTCCCAGAAATAGGCGCGGATGACGCGCCCCGCCTCGTCGAACGCCTGGCGCCACTCCGCCCCTGGGTCGACGTCGTGCAGGATCCTGCGCATGTCGAGATAGACGGTCGAATCGCCGTCGCCGGGCTCGGTGGCGGGTACGGCGCGCAGCTCGCCGTCGTCCACGACGACCAGCCGGGAGCCGTCGCCGCTCGGCACGAACCAGTCCAGATGGCCGACGAGTTCGCTCTTGCGCGCCTTCGTGATGTCGAAGTGTTCGAGGGTGGGGCGGCCCGACATGTCGGCGGGGTTGGCGAAGGTCTCGCCGAGCGCGCCGGAGATCGGCCAGCGCAGCCAGACCAGACCGCCGCCGCTGACCGGATACAGCGCGGAGTACTTGGACGCGGTGACGGGGAACGGCGTGACGCGGTCGGCCAGCCCCTCGACCTCGACGGTGACCGTGCCGTCGCCCGACTCGCCGATGGACGGGTCGAGTCCGCCTGCCGCGGGGCGGCCCTCCGGCGACAGCGCGAAGGGCGACGGGGTCGCGGAGGAGAGCGGTACGAGATAGGGGCGGCAGCCCAGCGGGAAGGAGAGGTCGCCGGTGTGCACGTCGTACACCGGGTCGAAGCCGCGCCAGGAAAGGAACGCGAGATAGCGGCCGTCGCTGGTGAAGACCGGATTCTCGTCCTCGAAGCGGCCGTTGGTGACGTCGACGACCGTACGGGCGAAGCTGCCGGTGATCTTGGCCAGCTTGATCTGGCGGAGGGAGCGGCCGATGCCGGGGTGGGACCAGGTCAGCCAGTCGCCGTCGGGGGAGAAGGCGAGGTCGGTGACGGCGCCGTTGATGGAGCGGATGAGCTCGGTGACGGGGTCCGGGGCCGGGGCGGGCGCGGGGGCTGCCGTTGTCGTGGCGTCGGCGGTGGACTCCGTGGCGTCCGTGGTGTCCGTGGCCGGTCCGGTGTCCGATGCGGGTTCGGGGGCCGAATCCGACGCGGGCTCCGGCTCCGGCTCTCCAGGCTCCGGCTCTTCAGGCTCCGGCTCCGGTTCGGGTTCCGCCGTGTCTATCAGCAGCAGTCTGCCGTCGTGCGAGGCGATCGCGATCCGCTCCCCGTCCGGGGCCGCCACCATCTCCCGTACGCGGCCCAGTCGTCCGGACGCCAGCCGCCGGGGCTGCCGCTCACCGCTCGCCCTGGGCAGATACGCGATCTCGATCGCGTCCTCGCCCTCCGCGTCGGTGACATACGCGACCTGGCCGCTGTCGCCGAGCATCACGGGGAACCGGACCCGGACGCCGGGGGTGTCCGCGATCGTGCGGGCCGGGCCGTCGCGGTGGGTGAGCCAGTACAGGCTGCCGCGTACGGAGACGGCGCTCGCCCGTCCCGTCATGTCCACGGAGATCCCGGCGACATGGCTGCTGGCGGGGACCTGGTAGCCGCGCCGCCCCGCGCGCTGGCCGCCCAGCCGTACGTCCAGCTTGCGCGGCACCGAGTCGGGCGTCAGGGCGTCGACCAGCCAGAGGTCCCCCGCGCACTGGTAGACGACCCGGCGCCCGTCGGACGAGGCGTGGCGGGCGTAGAAGGCGTCGTGGTCGGTGTGCCGGCGCAGATCGGTACCGTCGGGACGGCAGGAGTAGAGGTTGCCGACGCCCTCGTGGTCGGAGAGGAACGCGATCCGGCCGTCGACGAACATCGGGCAGTCGAGATGGCCCCCGAGATCCGCGAGCAGCCGTTCGCCGTGCAGCCAGAGCCGGCCCATCGCGCCGCCGCGGTACCGCTTCCAGGCGGCGGGCTCGTGCGGCGGCTTCCCGGTGAGCAGGAGCGTACGGTGCGCGCCGTCCTGGTCCGCGACCGCGATGTCGTTGACCGGGCCCCAGGGCAGCGCGCCGCCGGGGGAGCCGTCGAGGGGAAGGCTGTAGGCCCAGGCGAAGTACGAGAACGGCTGGCCGTGCGAGGAGACCGCGAGGATCTGGGACTCGCCGTTCCTGTCGGGGGGCGTCCAGCCGCAGACGCGGGTGTCGGTGGCGCCCCAGTAGGTGAGCCGGCGGGCGGGCCCGCCGGCGACCGGGACGAGATGGATCTCCGGGTCGAGGCTGCGCCAGGTCGTATAGGCGATATGGCGGCCGTCGGGGGAGAAGCGGGGGTGGCCGACCCGCGTGCGGTCGACGGTGACCCGCCAGGCGCGGGCGGGGCTGTGCCCGGCCGGGACGAGGGGGGCGACCCAGAGGTCGTCCTCGGCGGCGAAGCACAGGGAATCGTCGTGAAGGTGCGGGAAGCGGAGATACGCGACGTCGTCACTCACCCACCTAATGCTGCACTTTCCCTACGCGTGGCGCCTCCCGGCGGGGGTCTGCGGGGCGCGTGGTGCGGGTGCGGCGGATGGTGCCGGTGGCCGACGCCAGGAACGTGGCGTAGCCCACAAGCGAAACGGTTTCGTTTCGTTGGGGGGTGGGGTTATCTTCGTACTGTACGAAACCGTTTCGTTTGGCAGGAGCAGACCGTGGCGCGCAGCAGGCTCACCCCCGAGCGTGAAGCAGAGTTGTACGCCGCCGTGCTCGATCTGCTGCGCGAGGTCGGTTATGACGCCCTCACCATGGACGCCATCGCCGCCCGCGCCCGTTCCAGCAAGGCCACCCTCTACCGCCAGTGGGGGAGCAAGCCCGAGCTGGTCGCCCATGCGATGCGGCACAACAAGCCGATCAAGCTCGTCGACGTGGACACCGGCTCACTGAGCGGTGACTTCCACGCCGTGATGGCACACACCGACGACTGCCAGGTGGAGAAGGACAGCGCGCTGATGCGCGGCCTTTTCCATGCCGTCCACGACAACCCCGATCTCCACCAGGCGCTCCGTGAGCTCCTGATCGAGCCCGAGCTCAACGGGCTCGCGGAGGTCCTCCAGCGCGCTGTGGACCGGGGTGAGGTCTCCCCGGACAATCCCGCGCTGAAGTACGTCACACACATGCTGGTCGGCGCCATCGTCGCCCGGCAGCTGATCGAGGACCAGTCGCCCGACCGGGACTTCCTCACCTCGTATTTCGACGCCGTGATCCTCCCCGCCCTCGGCGTCTGACAGTCCCCTTCCTCAGCACCCGCAGTACCTGACGCGTGCCGCTCTCTCGCCGTCGGGCCGGCTCCCCATGCCCTCAGATCCATTCACAGACCCGGGAGTACGCCCTCGTGGCCACGTTCCTCTACAAACTCGGACGGTTCGCCTTCCGGCGCCGCAACGTTGTCGCCCTCGTATGGGTGGCACTGCTCGCGCTCGCCGGTGTCGGAGCCGCCTCCGCGTCCACGCCCACGTCCAGTTCCTTCTCGATACCGGGGACGGAGGCCCAGAAGGCCTTCGACCTGTTGGAAGAGCGCTTCCCAGGAGCCAGTGCCGACGGTGCGACCGCTCGGGTCGTCTTCAAGGCGCCGGCCGGCGAGAAGATGACCGACGCCGGTCACAAGGCCGAGGTCGGCAAGATCGTCGATGAGCTGTCGGACGGATCCGACCAGGTCGGCTCCGTGACCGATCCGTACACCGTGAACGCCGTCTCGAAGGACGGCTCGACGGCGTACGTCCAGGTCTCGTACAAGGTCACCTCGATGGAGCTGACCGACGAGACCCGTACCGCTCTTGAGGAGACCGGCGCCGGGGCGCGGGCGCAGGGGCTGACGGTGGAGGTCGGCGGGGACGCGCTCCAGGCCACCCCCGAGATGGGGTCCACGGAGATCATCGGTGTGGCCGTGGCCGCGGTGGTGCTGGTCATCACGTTCGGTTCGCTGGTCGCGGCGGGGCTGCCGCTGGTGACCGCGCTCATCGGGGTCGGTGTCGGAGTCTCCACGATCACCGCGCTGGCCAGCGTCCTCGACCTGGGCTCCACCACCTCCATCCTGGCGATGATGATCGGTCTGGCGGTCGGGATCGACTACGCGCTGTTCATCGTCTCGCGCTACCGGGCCGAACTGGCCGAGGGCCGGGAGCGCGAGGAGGCGGCCGGACGGGCCGTCGGCACCGCCGGGTCGGCCGTGGTGTTCGCCGGTCTCACCGTGGTGATCGCGCTCGCCGGGCTGGCCGTCGTCAATATCCCGATGCTCACCAAGATGGGCCTCGCCGCCGCCGGTACGGTCGTGATCGCCGTCCTCATCGCGCTCACCCTCATCCCCGCGACGCTGGGCTTCGCGGGCAAGCGGGTGCACGGGCGCAAGGACCGCAAGGCCATGGACGCCAAGGCCGCGGGCGGCGAGGAGACCGGAAAGCCGAACATGGGCACCCGCTGGGCGCGCTTCGTGCTGCGCCGTCCGGTCGCCGTCCTGGTCACGGCCGTGCTGGGGCTCGGGGTCATCGCGATCCCGGCCACCTCGCTGGAGCTGGGGCTTGGCGACGACGGCTCACAGCCGACGAGCACCACCCAGCGCAAGGCGTACGACCTGCTCTCCGACGGCTTCGGGCCCGGGTTCAACGGGCCGCTGATGGTCGTCGTGGACGGCAAGGCCAATGACAACGCCAAGGCGGCGGCCACCGAGCTGTCGGACATCGTGAAGAAGCTGGACGGTGTCGCCGTCGTCACGCCGTCCACCGTCAACAGGGCGGGTGACACCGCGACGATCACGGTGATCCCCGAGGACCGCCCCTCCTCGGTCACGACCGAGGACCTGGTCCACTCCATCCGGGACACCGGCGGGGAGATCAAGGCGGACAGCGGCGCACAGGTCCTGGTCACCGGTGCCACCGCGATGAACATCGACTTCTCGCAGAAGATGAACGACGCGCTGCTGCCCTATCTCGCGCTCGTCGTCGGACTCGCCTTCCTGCTGCTGATGCTCGTCTTCCGCTCCGTGCTCGTGCCGCTCAAGGCCGCTCTCGGCTTCCTGCTCTCCGTGGTCGCCGCCCTCGGCGCGGTCGTCGCGGTCTTCCAGTGGGGCTGGCTCGGGGGTCTGCTCGGGGTCGAGCAGACCGGTCCCGTGATGTCGATGATGCCGATCTTCATGGTGGGCGTGGTCTTCGGTCTCGCCATGGACTACGAGGTCTTCCTCGTCACCCGGATGCGGGAGGCGTATGTCCACGGGGAGCGGCCGGGCGCGGCGATCGTCACCGGGTTCCGGCACGGCGCGCGGGTGGTCTCGGCCGCCGCGGTGATCATGATCGCGGTCTTCGCCGGCTTCATCGGCTCCAGCGAGTCGATGATCAAGATGATCGGCTTCGGGCTGGCCATCGCGGTCTTCTTCGACGCGTTCGTGGTCCGGATGGCGATCGTGCCCGCGGTGCTCGCGCTGCTCGGCGACAAGGCGTGGTGGCTGCCGCGCTGGCTGGACAGGGCACTGCCCAACGTGGACGTGGAGGGCGAGGCGCTGCGCCACCGGCTCGGGGACGACGCCTCGGGCGGTCCGGAGGGCGGTCCCGGCCAGGACCGTGAACTGGTGCGCGTCTGACCCACAGACCCCGGGGCCGCCGCGTGAGCGGCGCGCGGCCCCGGATCGCGCCGGCGGCCGTGGGGACGGGAGCCGGAGCGTCAACGCGGCCCGGTCGTACGCCCCGAGGGGCGGCGGCCGGGCCGCGGTGCGTCTCAGGTTCTGTGGAGGAGCTTGCTCAGCTCGGTCTCGACCTCGATGTCGTGCTGCTCCTGGCCGGCCGGGACCATCGCGTACGAGCTGTCCAGGAACCGGCGCAGCGGCGCGGTGTCGAACTGGACCACCGCCACCCCGTCCGGCGAGTGGAACTCCACGACGATCTGGGCCCGTCCGCAGGGCCATACCTGGACGTCGCCCTCACCGGAGGGGAGCCGCAGGCCGGATTCGAGGAGATCGCGGGCGAAGGCCCAGACGACCTCGTCGTCGTCGAGGGAGACCTCGGGAGGGAACACGATACGTATGGCGAGCGGATCGGCGCCGTCGTAGCGGAGTGTGACGGAGACGGTCTTGGGGTGCGGGGCGTCCGTGATGAGACACGCTGTGGCGGGCTGCGAGACGATGGGTGGCATCGACCTGGCTCCTCGGTGGCTGCTGCGACGGCTGCTCGTGACTGCCGGTGGCTGGGCGGGATCGGGAGCGCGGTTCCGTGAAGAACCGGACATTTAGCTACTAATCATACAAAACCTCCCGCATTTGTCCATAGCTTTGCTGTTCGTACACCTGCGCACCATCCTTCCGGCACCCTGCATGGCACATGCTCTTGCGAGCTGTTCGCAAGAGGGCCCTATCATCGAACGGCTCATCACCGCGCCATACGAGCAGGAAGCGGAGCCCCCGCCATGCATGTCCCCGACGGATTCATCGATCTGCCCGTCTCGGCCGCCTCCGGCGCCGTCGCCGCGGGCGCCGTCGCGGTCAGCCTGCGCGGCGCGCGCCGGGAGCTGGACGAGCGCACCGCACCGCTCGCCGGACTCGTCGCCGCGTTCATCTTCGCCGTACAAATGCTCAACTTCCCCGTGGCCGCGGGGACGAGCGGGCATCTGCTGGGCGGGGCGCTCGCGGCGATACTCGTCGGCCCGTATACAGGGATCCTGTGTGTCTCCGTCGTCCTGCTGATGCAGGGCATCCTCTTCGCGGACGGCGGGCTCACCGCGCTCGGGGTGAACATCACCGACATGGCCGTGGTGACGACCGTCGTCTCGTACGCGCTCTTCCGCGCTCTGGTGAAGCTCCTGCCGCGTACGCGCCGCTCGGTGACCGTCTCGTCGTTCGTGGCGGCCCTCGTCTCCGTACCGGCCGCGGCCCTCGGGTTCACCTTCTTCTACTGGATCGGCGGGACGACCGACATCCCGATCGGCAAGGTGCTGACCGGCATGGTCGGGGTGCATGTGCTCATCGGCATCGGCGAGGCCGCGATCACGGCGCTGACGGTCGGCGCGGTCATCGCCGTACGGCCCGACCTCGTGTACGGCGCCCGGGGGCTGTCCGCGCCGCTGAAGCTGCGGGTGGACGGCGAACTGGTCGACGCCGCACCGGCGTCCGGCCCTGTCCCGGCCGCCGCGCGCTCCACCCGCAAGGTCTGGGCGACCGGGCTGGTCACGGCGCTCGTCCTGGCCGGTTTCGTCTCCTTCTACGCCTCCGCGAACCCCGACGGCCTGGAGAAGGTCGCCGCCGACCAGGGCATCGACCGGAAGACCGAGCCGCACCACACCGCCGACTCCCCGCTCGCCGACTACGGCGTCAGGGACGTAGACGACGCCCGGATCTCCGGCGGGCTCGCCGGTGTGATCGGGGTGGGCGCGACGGTGGCCGTCGGCACCGGTGTCTTCTGGGTGGTACGACGGCGCCGTACCACCGCGGACACGACCACGGCCACGGCCGGCGGGAACGTCTGACATGGGCGCGGGTCACGCCCACACGCTCTACCGGCACGGAGACTCACCGGTCCACGCACTGCCCCCGCACTGCAAACTGGCCGCCGTCTTCTGCTTCGTGCTCGTCGTCGTCTCGACCCCGCGCGAGGCCGTCTGGGCGTTCGCGCTGTACGCCGTGCTGCTCGCGGCCGTCACGCGCGTGGCCCGTATCCCCGCCGGCGTCCTGCTGCGCCGGCTGCTGATCGAGATCCCGTTCGTGGCCTTCGCGTTCCTCATGCCCTTCGTGGTCCCCGGCGATCACGTCCGTTTCCTGGGGCTGTCGTTGAGCGTCCCCGGGCTCTGGGGCGCCTGGAACGTCCTCGCGAAGGGGACGCTGGGCGTCGCCGCGTCCGTGATCCTCGCCTCCACGACCGAGCTGCGCTCCCTGCTGCTCGGCCTCCAGCGGCTGCGGCTGCCGCCGATGCTCGTGCAGATCGCGTCCTTCATGATCCGCTACGGCGATGTCATCACCGACGAGATGCGGCGGATGTCGATCGCCCGGCGCTCGCGCGGCTTCGAGGCCCGGGGCGTCCGGCACTGGGGCGTCCTCGCCAAGTCCGCCGGCGCGCTCTTCATCCGCTCCTACGAGCGCGGCGAGCGGGTGCATCTGGCGATGGTCAGCAGAGGGTACGCGGGCACCATGCCGGTCATCGACGACGTGACCGCGTCCCGGGCGCAGTGGACATACGCCGCCGCCCTCCCCGTGTCGGCACTCGCCGTCTGTCTGCTTGGCTGGACCCTATGACCGAGCCCTCCGCCCCCGCCGTGCCCGCCTCCCTCCAGGTCAGCGGGCTCGCGTACGCGTATCCCGACGGCCATCAGGCCCTCTTCGGCGTCGATCTGACCGTCGGACGCGGGGAGCGGGTGGCGCTGCTGGGGCCCAACGGGGCCGGGAAGACCACGCTCGTCCTGCATCTCAACGGCATCCTGACCGCCGGGGCCGGTTCGGTCGCGGTCGCCGGGGTGCCAGTGGCGAAGCGGAACCTGGCCGAGATCCGCCGCAGGGTCGGCATCGTCTTCCAGGACCCGGACGACCAGCTGTTCATGCCGACAGTGCGCGAGGACGTGGCGTTCGGCCCGGCGGCCTCGGGGCTGCGCGGCCCCGAACTGGAGGCCCGGGTCACCGCCGCGCTCGGCCAGGTCGGGATGGCGGAGTACGCGGACCGGCCGCCGCACCATCTCTCCTTCGGCCAGCGCCGCCGCGTCGCGGTGGCGACCGTCCTCGCCATGGAGCCGGAGATCCTCGTCCTCGACGAGCCCTCGTCCAATCTCGACCCGGCGTCCCGGCGCGAACTGGCCGACATCCTGCGGGCGCTGGACATCACCGTACTGATGGTGACGCACGATCTGCCGTACGCTCTCGAACTCTGCCCGCGTGCGGTGATCCTCAGCGAAGGCGTCATCGTGGCGGACGGGCCCACGGGGCAACTCCTCGGCGACGGGAAGCTGATGGGCGCGCACCGGTTGGAGCTGCCGTTCGGTTTCGACCCGCGTTCCGTATCGCCGGGGCACGTTGCACCATAGAGGGGGTCGCGCCGCCGGGGCGTGGCGGGACGACGAGCGGTACGAGGCGTGGGTACCGACGGGGCGGGAGTGCGGGCGTGGACGTCCAGGGCACGGTGGAGGCGGGCTTCGAGCCGGTCAGGGACGCGTTCGTACGGAACTTCGAGCGGCTCGGGGAACGGGGCGCGGCCGTCGCCGTGTACCGGGACGGGCGCAAGGTCGTCGACCTGTGGGCGGGCACCCGCGATCTCACCGGACAGGAGCCGGGTGACCGGGGCGCGGACGGCGTGGACGCGGCGCCGTGGGCCGTCGACACGGCACAGATCGTGCGCTCCGCCACGAAGGGCGTCGCCGCCGCCGTACCGCTGCTCCTGCACCAGCGCGGACAGATCGACCTCGACGCCCCGGTCGGCACGTACTGGCCCGAGTTCAAGTCCGCGGGCAAGGAACGGGCGCTCGTACGCCACCTCCTGTCGCACCGCGCCGGGGTGCCGGTGCTCGACCGGCCGCTCACCCCGGCCGAGGCCATCGACGGGGAGTCGGGCGCGCGGGCCCTGGCCGCCCAGCGGCCGGAGTGGGAGCCGGGCACCGACCACGGCTATCACGCGCACACCTACAGCTGGCTGATCGCCGAACTGGTCAGGCGGGTCACCGGCCGCAGCGTGGGCCGGTGGATCGCCGAGGAGATCGCCCGTCCCCTGGGCCTGGACTTCTGGGTGGGACTGCCCGCCGAGGAGGCCCACCGGGTCGGCCGGATCGGACCGGCCGAGGAGCCGGCGGCGGTCGGCGGAGCACTCAGGCTGCGGCCCAAACGGTCCGTGTCGGAGGCGTACCGCGACGCGGACTCCCTGACGCGGCGCGCGTTCGGCGTCATCGAACCCCGGCCCGACGAGAACGACCCGGCCTACCGCGCCGCCGAACTCCCCGCCTCCGGAGGCATCTCGACCGCCCGCGCGCTGGCCCGCTGCTACGCCGCGATGATCGGCCCCGTCGACGGCCACCGGCTGTTCGCCCCCGCGACGCTGACCCTCGCGCGTACCGAGGAATCGGCGGGCCCGGACCGGGTCCTGGTCGTCGCCACCCGCTTCGGCCTGGGCTTCATGCTGCACGGCCCGGCCGCCCCGCTGCTCGGCCCCGGCTCCTTCGGACACCCGGGGCGCGGCGGCTCGCTCGGCTTCGCCGACCCGGAGTCGGGCATCGCGATGGGGTACGTGACGAACGGGATGCGCAGGGGAGTGACGGCGGACCCCCGCGCACAGGCTCTGGTGCGCGCGGTGCGAACGGCGACATCATCGCCGGATGAAGCGATTTGACGGATACGGAGTCCTGATCACCGGCGCGGGCCGGGGCATCGGCGAGGCGACCGCGCGCAGGCTGGCGGAGGAGGGCGCGCGCGTCCTGGTCACGGACCTGGACGAGAAGCGGGCGATGACGGCCGCCGAATCCATCCCGGGCGCGGTCGCGCGCGGCTGCGACGTCGCCGACCGGGCGTCGGTGGAGGCGGCGGTCGCGTACGCGGCCGAGACCTTCGGCTCGCTGGACGTGCTGGTGAACAACGCGTACTCGTGCGCCAAGGACGCCCCGCTCTTCGAGGACGAGCCGGACGAGGTCTGGGCGCTGGACCTCGACATCACCCTGACCGGCGCCTTCCGCTGCGCCCGCGCGGCGCTGCCGTATCTGGCGGCCTCGGGCCGGGGCGCGATCGTCTCGATCGGCTCGGTCAACGGCGAACAGGACTTCGGCAACCACGCCTACAGCGCGGCCAAGGCCGGTCTGGCGGGCCTGACCCGTACGCTGGCGGGCCACGCGGCGCCGCGCGGTGTCCGCGTCAACCTCGTGGAGCCGGGCACGATCCACACCGGCGCCTGGGCGGGCCGCGAAGCGGTGCTGGACCGCGTGGCGGCCCACTATCCGATGGGGCGGGTGGGCACGCCGGCCGATGTCGCGGCGGCGGTCGCGTTCCTGGCGTCCGCCGACGCCTCCTGGATCACGGGGGTGACGCTGCCGGTCGACGGCGGGATCCTGACCAGCAATCTGGGGCTGCGGAGGGTGTTCTCGGGCGAGGCGTAGCGCGCGAGGCGCAGCGCACGGCATCTCAGGAATCGCACGGAATCGCACGGAATCGCGGGCGAGGTGCGGCGCGCGGTGTCACGGGCGAGGAGCGGGAGCCGGGCGGGGCGCGGGAGCCGGGCGGGGCGCGGCCCGTGCCGCCGTGGCGCGACGCTCCCCCTCCCGCCCGGCGGGCCGGACGACCTGCACCCCGCCGCGCCCTACACCCCGCGCCCGCGCGCGACCCCCACGACGTTGGTGGCGTCCACCGCCTTGCGCAGGGTCATCGCCAGGTCGAGGGCGTCGCCCACGGCCCAGAGGTGGATGAAGAACAGGCGGGGCTCCTCCCTGAGTCCGTGGTTGTGCAGCTCGACCAGACCGATCCCGCCGCTCCGCAGGATCTTGATGACGTCCTGGACCTCCTCGGCGACCATCACGACATCGCCGTTGAGCGCGGCCCTGCCGTCCCCCAGGGGCTGGAAGATGAAGGCCGAGATCGTGCCCAGGCCGAGGGGCAGCGCCATGCCTCTCTCGACGACGACCTCCCGGCGCGCGAAGGTGGTCTTGTAGACCCTGCCTTCCTGCCAGCCCTTCATGCCCAGCGCGGCGTCGATGCCGTCGGTGTCCAGATCGATGGGCCCGGTCGGCCGCGGCGGCTCGGCGGGCGGGGCCCCGGTGCGGTCGAGCGCCGCGCGCAGCCCGCGGGCGATGACCACCGGATCCCGTCCGTGCGCGTGGACATGGGTCCACCAGACGTCGGGGGAGTGGGCGAGCAGATGCTTGTGCAGCGCCGTCTGCTCGATGCCGTGCGCCTGGAGGACGTCCGTCACCTCCTGCAACTCGCCCTCGGTCACCGTGAGATCGCCCATGGCCAGCACGTTGCCGTCGGCGTAGCGGACGAAGGCCACGTGCGAGCCCAGGGCGAGTTCCGGTGAGACGGGGACTTGGTAGGAGACGACATGGAGGTCCCGGCGTGGGAAGTGCGTGTTGTACGCCTTGTCGCCCGCCATGAAACCCTTACGGCCCAGCACCCGCGCGACCTGCTCCCAGTCGGCCGGGGTGGTGGTCACCGGCTGGACCGGCTCGCGCGGATGACCGCCGCCGTGCTCCGCGGCGGGGGCCGGATCCTGGGCCTCGGCGCGGGCGGTGGTGGCGCCGATCCCGGCCAGCAGCGGCGCCAGCGCGGCGGCCGTGGTCAGCAGGAGGCGCCTCGGGGTCTCCGACCGGTGGGCCGTGTCCCGGTCCGTTTCCGTGTCCCGGTCCCGGTCCTGGTCCTGGTCCCGGTCGCTGTCAGGTGTGCCGTGATTGTCCGCTTCTTCGTGTGGTTGTCCGCTCATCACATCGATACCTCCGTGACGAGAGGAGACCATGAGCGGCTGGATAAACCAGGATCTGTCGAGCGCTGTCCGGCGAGTGTTGCCAAAGTGGCACCGTCCGGACCAAAGCCCGGGTGGGGAGGCCCGCGGGCGGCCGGTGGAGCGCCTCAGGGGGCGGTCAGCGCCCGCGCCGCCGTGCCGACGACGCCCCGGAAAGCCGCGAGGCGTCCGGGTGACGCGCACAGCGGGGCGTATCAGCCCGCGTGCAGCATCAGCCCGATACCCACCACCATCAGACCCGCCGCCGCGATGCGCGGCGTACCGAAGCGCTCCTTGAGGAAGACCGCCCCGATGGCCGCGCCGACGATGATCGACGACTCCCTGAGCGCGGCGACGGGAGCGAGCGGGGCGCGGGTCTGGGCCCACAGGACCAGGCCGTACGCCAGCATGGAGAGGGCCGCGCCCAGCAGCCCCCGCGCCGCGTGGGGCCGCGACTGGGCGAGCAGCCGGCCACGGCGCGCGTACAGGGCGTACGCCGGGATCGTGAGGCCCTCCAGGATCATCAGCCAGGCGATATAGGCGAGCGGTGACCCCGAGGCGCGCACCCCCGCACCGTCCACCACCGTGTACGCGGCGATCGACAGCCCCGTCGCGACCGCCGCCGGCAGCGCGGGCCAGTCGGGTGTCCTCCCCGAGCCCCTGATGCCCCAGAGCGCGAGACCGACCAGCCCCGCCGAGGCGACGGCGACGCCCGCCGCCTGCCAGGCGTCCAGCGACTCCCCGACGAAGACGGCGGCCAGCACGGTCACCACGAGCGGCGCCGTACCGCGCGCGATCGGATACATCTGGCCGAAGTCGCCCAGACTGAACGAGCGCATCAGCAGCGCCTGGTAGCCGATGTGCAGCAGCGCGGAGACGACCAGATACGGCCAGGCCGCCGCGTGCGGCAGCGGCGTGAAGCAGGCGAGGGCGGCGCCGATCACCGCCGCGCCCCCGCCGATCAGGGTGAAGGCGACCAGCTGGTCCTTGATCGTGTGCGCGAGGGCGTTCCACCCGGCGTGGGTGAGAGCGGCGACGAGGACCGCGGCGGTGACGAGCGGTGTCACCCCGCGGCCAGCACCGACGCCACCACCGGGCCCGCCGCGTCGCCGCCGTGGCCGCCCGCCTGGACGACCGCCGCCGCGGCGAGGTCGTTCTGGTAGCCCGTGAACCAGCTGTTGGAGGTGGCCTGGCCGTCGACCTCCGCGGAACCGGTCTTCGCGCCCTTCTCGCCGCCCAGCCCGGACATCGCCTTCGCGGCCGTACCGCTCGTGGCCGTGACCCGCATCATGTCGCGCAGCTGGCGCGCCACGTCGTACGGCAGCGGGCGCGCGGCGGTGGCCAGTTCCCTGTCGTCCAGCGAACGCGGCACGATGACGGGCTGCTTGAACGAACCGTTCTTGGCGGTGGCCGTGATGGACGCCATGTTGAGGACGTTCATCTGGACCGTGCCCTGCCCGATGTACTGCGCCGCCGCCTCGCCGCCCGCCGCGGCCGGCACGCTGCCGTCGAAGGACGCGACGCCCGTCTTCCAGTTGTCCAGGCCGATGCCGAAGACCTCCTCGGTCTCGGCCTTCAGCGCGGCGTCGTCCTCGGCGTCGTCGATCAGCTTGATGAAGGCGGTGTTGCAGGAGCGGGCGAAGCTCTGCGTGAATGTGCCGCCCGTGATGGAGAAACCGTCCAGGTTCGTGAACGTACGGCCCTGGTACAGCGCTTCCTTGGGGCACTCGGCCGGCCGGTCGGCGGCCACGAGCCCCTTCTCCAGCAGCATCGCCGCGGTCACGATCTTCATCGTGGAGCCCGGCGCCTGCCTGCCGAGCATCGCCGCGTTCCAGCCGTCCTTGCGGTTGTTGGCGACCGCCAGGATCTCGCCCGTACTCGGCTTGACGGCGGCGACCGACGCCTCGCTGTACTTCTTCACCGCCTGCTCGGCGGCGGCCTGCACGTTCGCGTCCAGGGTGGTCGTCAGCCGGCCGGCCGTGCCCTTGGAGAGCGTGAGCAGCGTCTCGTCCGGCACGCTCCCGGTGTCGCTCCTCAGCACCAGCTCGACACCGGCGGAGCCGCCCGCGTCGTCGCCGTACCGCTTGCGCAGCTCGTCGAGGACGGGCCGGAGCGAGGGGTACTTCTCCTTCGTCAGCTCCGCGCCGTTGCGGTCGACGGCCTTGATCGGGGGCGCGGAAGCCTCGCTGGTGACGAGGTCGGTGTCCTTCGTCAGCTTCGGATGGATCACCGAGGGCGCCCAGTCGACCAGCGGCCTGCCGGTGCTCAGCCCGCGCACCACGGTCAGTTCCGACGTGTACGACCAGGGCTTGGTCTTCCCGTCGAACGCGACGGTGGCCTTCACGGTGAAGGGAACCTTGGCGCCGACCGCCGGGCCCGGCGTGATCACCGCGGTGCTGACACCGGCCGTCTCGCGGTAGCCGCCGATGACGGTCTCGGCGGTGGCGGGGGCATTGGTCAGCTGGGCGACCGCGGCCGGGTCGCCCCCCTTCGCCCACGCCGCCAGGAAGTCCTTCGCGGCCTTGTCGACCTCGGCGGCGCTCAGCGGGCCGGTCCTGACCTCGCGCGTCGCGGTGGCGAGGTCGCCGCCCGATGACCCGTCGCCGCCGGTGAGCCCGCCGTAGATGTGGTACGCGCCGTACCCGACCCCGCCCGCGAACACGGCGAACACCCCGCCTATTACGGCGATCTTGGTTCCACTGCGCATGAGTGCGGTCCCCTCCCCAGGAGTCCCCTGAACATCTGAACGCGTTCAAGAAGATGACATGTGCACCCTACGGGACCGGTGCGTCACAGGGGGCGAGCGCCGGTGAGTGTTATCGGACTGACGCGCGCCTCCGCGGTAGCCGTGGTCCCGTCCGCCGTGGTCCCGTTCGCCGTGGCCCCGGTCCGCCGTGGCCCCGTCCGCCGTGATCAGACCCAGGTGTCGAGCCACATCCGGTTGCGCCACGAGTCCAGCGGGATCGCCGTCCCCGTGTACAGCGGCCAGAAGTAGATGAAGTTCCAGATGATCAGCAGGACCAGCACGCCCGCGCCGACGGCGCCGATCGTCCTGCGTCTCTCGTCCGAGCCCGCGGGCCCCACGATCGCGCCGATCATCATCGCCACCGCGAGACAGAGGAACGGCACGAATACGACCGCGTAGAAGAGGAAGATCGTCCGCTCCTGGTACAGGAACCAGGGCACCCAGCCCGCGGCCACCGCGCAGGCGATCGCGCCCGCGCGCCAGTCGCGGCGGAAGAACCAGCGGTACAGGACGTAGCAGAGCGCGAAGGCCCCCGCCCACCACAGCAGCGGGGTGCCGATCGCCAGCACCTCGCGGGCGCACTTGCCGGCCGTGGACGCCGGGCAGCCGTCGGTGCCGGCCGCCGGGTCCTCGTAGAAGTACGAGACCGGACGGCCCAGGACGATCCAGCTCCACGGGTTCGACTGGTAGGTATGGCCCGACGTCAGATTGACGTGGAAGCTGTAGACCTCGTTCTCGTAGTGCCAGAGGCTGCGCAGCCAGTCGGGCAGCCAGGTCCAGTTGCCGCCCTTGCCCGCCGTCTCGGCCCAGTTCCTGAAGTAGCCCTTGTCGGTGACGATCCAGCCGGTCCACGAGGCGATGTACGTGACGATCGCGACCGGGACCGTCGAGAAGAAGGCCGGCAGCAGATCGCGCCGGAACACTCCCCAGAACGGCCCTCCGCCCGCCGTCCGGCGCGCGCCGAGGTCCCACACCACGCACATGATCCCGAAGGCGGCCAGGATGTAGAGCCCGTTCCACTTCGTCGCGAACGCCAGGCCCAGCATCAGTCCGGCCGCGATCCGCCACGGCCGCAGGCCGAGCCGCAGATTCTCCGCGACCTCCCTGTCCGGGCGCAGCACGCCCTCCTCGTCCACCGGGAGGGCCGCCGCCAGTCTCCGCCGTGCCCAGTCGCGGTCGATCAGCAGACAGCCGAAGGCGGCCAGCACGAAGAACATCAGCACGAGGTCGAGCAGGGCCGTGCGGCTCATCACGAAGTGCAGGCCGTCCACCGCGAGCAGCGCGCCCGCCAGGCACCCCAGGAACGTGGAACGGAACAGCCGCCGCCCGATCCGGCACAGCATCAGCACCGAGAGCGTGCCGAGCACCGCCACCATGAAGCGCCAGCCGAAGGGGTCGAACCCGAAGAAGTGCTCGCCGAGGCCGATGACCCACTTGCCCACCGGCGGATGCACCACATAGCCGGGATCGCCGGGCACCGGGACCGAGGACGGATCCTTCAGGATCGACTTGTCGATGTCCTTGGGCCAGCTGCCCTCGTACCCCTGGTTGATGAGCGCCCAGGCGTCCTTCGCGTAGTACGTCTCATCGAATATCACCGCCTTGGGGCTGCCCAGGTTCCAGAACCGCAGCACTCCGGCGACCAGCGCCACGAGCAGCGGCCCGCCCCACGCGGACCAGCGGATCATCCGGTCCGCGAGCCGGGGAGGCACCCCGAGCACGGCCCACAGCCGCTCCGAGGGCCGGGTGTACGGCGGCACCAGCCGCTCGCGCAGCCCGGTCACCGGCCGGGGCACATGGCCGAATCGGCGCAGCCGCTGAGGCCATGAGGGCGGCTTGTCGCCGGCGTCGTGCCCGTGGAGGGCTTCTGGCGCAGTACTGGTCACCGCGCCATCGTAGGGAACGCCACTGTGCGTGGGGTGCCTCGCGCCCTGCGAGGATGGCGGATGTGATTGGAACGCTGGTACTCGCAGGGACGCCCATCGGTGATGTCACGGACGCGCCGCCCCGGCTCTCCACCGAGCTGGAGACCGCCGATGTGATCGCCGCGGAGGACACGCGGCGGCTGCGCAGGCTCACGCAGGCGCTCGGTGTGCAGACCCGCGGCCGGGTCGTGTCGTACTTCGAGGGCAATGAGTCCGCGCGTACGCCGGAGCTGGTCGAGGCGCTGACGGGCGGGGCGCGGGTGCTGCTGGTCACGGACGCGGGCATGCCGTCCGTCTCCGACCCCGGCTACCGGCTGGTGGCGGCGGCCGTCGAACGGGACATCAGGGTCACGGCCGTGCCCGGCCCGTCGGCCGTACTGACCGCGCTGGCGCTCTCCGGGCTGCCGGTGGACCGTTTCTGCTTCGAGGGTTTCCTCCCCCGCAAGGCGGGCGAACGGCTCGGCCGGCTGCGGGAGGCCGCGGCCGAGCGGCGCACGCTCGTCTACTTCGAGGCGCCGCACCGCCTGGACGACACCCTCGCCGCGATGGCCGAGGTCTTCGGCGCCGACCGCAGGGCGGCCGTCTGCCGCGAACTGACCAAGACGTACGAAGAGGTGCGGCGCGGCGGGCTCGGCGAGCTGGCGGCCTGGGCGGCCGAGGGCGTACGGGGAGAGATCACCGTGGTCGTGGAGGGCGCCCCGGAGCCGGTGCCCGGCGAGCTGGACCCCGAGGAACTGGTACGGCGGGTACGGGTGCGGGAGGAGGCGGGGGAGCGGCGCAAGGAGGCGATCGCCGCCGTCGCCGCCGAGGCGGGCCTCCCCAAACGCGAGGTGTTCGACGCGGTGGTCGCGGCGAAGAACGCGGCGCGCGCCGCCCCCGGTTCGGCGTCCGCGCACAAGTCCCCCGCGGACGGCAAAGGACTCTCGTGAAATGTAAAGCGCAGACCGGGTGCCGGGCTCTTTGGGCATGAGAAGGCCAAGACCAATCCATTAATCGACAGGGCTGATGCGCTCCCGCTGTCAAAGGCGTCCACTTGGTCAGTGGAGAGGAGCTGGCATGAGTGAGATCACGGGTACAGCCACCGCCCACGAGGCATATGCCTTTTGTTGTATGCGTTGTGGGCACGGCTGGGAGCAGGCGTACGACATAGAGCACCACGTCGACGGCTCGGGCCACAATTTCGTCGTCTACAAGTCCGAGGGTGTACGGGTGGCTTCCCCGCTGTCCAGCCCGAACTGCGCCAACTGCGGGGGGCACCTCGTCCGCATCATGCGGTCCGGCCAGGTCTCGTCGGTACGGGCGCTCATGGCGGAGCGCCACCACCCGGCGAAGGGCAAGCGCGGGGCGGCGGGCAAGGGGATACCGGCGCAGGCGGGCGAGGGGATACCGGCGCAGGCGGGCGAGGAGATAACCGGCGGCGCCGCCGGGGCCGCCGGGGCCGCTCCGTCGGGGGAGGACGGGGCGACCGGGGCGGACAAGGCGGCCAGGCAGCACCACTGGCATCTCTCCGACCTCCTGCACCCCTTCCACCACCGCACGTGACCCACCGCGCGTCACCGAGCCACCCGTACCACCGCATGTGATCCGCCGGACGCGACCCTCGTAGGATCGCGCCCATGAGTGCGAAACAAGCCCCGCCACCGCTGCCCGAACCCCTTCGGGTCCCGGTCGCGGACGCGCACACCCACCTGGACATGCAGGACGGCACGGTCGAGGACGGTCTCGCCAAGGCCGCTTCGGTCGGTGTCACGACGGTGGTCCAGGTGGGGTGCGACATCAAGGGCTCGCGCTGGGCCGCGGAGACCGCGGCGGCGTACGAGCAGGTCCACGCGGCGGTCGCGCTGCACCCCAACGAAGCGCCCCGGATCGTGCACGGCGACCCCGACGGCTGGTCGCGGCAGGGGGCCCGCGAGGGTGGCGGCGACCCGGCGCTGGACGACGCGCTGGCCGAGATCGACCGGCTGGCCGCGCTGGAGTGGGTACGGGCCGTCGGCGAGACGGGGCTCGACCACTTCCGTACGGGCCCCGAGGGCATGGCCGCCCAGGAGCGCTCCTTCCGCGCCCATATCGAGATCGCCAAACGCCACGGCAAGGCGCTCATGATCCATGATCGCGAGGCGCACGCCGATGTGCTGCGCATTCTCGCGGAAGAAGGCGCTCCGGAACGCACGGTGTTCCATTGTTATTCCGGTGACGCGGAAATGGCCGCGGTATGTGCGGCGGCCGGGTATTACATGTCTTTCGCAGGCAATGTCACATTCAAAAACGCTCAGCCGTTGCGTGACGCGCTCACAGTAGCGCCATTGGAGCTTGTTCTCGTCGAGACGGACGCGCCCTTTCTCACACCGGCGCCCTATCGCGGCCGGCCCAATGCGCCTTATCTCATTCCGGTGACGCTGCGGGCGATGGCGGAGGTGCGGGGGATCGGTGAGGACGCCATGGCCGAGGCGGTTTCCGGCAACACGGCGCGAGCGTTCGGTTACTGACGCATAACGGTCCGGGGCGGAGGCCGGCGGTCCGGGGCGGGGATCGGCAGGTCCCGGCGGTCCTGGCGGTCCCGGCGGTCCCGGCGGGGGTGCGGGGGAGCGCAGAGTAGCGCCGGTACGCAGCGTAGTCGAGTCGCTTTGGAGAGTGACGGCGCCTCCATTAGTCTCCGGGGGCACCGCGGTCGTGGGCATCCGGGCCGTGGTGGACCGGACCGGATGTCGTGGAGCGTCGTGAGCAATGCGCAGGGCAGTCACCGTGCCGCACGGGGCGGGTTCGGCCGCCGTACACCCGCCCCGTCCGGACCCGCCCCGTCCGGAGCCGCCTCGTCCGATGTCACGCCGTACGGGAGCGCGCTGCCAGGGGTCGCCGCGGCACCCGGAGCCGTCCCGGCGCCCCGGGCCGTCCTGCCCACGGCCTCCCTGCCCCCCGAGGCGCTGCGCCGGCTCGTCCCGCAGGCGCTCGTCGTCGCCTTCCTCGCCGGTGGCACCTCGGCGTTCCTCGTCAACGACAAGGCCGTGAAACTCACCGTCGACGGTGGCGAGCCGCGCACCCTGCACACCTTCGCCGGAGAGGTGGAGGAACTGCTCGCGCGCGAGGGCGTGTCGGTCGGCGCGCACGACATCGTCGCCCCGGCGCCCGGCGCGGAGCTGGCCAACGGCGACGATGTCGTCGTCCGCTACGGGCGGCCCGTCCTGCTCACCCTCGACGGGCACCGGCGCCAGGTATGGACGACGGCCCGCACCGTCGAGGGCGCGCTGCGCCAGCTCGGGGTGCGCGCGGAGGGCGCGTTCCTCTCCGTCTCGCGCTCCGCCGCGATCTCCCGTTCCGGACTCGCCCTGGACGTACGGACCGAGCGCACCGTCACGTTCATGGCGGACGGCCGCGAGCACACGATCCGTACCAACGCGGCGACCGTCGCCGAGGCCCTGGCACAGGCCGGCCTCGCGCTGCGCGGGCAGGACACCACGTCCGTACCGCCCGACAGCTTCCCGCGCGACGGCTCGACGATCACCGTCATGCGGATCACCGCCGGTGAGCGGGTACGCGACGAGCCCATCCCGTACGACACCGTACGGACCGAGGACCCCGGCCTCTTCCGGGGGACCGAGGTCATCGACCAGCAGGGCAGGCCGGGCGCGCGGCGGGTCACGTACGCCCTGCGCAGTGTCAACGGCGTCAAGGAGAAGCCGCGGAAGATCCACGAAGAGGTGGTGCGCCGGGCGGTCACCCAGCGGGTGCGGGTGGGCACGAGGACGGCGCCGGCCTCCGTGTCGGGCGCGGACGGGCTCAACTGGGCCGGGCTCGCCGCCTGCGAGTCGGGGGGCCGGCCGGGGGCCGTCGACGCGTCGGGGAACTACGGCGGCCTGTACCAGTTCGACACGGGCACCTGGCACGCCCTCGGCGGCAGCGGACGCCCGCAGGACGCGCCGGCCGAGGAACAGACGTACCGGGCGAAGAAGCTCTACGTGCAGCGGGGGGCGAGCCCCTGGCCCCACTGCGGCCGTAGGCTGACCGGGTGAGCACCACTGAGCCCGATGCCCCTGAGCCCCACGCCGCTGAGCCCGACGCCCCTGATGCCGCCGCTGCCCCCCGCGGCCTGAGCGGTCTCGGTGGCCCTGATGGCCTGCTGGGCCCCGCGGACATCCGCGAACTGGCCGCGGCGCTGGGCGTACGCCCGACCAAACAGCGCGGACAGAACTTCGTCATCGACGCCAACACCGTCCGCAGGATCGTCCGCACCGCCGAGGTGCGCCCGGACGATGTCGTCGTGGAGATCGGCCCCGGGCTCGGCTCGCTGACGCTGGCGCTGCTGGAGGCGGCGGACCGGGTGACGGCCGTGGAGATCGACGACGTCCTGGCGGGCGCGCTGCCCGTGACGATCGAGGCGAGGATGCCGGCGCGCGCCGGGCGCTTCTCGCTCGTGCACTCCGACGCGATGCGGGTCCAGGAACTGCCGGGCCCGGCGCCGACCGCGCTGGTCGCGAACCTTCCGTACAACGTGGCCGTCCCCGTGCTGCTGCACATGCTGGAGCGCTTCCCGACGATCGAACGCACGCTGGTGATGGTGCAGGCGGAGGTCGCCGACCGGCTGGCCGCCGCGCCGGGCAGCAAGGTGTACGGGGTGCCGTCCGTGAAGGCCAACTGGTACGCGGACGTCAAGCGGGCCGGCGCGATCGGCCGTACCGTCTTCTGGCCCGCGCCCAATGTGGACTCGGGCCTGGTCTCGCTGGTACGCAGGGCCGAGCCGGTGAAGACGACGGCGTCCAGGACCGAGGTCTTCGCGGTCGTCGACGCGGCCTTCGCGCAGCGCCGCAAGACGCTGCGCGCGGCGCTGGCGGGCTGGGCGGGTTCGGCCCCGGCGGCGGAGGCGGCGCTGGTCGCGGCGGGCGTCTCGCCGCAGGCGCGCGGCGAGGCACTGACGGTCGAGGAATTCGCGCGGATCGCGGAGTCGAAGGGGGCGGGCGCGTGAGCGCGGGGGCAGCGGAGACAGCAGGGGCAGCGGAGACAGTGGTGACAGCGGGGGCAGCCGGGGCGGCGGGGGCACGTGTACGGGTACGGGTGCCCGCGAAGGTGAACGTACAACTGTCGGTGGGCGCGGCCCGCCCCGACGGCTTCCACGACCTGGCGAACGTCTTCCTCGCCGTGGGTCTGTACGACGAGATCACGGTCACCCCGGCCGACGAGCTGCGGATCACCTGCACGGGTCCGGACGCGGCGCAGGTCCCCCTCGACCGCACCAACCTCGCGGCCCGCGCGGCGCTGGCACTGGCGGAACGCCATGGCATCGACCCGCGCGTCCATATCCACATCGCCAAGGACATCCCCGTCGCGGGCGGCATGGCGGGCGGCAGCGCGGACGGCGCGGGCGCCCTGCTGGCCTGCGACACCCTCTGGTCGCTGGGCTCCTCGCGGGATGAACTCCTCGCCATCTGCGCCGAGTTGGGCAGCGATGTGCCGTTCAGCCTGATCGGCGGGGCGGCGCTGGGCACCGGGCGGGGCGAACAGCTCACGCCCCTGGAGGTCGGCGGCTCCTTCCACTGGGTGTTCGCGGTCGCCGACGGCGGCCTGTCCACGCCCACGGTGTTCCGCGAGTTCGACCGCCAGACGGAAGGCACACCCGTCCCCGCCCCGTCCGCCGACCCCGCCCTCCTGGACGCCCTCCGCACGGGAGACGCGACCGCCCTGGCCGCCGCGCTGTCCAACGACCTCCAGCCCGCGGCCCTCGCGCTGCGCCCGTCCCTGGCCGACACCCTCACCACGGGTACGACGGCGGGCGCCCTCGCGGCCCTGGTCTCGGGCTCGGGCCCGACGACGGCCTTCCTGACGAAGGACGCGGACACGGCGGAGGAGGTGGCCCAGGCGCTGCGCACCTCGGGCACCTGCCGCACAACCCGAGTGGCCCCGGCCCCGGCGCGGGGGGCGACGGTGGTGGACGAGACGGGCGCCTGACGCCGGAGCGGCGGGCAGCGGAGCGAAAACGGCTCACTGTACGTGGACTTGGCCAACACCTACTGTGATGCGGCACACGCGCTTTCACGGAGGGCCACGCGTATGGAACCGGAGCTGGCCGCGCTGGCGGGCACCGCGGGCACAACACTTGTCACCTTGCTGGCGACCGATACCTGGCAGAGCATGAGAGACGGGTTACTGCTGCTCTGGCGACGGGCACGGCCCGACCGTGCGCAGGCCATCGCCGGCGAACTCGACTCGTCCCGGGACGAACTGCTCATCGCCCAGGCATCGGGTGACCGGGAGACCGAGGCGGAGATCCGGGCGGAGTGGCAAGGCCGGGTGCGGCGGTTGCTGACCGCGCACCCCGAACTGGCCGAGGATCTGAGCGCGCTCCTCGCCGAACTGGCCCCGGGCGCCGGCGCCCGGCCGGTCCCGACCCAACAGGCCATTGCCTCCGGCGAGGCACGGATCTACCAGGCAGGCCGTGACCTCCGCCTTGATCAGCGGTGACCGGTCGCAATGACGGCCGGGCCGACGACCATGGGCGTGTCTACCAGGCTTCGGGCGACCAGCACATCACCGAGCACCATCACCACAGCCCGTCGTGGTCCGGACCGGACTCGGTACGCCACCCCGCCGTGGGCCGGGCGCCCGCGATACTCCGTGACCGCGATGAGCTCATGGAGCGTCTGCGGGCCGCTGTCACCGAAGGCGCGGGAAACGGGGTCTTCGTTCTCCACGGTCTCGGAGGGTGCGGAAAGACCGCCGTCGCCTACACGATCTTCCGGTACGCGGTGAACGAGGCCGGTCGGCTGAGTCTCTGGGTCAACGCCTCCGATCACGCCTCCTTACGCGCCGGAATGCTCGCCGTGGCCGCCGACCGAGGAGCGGGCGAGGGCGAGCTCATGGCCGCGCGCAACGGTCTTCGCGCGGCGGCGGACCTGGTCTGGGACCGGCTCGACCGTTCCGACCGGCCCTGGTTGCTGGTCCTGGACAACGCGGACGATCCAGCGGTGCTGCGCGATGGCGGCTGGCTGCGGACGAGTCCGCGCGGCACCGTTCTCGTGACCACCCGTCAGTCGGCGAACCACTGGTGGCCCGCCGCCGAACTGCTCCACGTCGGTGTGCTGCCACGTCCCGAAGCCGCCCAGGTCCTGTGCGACCTCGCACCGGGCACCGGGACCGTCGAGGAGGCCGGCGCCATCGCCGACCGGCTCGGCCGCCTTCCGCTCGCACTGACGCTTGCCGGCGGATTCCTGGCCCACCAGGTGATCGAGCCCTGGACCATGGCCGAGTACGGCCGGCGCCTCGAAGACCGTCAGGACCCCATCGAACTGATCGACCAGGGCGCGGGCTCCGCCGGCAATGACTCCCGCCATCTGATCAGCGGCACCTGGCAGCTGTCGCTCAACGCTCTCGTCGGACAGGGACTGCCGGACGCCACCCCGCTGCTGAGGCTGCTGGCCTGCTGGTCGGGCGACCCGCTCCCGCTCTCACTGCTCAGCGGCGTCGACCTCGGCCCGGAACTGCCCGCTGAGCGCGTCGAACTGACGCTGCGTGGGCTCCTCGACCACTCGCTCACCGAGCTCGTGGCCGGCGGCGGCGGCGTGCGCTGCCTGCGCACCCATGGGGTGCTGCTCGACAGCGTTGCCCGGGGGATGCCCGACGACCAGCGCGAACGGCTTGCCGCCACGGCCGCCGGTCTCCTGGCGTCGGCCCTTCCCGACATGCCCGAGCGCGGGACACGGGACGCCCGGCTCAACCTCCTCACCTCGCACGTCCTTGGGCTCCTTCGACGCGTGCGGGACTGGTCCATCGTGCGACAGCCGACAGTGGAGGCAGCGGTCGCGTGCGCTCTGCGACTGGTGACGGCTCAGCACCGTGCCGGTGACTACACGTCGGCCCTCGCCGACGCGAACCGGGCCGCGGAACTCGCCGGGCGCCTGCTGGGCGAGGACCACCTCCTCGTGCTGAGGCTCCGCCAACGCGTGGGGAAGTCCGTCGATCGTCTGGGACGCCTCGCCGAGGCGGCGGAACTGCACCGCCGGGTGCTCGCCGATCTGGAGCGCGTCTACGGTGCCGATTCATTGGACACGCTGACCAGTTGTCTGCATCTGTCGCGTCCTCTCACCTGGCTCGGTGACACGGCGGAGGCCGTGGCGCTGATGCGCCGGGCGGCGAGGGGCCGGACAGCGCGACTGGGCCCTTGGCACCCACTGACCCTGGAGGCGCGAGCGTGTCTGCTGGAGCTGCCGCCGGGAGCGGAGTTGGAGGAGGAAGCCCCGGGAGGGCCCGGTGTGGTCGCCGCCTGCCGCCGCGAACTCGGGCCCGATCACCCGATCACGCTGTCGGCCGAGCTCAACTGCGCACTCGCCTTGTTCAACACCGGTGAGCCGACGGAAGCGCTGCCACTGGCTCGTAGGGCCCTGGCCGCTCATGAGCTGCGTTACGGAGCCGAGTATCCGATCACGATGGCCTCCCGGAGCCTGCTGAGCAGTGTCCTCGCCGCGCTGGGGGAGTACTCGGAGGCCGTCGAACAGATCGAGACCGTCATCGAAGGGAGAGAGCGGGTACTCGGCCCGAGTCACCCGTGGACGTTGGTGGCCCGGGAGAAGCTCGCCACGTACCGGGACTCCCGGAGAAACGCGTAGCCACGGGCGCGGGGCCGAGTGGACCTGCGCAGGGCCGCAGCTGGCGCGAACTCGTCACTCAGCGTTGCACCGCGATGTGTGCTCGGTCATAATCGCGCCAACTCACCTGGAGGATTCGCGTGATTCGTGCGTGGGAAGCAGATCCCTCATCGCCGCTGGTCCGTCGTCTGGGTAAGACCCCCGAAGAATTGGGGACGACGGGCGGTGAGTCCGGCTGCCCCGATATCTGGGAGCTGGCGAACGGCGATATCGCGGTGATCGGCAGAGATCTCACCGACTCCTATCGGGCGCGTCTTCCTGATGGCGCGAAAATCGCCCCTGACGAGCGGTTGGTCATCATTCCTCGCACGACGGCAATGGCCGCGAAGGAGGATATTCCGGATGCTTAGTGCCCTGGCGGATGCGACCGGCGACCGGCTTGAGCTGGATGCGTACCTGGAAGATTTCGACAAGCACTTCTGGCACGCGGGCAGGTCGGGCTTCTGGAAGCTCGAACGCCAGCAGACCTTCAGAGAGCCCGGGGTGAAGAGCTGGGAAGCGTTCTTCCGCGGCGAGTGGGAAACAGCTCTCGCGCTGATCTCCGAGCAGCGGGGCCACTACGAGAGATATTTCCGGAAGATCGCGGACCACGGTTTCGGCCTGCACCGTGTCCGTGTGGTCGAGGAGCCCATCGCCCCCTATCTGCAATGGGAACTCCACCTTCTGCATCTGAAGGAGCAATGCGGAGAGGACACACGGGTCGTGGGGGTGGACGACATCGCGTTACTTGAATCCGATGACGCATTACCGGAAATCGCCATCATCGGATCATCCGTGCTGTACGAGATCGTTTACGATGACGACGGAAACCTTGCCGGCGGTATGAAATACACCGACAGCGGGACGATCGCCGAGTGCAAGCGCATCATTCTGGACCTGCATGGATCGGGCGAGCGGCTCGACACCTTCTTCGGACGCCGCGTCGCCTCTCTGCCCGCCCCCGCCATGCGCCATCTTCAGACATAGCGGCCGGACCCTCCGGTATCTGGAAAATGGAGTGGGCCGATGCGTGTCATCCTGGTGTCCTATTCGGCGCAAGGATTCGCGGTCCTGCAGGCTGTCTGTGAACGGGCCGGGCACACGCCCGTGGCGTACCTGCACGCACGATCTCTGAGGCCTGGCGGGCCGACCAGGCCCGGCGCGGGACAGGTGATCGGCGAGATCACCGACAGGATTCCGCAGGGAGTCGATCTTCTTCTGCCCGGCAGCAAGAAGGTTCTGGCGAAAACCCTGCACGGATATGACACGGACCTCATGATCTGTTACGGGTTCCCCTGGAAGTTCCCGCCCTCGGCCCTGCGGGCGACATCGCTGGGAGCCATCAACGTTCATACGTCGATGCTGCCGAAATACCGCGGCCCCATCCCCGTCAATTGGGCGATCAGGAACGGTGACCCGGACATCGGGGTAAGTATCCACTGGATGGACGAGGGATTCGATTCGGGTGGGATCCTGATCCAGGAGTCCGGAATCGCACTGGACGACGACGTACAGCCGGCGCGGATCTGGGGTGCCGTCGACGGGTTCATCTCGCGCCTTCTCCCCACGGCCCTTGAGCGTGCGGCTGACGGGTTTCCGGGTACCGCGCAGTGCGCCGCGCATGCCTCCTACGCGGGATGGATGGAGCCCGGCTTCTCCCGTATCGACTGGGGGCACACAAGGAGCCGGATCCACCATCAGGTACGCGCCACCCGTTTCGGCAGTTCGGGCACGTCCGGTCCGACCGCGCTGGTGGCGGACAGATGGGTCAGGGTGGTACGGACCTCCCTCGAACCCGCCGACGGCGTAGCGGTGAGCTGTGCGGACGGTCCCCTCTGGATCGTGGAATCGATGCCTGTCTGAGCCCGCGTGCGCTCGCCCGACCGCCCTCGGAGGTCCGGTGGGCGGGTGGGGGAGTCGGGATATGGGCTGCCGGAGGGGTGGGGGGTGGTCCGGTCGGATCGGGGTGTCGTGGTGGCGATTACCCTGGGATGTCGATCCGTCCCCCCGTACAGGAGTGAAATGGCCGTCAATCTGGTCAATGTCGAGGCAGTCACCAAGGTGTACGGCACCCGTGCGCTGCTCGACGGTGTCTCTCTCGGCGTCTCCGAGGGGGACCGGATCGGCGTCGTCGGGCGGAACGGCGACGGGAAGACGACCCTCATCCGGCTGCTCAGCAAGCTGGAGGAGGCCGATACCGGGCGGGTCACGCACAGTGGCGGGCTGCGGCTCGGGGTGTTGACGCAGCATGATTCGCTCGATCCCGCCGCCACGGTCAGACACGAGGTCATCGGCGATCTCGCCGATCATGAGTGGGCCGGGAACGCCAAGATCCGTGATGTGCTCACCGGGCTCTTCGGCGGGCTCGATCTGCCCGGGTTCCCGCAGGGGCTCGATACCGTCATCGCGCCGCTCTCCGGTGGTGAGCGGCGGCGGATCGCGCTCGCCAAGCTGCTGATCGGCGAGCCCGAGCTGATCGTGCTGGACGAGCCCACCAACCATCTCGACGTCGAGGGCATCGCCTGGCTGGCCGAGCATCTGCGGGCGCGGCGGTCCGCGCTCGTGTGTGTGACGCACGACCGGTGGTTCCTCGACCAGGTCTGTACGCGGATGTGGGACGTCCAGCGCGGTGCGGTGCATGAGTACGAGGGCGGCTATTCCGACTATGTCTTCGCGCGCGCCGAGCGCGAGCGCATCGCGGCGACCGAGGAGGCCAAGCGGCAGAACCTGGTCCGCAAGGAGCTGGCCTGGCTGCGGCGCGGGGCTCCCGCGCGTACGTCGAAGCCGCGCTTCCGGGTCGAGGCGGCCAATGAGCTGATCGCGGACGTGCCGCCGCCCCGTGACACCTCCGAGCTGATGAAGTTCGCCAACGCCCGGCTCGGCAAGACCGTCTTCGACATGGAGGACGTGACCGTCCAGGCCGGCCCCAAGGTGCTGCTCACCCATCTCACCTGGCAGCTCGGCCCGGGGGACCGGATCGGGCTGGTCGGGGTGAACGGCGCGGGCAAGACCTCGCTGCTGCGGGCGCTCGCCGAGGCCGCCCGTTCGCAGGGCGATGTCCAGCCCGCCGCGGGGAAGGTCGTGGTCGGCCGGACCGTCAAGCTGGCGTATCTGTCCCAGGAGGTCACCGAACTCAAGCCGTCGCTGCGGGTCCTCGAAGCCGTGCAGCAGGTACGGGACCGCGTCGACCTCGGCAAGGGGCGGGAGATGACGGCGGGCCAGCTGTGCGAGCAGTTCGGCTTCACCAAGGAGAAGCAGTGGACGCCGGTCGGCGATCTCTCCGGCGGTGAGCGGCGCCGCCTTCAGCTGCTGCGGCTGCTGATGGACGAGCCGAACGTCCTCTTCCTCGACGAGCCCACCAACGATCTCGACATCGAGACGCTCAACCAGCTGGAGGACCTCCTCGACGGCTGGCCGGGCTCGATGGTCGTCATCTCGCACGACCGGTTCTTCATCGAGCGGACCACCGACAAGGTGATGGCGCTGCTCGGCGACACGAAGCTGCGGATGCTGCCGCGCGGGATCGACGAGTATCTGGAGCGCCGCCGCCAGTTGAACGAGTCCGGGGTTCCGGCCGCCGCGCAGGCCCCCGCCGAGGGACGCTCAGCGGGTACGGGCGCAGGTGCGGGAGCGGGCGCCGGTACGGGCGCCGGTACCGGGGCGGTATCGGCCAAGGACGGCCGCGCGGCGAAGAAGGAACTGCAGAAAATCGAGCGGCAGTTGGACAAGATGTCCACCCGTGAGACGACCCTCCATCAGCAGATCGCCGACCATGCCACAGACTTCGAGAAAGTGGCCAAATTGGATGCGGAGCTGCGCGAACTGGTGGGTGAGCGCGACGAGTTGGAAATGCGCTGGCTGGAGCTCGCGGAGGACGCGTAGAGACGCTGTGCAGAGCGCGTAACGGGCACATCACGGGCCGGTCCTCCCTTGGGAACAGGGGCGGACCGGCCCGTCCCGTACGGATGCCCGAGTGATAGAAAGAAGCCCCGCTCGACTGATATGACGATGCGGAAACCGTGCCCGATTCGCTCCATTCCGGTGGCCGGTGATTATCAGCCACCGGAATCGCGGGGGAGTCCGACCGGGTAGCGGACCGAACTAACAGGGGGAAAGCGCTGATGAGCCAACCGCCCAGTCAGCAACCGCCGCAGGGCGGCTTCGGAGCTCCGCAGGACCAGCCGCAGGGCGGCCCGCCGGGACAGGGGGGACCGCAGAGTCCGCCGCCGCCCGCGCAGCCGCCGCAGATGCCACCGCCGCCGCAGACGCCGCCGGGTCCGCCGGCCGCGCAGCCCGGTTACGGCTATCCACAGGCGGGACCGGCCGGGCAGGGGCAGCCTCAGCCCGGTCCGTACGGCCAGCCCGGTCCGTACGGCCAGCAGCCCGGTCCGTACAACCAGCCGGGACCGTACGGTCAGCAGCAGCCCGGCCCCTATGGCCAGCAGCCCGGTCCGTACGGTCAGCAGCCCGGCCCCTACGGCGGCGGCTTTCCGCCCCAGCAGTTCCCCGGCCCGCCCACCGCGTCCGGCAGCGGTGGCGGTGGTGGCGGCAAGAACCCCTTCAAGGGCAAGCCCGGCATGATCATCGCGGCGGCCGTCGCGGGAGCGCTGGTCATCGGCGGCGGGATCTGGCTCGCCGTCGGCGGCGACGACAGCGGCGGCAAGCCGGATGTCAGCAAGAGCGGGGACGCCAGGCCGAGCGGTTCGCCCAGCGTCGACCAGGGCGACGGCAGCGGGGCGGGCCGTGAAGCCGCGGACGACCTCAACGCCGGGCGCAAGGACGGCGAGGCCAAGATCGAGTGGCTCCAGACCAACGATGTGGATCTGCCGCGCAACGGCGCGGATGTGGAAGGCCCGTGGTTCGCCGGCGACACCGTCGTCAAGGCCATGTACCGGCAGGTCGTGGGGTATTCCGCCGTCGACGGCAAGAAGAAGTGGACGCTGTCGCTGCCCGCCGAGATATGCGCGGCGCCCGTCGCGTCCACGGCCGCGGGCAAGCTGGTCATCGGGGTCAAGAACGGCACCACGGAGAAGGCCGACTGCAACCAGCTCCAGCTGATCGATCTGACGACCGGCAAGACCGGCTGGAAGAAGGAGATACCCGAGACGGGCGCCTTCGACCTGCTCTCCGACATCACCCTCGCGATCAGCGGCGACACGGTGACCGCCGCCCGCACCGGCGCCGTCAACGCCTTCCGGGTGAGCGACGGCAAGGAACTCTTCGGCAAGCTCCCCGGTGACTGCCAGCCGTACGCGCTCACAGGCGGCCCCAAGATGATCGCCGCCGAGAACTGCAACTCCGGCGCGAAGCAGATCCAGGAGCTGGACCCGGCGACCGGCCGGGCCAAGTGGACCTACAAGCTCGCCGCCGACTGGGACACCGACAAGGTCTACTCGGTCAACCCGCTGGTGGTCTCCCTGAAGAACGACGAGAAGGACACCTGGAGCGTCGTCGCGCTCAACGCGAACGGCACCCTGCGCTCGCAGATCCAGGGCGGCACGGACAAGTTCGCACCGAACTGCGGTGGCGGCTTCATCGTCTTCGGCCAGAACCTGGAGGGCTGTGTCGGTGTCGCCGCCGACGCGAACACCTTCTACATGGCGACCGCGCCCGACAACAACGGCACCTCCCGTACCAACGAGATCGTCGCCTTCAGCCTGGACACCGGAAAGTCCACGTGGCGCGCCAAGGCGCCCGAGGGCCGCACGATGACGCCGCTGCGCATGGAGGGCGGGAAGGTCCTGGTCTATCTGGACGCCACGTACGACACGGGCGGCGCGGTCGCGACCGTGGCCCCGACCGGTGGCGCCCCGACCACGCTGTTGCAGCATCCGGCGTCCACGGCGCAGATCGAGAACTCCTTCTACTCGCCGAAGTACGCCTATGTGGACGGCCGTTTCTATGTGATGAGCGGCCGGGTCAGCGCGAGCAACGACGAAGAGGAACTGAAGACGAAGACGATGATGGCCTTCGGGAAATGACGCGCCCCGGCCCAGCGGCCCTTCCCGGCCCAGCCGTTCTCCACGGCCTCGCCGCCGTCCTCCCCGTCCTTCCCGTCCTCCCCGTTCCCTCCGTCCTCCCCGCTCTCTTCGTCCCCGACGACTTTCCCGAGGTACGCACGTCATGACGCAGCCGCCCCAGCCACCCAACGAGCCCCCGCAGGCAGGGTCCGGCGCTCCGCAGGAGCCTCCGGCCGGCGGGTTCGGCGCTCCGCAGGAGCCCCCCGCCGGTGGTTTCGGTGCCCCGCAGGAGCCCCCCGCCGGTGGTTTCGGTGCCCCGCAGGACCCGCCGCCCGGTGGTTTCGGCGCTCCGACGCCGCCCCCGCAGAACCCTCCGTACGGCTATCCGCAGACTCCGCCGCAGAGTCCCCCGGCCGGCGCCCCGGCCCAGCCGCCGCAGGCACCGCCGCCCGGCCCGCCGCCGGGATACGGATACCCGAACCAGCCGCAGCCCGGATACGGGTACCCGAGCCAGCCCCCGGGGTACGGATACCCGAACCAGCCGCCCGCGTACGGATATCCGGGGCAGCCGGGCCAGCCCGGACAGCCGTCCCCGTACGGTTACCCCGCCCAGCCCATGCAGCCGGGCGCCCAGCAGCAGTACCCGTACCCACCGCCCCCGCAGGGAGGCGCCGGCGGCGGTGGCGGCAAGAAGCTGACCCGTCAGATGCAGATCATCATCGCCGCGTCCGTCGCCGTCGTACTGATCATCGGCGGCGGCATCCTGTTCGCCTCCTCCGGTGGTGACAGCGGGGCGGGCGACGACGCCAAGGGCGGCTCGTCCGGCTCCACCGAGGGCGGTACGGGCGGCGGCGGCGGGAAGGCCGCCGACGGCGCGGGCAAGGAGAAGGCGCCGGGCAACACCAGGTCCAAGGTCGCCTTCCAGCTGCCGACGCCCAAGGTCACCGACGTCACCGGCGTCACCGGCTCCTGGATGACCGACACGGCGTATGTGAAGACCGGCGTCAACGAGATCGTCGGCTACGACCTGGACAAGGGCACCAAGCTCTGGTCGATCCCGCTCCCGGGCCAGGTCTGCGCGGCGTCGCCGCACGCCTCCGAGGACCACAAGACGGCGGTCGCCTTCGCCGCGGCCAAGACCACGGCCGACAAGAACTACCAGCAGTGCACGGAGGTCGGCGCGATCGACCTGACGGCCGGAAAGCTGCTCTGGTCCAAGTCCGTCAAGGGCTCCAACGTGGGCGACGAGAAGGTCAGGTTCAGCGAGGTCACGCTCAGCGGGAACACCATCGCGGCCGGTGGCACCGACGGCGGGGCGGCCTTCGACCTGGCCGACGGCTCGATCCGGTGGAAGCCCGAGGTCAGTGCCGAGGGCTGCTACGACATGGGGTACGGCGGCGGCGCGGGGCTCGTGGCGGCCCGCAAGTGCGGCTCGTACGACGACCCGCAGGTCTCCATCCAGAACCTGAACCCGTCCACCGGCGCCCCGATCTCCACCTTCCAGATGCCGACCGGCGTCGAGTACGCGAGCGTCATCTCGACCGATCCGCTGGTCGTGGCCGCCGACGTCGGCGACACGGCGGGGGACGGCAGCGGGATCTCCGACTTCTTCTCGATCGACGCGAAGACCGGCAAGCTCATCGCCAAGATCCCGGCGGACGCCGACAAGTACGCGGCGAAGTGCCGCTCCACCGAGGTCGAGTCCTGCCAGATGCTGGCGGTGGGCAACGGCCGGCTCTATCTGCCGACCGAGGAGCACGAGGGCGGCGGGGAGTACGGCGACACCAACGAGATCGTCTCGTTCGACCTCGCCACCGGCAAGGGCACCTCGGACCGCGCCGACGCGGGCGACCGCTACACGATGGTGCCGCTGCGCATGGATGGCGGCAACATCATCGCGTACAAGCGGCCTCCGTACGACAAGGGTGGCCAGATCGTCTCCATCGACGGCGGCACGTTCAAGCAGACGGTGCTGCTGGAGAACCCGGCCGACGAGGCCGTGCGGGACGCGGAGACCAGCTTCCTGCCGGACTACGCGGAACTGCTGTACCAGGACGGCCGGCTCTTCATGTCCGACACCACGCTGAGCAAGCCGTCGAATTCGTCGCTGGACGAGAAGTCGTATCTCGCGGTGTCCTTCACGACCAAGTAGCGCTCGGGTCAACTGACCCTGAGGACACGGCATTTCGGGCCCCGGCCGTGGGTGACACCACGGGCCGGGGCCCCTTTCGTAGCCGCTGCGGCCGGTCAGTAGTCCCGAATGGCCGGGAATTCGGCAATCCGAGGGGCTTCTGACCGGTAGGGGGCGCGCGATGTCGAACAAGCGTGTAGCTTGCCGGGTCTAGAGGCCGGGGGCCGGGGGGCCGGGCAGGTACCGGGGGACGGGGGGAGGGTTGCTCATGGGCGTGCGGATCATGGTGGTCGACGATCACAGACTGCTCGCCGAGGCGCTCGCCTCGGCGCTGAAACTCCGCGGGCACCGGGTGCTCGCGGCGGCGGCGCCCACGGCGGGCGTCGCCGAACTGGTGGTGAGCAGGGCGCCCGAGGTGTGTCTGCTGGGCACGGCGGCGCCCGCTGAACCGGGCACGTTCGACCCGATCGTACGGATCAAGCGGGAGCGCCCGCAGGTGGCGGTGGTGGTGCTCGGACCGGTGCCCAGCCCGCGCGGGATCGCCGCGGCCTTCGCGGCCGGCGCCTCCGGTTACGTACGCCACGACGAGCGCATCGAGGGTGTCGAGCGGGCCATGGTCAAGGCGCGTGCCGGGGAGGCCGCGGTGGCGCCCCAGCTGCTCCAGGGCGCGTTCACCGAACTGCTCAATCCGGTGGTCCAGCCGGACGACGAGGGCCAGCGGCTGCTGCGGATGCTCACCCCGCGCGAGGTGGAGGTGCTGATACGGGTCGCGGAGGGCGAGGACACCCGGCTGATCGCCGCCGGGATGGGCATCGCGCCGAGCACGGCCAGGACGCATGTGCAGCGGGTGCTGATGAAGCTGGGGGTGGGCTCCCGGCTGGAGGCCGCGGCGCTGGCGGCGCGTACGGGGCTGCTGGACCGGGCCGCGCCGCCCGGGGGGTCCGCGGACGCGGCCGAGGGGCCGGACCACCGCACGCGTCGTGGGTGAGGTCCGGCCCCCGTGACGGCCGTTACTCGGCGGGTGAGGCGGGTGAGGCGGGTGAGGCGGGTGAGGCGGGTGAGGCGGGTGGCGCGGGCGGAGTGGGCGGCGCCGTGGGGCGCAGCTTCAGCCAGATGAGGAAGAAGAGCCCCAGGGCCAGCATCCCGAGCCCCGTCCACAGATTGATGTTGATGTCCTGCGCCTTCTTCAGATCGGCGTCGGACACGGTGATCCCGGCGATGGTCACGATGATCCCGTAGACCACGAAGAGACCGCCGATGATGCGGCGGATGTCGAAGAGCCGTGCCGCGGTGGCGGACTTGGCCTCCAGTTCCTCGACGTCGTTGCGGTAGTCGCTCATGGTGATGTGTTCCTCTCGGCGCCGTCGGCGCCTCGGCGTCAGAACGTCTAAACGTCAGAAGGAGAACGGCACGTAGCAGATGGCCGCGAGGACGATCGCGCCCCAGCCGAGCAAGGCCGGCCTGCGGTACCAGGCGTCGTCGCCCTCGGCCGGCAGCTCGTCCATGTCGGGCGAGCGGGTGCCGTACACCAGCCCCGCGAGCTTCTCGGCCGGCTTCGGCCTCGTCACGTACGAGACGACGACCATCACCACGGCGCCGACGACGAACGCGACGATGGAGGAGACGAAGTTCGCGCCCTGGTCGCTCGGGATGTCGACGATCCCGCCCTTGTAGAGCCAGAAGTAGTTGACCATCGCGGCGACCGTGCCGGAGAGCAGCCCCCAGAAACCGGCGGCCGGGGTGGTCCGCTTCCAGAACATGCCGATGATGAAGACCACGAACAGCGGGACGTTGAAGAACGAGAACAGCGTCTGGAGGTAGTTCATGATGTTGCTGAAGCTGGAGGCGATGAACGCCGTACCCATGCCGATCAGCACACCGACGGCCGTGACGACCCGTCCGGTCTTCAGGTAGTACGCGTCCTCGCGGTCCTTCTTGAGGTACGCGCCCCAGATGTCGTTCGTGAAGACGGTGTTGAACGACGAGACGTTGGCGGCCATACCGGCCATGAAAGCGGCGAGCAGACCGGTCACGGCGATGCCCAGCACACCGTTCGGCAGCAGATCGCGCATGAGGACCGGGATCGCGTCGTTGTACTGGAGGCCGCTGCCCGCCTTGCCCAGCGTCGGTTCCATGATCAGCGCGATCAGACCGGGGATGATCACGACCATCGGTATGAGGATCTTGGGGAACGCCGCGATCAGCGGGGTGCGCTTGGCGGCGGAGAGGTTCTTCGCGGACAGCGCGCGCTGCACCTCCGCGAAGTTGGTGGTCCAGTACCCGAAGCTCATCACGAAGCCGAGGCCGAGGACGATGGTCAGCCAGTTCGCGCCGAGCGGGTTGGGCGAGCCGACGCCGGTGCCCTCCCAGGCGCTCAGGAAGGCGCCGCCGTGCGAGCTGGTGAGGGAGTCGGTCAGCCCGTCCCAGCCGCCGACCCTCTTGAGACCGACGATGGTCAGCGGGATCAGCGCGGCGAGGATGACGAAGAACTGGAGCACCTCGTTGTAGATCGCCGAGGAGAGTCCGCCGATGGTGATGTAGGCGAGGACGAAGAAACCGGCGACGACGATCGCGACCCACTCGGGCCAGCCGAGCAGCGCCTCCAGCACGATCGCCATCGCGTAGAGGTTGACGCCCGCGATCAGCACGGACGACACCGCGAAGATGATCGACGAGAGCAGATGGGAGGAGGGTCCGAAGCGGTGCAGCAGGAACTCCGGTACGGAGCGCACCTTCGACCCGTAGTAGAACGGCATCATCACCAGGCCGAGGAAGACCATGGCGGGGATGGCGCCGATCCAGTACCAGTGCACGGTGTAGACGCCGTACTGCGCGCCGTTGGCCGCCATGCCCAGGATCTCGGTGGCGCCGAGGTTGGCGGCGACGAACGCGAGGCCCGTCACCCAGGCGGGCAGGGAACGCCCGGAGAGGAAGAAGTCGAGGCTGGTCTTCACGCTGGCACGGGCCGCGAAGCCGATGCCGAGGACGACTATGAAGTAGATCGCCAGGATGGTGTAGTCGAGCCCGTTGGTGGGGAGCCGGAGCCCTTCGGCCAGGTATCGCATGGGGGGTACTCGCTTCGTCGCAAGAAGATGACTCCGCCGGAACCTACGCTCCTGTGTTCAGAAAATGAACACTTCTGTTGATTTTCTTTGTTTAATCTTGATCGAGATGATCGAGGCGCCTGTCGGGATCGCCGAGGCGTCCGAGGTGCCCCGAACATGCGTGATCTCGTGTGCCCACCCAGCCGCCGTTGACGCATCTGTTTACTTGTGATTTCTTATGTGCGATTCTGTTGATGAGTGGTGTGTGGGTGCACGGCCGTGGAGGCAACCGATGAAGAAGACGGTGACAAGGCTCGCCGACGGCCGTGAGCTGGTCTATTACGACCTGCGGGACGACGCCGTGCGCGACGCCGCCGACCGCAGGCCCCTCGGCCCCATCTCCACCACCTCGGAGATCCGCCGCGACGCGCTGCTCGGTGACGCGGTCGCCATCGCCTCGCACCGCCAGGCCCGTACGTACCACCCGCCCGCCGACGAGTGCCCGCTCTGCCCCTCCCGGGACGGCCGGCTCAGCGAGATCCCGGAGCCGGACTACGACGTCGCCGTGTTCGAGAACCGCTTCCCCTCACTCGCCGGGGACTCGGGACGCTGCGAGGTCGTCTGCTTCACCTCCGACCACGACTCCTCGTTCGCCGACCTCACCGAGGACCAGGCCGGCCTGGTCCTGGAGGCCTGGACCGACCGCACCGCGGAACTGGCCGAACTCCCGCAGGTCGAGCAGGTCTTCCCGTTCGAGAACCGGGGCGCGGAGATCGGCGTGACGCTCGGCCATCCGCACGGGCAGATCTACGCGTACCCCTTCGTCACCCCGCGCACCGCGCTGATGCTCCGCTCCGTACGGGAACACCGCGCCGCGACCGGCCGCAACCTCTTCGACGACCTCGTCGCGCGCGAGCGGACCGAGGGCGGCCGGGTGGTGCTGGAGGGGCGGCACTGGGTGGCGTTCGTGCCGTACGCGGCGCACTGGCCGTACGAGGTGCACCTCTACCCCGTCCGGCGGACCCCCGACCTGCGGGGGCTCGACGACGCCGCGCGTACAGAGTTCCCACAGATCTATCTGGAACTCTTGAGGCGCTTCGACCGGATCTTCGGCGAAGGTGAACCGCCGACGCCGTACATCTCCGCCTGGCACCAGGCGCCCTTCCGGGCCGAGGGGAGGCACGACTTCGCGCTTCACCTTGAGCTTTTCACCATCCGCCGCACTTCCGGCAAGCTGAAATTCCTCGCGGGTTCCGAATCCGGCATGAGTGTGTTCATCAACGACGTGCCGCCGGAGGCCGCGGCCGAGCGACTGCGAGAGGTAGCGAGCGAGTGAGCAAGACGGTGTCTTCCCCTGAGACGACCCCCGTACCCCGGAAGTACTTCGTCACGGGCGGTGCGGGGTATGTCGGCAGCGTGGTCGCGGCACATCTGCTGGAGGCCGGTCACGAGGTGACCGTGCTGGACGACCTCTCCACCGGATTCCGCGAGGGCGTCCCGGCGGGAGCCGACTTCATCGAGGGCCGGATCCAGGACGCGGCGAAGTGGCTCGACCCCTCCTACGACGCGGTGCTGCACTTCGCGGCGTCCTCGCAGGTCGGCGAGTCCGTCGCCAAGCCCGAGAAGTACTGGGACAACAACGTCGGCGGCTCGATGGCGCTGCTCGCCGCGATGCGCGCGGCCGGGGTGCGCACGCTCGTCTTCTCGTCCACCGCCGCGACGTACGGGGAGCCGGTCTCCACCCCCATCACGGAGAGCGACCCGACGGCGCCCACCAGCCCGTACGGTGCCACCAAGCTGGCCGTCGACCACATGATCAGCGGGGAGTGCGCGGCGCACGGTCTCGCGGCGGTCTCGCTGCGGTACTTCAACGTGGCCGGGGCGTACGGCAGTTGCGGTGAGCGGCACGACCCCGAGTCGCATCTCATCCCGCTGGTGCTGCAGGTCGCCCTCGGCAAGAGGGAGGCGATCTCGGTGTTCGGCGAGGACTACCCGACGCCGGACGGCACCTGCGTACGCGACTACATCCATGTCGCCGACCTCGCCGAGGCCCATCTGCGCGCGCTGGACGCGGCCACCGGCGGCGAGCATCTGATCTGCAACCTCGGCAACGGCGCGGGCTTCTCGGTCCGCGAGGTCATCGAGACCGTACGCGCGGTCACCGGACACCCCGTCCCCGAGGTCGTGGCCCCGCGCCGGGGCGGCGACCCCGCCGTCCTGGTCGCCTCCGCCGAAGCGGCCCGCGACCGCCTCGGCTGGACCCCGAGCCGCGCCGATCTGGCGGGGATCGTCACGGACGCGTGGGCGTTCGCACGCCGGAAGGAGAACCAAGGGTGAGCCACAGCGGTACGGGCGTCGACGGCACGGCCGTCGGTGACACGGGTGTCGGCGACACGGGTATCGGGGACGGGGGCGTCCGTGAGGCGGCCGTCCGTGACACGGGCGTCGGCGCGACGGTGGCCGAGGAGTTCCGGCGGCTGTACGGAGCCGGGCCCGAGGGCGTCTGGGCGGCCCCCGGCCGGGTGAACCTGATCGGCGAGTACACCGACTTCAACGACGGCTTCGTGATGCCGCTGGCGCTGCCGCACCGGGCGGTCGCCGCGGTGTCCCGCCGTACGGACTCGGTCCTGCGCGTGCACTCCGCCGATGTCCAGCAGGGCGTCGTCCAGCTCGACGCCGACGCGCTCGTACCGCTCTCCGACACCGGCTGGGCCGCCTACCCGGCCGGTGTCGTCTGGGCGCTGCGCCAGGCCGGGCACCCGGTCGGCGGCGCCGACATCCATCTGGCGTCGTCCGTCCCGACCGGCGCGGGCCTCTCGTCCTCGGCCGCGCTGGAGGTCGTCACCGCGCTCGCCCTGAACGACCTGTACGGGCTGGGCCTGTCGGCACCCGAACTGGCCGTGCTCGCGCAGCGCGCCGAGAACGACTTCGTCGGCGTGCCGTGCGGGGTCATGGACCAGATGGCCTCGGCGTGCTGCACCGACGGGCACGCGCTCCATCTGGACACCCGCGACCTCTCCCAGCGCCAGGTGCCGTTCGACCTGGCGGCCCACGGCCTGCGGCTGCTGGTCGTCGACACCCGCGTCAAGCACGCGCTCGGCGACGGCGCGTACGCCGAGCGGCGCGCGGGCTGCGAGGCGGGCGCGCGGGCGCTCGGCGTGCGCGCGCTGCGCGATGTGGCGTACGAGGACCTGCCCGGGGCGCTCGACCGGCTGGCGGCGGCGGGCGAGAGCGACACCGTACGCCGCTACGTCCGCCATGTCGTGAGCGACGACCACCGCGTCGAACGGGTCATCGCGCTGCTCGACGCGGGCGATGTCCGCGCCGTCGGCGAGATCCTGGTCGAGGGCCACGCCTCGCTCCGCGACGATCTGCGGGTCTCCTGCGCCGAACTGGACCTGGTGGTCGAGACGGCCACCGCGGCCGGCGCGCTCGGCGCCCGGATGACGGGCGGCGGCTTCGGCGGCTCGGCGATCGTGCTGGTCGAGGAGCCGGACGCGGAGTCCGTGACGAAGGCGGTCACGGAGGCCTTCACGGCGGCGGGCCACACGGCCCCGCGCGTCTTCCCGGCGATCCCGTCGAGGGGCGCGCACCGGCTGGCCTGAGAGACCTGCCGGGTGGCAGGGAGGGGTGGTCCGGGGACGGGAGGGGAGCGCCGAGTCTCAGTCCTCCACGTACGGTGGGTGACGTCTGTGTACGTCCACGTACGCCGGGCCTCGGCTGGACGTGGTCCAGTGCTTGGTCCGCCCTTGAACGCCTGCGAGGCAGCAGCCATGGAAGCAGCGCGTCACCACACCGTGCACGAGGCGAAGACGCACTTTTCACGCGTCCCGGAGCAGGTGGCCGCCGGCGAAGAAGTCGTGATGACACTCGTGCCCCGCGACAACTGGATTCCGCACTACGGCGTGCGGGTCATGCTTGTGCGGCCGGTCGGTGCGCGCACGATTCAGGCGAGTGTCCTGCTCAGGCCAGCGACTTGATCAGGATGTACTCCGTCACGCCCGGCGGGTAGTCCGTGACCTCGCCGACGACCTGGTAGCCCTGCTTGCGGTAGAAGTCCGGGGCCTGGAAGTCCCAGGTCTCCAGCCGCGCCCGCGCGCACGCGCGTTCCGTTCTGGCCACACGCTCCGCCTGGGCCAGCAGCCGGCTGCCCAGACGGCCGCCGCGGTGGCGGTCGTCGACCCAGAGCAGATCCACATGGAGCCAGCGGGCCCAGGTGCGTCCCGCCAGGCCGCCGGCCAGCTCGCCCGTCCTGTCGTCCAGCAGCCAGACGTGGAGGGGGACTTCCTCGCCCAGCGGACTGGTACGCAGCGCGCGCAGGACCGGTGAGCGCCGCGAGTTGGCCGCGCCCAGCCGTTCGCCGAGCGCCGCGTGCCGTTCGTTGTCGACTTCTGTCTCCATACGAAACATGAGGCCCACCATAAACAGGGCGGGCAACGAGTTCTGCGAATTTCCTTCCGCTTCGGGCCCGCGCCCGTACGCTGGGGAAAAGCACCGGTGGGGGCCGGTGCTGTTCAGGGGTGGAGACAAGTCGGGTACGACGCCCGGGGTGGGGCAGCGGTCATCAGGCGGCGGCGGCCGTGCCGTTGACCTGTCGCCCCGCATACCGGGCGCCGTGCCCGCGATGTCGGCCACCCGCCTTCAGGGGGTGTCCATTGGTACGTATCCGGGTTCTCGTGGTGGACGACCATCGCATCTTCGCCGAGTCGCTCGCCGCCGCGCTCGCGGCCGAGTCCGACGTGGACGTGTCGGCCGCGGGCAGCGGCCCCGCCGCGCTGCGCTGTCTCGAACGCGCGGCGACGGAGGGGCGCAGGTTCGATGTGATGCTGGTCGACGCCGATCTGGGCGCGGTCCCGGGCGCGGCCGGCGGTTCGGTCAACGGCGCGCTCAACGGGACTGCGGGCGGTTCGGTCAACGGCTCGTTCAACGGCTCGCTCAACGGCTCGGCCAACGGGACGGCGGGACCGGCTTCGGTGACGGGGCCGGCTTCCGCTTCGGGCGGCGGGCCGGTTCAGGTGCCGGTCGCCCGTGCCGTGCCCGACCACGGCGAAGCCGTCCTGGTCGACGGCATCTCGCTGGTCGCCGGGGTCCGTTCGGCCCAGCCGTCCGTCCGTACGGTCGTGCTCGCCGAGAAGGACGACCCGCACCGCGCCGCGCTGGCGCTCCAGGCGGGCGCCTCCGGATGGGTCGCGAAGGACTGCTCGCTGCAACGGCTCCTCGCCGTGATGCGGGGCGTCCTGCGGGACGAGACGCATCTGCCGCCCGCGCTGCTCACGGGCGTCCTGCGCGAGCTGACGGCCGCGCGCAAACACCGTACGGAGAGCGAGCGGCTGGTCGAGTCGCTGACGCCGCGCGAGCGCGAGGTGCTGCGCTGCATGGTCGCGGGGCTGGGCCGCAAGGCCGTCGCCGAACGCCTCTTCCTCTCCCCGCACACCGTCCGTACGCATATGCAGAACGTGCTGGGGAAGCTGGGCGTGCACTCCACGCTGGCCGCCGTCGCCCTGGCCCGCCGGGCGGGCGTCGGGCCGGTCGATCTGGTGCCGCCGCTAGGGAACGTTGTCGAACGGGGCGGTCAACTGGCGTAGCAGCCCCGCCAGTTCACCGCGCTGGGCGCGGGACAGCTCGGCGAGGATCGCGCGCTCCTGGGCGAGCAGCCCGGCGAGCGCCTGATCCGCGCGGTCCCGCCCCTCGGCGGTGAGCCGTACCAGCACGCCGCGCCGGTCGCTGGGGTCGGGCAACCGCTCGACCAGCCCCTTCTTGGCGAGCCGGTCGATACGGTTCGTCATCGTGCCCGAGGTGACCAGGGTCTGCGTCAGCAACTGGCCGGGCGAGAGCTGATACGGGGCGCCCGCGCGCCGCAGCGAGGTCAGGACGTCGAACTCCCACGGCTCCAGGCCGTGCTCCGAGAACGCGATACGGCGCGCGCGGTCGAGATGGCGGGCCAGCCTGCTCACGCGGCTGAGCACCTCGAGTGGTTCCACGTCGAGGTCGGGGCGCTCTCGGCGCCATGCTGCGACCAGTCGGTCGACCTCGTCCTCCATGACGATCAGTGTAGAGGGTGCCTCGACATGAAGTCTCTTGACGTCAAGATATATGGCGGTGCAGGGTGGGAGGCGACCGCCGTGGGCCGCTCCCGCGGTGTACTCCGCGACCGCGATGGGGGCTCCACCATGCACTCCGCACCGTCCCGTTCCTCCTCGTCCGACCAGCCGCCCGCCGGGCCGCCCGCCCCGACCTGGGACCCGGGCCAGTACCTCAGGCACGCCGGCCACCGCGGCCGTCCGTTCCTCGATCTGCTGGCCCGTATCCCCGAGCCGCCCGCGGGCGGCGGCGCCGTCAGGATCGCCGACCTCGGCTGCGGCCCCGGCAATGTCACCGCGCTCCTCGCCGACCGCTGGCCCGCGGCCAGGATCACCGGCTTCGACAACTCGCCCGAGATGCTCGACCGGGCCCGCGAGGGGTACGAGGGCCCCACCCCGGGCGGCGGTGCGCTGGACTTCCGGGAGGGCGACGCCGCGCACTGGACGCCGGGCGAACCGTACGGCCTGATCGTCTCCAACGCGGCCCTCCAGTGGGTGCCGAACCACCCCGAGTCCTTCGCCGGCTGGATCGACGCCCTCGCCCCCGGCGGCACCTTCGCCTTCCAGGTCCCCGGCAACTTCACCGCCCCCAGCCACACCCTGCTCGCCGAACTGTGCGCCACCCCGCGCTGGCGCGACCGGCTCGACCTCCCGGCCCTGCGGTCCGTGCGCGTCCTGGAGCCCGCGGACTACCTCATGCGCCTCTCGGACCTCGGCTGCGCGGCGGACGTCTGGGAGACGACGTACCTGCAGCTCCTCACCGGCGAGGACCCGGTACTCGACTGGGTGAAGGGCACCGCCCTGCGGCCCGTCCTCACCGCGCTGGAGGGCGACGAGGCGGCCACGGAGGAATTCACGGCCCAATACCGCGACCTGCTCCGCGCCGCCTACCCCCCGGGCCCGCACGGCACGGTCTTCCCGTTCCGCCGCGTCTTCGCGGTGGCGCACAGGGCGGGGTGAGGCCTCGTGGGCGCCGGCGGCGCCGTCGTCTCAGATCTTGCGGTGGCCTATGAGCCGCGGCTTCGGTTCCAGGTTCTCCAGGCCGTGCCAGGCCAGGTTCACCAGATGCGCCGCCACCTCCGACTTCTTCGGGCGGCGCGCGTCCACCCACCACTGGCCCGTCAGCGCCACCATGCCCACCAGCGCCTGGGCGTACAGCGGCGCCAGCTTCGGGTCGAAGCCGCGGGCCTTGAACTCCATGCCGAGGATGTCCTCGACCTGCGTGGCGATATCGCTGATCAGCGAGGCGAACGTGCCCGTGGACTGCGCCACCGGAGAGTCGCGGACCAGGATGCGGAAGCCGTCCGTATACATCTCGATGTAGTCGAGCAGGGCGAACGCGGCCTGTTCCAGCAGCTCACGGGGGTGGCCGGCGGTGAGGGCGCTGGTGACCATGTCCAGCAGCTGGCGCATCTCGCGGTCCACGACCACCGCGTACAGGCCCTCCTTGCCGCCGAAGTGCTCGTAGACGACGGGCTTGGAGACCCCGGCCTTCGCCGCGATCTCCTCGACCGACGCGGCCTCGAAGCCCTTCTCGGCGAAGACGGTGCGGCCGATGTCCAGCAGCTGTTCGCGTCGTTCCGCACCGGTCATCCGGACCCTGCGGGTCCGCCGCCCTCCCGTGGTCCGGCCCTTGTCGGTGCTGCCCTTGCCGCTCGTACTGCCGTCGATCGCCACGGTGCCCATCATGCCTTGGCGGGTGCGCTCTTGCGGCGGGTGTCCAGCCGGGAAGCGCTCGGCCAGCGGACGTCCGACGCCCAGCCCAGCAGCTCGAACCAGCGGATGATCCGGGCGCTGGAGTCGAGCTGGCCCCTGAGCACGCCGTGCCGCGCGCTGGTCGGGTCCGCGTGGTGCAGGTTGTGCCAGGACTCGCCGCAGGACAGCACCGCGAGCCACCAGACATTCCCCGAGCGGTCCCGGGACTTGAAGGGACGCTTGCCGACCGCGTGACAGATCGAGTTGATCGACCACGTGACGTGGTGCAGCAGCGCCACCCGCACCAGCGAGCCCCAGAAGAACGCCGTGAACGCCCCCCACCAGGACATCGTCACCAGCCCGCCCACCAGCGGCGGGATCGACAGCGAGACGACCGTCCACAGCGCGAACTGACGCGAGACCGCGCGGATCGCCGGGTCCTTGATCAGATCGGGCGCGTATGTGTGCTGCGGCGTCTGCTCCTCGTCGAAGAGCCAGCCGATGTGCGCCCACCACAAGCCCTTCATCAGCGCGGGAAGGGTCTCGCCGAACCGCCACGGGGAGTGCGGGTCGCCTTCCGCGTCCGAGTACTTGTGGTGTTTGCGGTGGTCCGCCACCCAGCGGACCAGCGGGCCCTCCACGGCGAGCGAACCGGCCACGGCGAGCAGGATCCGCAGCGGGCGCTTCGCCTTGAAGGAGCCATGGGTGAAGTAGCGGTGGAAGCCGATCGTGATGCCGTGGCAGCCGATGTAGTACATCGCCACCATCAGACCCAGATCGAGCCAGCTCACGCCGCCCCAGGCGAACGCCAGCGGCACGGCGGCGAGCAGGGCCACGAAGGGCACGGCGATGAAGAGCAGCAGGGCGATCTGCTCGATGGTCCCCTTGCTGTCCCCGCCGAGCGTGGCGGAGGGGAGCGCGGGGCCATCGGCGCCCACGGCGGTGGAAGGGGTGGGGGGAGTGGAGGGATCGTCGATCACATCGGGGGGTGTGGGCATGAGGGGGTCCCCTGGGGGTGAGGAGTAGGTCAGAAGTACGAATAGGGCAGAACGTTGGATACGGGTGCGTAACCTACGGCATCGTAAGTATGGCAGCGCCGCACGGCGCGGCAAGAGGCCTGTGGATAACACCAAGCGAAGGGCACCTATCCTTGTTGTCGTCGGACAGCGCGGTCCGCGAGACCTTCTCCCGGAAGGTCTGACGCCTCCAGAACCCTCCAGACGTGCTTAAACACTGCAAGGAGCCGCACCTGTGAGCAGTGCCGACCAGACCTCATCCGCCAGCGCGGAGCTGCGCTCAGACATCCGCCGTCTCGGTGACCTCCTGGGCGAGACCCTCGTACGGCAGGAAGGCCCGGAGCTCCTCGACCTCGTCGAGCGAGTACGCGCGTTGACGCGCGAGAACGGAGAAGCCGCCGCCGAGCTGCTCGGTGACACCGACCTGGAGACCGCCGCCAAGCTGGTGCGCGCCTTCTCCACCTACTTCCACCTGGCCAACGTCACCGAACAGGTACACCGCGGCAGGGAAATGCGCGAACGGCGCGCCGCCGAGGGCGGCCTGCTCGCCCGCACCGCGGACCGCCTCAAGGACGCCGATCCCGAGCATCTGCGCGAAACCGTCAAGAACCTGAACGTACGGCCCGTGTTCACCGCGCACCCCACCGAGGCCGCGCGCCGCTCCGTACTCAACAAGCTCCGCCGCATCGCCGAACTGCTCGAAGCACCCGTCATCGCCTCCGACCGGCGCCGCCACGATCTGCGGCTCGCCGAGTCCATCGACCTGATCTGGCAGACCGACGAACTGCGCGTCGTACGGCCCGAACCGGCCGACGAGGCCCGCAACGCCATCTACTACCTCGACGAACTCCACGTCGGCGCCGTCGGCGACGTCCTCGAAGACCTTGTCGCCGAACTGGAACGCGTCGGCGTCGAACTGCCCTCCGGCACCCGGCCGCTCACCTTCGGCACCTGGATCGGCGGCGACCGCGACGGCAACCCGAATGTCACCCCCGAGGTCACCCGCGAGGTCCTGATCCTCCAGCACGAGCACGGCATCACCGACGCGCTCGAACTCATCGACTACCTGCGCGGCCTGCTCTCCAATTCCATCCGCTACACCGGCGCCACGGACGAACTGCTCGACTCGCTCCAGACCGACCTGGCACGCCTCCCGGAGATCAGCCCCCGCTACAAGCGGCTCAACGCCGAAGAGCCCTACCGCCTCAAGGCCACCTGCATCCGCCAGAAGCTCGTCAACACCCGCGAACGCCTCGCCAAGGGCACCCCGCACGAGCCCGGCCGCGACTTCCTCGGCACCGCCGAGCTCCTCGACGACCTCACCCTCATCCAGACCTCGCTGCGCCAGCACCGCGGCGGCCTCTTCGCCGACGGCCGCATGGACCGTACGATCCGTACGCTCGCCGCCTTCGGCCTCCAGCTCGCCACCATGGACGTACGCGAACACGCCGACGCCCACCACCACGCGCTCGGACAGCTCTTCGACCGCCTCGGCGAGGAGTCCTGGCGCTACACCGACATGCCGCGCGAATACCGGCAGAAGCTCCTCGCCAAGGAACTGCGCTCCCGCCGGCCGCTCGCCCCCACCCCCGCGCCGCTCGACGCGGCGGGCGAGAAGACCCTCGGCGTCTTCCACACCGTCCGCCAGGCCTTCGAACGGTTCGGGCCCGAGGTCATCGAGTCGTACATCATCTCCATGTGCCAGGGCGCGGACGACGTCTTCGCGGCGGCCGTACTGGCCCGCGAGGCCGGACTCCTCGACCTGCACGGCGGCTGGGCCAAGATCGGCATCGTGCCGCTGCTGGAGACCACGGACGAGCTGCGCGCCGCCGACGTCATCCTCGACGAGATGCTCGCCGACCCCTCCTACCGCCGGCTCGTCTCGCTGCGCGGCGACGTCCAGGAGGTCATGCTCGGCTACTCCGACTCGTCCAAGTTCGGCGGCATCACCACCTCGCAGTGGGAGATCCACCGCGCACAGCGCAGGCTCCGCGACGTCGCCCACCGGCACGGCGTACGGCTGCGCCTCTTCCACGGCCGCGGCGGCACCGTCGGCCGCGGCGGCGGCCCCTCGCACGACGCGATCCTCGCCCAGCCCTGGGGCACGCTGGAGGGCGAGATCAAGGTCACCGAGCAGGGCGAGGTCATCTCCGACAAGTATCTGATCCCCTCCCTGGCCAGGGAGAACCTGGAACTGACCGTCGCCGCCACACTCCAGGCCTCGGCCCTGCACACCGCGCCGCGCCAGTCCGACGAGGCGCTGGCCCGCTGGGACTCGGCGATGGACACCGTCTCGGACGCCGCGCACGCCACGTACCGCGCGCTGGTCGAGGACCCCGACCTGCCCGCGTACTTCTTCGCCTCCACCCCCGTCGACCAGCTCGCCGACCTCCACCTGGGCTCCCGGCCCTCCCGGCGGCCCGACTCCGGCGCGGGTCTCGACGGACTGCGCGCCATCCCCTGGGTCTTCGGCTGGACGCAGTCGCGGCAGATCGTGCCCGGCTGGTACGGGGTCGGCTCGGGCCTGAAGGCCCTGCGCGAGGCCGGACCCGACACGGTGCTCGACGAGATGTACGAGCACTGGCACTTCTTCCAGAACTTCCTGTCGAACGTCGAGATGACGCTCGCCAAGACCGACCTGCGCATCGCACGCCACTACGTGGACACCCTCGTGCCCGACGAGCTGAAGCACGTCTTCGGCGCCATCGAGGCCGAGCACGCGCTCACCGTCCAGGAGGTGCTGCGGATCACCGGCGGCGATAAGCTCCTCGACTCCAACCCGGCGCTCCAGCAGACCTTCGCGATCCGGGACGCCTACCTCGACCCGATCTCCTACCTCCAGGTCTCGCTGCTCGCCCGCCAGCGCGCGGCGGCGGAACGGCAGGAGGCGCCCGATCCGCTGCTGGCGCGGGCGCTGCTGCTGACGGTCAACGGCGTCGCGGCGGGGCTGCGCAACACCGGCTGATCCGGCTTGCCGCGGTACGCGCGGACGCGACGACCGCCCCCGGCCCGGGTCTCCCGGCCGGGGGCGGCGTCGTACCCACGACGTGCCCGCTGTTCAGAGCGCGAAGAACGTGGCCAGCAGCAGCGCGGCGCCCGCCAGCGCCGTCCCCCACGCCGTCCGGGTCATCCGCAGACCGCCGCCGATGACGAGCGAGGCCAGCAGCAGCGCCCCGCCCAGCGGCACCCACGCGTACAGCAGCCCCGCCGTGCCGGTACGGACCAGCTCATCGGTGCCCGGCTTCACGACGACCGGGAGCCGCTCGCCCTTCTTGACGGCGACCGACTGCTCGATGGCCATCCCCGCGCGGGGCCCGTCCGGGCCGTCGGGATCGTACGGCCCGGTGCAGGTCCCGTCGGCGCAGCGGGACACCGTGAGCGTGCCGTGCTCACGGCCCTTGGAGAGCACGATGTGGTGGGCGGAGTCCCAGGAGGTCCAGACGGCCGCGACGAGCAGCAGCGCGGCGACGCAGCCCATCGCGGCCCGCCGGCCGAAGGAGAGCACGCGCCCGGAGGGGTGCCTCTTGCGCCGCTTCCGCTCTGTCGTCCGTCCCATAGGGCGGGATCTTTGGCCATAGGCATGCGCCCGGTCAACTCCACCTTGTCCATGCCGTCGAGCACCAGGACCACCGGCTCGGGCAGCCGCTCCAGGGCGGAGCAGAGGCGGACCAGCAGCGAATGACCGACAGCCCCGGCGGAGACGGGCGCGCCGATGTCACCGGTGAGCCCGGCGAGTCCACGACGGAACGCGTCCACGACGTAGGTCCAGAAGACGCCCGGGGTGTCGCCGGAGTCCAGGGTCACCCACACCACCGGGCCGGGGGCCGTGCCCCACCGTGTCCAGGAAGAGACGAGGGTCGTCCTGCCGGCTCCCGCCGGGCCCGTGACGAGCGTCAGCGGCCCGTTCGTGCCCTCGGTGAGCCGGTCCAGAAGCCGCTTCCTGCGGAGGAGGCCGCGGGCGACCGGCGGGACCGAGAACGTGGCCGCGAGCAGGGGGTCACCGGACGGATCCAGCGCCCCGGCTGCGCCGGACGACGCGACGAGAGCGTTTCCGTCGTCTTCCGCGCCTGTGGCACGGGCTGGAAGCATACGTACCACCCCAGGTGGCGATGGACGGCTCTGGCCCTCGGACGGCTCACGGCCGGGAAACCGCCCTTTCCATGGTCATGCGCTCAGCCGTTGATCGCCACGCGGCTGCCCGAAGACGGGTCACCCGTGCCGGGCGTTGCGTTCCGCGGACCGGGCCGGTGGAATGGACGGGCCGGTGGAATGGACGAGCCGGTGGAATGAATGACAAGAGCGGTCTGATCGGCGGGAGGCTTGATCGCGTGGACAGGCGGTGGGCCGCACGCCTCGCACTCGTGGCGGGCACCGCGGCCCTGCTGGTTCTCCTGGTGTCCGCCGGGCTGCGGAGCGTCGCGCTGGTGGGGGTGGGGCTGGCAGGACTGGCGGTCACGGCCGCCGCCGTGTGGTGGGTGCTCGCGCGCACGGGTGTGGTCAGGGCGCTCGCTCTCGTACTGGCGACGGGCGCACCGGTCGCCGTCCTGGTGTTCTACGCGGTCGCCGGCGTGCTGTGGGTGGTGCTCGTCTCGCTCGCCCTGTGGACGCTGGCCGTATCCGCGGGCAGAACGGCACTTGCTGAGCCCGGCCCGCCGCGCACGCCGGAACGCCGGGTCGATCCTCCACGACGGCCGTTCCTCATCATGAACCCGCGCTCGGGCGGCGGGAAGGTCGAGAGGTTCCGCTTGGTGGACAGGGCCAGGGCTCTCGGCGCCGAAGTCGTCGTGCTGGACCCCGCGCATCCGCAGGACGTGGCCGAGCTGGCGAGGCGGGCCGTGGACGACGGCGCGGATCTCCTCGGCGTCGCGGGCGGCGACGGTACGCAGGCCCTCGTCGCGGGCGTGGCGATGGAGTTCGACGTTCCGTTCGTCGTCATCTGCGCCGGGACCCGTAACCACTTCGCCATGGACCTCGGCCTCGACCGAGAGGACCCGTCGGCGTGCCTCCAGGCGCTCACCGACGGGGTCGAGATCCGCGTCGACCTCGGCTTCATCGCCGGGGGAGACGCGGGAGACGTAGGTGACGTAGGTGACGTGGGAGATGCGGGAGATGCGGGAGGGCCCTCGGCAGCGGGCCGGGAGCGCGTCTTCGTCAACAACGCCTCCTTCGGGGCGTACGCGGCCGTGGTGCAGAGTCCGGGCTATCGCGACGACAAGGCCCGTACGACCCTTCAGCTGCTGCCGGACCTGCTCACCCACCACACCGGTCCGCGCCTGACGGTGCGCGCCGATTCCGTGGCCATCGACGGACCCCAGGCCGTCCTGGTGAGCAACAACCCTTACCGGCTGGGGGATCCCGCGGGCCTGGGATACCGGGACCGGCTGGACTCCGGCGTCCTGGGAGTGCTCGGTGTCAAGGTCGACAACGCGGTCCAGGCGGCCTCGATGCTGCGCGGCCGACGCGGGTCCGGGCTGACCTCGGCCACCGCTCGTCAGGTCGTCATCGACGCCGACGCGCCCCGCGTCCCGGCCGGCGTCGATGGCGAGGCCCTCACCGTGTCCGTTCCCGTACGCTGCCGGATCGAGCCGGGCGCGCTGCGCGTACGGCTGCCCCGTCACCGTCCGGGTGTGCCGCGCGGTACGCCCCCGCTGAACTGGCGCAGGGTGCGCGAGCAGGCCCTGACGGTGGGACGGGCCGCGGCGGGGCGTGCCCCGCGCTGACCGGCGACGGCCTCGCCGCCCACCGGCGGGAGGGCTCGCCGAACCGGATGTCAGAGGTGCCCGATACGGTCATCGCATCCGACCAAGGAGGGCCGCATGGCGACCACCTGGAGCTTGACGATCGACTGCGCGCACCCGGCGAAGCTGGCGGAGTTCTGGGCTCGGGCACTGGGCTACGCGGAGAAGCCCGCGCCCACAGGGTTCGGGAGCTGGGAGGAATGGCTCTCCGAGCACGGGGTCCCGGAGGACGAGTGGGACGACGGCGCCTACCTCTGTGATCCCGAGGGGACGGGCCCCACCATGTCCTTCCTGAAAGTGCCGGAGCCGAAGGCGGTGAAGAACCGCGTGCACCTGGACATACACGTCGGTGGCGGCCGTGAGACACCGTGGGAGGTGCGATGGCCGCGCGTGGTCGAGGCGGTGGAGCGGCTGACCGCCGCGGGGGCGACCGTGGTTCGTGAGGAGGACCTGGCGGGCAGGCCCGATCATGTGCTGATGGCCGATCCGGAAGGAAACGAGTTCTGCCTGGTCTGACAGCGGAATTCGGCAGCCCGACAGGAGCCGCGTCAGGAGTCGTGTCAGGAACCGTGCCAGGAGTCGAGTCGGGAGCCGCGTCAGGAGTCGTACGTACGTCAGGAGTTGTACGTGCTCTGCGCGCGCTCAAGTCCCTCGATCACCAGGGCCTCCACCGCGTCCGCTGCGCGGTCCACGAAGTACCCCAGTTCCTTGCGCTCCACCGACGAGAAGTCCTTCAGGACGAAGTCCGCGACCTGCATCCGGCCCGGCGGCCGGCCGATCCCGAACCGTACCCGGTGGTAGTCCGGGCCCATCGCCTTCGTCATCGACTTCAGACCGTTGTGGCCGTTGTCCCCACCGCCCAGCTTCAGCCGCAGCACGCCGTAGTCGATGTCCAGCTCGTCATGGATCGCGACGATGTTCGCCGTCGGGACCTTGTAGAAATCACGCAGCCCGGTGACCGGACCACCGGACAGATTCATGTACGAGGCGGGCTTGGCGAGCACGACCCGGCGATTGGCGGGACCCGGCGGCCCGATCCGGCCCTCGATCACCTGCGCCTGTGCCTTCTGCGCCCGCTTGAAGGAGCCGCCGATGCGCTCCGCCAGCAGATCGGCCACCATGAACCCGACATTGTGCCGGTTGGCCGCGTAACCGGGCCCGGGGTTCCCCAGGCCGACGATCAGCCAGGGGGCGTTGGCATCCGTGGTCATCCGCGCTGCGTCTCCTCTGGATCAGGTGCATCAGGTGCATCAGGTGGATCAGGGTGGATCAGGTTGATCAAGGTGCGTCGGCTGGATCAAGTGGACCGGGTGGACCCGGCGTGGACCAGGGTCGACCGGGCGTACGGACAGCCGAACGGGGTGGCGGGGCCTCGGCCCGCCACCCCGTGGGGCACAGCGTACGGATCAGCCCTCGGCGCCCCCGGCCGCCTCGGGCTTGTCTCCGGGCGGTTCCTCCGCCTTTTTGGGCAGAGGCGGGATGGAGG